>NZ_CALHVM010000047.1 GCF_938039205.1 uncultured Campylobacter sp.
GAGGAGAGTTGACCCTAGTACGAGAGGACCGGGTTGAACCGACCACTGGTGTACCAGTTATCCTGCCAAGGGTAGCGCTGGGTAGCTATGTCGGGATGTGATAACCGCTGAAAGCATCTAAGCAGGAAGCCAACTCCAAGATGAATCTTCTTTTAAGAGCTCTTATAGACTATAAGTTTGATAGGCTGGGTGTGTAATGGATGAAAGTCCTTTAGCTGACCAGTACTAATAGCTCGTCTGCTTATCTTTTAATAAGCATCACTTCCTTGTTAAGGGTAATTTTACTTCGAAAATCCGAAATAAAATATCTAATCTATAACCTTATCAAGTTCTTGTTTTAGTTAAAATGAGATTTTACTTTTAACAATTAAATAGCAGTGTTAAAGAAGTAAATTAATATAGTTTATTTCTTTAACACTGCCCGTGACTATACAGACGAGGAAACGCCTTGCTCCATCTCGAACCAAGAAGCTAAGCTCGTCCTGGCTGATGATACTCTCCCTTACTGGGATGTCGGGAAAGTAGGTCGTTGCGGGCTTTGTTTTTATTCCTTTATACTTTTTATCCCTTATTTTACATTCTTTATTCTTTGGTTTGGTTACCTTGTAATCTGTTGTATTTTTTTACAAATTTGTTTTTGGTTGGCTCAACGGAACTTAAGTGGATTTTTAGATGCGACTACGTCTTGCTACCTACAAGATCTCTTATCATCTTTAGTAAAATATGATAGAAAGTTTTTGTATCTTTACTTCGCTATGCTCTTGGCTGCAAGCAGAACACATTCCTTTAGATGAAGTAAGAAATTCTCTTTTTTAATACCTTTAAGATAATCTATGTTTATCATATCCCCGTCTGCTTACAGTAGCAAGACGAAGTCGTATCTAAATAGTTTTCCATACTGTTTATATGATTTTTGCCATTAGCGAATTCATTCTTTTAATGCTTTACTCTATAATGAGCTTAGCTCCATAATCAACCAAGCCATCATAAGCCTTCCAGCAATCAGAATAGAGAGTAAAGCTACAAGCTAGCTATAAAGAGAAGCGCAAGCGCAAGATTGATTATTTAGTAAATTCCGCTATTTTTACAGCTTCTATGTCAGATAAAAAATGTTATAAAATTTCTCTAAAATTTAGCTTAGAAATTCTTGAATGGATTATACACTTGGTTCTCATGTTTTTCATGGCAACTTAATACTTCTTATATTTAAATTAAGTTCCGTTAAGTCTAATTTAATATTGTATATGGGTGATTGAGAGTTAATTCTTTTTTTGCTTGCTTTTAGAATTTGAGTTTGTGGTTTTTTTCTCTGTATTTTCGGTTGGCGGCGCAGCTTGTTCCGGCGCGGTCAAATTTTCA
The DNA here is from genome assembly GCF_938039205.1 of uncultured Campylobacter sp. Classification (GTDB taxonomy): domain Bacteria; phylum Campylobacterota; class Campylobacteria; order Campylobacterales; family Campylobacteraceae; genus Campylobacter_A. The sequence goes on from NZ_CALHVM010000047.1 coordinate 1,360, forward strand.
TCGGGTTTTAAAAATCCCTCTTCGACCATCAGCTCTACGGCCGCTCTAAACGTCGGTAGCGCGCTCTGTGCGCCGAAATAATAATACGGTTTCTTTGGCTCTCTGGCTAAAACACCTATCGTATAGCTATTGCCCTGTGAGTCGTTGACGAATCCGAAAAACGAGCCGTTATAGGTATTTGCGTAGCCACCGGTCGTGGCGATGTGTGCGGTACCTGTTTTGCCGCCGATTTCTAGGCCTTCTACCTTCGCTCTTTTGCCGGTGCCGATCTCGACGGTTTTTATCAGGATGCGCTTCATCCTTTCGGCCGCTTCTTGACTTATGGCTTCGACCGGTTTTGGGTCGTTTACGACGAAAAATTTGCCGTCTTTATAGAGCGAGTCCACGACCTTTGGCGTCACCATTACGCCTTTGTTATTAAATACGTTATACGCCTTTAAAAGCTGGATAAAAGTCGCTTGCAAACCGTATCCGTAGCTGATCGTAGCTTTGTAAATTTGCGAATTTAGCTTGGCTACGGGCGGCATATTTCCGACCTGCTCGTATGGCATATCGATGCCGGTTTTTTGTGTGAAGCCGAAATTTAAAAGCCCTGAGTAAATTTGAGAACCGTCTAGGCGCTGGGCGATTTGTATCATGCCGATATTTGAGCTGTATACAATGATATCCTCAGCCGTGAGAAATGGCTCTGGGTGCGTGTCTTTTATTGTGCGTTTGCCCAGCTGGTAGACGCCGTTGTAGGTGTTTATCCGCTCGAGCGGATTGATTTTGTCGTTTGCTAAAAGAAGGGCGAAAATAAACGGTTTAAATACCGAACCGACCTCGTATGCATACTCGGTTGCTGAGGAGTTTAGTGACTTGTAGTCTTGTTTTCTGATGTTTGAGGGGCTATATCTAGAGGTGCTGGCAAGCGCTAGTAGGCCGCCTGTTTTTGAGTCCATTATGCCTACGATTATCTCTTTTGCGTTTAGAAATTCTTTCTTTTCGTCGATGATCTGCTCTAGTCTGGTTTGCAGTTTAAGCGAGGCGTTTAAGATGATATCGTATCCGTCCACGCGGTTAGCCAAATTTGAATCGCTCGTAAGAATGATGTTGTTTCCGATATCTTTTGGGCCTAGCAGTTTTGCGTCTTGGATCGAGGAGATGTAGTATTCGTAGGCTTTTTCTACGCCTTTTACGCCCTCGGTTTTAGTGATACCGTCTTTTTCGACCTTTTTTACGTAGCCTAGCATCGGAGTGAGCGCGTCGGCGGCGACGTATTGCCTGCTTTCGCCGCTTTCTACTATGCTCATATTACGCAGTATTGCAGCACCGGTATTTGGGTCTTCGTAGGGGATAAAAATTTTTTTTCTATACAGCTTTTTTGATAGCTCCTGTAGATACGCCGCGCCCTTGGCGTCGATCTTATAGGATAGCGTAACGGCGCCTTTTTGGCTGTTGATGATTTTAGTTACGCGCTTGATATCGTCGCCGCTATATATACAGTAAAGTTTGATAAATAGATCTTTTTTATCGGGGTCGATGTTTCTAGTATCTACCATCACTTTGTAGAGCTTTTGGCTACCTGTGATGCTAAAGCCGTCTTTTGTTATTATGTTGCCGCGTAGGGCCGTGTTTATGTCGCTAGTTTCTAGTTTTGGCAGTCGTCTTTCGATATTTGCTCGGTAAAAGATAACTGCCAAAAATATGCAGATAAAAAACAGAATAAACGCAAATAAAGCGATTGTTTTTGATTTTCGCTGATTCAAGGCTTAAATTTGCGTTCTTGAGATTTCTTTGTATGCGCTTAGGGCCTTATTTCGGATCTCTAGCATGAGTTTCATCGACGTGTCGGCCTTGCCGATAGCGATAGCGGCTTGATGCAGATCTTTTACCTCGCCAGTAGCTAGATCGGCGATGGCTTTGTCTGCGTTGATTTGTATCTCGTTTAGCTCTTTTAGCGAGCTATCTAGCATGTCGCCGAAATTTAACTCGCCTTTTTGATTTTGCAGAGTCTTTACTTCTTTTTTTTCAAACGGCGAAGCGACCGAGCCGATTTTATCTATATTTGTCATAAAATTTAACCTTGTAATAATTCTAACGCGCTTTGAGCGATCGTTTTAGCCGACTGAAATGCCGAAACGTTTGCCTGATAGGCGCGCGTGGCCTCGATCAAATCCGCCATTTCGATGACGGGATTGATATTCGGGTACGCTACGTAGCCCCTCGCGTCGGCGTCTGGGTGAGATGGATCGTATTTTAGCTTAAAATCCTTATCGTCGCGCACTATCTTGTCAACTACGACGCTCATTATAGCAGGTTTTGCGTCTTTTGTATAGAATTTATCGTCTAGCGGGTTCTCGTATTCGAGCAAGTTATGTTTTTTCGCCACTTCGTCGTTTAGCACGCTGTCAAAATCAACCGCCTTAAATATCACCTCGCGGCGTCTATATGGGCCGCCTTCCGCCGTTCGCACTGTGTTTGCGTTGGCGATATTGGAGCTAATGACGTTCATCCTAAAGCGCTGGGCGCTTAGTCCGTATCCGCTGATGTCAAAGTCGCTTAAATAATTACTCATAATCTATCCTTAAATTTTGCTGCTAGCGTCGATAACGTTTTTAAATATCTGACCGCTTTGTCTCATGGCGCGATCAAGCGCTGTTACCATTATCGCGTTTTTGCTTAGCTCCGTCGTTTCCACGTCCAGGTCGACGGTGTTTGCGTCGTTTCGCGCCATGTGCCCATCGCGTAAAAATATCGTCGCCCCGTTTGACGCCGGAAAATCCACGCGAGGAAAGTGCGCGTCGTCCGTTTGGGCGAGTTTTAAAATTTTATTTTCGTCTTTGCCGTAGATTTCTTGCGCCGTTTGCGATAAAGCCGCTTCAAACGCGATATCGCGGGCTTTGTAAAAAGGCGTGTCGATGTTTGCTATGTTGCTAGAAATCATTTGCTGGCGTAAATTTCTGCTTGCCAGCGCGCTTTCTACGAGCGGTTTTGATTTTGAGGTTTGGATACCTGCGAACATTTTCTTGCCTTTTTCTCTAAATTTTACGAGATAATAAGCAAAAGACGTTCCAAATTTAGAGTAAATTTTTAAATTTGCTAAACCCGCTAGGCTGCTTTTTTAGTTCGTTAAATTTGGCTAAAAACTCGCTTCGTCTCATCGCTTTTGCGCCCATAAATTTTAGATGTTCGTTCATAACCTGACAGTCGATGAGAAAACTAAACGGCTCTAAAGCGCGGCAAAGCGCGATGAGAGCAACCTTTGACGCGCCCGTTTTTAGGCTGATCATACTTTCGCCGCAAAAGACCTTACCGAAAATTTGTCCGTAAAGTCCGCCCGCTAGCTCGCCATCCTCGTATACTTCCACGCTGTGCGAGATGCCTAGACGATGCAAATTTACGTATGCGCGCACGATATCTTTGCTTAGCCACGTGGGTTCGCGTTTTTCGCGCTCGCTTTTGCAGATTTTTAGAAAATTTTCAAAGTCGTAGTCAAACCGCACTTCAAATTTTTTAAGCGCGGATTTTATGCTTTTTTGCACCCTTACTTCGCTTGGAACTAGCACAGCGCGCGGATCTGGCGACCACCAGTATATGGGCTCGCCGGGCAAAAACCACGGGAAAATGCCTTTGTCGTAAGCTTGCAAAAGGGCCTCGGCGCTTAGATCGCCGCCGACGGCCAAAGGCGAGTTTGCAGGGGCGTTTGCGGGGTCGGGAAAGCTATAGATTTTTTCCAAATTTGACCCCGCGTCCGATTATTTTATGGATTCAAATTTAAACGCCAGCTTGCCGTTTTTTAGCGCGATATTTGCGACGCCGCCGTTTTTTAGGGCGCCGAAAAGTATCTCGTCGCTAAGCTTGGTTGAGATCTCGTCTTGGACCAGGCGTTTTAGATTTCTGGCGCCGAATTCTTTACTATAGCCCTTTTGCCAGAGGTATTTTTTGGCTTCGGCGGAGGCTTTTAGGACGACTTTTTTTTCGGCGAGGCTTGAGTTTATCTCGTTAATGATTTTTTGCGCGATGAGGCTTAGCGCGTCCTCGCTAAGGTCGTTAAAATGCACGATTTTATCGATGCGGTTGCGAAACTCGGGACTGAAAAATCCCTTTACCGCGGAGTCTGCTTTACCGCTTTCGTCTTTGCTAAAGCCTAGCGTCGGAGCCTCTTTTGAGCCCAAATTTGAGCTCATTATGATGACGGCGTTACGAAAATCGCTCTTTGCGCCCGTGTTATCGGTGAGGCTAGCGCCATCGAAAATTTGCAAAAAGACGTTTATCATCTCGTCGCTGGCCTTTTCGATCTCGTCAAACAAAATCACGCTATAAGGGTACTTTTTAACGGCATTTGTGAGTATGCCGCCCTCTTCAAACCCGACATATCCCGGAGGCGCGCCGATGAGACGCGATACGCTATGTTTTTCCATGTATTCGCTCATGTCAAACCGCTCGAAATGTACGCCCAAATTTCGCGCTAGAGCCGCACTTAGCTCGCTTTTGCCCACGCCGCTAGATCCCGTAAATAAAAATACCCCCACGGGCGCGTTTGGCTGTTTTAGCCCCGCATACGAGCGCTTGATCGCCGCTACTAGCGTATCTACAGCTTCGTCTTGGCCAAATATTTCAGACTTTAGCCTTTGGGCTAGGTTTTTCAAATTTGCCGCGGCGTCCGATTTTAGATTGGTATCAGGGATATTTGCCATCTTGCTTAAAACCGCGCTTAGATCGGACATTTTCACAGTTTTGCTTCTGTTGTGTAGGGCTAAAGCCGCGCCGACCTCGTCGATGAGATCGATGGCACTATCGGGTAAAAATCGATCGTTTAGGTATTTTTTGGCTAGCTCCGCGCTTTTAGCTAAAATTTCGTCGCTAAATTTGACGCCGTGAAAGCTCTCGTATTTGGCGCGAAGCCCTTTTAGTATCTCGACACTCTCGTCCGCGCTCGGCTCTACGACGTCGATTTTGGCAAATCGGCGCGAGAGGGCTTTTTCCTTTTCAAAAAAGCTGCGATACTCCGCGTACGTCGTCGCTCCGATGCAGCGCAGCGAGCCGTTTGCGAGAGCCGGTTTTAGTAAATTTGACATATCAAGTCCGCCGCCGTTTGTAGCTCCCGCGCCTACGATAGTGTGGATCTCATCGATAAAAACTATCGCGTCCTCCTGCTCGGCCACCTCGTCCATCACGTCTTTTAGACGTTTTTCAAAGTCGCCGCGGTATTTTGTGCCAGCTATCATCGCGCCGATGTCTAGTGCGAAAATTTGCGCCTGTTTTAGCCGTTGCGGCACTTCGCCGCTTGCGATTTTTAGCGCGAGTCCCTCGACTACGGCTGTTTTGCCAACGCCCGCTTCGCCTACTAGGATTGGATTATTTTTCTTGCGGCGGCTTAGCGTTTGCATTAGCCTTGCTAGCTCGTTTTCTCGCCCGATGATCGGATCGATCTTGCCCTCGGCGGCTAGTTTGGTTAAATTCGACGAGTATTTGGCGAGGTTTTGGAAGTTTTTAGCGCGAGTCTGCTTATCGTCTTTTGTTGCTTGCTTGATCTTTTGCGGATCGACGTCGTAAAATTCTAAAATTTTAGCTCCGTACGTGTCGCCTCTGGCCGCGATTTTAAAGAGCAAATCTCTGATACCGACGTTTTTATCTTTTAGCTCGGTGTTTAGCTCTTTAAAAATTTGCTCCAAAAGCACCGTCATGCGCGGCTGTTTGTGGTGCGGCACCTGCTCGTTGGTTTGCAGTAGATAGTTTTTTAGATCGCTTTTTAGCCCCTCGACGTCGGTGAGTCCGGCCTCTGCTAGGATATCTCTAGTCTCTTCGTTTAAATTTACCAGCACGAAAAGCACGTGCTCGCTGGTTAGATACTCGTGAAAATTCGAGTAGGCAAACTGCCCGGCCTTTTCCAAAAGATAGCTTAAATCCGAGTCAAACATCATTTCCTCCTCTTTGCGCTTTTTGCGCGCCCGTTTTGCGGGCTATTCTTCCTCGACGACGGCCTTTAGCGGGTAGCCCGCCGCGGCTGCGGCTTTTAGCGTTTGGTTTTGTTTGGTTTGGGCAATCTCTTTGTTGTAGATGCCCGCCACTCCGCTGCCTTCGTTATGGATTTTTAGCATCACGGCTACCGCGCTTTGCATATCGCGATTAAAAATCTCTACTAGCACGCTCACGACAAAATCCATACTCGTAACGTCGTCGTTTAACAAAATAACCTTAAATTTGCGCGGAAATTCCGGTTTTTCCTTTACGTCTATGCCGTGCTCCCGCTCGGTGGCGGTTTTATCGGGCATTTTTTATTCTCTCGTAATCTTTCGTCATCGCGTCTAGATGGATGCCGCCTAGGTAGTATTTCACGCCGAATTTTCCGCTATCTACGTCGGTTAGCTCCTGATATACGCCGCCTTTTAGTACCATTTTTATCGGCACGCTCTCAAGCCGCTCGTATTTTATATCCTCTAAAATTTGCGCGGCAAGCCTGTCGTTGGTTTTAGCGTCGTTTGAAATAAAGTAAAAGGCGTTATATTTTTGTGCGAAATTTTCCACGACGTACTCGTTCGTGACGTTTTCAAAGTGCGTAAGAGCGACTATCGTAAAGTCGTTTAGATTGTCGATCTGAAATTTGGTGAGATCGGGAGCTTCTTTTTGACACGGCGGACAAAACGTGCCGAATATATCAAACATCAAAATTTTATCCTCATCGCCCTTGATAACAAAGCCGCCATCGACGCGCTTTAGCGTGAGGTCTTTGCCAAACACGCTCTTTAGCGCGATCTCCTCGCCCGTTTTATAGCCCTCTATCTTTACGGGAGCCTTCGCCGTCTCGTCCTCGCCGCAGCCTGCTAGAAATACCACACAGGCCAAAGCCGCCAAAATCGCCTTTATGTTTTTTTTCATATTATTTTCCTTGTTTTGATCTTAGTTGGGTTATACTTTCGCCGCCAAAGCCGTAGTCGTCGGTGCTAACTTCTTCTATCACGACGACGGTTCTGCTCGCGTCGCGCTTTAGCGTATCGCCGAGCAGCTTCGTTACGCCGGCTATGAGCGCACGCTTTTGCTCGGCGCTTACGGCTTCTTTTTCTTTTGTGATTTTTATATTTACGTAGGGCATCGGTTTTTCCTTAAACGTATTTTTTCATCGCCGCACGCGCTTCTTTGTCGGCTTCTTTGCGTTTTATCGTCTCGCGCTTATCGTGCAAATTTTTACCTTTTGCCAGCGCGACCCGTGCCTTTACGATGTTTTTATCGTTTAGATAGAGCGCTAAAACGACTAGCGTGAGGCCATCTTGCGTGACTTGACCGAAAATTTTATCTATCTGCTTGCGGTGCATCAGTAGCTTTCTAGGAGCTCTTTCATCCGGGCGAAACGCCGAGTGCGTCGTGTTTAGGTGGCTGATGTGCGCGTTTAGCAAAAACAGCTCGCCCTTTATCACGCGCGCGAAGCTATCTTTTAGGTTTGCGCGGCCCGCCCGCAGAGCCTTTACCTCGCTGCCCTTTAACACGATACCCGCCTCAAAGGTTTCGATGATGCTAAAGTCAAACAGCGCCTTTTTATTTTTGGCTAAATCCTTACCCATTTTTTACCTTTTTATTTTAAGAAAAACACGCTTGCGCCGCTGCCGCTTAGGAAAAAACCTTTAAATTTATCCATCTGCGGATAAATTTTAAAACACGGCGCAAAAAGATCGTTTAGCTTGCGATTTTCGTATCGCTCCAGCAGCTGCGCCGTCGTCATCTCGCGCATTTTTGCCGCTAGATTTACGTCGATACTATCCATAAAATTTGCCCTAAATTCGCCGTAAACCGCAGGCGTCGAGCAAAAGACGCTCGGCGTTAAAATTTTAATCTCCGGCACTTCGTCGTCAAAATCGCTTATTGTCTCGCCGATACCGCTAACGTTTGCCGCATTGAAATCGCTAGCGAAAAACGCCACGTCCGCGCCGATATTTGCGCCTATTTTCATCAAATTTTCGCGCGTTAGTTTTAAATTTAACTCCTCGTTCGCCATCTTTAAAAACGTAGCCGCGTTTGAGCTGCCTCCGCCTAGACCCGCGCCTAAAGGGATTTGCTTTTTTATCACGATTTTATGCGAGGCGAAAAACTCGTCCAGCTCATCTTTAAAGCCCGCTTTTTCCAGCTCAAATTTGGCCTTTAAAACGATATTATTTTCGATATTTTCGTTATCGCACTCAAGCGCAAAACCGCTGGATTTTTCAAAGAAAATTTCGTCGTAAATCTCGCACCGCAAAACAAAGCGAGAGACGATCTCGTGGTAGTTGCCGCGAGTACCGACGATCTTTAAAAAGGAGTTGATTTTCGCGTAGCTTTTCATTATTTTACGATTTTATCGCTGAGTTCTTTTAGGCTCGCTTCGCCCGCGCCGTTTAGGGCCTGTTTGTTTTCCGCCGCTACGTCTTCTACTAGCTCCGAGCGCAGGATCATCATATTTTTAGGCGCGTCGATGCCGATTTTTACGCCGCCTTTTGAGATGCCTACGACCGTGATTTTGATATCGTTTCCCAGCATTATGCTTTCGTCTTCTTTTCTTGCGAGTATTAGCATTTTTCGACCTTATTTAGTTTATATGTTACGGTTTCGTCTTTGATTTCAATGATACTAAAAAATTCATCAAAGTTTATTAAATATAGTCCCTCGGCGCCAAATTTTAGCTTTTCTACGCTCAGTTTTTTGCCCAGTATTACGTCTGCTGGGTCGCCAAGATATTCGTTTCGCGGTAGCAAGATATAATCAAGCGGATCTAAAAACCTCTCGTTTTCGTAAACAAATTTACCCTCGCTCACGCGTTTTAGCGCGCTTAGAGTTGCTTTTACGCCAAGCTTTTCGGCTAAAATTTGAGCGTACGAGCGCACGTACGAGCCCTCGCTAACGCTAATGCGAAAGCTCAAAAAAGGATGCATATACGCAGTCAAATTTACGTCAAAAACGTTCATCGTTTGGCTTTTTAGCTCAAACTCCTCGCCCGCTCTTGCTAGCTCATAGGCGCGCTTGCCGTCCACGTGCTTGGCGCTAAATTTAGGCGGCACATAGGCGATCTCGCCTTTTAGCTCGCCTAGCGCCGCCTTTATGTCCGCTAAATTTAACGGCGGGCAAAGCTTTATTTCTTCGATATTTTCGTTATCTAGGCTAGTGCTCGTCGCACCCAGCCACATGGTCGCTTCATAGATTTTGGGCGTTTTGTCTATGTAGTTAAAAAGCCGAGTGTGATTTCCTAGAGCCACGATGAGACAGCCGCTAGCAAAAGGATCAAGCGTGCCGGAAAAGCCCGCTTTTTTGACGCCGTATTTGCGCTTTAGCCTGCTTAAAAAATGATTTGAGCTGATGCCTACGGGCTTATTTGCGACAAAAAGCGCGTTCATTTAAATTTGCCTTTTGGAGGCTGCGTCAAATTTGCGTTGTTTTTTAAATTTGAGCCTCGAGCGTCAAATTTGAGCGCATAAATTTGATCAAATTTAACGCCGCATTTGGCACGACTAGCCTCAAATTTGTCCATTTCACACCGCTTTTTCGACGAAGCTAGACATTATCTCGCGGCTGATTCCACCGAAATTTATCGTTAGTTTTAGCTCTTTTTTGATCTTCGTTACCGCCGTTACGCGCCCGATGCCAAAAATTTTATGCTTGACGAGGTCGCCTTTTTTGTATTCGCCTGCGGTCTGCGTTTGCGTCTGGATGATGAGGCTACCGCTGCAAACGCCTGCTTCGCTTAAAAATCTGCTCTTTTCCAGCCTCGTTCGCTGGCCTTTGTAAAAGCGCGAATTTACAAAGCTTAGCGTCAGGGTTTTTTTTGCGCGTGTGATGGCGACGTAGGCTAGTCGTCGCTCCTCCTCGATGTCGCTACCGTCGCCAAGAAGCGGGAAAAATCCCTCCTCAAGCCCGATCACGAAAAGGTGCTCGAACTCAAGCCCCTTGCTAGCGTGGATACTCATGATCGAGATCGCCTCGCCGCCGATATTATCCTGCTCGCTTTGTAGCGCGATCTCGTTTAAAAACTCCTCGATAGAAAAGCTTGGATTTTGCTTGATTTGATCTTTGATCGTAGCGTAAAACTCGTCGATGTTTGCCACGCGCTCGGCGCCGTCGGGCAAGCTCTCGTAGTATTTTTTGATGCCGAATTTCGCTTCTAGTTTATCCACTAGCTCGTACGGCGAGTCGCACTCTTTTAGCTCTCTTAAATTTGACGCAAATTCGCCGAGGCTCGAGACGATTTTTTTGCTTAGATCTTTGTCGTTTTCGTCCAGGCTAGATATCGCTTCAAATAGCGAAAGCTTATGCTCGAAGGCGATTTTTTCGATCTTTGCGAGGCTTACTTTACCTAGGCCGCGCTTTGGGCGGTTGATGACGCGCTTTAGCGAGAAGTCGTCGTTTTCGTTTGCGACTAGCCTTAGGTAGCTGATGACGTCTTTGACCTCGGCGCGCTCGTAGAATTTAACTCCGCCGACCATCTTATACGGGATTTTTTCCTTGGTTAGGCCTTCTTCGAGCGAGCGGGAAAGGGCGTTTATGCGGTACAAGATCGCGATATCGCTAGCCTGCGCGCCGCTATCAAGCAGCTTTTTGATACGTTTGGCTACCTTTAGGCTCTCCATCGTTTCGTCGTCTGATTCCATTAGCGCCACGTCCTCGCCGCCTCCTTTGGTGCTTTTTAGTTCTTTGCCGAGGCGGTTTCTATTGTGATCGATGAGCTCGTTTGCCGCGCGTAAAATTTGACTCGTCGAGCGGTAGTTTTGCTCTAGTCTTATGACTTTGGCGTCTTTAAACTGATCTTTAAAATTTAATATATTTTCGATTCTTGCGCCGCGCCAGCCGTAGATACTCTGGTCGTCGTCGCCCACGACCGCGATATTTTCGTGCGTTAGACAGAGCTTGCGCAGGAGCTTGTACTGCAAGTCGTTGGTGTCTTGATACTCGTCCACCATCACGTAGGAGTATCGCTGCGAGATTTCGCGAGCTAGTGCTTCGTCCTCGTCTAAAATTTTATAGCTAAGGCAGAGCAGATCGTCAAAATCCACGAGATTATTGGCTGCCAGATACTCCTCGTAGAGTTTGTAGATATTTGCCAGCTTTGCGTGGTAGCCGTCTTTGAAATTGTGTCCGTTTGCAAACATGCCACCATGATTTAACACCTCTTCTACGCTTAGAAGCGAGTTTTTAAAATTTGAGATCTCGCTAGCTAGCACCGAGGTCGGGATGTTGCCCTCAAAGCCTTTTAAAATGCGTTTTTTATCGTCGGTATCGATGATGACGAAGTTGTTTTTGCGCTTTAGTCGGTCGATATAAAATTTCAAAAACAAAAGCCCGAATTTGTGAAAAGTGCAAAGCAGCGGAGTGAAATTTTTACCTGCGTCGCCCAGCATTTTTAGCGCGCGGGTTCGCATTTCGCTTGCGGCTTTGTTGGTGAAGGTTAGCGTTAGGGTATTTGACGGCGGGATGCCTAGCTCGCTTATGAGATAAGCTAGGCGAGTGGTGATGGTTTTGGTTTTTCCGCTACCGGCCCCGGCTAAAATCAGCATCGCTCCGTCGGTGTGCGAGGCTGCCTCGCGCTGGCTTTCGTTCAGTTCGTCTAGTAAATCGGGCATTAAAATTCCTGCTTTATTTATTAAAATGATTAAATTCTAACAAAATAAGCTTAAAAATCGCCGCTGATTTAAATTTGGGTCTGATTAAGAGCGTTTTCAGATATAAATCAATACAATATTAAAAATATGATTTTATAAGCTGATATAATAATAAGGAGTCCGACATGATCAATGATTTTAGTAAATTTTATACCTTTATGGAGATAGTGAAAGAAAGAAGCTTCTCAAAAGCCTCAAGGGCTCTAGGTATCTCGCAGCCCGCAGTTACTTTGCAGATGAAAAAGCTCGAGGAGATGCTGCAAACAACGCTAATAATGCGTAAGAAAAACGGTATCGTCCTAACTCACGAGGGCGAGAAATTTTATAAACTCTGTACTCAGTTTGAAAGCGCTATGTTTCGCTTTAAAGACGAGCTAGCGCGCATAAAAACGGACAAGGTACCGCTAGTCATCGCAACCACCCAGCTCATCGCCGAGGCGGTCATCTCGATACTGCTGGATAAAATCTCGCAAAGCGTAGGCAGCGAGCTAGATATCAGGATAAAGGAGCAAAACGAGCTCATAAACTACCTAAAAGACCGCCGCAGCAACATCGCCATCATCCTGGAGCAGTCGCTTGATAGCAGCTTGCTCGTTAAAAAGCTATTTGACTACGAGCTGATTTTGGTTTCAAATAAAAAAATCGCCGAGAGCGTGAAGCCTGAGGAACTTATCAAGTTTAAATTTATCAAAGATAGGACGCGAACTTATCTGGATGATATCTTGCATAAGCACGGCGTGGACGCGCATGCGCTTGACGTGGCGTATTCGCTAGATGGTTCAATAATGGTCTGCCGCGCGTTGGCGTCAAACCATGCCGATACGTACGTGGCGTTTTTGCCGAGATTTTTGATCGAAAACGAGCTAAAAAACGGCAGGTTGTTTGAGATAAATATCGCTAAATTTAAGCTCACTCGCTCGGTCTATGCCGCCGCACTAAAAGAAAACGAGGAAGCGCTGCATAAATTTTTAAAGATTAAGACTAGTTTTAATTTTTAATCTGCTTTAGCGTACGCGCCAAATTTTGATTAAATTTAGCCTTTTTCGGCGCGTAAATTTAAATACTCTTGCGAAAATTTGGCGCAAAATATCCTTGCCGAACCTGGAGATGATGTTGTTTTGGCGATTTTATAACTTCCAAATTTACGGTCAAATTTGACGGTAAATTTAATATCTTTAAAAATGGAAAGTATATAAGAATAAAAGCAAGAGACGGGCAAGAGCCCGTCTGAATAAAATGCGGTTTAGAACGTAAATTCCCAGTTTAGTCTGAAATTTCTGCCCGCAGAGTAGAAGCGATTTATACCTAAACCAGTGGTTCTATCGATCATGTTCATGGTGCCAAACGGCCTGATGGAGCGTGCAGCGTCCCAAGTGATGTATTTTTCGTTGGTTAGGTTGTAAACGCCCAGTCTAAACGTCAAATTTTTAATCGGGCGCACGTAAGTTACGACATCTACTAGGGTGTAGGCATTGCTTCGCCATTTAGAGTGGCTGTTTGTATTATACGGATTGCCATACGGGTCGGTGTCTAGGCGCCAGAACATATTATAGGTGTCTTTTGCTTTTTTAGATGCGACGTTAGTTACATAGATATCGGCGCCGAATTTATCCGCCGGGCTTGCGTAGCCTAGACCATAGATCGCAGTGGTCGGCTGTATAGCGTTCATCGGTACTTTGCCGTCGTTATCGGTTTGTACCCTGCCTTTTTGCATCGTTAGCTTGTAGCTAGCGTGAAAGCCCTTTAGCGAGTCTGAAATTTGACCGAAATGTAACATAGAGTTTATCTCAAAGCCGCGTACGGTAGCTTTGCTACGGTTTACGTTGCCGTATAGCGCAAAAGGTATGGTGTTGCCGCCGCCTCCCGTGGCATAGCTTTTAGTACCTAGCGAGATTAGATCGATAAAGTTATCGTATTTGGTCTCAAAAAAGCTAGTTGTTATAAAGCTCTTGTCCTCGTGTAGCGTCAATGCAAGCTCTTTTGTCTTAGCTATTTCTGGTTTTAGATCCGGATTTGGCTGGATGGTAAAATCAGGATGCTTAAACGCCAAATATAGCTCGTCCGAAGTCGGCGCTCTAAAGCCTTTGGAGTATTTTAGCTGTATCCTAAAGTAATCCAGCGGATCGATATCGGCTCCGATGGCATAAGAGCTATTCGTAAATTTTTTATCCCTAGCGATGTATTTTATGTTTGCCAGCGCGTTATTAGGCGCTTCTTGCTTCCATGCGTCGTGGGCTATTTTCCACTCGTCTCTATCTGCATAGTCCCACCATTTTGGCTCTGGGCTAGGATTATACGGTACGAAAAGACCTAGCACCATATCGTCCGGGATTTTAGGCGTAGAGCCCGGGACGTAGTTTGGTTTATATTTTATCTTGTCGTAGCGATAGCCTAAATTTATCCCCAACCAGTCGTTTACTCGCATATCGTCGTTGAGGTATAGTGCGCCTTCTTTTGTTTTAACCGGGATGAGAAAAGACGTGAGAGGCTCGGTTCTAGGGCAAAGCGCGTAAAGTAGCGTTAGCGGCGCGTTTTCGCACGTATACGGCGTACCGGTAAAATCCGTACCTAGAGTCTTAGGCGCCCACCACTGATTGTTTGTAGTGTCGTAGCCTTGCTTGTTTGTCATGGATTTTTCGGTTTTAGCAAAGCTTAGTCCGTATGCGATATCGTGCTCTACGTCGCCCGTTTTGGCGTATTTATTAAAGTCTAGATTAAATTGCTTAGTATTGGTATCTAGATCGCGCTCTTTCCAGTCGCGGCTTATGTAGCCTTTGCCGTACGGAGTGATTAGATATCCGCTCTGCGAGCTTTGTTTAAAGGTCTTGCCCGTGCTCGCGTCGGTGTAGCTTTTATCTAGCGGGACGGTTGATTTTATGTATTGCTCGGTGGCATAGTCGTATTTTAGCACGTCGATATTTGGCTGAGAGCAGTCAAATACCGAGCAGTCAAGCCAAGTGTTGCTTACGTTTTGATTGATGCTAAATTTATTCTGATCATGGACGGCTCCTTGGCTATCTACGAGTCTGTTTACCCACGTTAGTCCGCCGTACTGCGGATCTACTTCTTGGGTTCTTTGCAAGGTTACTTCGCCGCCGTACTTATCGACAACCTTGTTATTTTTAACCTGAAGTCCGATAGGATTTGAAATTTCAGCGCAGTTTTCTCCTGCTTGGCAGTGTTCCTCGGTTCTGGCGCGGGATTTGATTTTTTGGTTGGAGTATGTAAATTTCATCGTATCCCACAACGGAGTTTCGCTAAAATTTTCATAGGCAAAAGCGCGATTTTTCCTATCCATCATATCGTCGTTGTATCTTAGACCGGTATCTATGATCTCGTCCCTGTTGCTAGAAAGCGTAAGTGTGTATGATAGGTCTTTGCCTTGAGATCGGTTTTTGTAGGTATCTGACATAAAGGTAAATCTATGCTCCTCGTGAGGCTGGAAACCTAGCTTAATGAGGCTGCTCGTTTTTTTGATGTAGTACGGGTCGGCCTTTTCTCTGGTTCTACCCAGTACGCTGTCGTCATAGTCTTTGTAGCCGTAGTTTTCCGTCTCGTGATGTCTGCGCTTGGTTTGTACGGCTAGGATGTCAAACCACTTAAACCTACCGGCTAGGGTGTGCGAGTGCATGGTTTGATTATCGGCGGTGTTGTAGCCGCCCTTGTAGCCGTAAAAATAGTCCTTATCTAGCAAAAGATCCCTTGCGTCTTTTGTTTCAAACATTACGGAGCCACCAAGAGAGCCTGAGCCCGTGCGAACTGAGTCTGCGCCTTTTGAAATAGTTGCTTGTTTTAGCGTTTCAAATTCCACGCCGTTGCGGGTGTTGTTAAAGTTTCCGTATCCTTCAAATAGCTCCTTAAAGCCTTGCGAGCTTAGCGTCTGAGCCTGATGGAGGCCGTCAACGGTGATAGCCACGCGGTTTTCCTCCACACCTCTTATCGCGTAGCCGCTCTGACCGAAACGCCCAGCCTCCACGGTTGTTACGCCCGTTTCGTATCGCACTAGGTCTTTGTTATCAGAAACCTGCGTTTTGGTTAGTTCTTTGGCGCTTTTTACGCTTTGGCCGACTTTTTTTTGCATCGGATCATTCTCAGCGCCTGCTTCGCCGCTAACCGTTACTTCTTTTAGCTCGACTTCGGCCTCTTTTGCATTTAAATTTGACAAAAGAAGCAAAGCGGCAAGAGAAAATTTAAGATGATTCATTTCTGTCCTTATTAACGATAGTTTTGATATTCATTTGCTCTTAAATGCGAAATGATAATAAATATTTGTTTATAGTTTGATTAAAAGATTGGAATTTAATTTAAAAATTATAAATCAATTTTTTATATTAAGAAATAAAAGGGTTGCTGTTGGTAAAACCGGTGCAAGTAGGATAATATTTTGCTTAAGCAAATTTAGTAAATTTAAGATAAAGCCTGTATCTGACAAAAATCAAACGTAAAGCGCAATAAGCGCTATAAAGCCGTCTGCTCCTGCAAAACCAATATCGCACGGCTCAAATCAAGGAAATGCGCATAAAATAAATCTATAAAAATAGCGTGAGCAAAACGGTGGATAAAAGTTTGCTCACTTTTTAAATAGATCTTTATTGTTTGGGTTTGACATTAACGCCGACATCGACTTTTCAAGCTGATTTTTTTGAGATTTGTAAATAGAAAAATTTACCAAAATCGGGCTGTTTTCCACCAAAATTTGCACGATAGCTCCAAGCGGAAAGCTAACGACGCTGGCGAAATTTTCCTTACCAAAACCCGCCTCGAAGCTCAGCTCGTCTGGAGTTAGCTTGGCGCTGCTAAAAGTGTAGCCGGCAAGCGTAAAGACGATAACGGGCGCCGTAAAAGTGCTCTTAATGTACTCCGGCAGCTCGGGGTTAAATTTGACCAGATCAAGGTTGGCCATCGCCGAAAAGGAGCGGTCGTTTTTTAGCAGATACTCCACGCACTCAAAAACGTGCTCCTTCATCATCGCCGCAAATCTCTCGTCGTCTAAAATCTCATCAAGCATTTTACCTCCTTTTTGTGCCTTTTCTCAAATTTACTGTCCGCAGTCGTGCCGAATTTGGCTTCAAATAAACGCAAAATTTAGCTTCAAATTTATTGCTGTCCCTGACTCGGTTCGGCTTGTCAAATTTGCCCACGCTTTTAAATTTACTCCCCAAAACGCGTCAAATTTATGCCCGTTACGCCTCCTGGCAAAACTCCTCCACTAGCTTTCTAACCTCGTTTATACCGATCTGCCAAAACGCAGCGTCCTCGATATCAAAGCCAAACATCCCGACCAGCTCTTTTGGCGATCGCGAGCCGCCCGCGCTTAAAAACTTGGTGTAAATTTGCGTGAAATTTTCGCATTTGCCGCTTTTATAAAGCCCAAAAATCGCCAGCACCAAAAGCTGCGCGTAGGAGTAGGCGTAGCAGTAAAACGGCGTATGGATGAAGTGCGGGATGTAACTCCACCAAATTTTATAGTAGTCGTTTAGCGCGACGCTTAGCCCGAACATCTTAGCACTCTCCTCAAGCCAAATTTTATTTAGCTCCTCGGCGCTGATCTCGCCCTCATGCGCGTGAACTCGGCGCTCAAAGGTAGTGAAGTTTATCTGGCGGTAGAGCGTGGCGAAGATATCCTCGATCTTGCCGGCGAGTAGGGCGGTTTTTTCTCTGCCTTTTAGCGTGCTTTTGACGTGATCAAAAACCAGCATCTCGCAAAAGACCGATGCTGTTTCTGCCGTAGTTAGCGGCGTGTCGGCGTTTAGAAATCCGACGCTTTCATAGGCTAGATTTTGATGCGCGGCGTGACCTAGCTCGTGCGCTAGTGTAAAAAGATCCCGCCTCTCGTCGGTGTGGTTTAAAAGCACGTATGGATGGGCTTTTGCGACGCCTGATTGCGAAAAGGCGCCGCCTCGTTTATTTTCGGCCGGATAAACGTCGATCCAGCCCTCTTTAAACGCGCGAGCGGCTATCTCGCCGAATTTCGGGCTAAATTTAGAAAAAGTCTCAAGCACGATTTTTTTGCATTCGTCAAATTTATAAATGCTCTTGCTCTCGCCCAGCGGCGCGTATCTATCGTAGTCGTAGAGCTTTTTAAAACCTAAAATTTTGCGCTTTTTTTCGTAAAATTTAATCGGCAGATCAAAGCTCGTCTCGGCGGCCTTTATGAGCGCGTCCACGCTAGCCTTGGTCGTTTGGTTTGAAAAATGCCGAGGACTTTCTGGCAGATCAAATTTCCGCAGTTCGCAGCTAGTTTTTAGGCTGGTTTTGATCATATTATAGATGTAGCTAAGTAGATGCTGCTGGGGCGCTAAGCCGCCAGAGAGGCTCTTTGCGGCCGCTTTTCGCTCGGCTCGGTCTGGGCTGTGAAGCTTGGATAAGATCTCCTCTTCGCCCAGCATTTTGCCTTTAAATTTAAACTTAAGCGCGCTTAGTGTCTCGTCAAAAAGCCGCGAAAAACCTTCCGCGCCCGTGTTTGCCGTGCGCAGTAAAATTTGCTCCTCTTTTAGGCTTAGCTGGTGGGCTTTTTCTTTTGCGATACTATCTAGATAGTAGCCAAGCCTAGCACTTTTGGCGATGATTTTGTTTTGTCTGGCTTCGTCAAATTCGTTAAATTTAAGCTCAAAAAATAACAGATGATTTTGCGCTTTTGAGCTTAGCTCGTCAAATTTGGCGTAAAACGCGCCCTTTGAGGTGTCTTTTGAGAAAACAAGGCTCACGTAAATTTGCACGCGAGCGATGTTTTCTAACAAATTTTCGTATTCGTTAAGCGCGGCAAAAAACTCCTCGTCGCTTAAATTTAAAAATTTATCCGAGTATTTAGCTTCAAATTTTTCGCACTCTTTTTGTAACGAAAGAGCCGAAGTCTCCAGTTCTTTTTCGTTTTTAAAAAGCGGGGTCAAGTCCCAAACGTTCATTTTGCAGCCTTAAATTTACTCTACGGTTTCTGAGGCTACGGCGGTGAAAAGTACGTCTGAGGCGCTATTTACGGCTGTTTCTACTGAATCTTGGATCACGCCGATGATAAATCCTACGCCGACAACTTGCATCGCGATGTCGTTACCGATACCAAATAGTGCGCAAGCAAGCGGCACGAGTAGTAGCGAACCGCCAGCGACACCTGAAGCTCCGCAAGCTCCAAGGGCCGAGATAAAGCAAAGTAGTAGCGCGTCGCCAAAATCAACCGTGATAGACGGGATCGAGTTTACCGCCGCAAGCGCCAAGATACCGATGGTTACGGCTGCGCCGCCCATGTTTATAGTGGCTCCTAGCGGGATAGAGATCGAGTAGAGCTCCTCTTTTAGCCCTAGTTTTTTGCAAAGCGCCATATTTACGGGGATATTTGCCGCAGACGAACGAGTGAAAAACGCAGTAACCGCGCTCTCTCTGACGCAAGTCATAACAAGCGGATACGGGTTTTTCTTGGTAACTACAAACACCATTGCAGGGTAAACGATGAAGGAAACAAAAGCCATCGCACCTACTAGAACGAGGATTAGTTTTAGGTAGCCCGCAAGCGCTTCAAAGCCCGTCTCGTGGATGCTGATGGTGACTAGACCAAAGATACCAAATGGCGCCAAGCGGATGATAAATCTAACGATTTTAGTCACGCCGTCGCTAACGTCTTGAAATACTTTTTTGGTTTCTTGCGTGCAAAACCTCATCGCGATACCGCCGCCAACGGCCCAAGTGATGATGCCGATGTAGTTGCCCGTAGATAGCGCGGTGATAGGGTTTTGAACCATTTTAAAGATGAGGTCTTTTAGGACGTCGACGATGCCTTGTGGAGTGCTCATATTTGCGCTCTCGACGCCTTTTAGCACGAGCTCCATCGGGAAAAGAAAGCTTGCTACGACCGCAACTACGGCAGCTAAAAACGTGCCGACTAGGTAAAGCGTAACTACCTTTTGCATGCCTTTTGCGTGGCCGAATTCTTTTACGATGATAGATGTCGCAACTAGTACGAAAACTAGGATAGGCGCGATAGCTTTAAGCGCGCCGACGAAGAGGTTACCCAAAACGGCGATGGAGTTAGCGACCGAATTTGCCACGTCGGTTAGATCTTTTTTTGCTGCGGCTAGCTGCGCTGCGTCGCTCACGCCTTTTGCGATTAGTTCGTTATAAGGAGCCGCCTGATAGTGCGTCCAAAAGCCGATAACGGCGCCTAGAGCTATGCCGATTAAAATTTGAACGATCAAATTTCCGTCGGCGAACCTTTTTGCCAGTTTGCTAAACATTCTAGTGTCCTTGCCTTAAAATTTAATTTTAGTTTAGGATTATAGCCGAATTTACGCGGAATTTACAAGCTTTGAGCGAGATTAATTTGAATTTTATTATGAAATGTTACAATTGCGAGATTAATTTTCATAAAGGAAAAGCATGTATTTATTTACTTCAGAGGTTGTGAGCCCGGGTCACCCGGATAAATGCGCCGACATCATCGCCGACAGCATCGTGGATACTATCTTGATGCAAGACCCAAACGGTCGCGTCGCTAGCGAAGTTTTCGTCGCGGGTAAAAACATTATAATAGGCGGCGAGATAAACTCTAAGGTCAAGTTAAGTTTCAAAGATTACGAAGGTATCGTTAAAAACGCATTGGCTAAAATCGGCTACGACGGCAAGTCTAAATTTACGAAAGAGCAGTGCCTACATCCCGATGACGTCGAGATAAAAGTCTGCATAAATCAGCAAAGTGCGGATATAAACCAAGGCGTCGATCAAGAAGGCGGCGAGATCGGCGCTGGAGATCAGGGCATAATGTTTGGCTTTGCTAGCTGCGAAGCAAACGAATATATGCCCGCAGCCATAACCTACGCCAGAATGCTTTGCGATAAGGTTTATAAATTTGCCAAAGCTAATCCCGATAAGCTGGGCGTCGATATCAAAACTCAGGTTACCGTAGACTATGGCACCAAAGACAACTTTGAAAACTGCAAGCCTCAAAGCATCCATACTATCGTTGTTTCGGCCCCTTGCGTCGAGACGATGAAGATCGAGGAGCTGCGCGCCCTAGTGCAAACTCTCATCGACGATGCCGGCTTGCCAAAAGGCCTTTATGATAAAAGCAAAACGCTCATCTATATCAACCCGACTGGCCGATACGTAAATCACAGCTCGCTTCACGACAGCGGGCTAACGGGTCGCAAGCTCATCGTAGATAGCTTTGGCGGATATAGCCCGATAGGCGGCGGCGCGCAAAGCAGCAAGGATTACACGAAAGTCGATCGCAGCGGTCTTTACGCAGCGCGCTGGATAGCTAAAAACATCGTCGCGGCAGGCCTTGCTAAAAAGTGCATCGTACAGCTAAGCTACGCTATCGGTATGGCAAAGCCTACATCTGTCAGCGTCGATACGATGGGTACGCAGATCGCCGGCGTAAATGACGATATGCTGTCAAATTTCGTTAGCGAAAATTTCGCCCTCACTCCGCGCTGGATCACAAATAAATTCGGCCTGGACAAACCTGGCAAAGATACGTTTTTATACGCTAAAGTAGCAGCCAAAGGTCAAGTCGGAAACGCCAAATATCCGTGGGAAAAGCTTGACGCGGTTGATACTTTTAAAGCTTTGATTAAATAAATCCTCAAGCCCGCTAAATTTAACGCGGGCTTAAATTTACCCTCAAATTTAAGGCTTCGTATGAGATTTTACCCCGCTTTATATCTTAAATTTGACCTCAAAAACCGCTCGGCAAAATTTAAAGAGAATTAAAATGCAAACGACAACAAACCAAAACGGCAAAAACAAGATGCTTGGACTCGTTTTGCTCGGGCTTTGCGCTTTTTATTTTATTTGCGCGTTAGGTATTTTTGTATTGCCTTTTGACGTTCTGGCTCGCTCCTCTTTGGCACGAGATTTCGTTGAGCTCACGCTTAAAATTTACCCCGCAGTAGAGCGAGCCTTTACTCATACCGATTTTACTCAAAAGGCAGCATTTTATATCGCTTATATGGGAATTGTAAAGGTCGTCACGCTTGTCGGTTTCGTCGCGGCTTGTTTGCTGTGCGGCAGTAAAAAACATAGAGCTCGCGTGATGAAACAAGCAAGAAAAGAAAATCCGGTAGTGGGATTTTTTCTTTCATTTTGCGGCATTTTGTGGGCTGGTTTTTTGATAAATATGGATTTTACGGGTTATCATATCGGATATCGTAAGCCAAGAAATTCGCCTGAATACGAATGGGTGCTGAGGTCTCCCGGCGAGCTATTTTGGCAAATGACGATTGATTTTATATTTTTGATTATTGTGGCGGCTTGTATATTTTACGTATCGTTGCAAATTCGGTTGCTATTTCGCAAACGCAAAAACGCCTAAATTTAGCAAATTTATCTGAAAAATTTATCGAGCAAGCCTTGCTTTGGCGTTATTATCTCAGACGGCGAGCCGTTTACGCTGTGATAGATGGCTTTGCTGTATTTCGTCGCGTAGTATCTGAGTAAAATGCGCTGTAAATTTGGCTCGGTACTAGGCACGAACCAGCCGTTGTTAGTAACCGCGATCATGACATCAAATTTTCCCGTAAACAGCTCGTCTCTCGTCGCTTCGTAGCAGATCGCGTTTCTGATTTTAAGGCCCTCTATCTCGTAGTCGCTAGGAGCGCTCGCCGTCTCAAAATCCTTCGCTCCGCCAAAAAATATTTTATTTATCAAATCTCTCGCAAATGCCGGTAGCGGGATCTCCTCGCCAAAGGGCACGAGGATAAATTTATCCAGCCGCCGCATCTTGCTGCGGTCAAAGAAAAACGCCGAGTTGTAGTTGGTGCCGTTTTCGCGAGCCAGCGCGCCAGCAACGATAGCGATCTTTTGCGATTTTTCCAGTAGTTCGGAGGTCAAATTTCGCTCGTGCGTCATATAGACGGGAAAGGCGCTCTCGGGCAAAATAACCGCTCTAAATCCCGCGCTTATCGCCTCATCAATGATGTCTAAATTTTGATTTATAAACTCGTTTTTTAGCTGCTTTTGCCACTTTAGCTCTTGTGCGACTTTCGTGTTTGCGAGCTTTACTTCAAAAGGTAGAGTTTTAAAATTTGGCGTACCATACTGCACCGCGCAGGCTAAAAGCGTAGCAAAAGCGATAAATTTAAGGCGGTTTTTAACGTAAAACAGGCACAAAATCGCGGCGAAAATAAATGCAAGGGCGAGCAAATTCGGCGCAAAAATTCCCGGCACGAAAACGGCCTCCAAATTTAGCCAATTAAAGCCGAATGGATGGATATTTGAAACCAAGATAAGCAGCAAAGCCTTTAGCCAAATTTGAGCCGGGATACCAGCTATCAAAAACAGTGCGCCGTAGATGATCCCGATAGCTAAAATCTCAAGCGGGATAAGGTAGCTAATCTCGTAATAAACGAGACTAAAGCTGATCCAGTAAAACCATAAAATCCCGATAAAAAATCCCGTCCAAAAAAAGCCGCGGCGGTCAAATTTGAGCAGCAAATAAAAGCCTGCGATCGCAAAAAACGGCGAGATAAAATTTAAAATTTCGCCGCCTAAAACATCGGCTAGTATAAAATTTGAGATTAAAATCGCGCCGACAAAGGCTTTTATTATAATTTTAGTGCTAAAATAAGGGCTTAAAATTTTTTTTATTAAGGAACTCCATGCAAGAAGGAAATTTCGTAGCTTCATTACTGCCTCTAGTCGTGCTTTTCGCAATATTTTATTTTTTGGTTATCAGACCGCAGCAAAAACAGCAAAAAGCTCATGCCGCGATGCTGGCCGCACTCGAGAAGGGCGACAAGATCATAACTAGCGGCGGACTAATCTGCGAGGTGATAAAACCGGAAGAGGATTTTATCAGAGTTAAGCTTAACGACGACGTAATCGTGCGCGTTTCACGCGAATTCGTCGCGAGAAAAATAGAAAAAACAGAGACGAAAGCAAATGCGTAACGGCAAAATAACGTATAGGCTGATTATCTTTGCTTTGGCTTTGATTTTCGGCATTATCTTTTCTGCGCCGTCTTTTACGGACAAGCTAGGCGGCTCTAAAATCAGTCTAGGACTTGATTTGCAGGGCGGACTTCATATGCTTCTTGGCGTCGAGACCGAGGAGGCCATACACTCAAAGATTAAGTCGATAGCCGCCAGCGTGAACTATTTTGCGAAAAAAGAGGACGTTTTGATCGATAGCTTTAAGATCCGTGAAGACAAGGTGGACTTTGAGCTACTTGATGCGGACGAAGCTGCTAAAATCGACGGCATGCTAAAAGATATCAAGGGTCTTAACGTGCAAAAAGAGGGTCTAAAATACTCAGTCGGTCTAACCGACGCCGAGAAGGCCGAGACGATAGAATACGCGATAAACCAAGCGGTCGAAACGATCAGAAACCGACTCGATCAGTTCGGTCTAGCCGAGCCTACGGTAGCAAGACAGGGCAAGGATAATATCCTAGTCGAGCTTCCCGGCATCAAAACGGCGGCCGACGAGCAGCGCGCTCGCGATCTAATCGCAAAAGCCGCGCACCTCCAGCTGATGGCCGTCGATGAAAAGCGCCAGTCGCAGGCAAACTCGATGAGCGAAGCCGAGGCTGAGAGTTACGGCGACATCATCTATCCGGACGTCAAAAACGAGCAAATAAAATACGTCGTAAAAAACATCCCCGTCCTTGACGGCGCGATGCTAACGGACGCTAGGGTTGCCTTTGATCAGCGCACAAACTCGCCTATCATCAGCTTTACTCTAAACGCCGAGGGAGCTAGAATTTTTGGCGATTTTACGGGCGCAAATGTGGGAAAACGTCTAGCTATCGTGCTTGACGGCAGGGTTTACTCGGCTCCATCGATAAACGAGAGAATCGGCGGCGGAAGCGGCCAGATAAGCGGCGGATTTAGCGTAGAGGAGGCTCACGACGTGGCTATCGCGCTTAGAAGCGGCGCTCTTTTAGCTCCCGTAAAAATGCTAGAAAAGCGAAGCGTAGGACCAAGCCTGGGTGCAGATAGCATAAGACAATCTATGATCGCGCTTGCGTCGGCTTCTGTTTTAGTGGTGCTGTTTATGATAGCTTATTACGGATTTAGCGGCATTTTGGCAAATATCGCACTGATCGCAAATATCTTGATACTAGTCGCCGTGATGGCGATGTTCGGCGCTGCCTTAACGCTACCGGGAATGGCCGGTATAGTGCTAACCATCGGTATGGCCGTGGATGCTAACGTCATCATAAACGAGCGTATCAGAGAGCTGCTGCGCGACGGGGCCAGTATCGCAACGAGCGTGAAAAAAGGTTATGAGAACGCGATGAGCGCTATTATCGACGCAAATTTGACCACGCTTATCACCTCGGTCGTGCTTTACGCCTACGGTACGGGTCCGGTCAAGGGCTTTGCCGTAACGATGGGCATAGGCATCATCGCTTCGATGATAACGGCGATCTTGGGTACTCACGGTATGTTTGATACGATTATAAATAAAATAGAAAAAAGCGGTAACACGCGGTTTTGGTTCGGTTATAAAAGGGTATAAATGCAATTTTTCTCAAAGGCACATGTTTATGGTTTTATGAGCAAGCGCTACATCGCGCTAGCTGTCTCAGCCGTGCTATTTTTCGGTTCGCTTTTTTTGATGGCGACGAAAGGCTTTAACTACGGCATCGACTTTTCCGGCGGTACGCTCATCCAGATGAAATACGATAGTGCGGTCTCGCTGGATAAAATTCGCTCGGCTTTGGCAAAAGACGAAGCCTATAAAAACGCCAGTGTTACGGAGTTTGGCTCGGCGGAAGAGGTTACGATTAGATTTTCTGGGACGAACTCAAATTTAGGTAGCGACGTGGGAGCTAGCGTAGCCGAGCTTTTAAAAGATACGGGTAAATTTGAGATCCGCCGTACGGACGTGGTCGGACCAAAAGTCGGCGATGAGCTACGCGAAAAGGGCGTGATGGCGCTTGCGATCTCACTCGTGGGCATCTTGATCTACATCGCGTTTAGATTTGAGTGGAGATTTGCGATGGCGGCGGTGGCCTCGGAGATTCACGACGTCGTGATTACGATGGGCGCGATCAGCTTTTTTGCTATCGACGTAAATTTGGACACTCTCGCGGCGATCCTTACGGTCGTGGGCTACTCGCTAAACGATACGATCATCGTCTTTGACCGCATTAGAGAGAACATAAAAACCAGCAAGAGCACGCATCTTGACACGATAATAAACGAATCTGTCTCCGCGACGCTAACTAGAACGATACTCACCTCGGGCACCACGCTCATCACGGTCGTCGTGCTATTTTTGTTTGGCGGAGATATGATACACGGATTTTCTTTGGCGTTGATAGTTGGCATAGTCATCGGTACGCTTAGCTCGATATTCGTCGCTGCGCCTATGCTTTTGTGGTTTAAATTTGGCGTGGAGAAATACCGCGCTATGGAAGCGGAAAAGGCGCGCGTACAAAGAGAAAAAGACAAGCAACGCGCGATGTTTGAAAAAGGCACTATTTAAGGAGAAGCGATGAACTGGGGTAAGGTTGTTTATATATTTTTCGCGCTTATGAGCCTGACGACGACGGCGGGGTTTTTATACGATAAAAACGAGATTGCACTATTTGTAGCGGCGAGCGTAAACGTGATCTCGACGCTACTAAAAATCGGCGTCAAAAACGTCTTTGCTGCAGAGCTTTTTGCCAGCTCGCTAGTGGCGGACTTGCACCTTATTCCGGCTTTTGTGCTGCTTCAGGTAAACGGCAACGCGCATATGGCGTATTCGCTAGCGATCGGCGCCACGATAGCAAACGTCTTTTCTCTGGCGCTTGTTTTGGTCGAGTCCGGTAAGACGCAAGAAGAATTTTAGGAGTAAAAATGAGTGAAAATTTAAAATACGAGCCGGCGAAAATAGAAAAAAAATGGCAAGAAATTTGGAGCAAAAACGGCGAATTTGAGCCCAAAGACGACTATAGCCTGCCTAAAAAATACATCCTAAGCATGTTTCCGTATCCTAGCGGACGTATCCATATGGGGCACGTGAGAAACTACACCATCGGCGACGCCTTAGCTCGCTACTACCGCAAGCGCGGCTACAACGTCCTTCATCCGATTGGATTTGATAGCTTCGGTATGCCTGCAGAAAATGCGGCGATAAAGCACAAAATCCATCCTAAAATTTGGACTTACGAAAATATAGACTATATGCGCGGCGAGCTTGAGACGCTAGGGCTTAGCTTTTCTAAAAAGCGCGAGTTTGCGACATCTGACCCGCTTTATACTAAATTTGAGCAAGAGTTTTTCATCAAAATGTACGAAAAGGGGCTGGTCTACCGCAAAAGCGCGGTCGTAAACTGGTGCGAATACGACCAAACCGTGCTTGCTAACGAGCAGGTCGAGGATGGATGTTGCTGGAGATGCGGTAACGCCGTCATCCAGCGCGAGCTACCTGGCTACTATTTAAAGATCACCGACTACGCGCAGGAGCTACTAGACGACCTAAAGCGCCTTGAGGGCAAATGGCCGTCTCAAGTGCTCACGATGCAGGAAAATTGGATCGGCAAGAGCTTTGGCTTGGAGTTTAAATTTGAGCTTGACGAGGAGTCGAAGCGGATTTTAGAAGGCGGCGACCAGATAGATGGCTTTGAGGTATTTACTACGCGCCCGGATACGATTTACGGCGTTAGCTATGCAGCCTTGGCGCCTGAGCATAAGATAGTAAAAAGACTACTTGACAGCGGTAAACTAGAGGCGAATAAAGCTGAGAGAATTAGAAAAATTTTAAATCAAAGTCCGAGAGAACGCCAAGCTAGCGAAAAAGACGGTCTATTTTTAGGCATCAACGTCCTGCATCCGCTAACCGGAGAAAAAGTGCCGGTTTGGGTGGCAAATTTCGTTTTAGCGGACTACGGTAGCGGCGCGGTTATGGCGGTGCCGGCTCACGATGAGCGCGACTATGAGTTTGCGAGTAAATTTGACCTGCCTATAAAATGGGTAGTTAAACCTGCGCAGGGCGAATTTGAGGGCGGCAAGGCGCTAACGGAATACGGAATATCTATAAATTCGCCACTCATAAACGGTCTTGGCAGCGAAGAGGCCAAACTAAAAATCATAGAAAAATTTGAAGCGGACAAGATCGGCAAACGCGTCGTAAATTTTAAGATCCGCGACTGGGGTATCTCTAGGCAGCGCTACTGGGGCGCTCCGATACCGATGGTGCACTGCAAGTGCTGTGGCGTCGTGCCTGAAAAGATCGAAAATCTGCCGGTGACGCTACCTGACGACGTGCAGATAACAGGCGAAGGAAATCCGCTCGATAAACACGAGAGCTGGAAACACGTCAAATGCCCAAAATGCGGCGGTGAGGCTGTGCGCGAAACCGATACGATGGATACGTTTTTTGAGAGTAGCTGGTATTTTGCTAGATATGCGAGCGATGAAAAAACGTGGCAAGAACGCGCATTTGACGCTAAAAGCGTGAATTATTGGATGAATGTGGATCAGTACATCGGCGGTATCGAGCATGCGATCTTACACCTGCTTTACGCGAGATTTTTCCAAAAGGCTTTGCGAGATCTAGGCTACCTCAGAGACGACGAGCCGTTTGAGCGCCTGCTTACTCAGGGCATGGTACTAAAAGACGGCAAAAAAATGAGTAAAAGCAAAGGCAACGTGGTCGATCCAGATGACATCATACATAAATACGGCGCCGATACGGCTAGGCTTTTTATCCTATTTGCCGCGCCTCCGCAAAAAGAGCTTGAGTGGAACGACAGTGCGGTCGAGGGCGCGTTTAGATTTTTAAACCGCCTATACGAACGAAGCTCGGGCGTAAAAAGATGCATGCAAATCCCGCAGATAACGCACGCAAATTTGAGCAAAGAAGAAAAATACGCGCGTATGAAGGTTTATGAAGCGCTTAAAAAATCAAACGACGTTTACGAGGAAAATTTTACGTTTAACACCCTAATCGCCGCCTGCATGGAGGCTCTAAATGCCGTAAACGCACAGGACAATCAGGACGTAACGACGGAAGCGTTTTTTATCATCTTAAATTTGCTAGAACCTATCGTGCCGCACGTCGCAAACGAGCTTAGTGAGAAGTTATTTAGCAGGGCAAATTTTGCTCCGATAACTATTTTGGACGAGGTTTTTGAAAAAGATAGCTTAAATTTGGCTATCACAGTTAACGGCAAGAGACGCGGCGAATTTGAAGCGCCGAGTAGCGCAGGCGATGACGAGGTTTTAGCTCTAGCTAGACAAAGTGCGGCTAAATGGCTAGAAGGAAAAGAAATAATCAAACAAATTTACGTGAACGGCAAACTCGTAAATTTCGTAATAAAAGGCTAAATCGTGAAGATAAAAATTTTACTACTTTTGGCGACTTTCATCTTGGTTGGATGCGGCTATAGGCCCGTCTCAAAGATCACGAACGACATAATGGGCGACCGTGTATACGTAAATGTGCTAATAAGCAAAGAAGAGCCTAAAAACAGCGTTTGGATCAAAGATAGCGTATTAGAGGGTATCGTAACAAGGCTGGGCAAACGCATAAGCTACGATAAAAACGAGCCAACCACCATAACCGTCTCGATCAAATCGCTTAACTATCAAGCGCTATTATATGATGAAAACGGCTATGTGACGTCGTATAAAGCGATACTAACGCTAAATTTCGACACTAAGTTAAAAGGTGGCAAAACGCTATCGGTGACGACTTCGGGCGAGCACGACTTTACCGTTTCGCAAAAGGTAAGGGATACTAGATTTGCAGACGGCGTTATCAGCGAGAGCGAAAAGTATAACGCTATAAAAGAGGCTTCGCAGGAGGCTTTTGACGAATATATCGCCGTGCTTGCGGTAAAAGGGCTAAAAAATGGCGACTAGCGTCAGCCAAGTCATAAAAGAATCAATCCAGACCATGAAAGAGCGCGGGCTCATGCTAACTCCGGATAACTACGCCGAGGTTTTTTGCGAGATAGCGAAAAAAAACGGCGTAATAGTGCCTGATTGCCAGAAGCTTGAAAAATACTCGGCTCGCCTAAACGACGAGCTTAAGGCGCAGCTAAAACAAAAAAACGTAAGAAACTTGGACGAGCTTTTTGCTTTTATGGCGGCTAGGCTAAATTCGCCCGGCCTAGCCGAGTATCCAAAACTAATAAATGCACTCGTAGCTATGAATAAAAAGGTTTTTCAGGCCGTAGCTTCGTTGCACAATAAAAATGCTAAAAATTTAGCCGAAGCAAGCTCGGAAGCCCTAAATAGAAGACTAGATGCGCAAGCCATAGATAGAATAAAAGACAAATGGTTCGATTTTTTAACCGATTACGACGATAGTTTTTTGAAAAGATTGGGCGTTTACGGCGTTAAAAATTTTAGCGACTTAAAAGATATCGTTGCTGAGCTTGAGGATGTTTTGACGAAAGAGCAGGCTTGCGAAAAACTAGTTCCGCTCGTATCGGATATGCTAAGGCCTTCTATTACCGATAAAATCGACGGCGAGATAGAAAAAGTAAATAAAATTTTAAAAAGCGATCCAAAGCTTTTAGAAGAGTTCTCGGTTAGAAAAAATATAGAAATTTTGACCAAAAAGCGTATCGAGCTTGATAGGGCCGAGGTTTCGACGAAAGTTGGAGCGCTAGATAAGGTTTTGGACGGTATAAACGATCAAATATCAAGCCTGATCAGCAGTTCTTCTAAAAGTTCAAGCCAGATGCAGTTTATCAAAAACGATCTAAATTCGATAAATTTAAACGAAGATAGCTTTGAGGGGATCAGGGATAAGTTAAAAAATATCGCCGATACCTTGGACGTCGAGGTTAGGCAATTGGGCGAGCAGATGCTAAGCGATCAGCAAACTATACAAGAACTACAAGCTAAAGTTAGCAGGCTAGAAGTAGAGTTAGAAAGCGCGAAAGCCGAGAGTAAAGAGGATTTTTTAACTAAAACAGCGACTAAAAAAGCGTTAATGGAAGAGCTTGGGCGTTTAGAGATTGATTTTTTACAACAAAATGCCGACTATGCCGTGTGTTTTTTTGACATAGATCATTTTAAAAATATAAACGATATATACGGGCACGACGCCGGCGACGTAATAATAGCAAGCGTAGGAAAAACTCTTAGGGGTAACTCTAGGGAAGTCGATTTCGTAGCTAGATACGGCGGCGAGGAGTTTGTGGTTTTGTTGCCGGGGTTTGATATAGCACAGAGTATAGAGTTTGCGGACAAGGTGCGCGATGCGCTAAAAAACTCCAAATTTTTATACAAAGACGAGCGCATTAGCGTTACGGTGAGTTGCGGCGTTGCGATACGTAGCCAAAATCAAAGCCAAGCAGCCGTACTAGAAGCTTCGGATAAAATGCTATACCAGGCTAAGCAAAACGGCAGAGATCAGGTGATGCCTAAAATTTAATGAAACTAGAATATTTTTTAGAAAACAAACCCCTTTTTTATAAGGAAATCAACCGCGCGCGTATGCCAAATGCCTTTAAATTCGTGCAGGGCGCGTTTAAAATACCAAAAATCATCCATCTAATCGGCACGAACGGCAAGGGTAGCACGGGGCGATTTTTAGCGCAGATGCTCGCTCGCGGCCATAGCGTCGGACACTATACGAGCCCCCATATTTTCGAGTTTTGCGAGAGATTTTGGATGAACGGCGCCGTAGCTAGCGCAGACGCGCTCGAGACGGCTCACGAGAGGCTGATTAAAATTTTACCTCCCGAGGTCGCGCGCTCGCTTTCGTATTTCGAGTATGCGACGATGCTTTGCGCTCCGCTTTTTGAGGGGTGCGACTTTTTCGTCTGCGAGGCTGGCGTAGGTGGCGAATTTGACGCTACGAACGTATTTGACAAGCGTCTTAGCCTCTTTACTCCGATCGGTTTTGACCACACGGCGCTGCTGGGCGATACGCTAGAGCAGATTGCGACGACTAAATTTAACGCGATGGCGGACGCTGCTTTGATGAACGACGACATGAACGAGCTTTGCGTCGGTATCGCGCGAAAAATCGCCGCTAAAAAGGGCGCAACGCTCAAATTTGCGTCCGAAAATTTAAGCAACGAGGATAAAAACGAGATTAAAATTTACGCGGAGAAATTCGGCTTGCCCGAGTTTTTGCGCTCAAATTTGGCCCTTAGCTCTTCGGCTTTTAGGGAGCTTGGGTTTAGCTTAAATTTGGCAAATTTAGGTGCGCTAGATCTTGGCGGACGTTGCGAAAAGATCGCGCCAAACGTAACGATCGACGTCGGGCACAATGAGATGGCGGCGCAAGCTCTAGCTAAAAAATTTGCGGGTAAAAAGCTAAATTTGATCTTTAACGCCTTTGCCGATAAGGACATAAAAGCCGTCCTAAAGGCGATCAAACCGATCGTTAAAAAAACTTACATCATCGAGTACGAGACGCCTGGTCGCGAGCTAGCAACAGCGCAGGTGAAAGAGGCTTTGCAGGAGCTTGGTATGGAGTTTGCGGACTTTACGGACGTGCGCGCGGACGAGGAGTATCTGGCGTTCGGGTCGTTTTACCTCGTGGAAGCCTTCTTAAAAAGGTACCGCGGTGCAAAGTGAGGTTTTTGAGTATTTTTTAAACGGAGGCGATGCGCAGCTGCTCGTCTGCGAGGATGACAAGGAGGCTATCGCGGCTCTTAGCGCGGCGGAATTTGCCGGGTTTAAGGCCTTTAGATTGCCTGATTTTAGGGCGCGCGAGGGCGATGATCTGCGTAGCTTTAGCGCCGAGCTTTTTGAGCTCTCCTCCGAGTTATCTAAATTTTACGAATTTAAGGGCAAAAAGGTCCTCATTAGCCCTGTTTGCACGGTGCTAAACAAACTTCCCGGCAAAAAACATCTACAAAAGCTAACGCTAAATTTCGGCGACAAAATCGACCCCAAAGAGTTAGCCCAAAAGCTACTGCGCTTTGGCTACGAGGCGGTCGATATCGTGGAGAGCGAGGGCGAGTTTTGCGTTCGCGGCGAGATCATCGACGTTTTTTGCGTCGGCGCGCAGGAGCCAAACCGCATTTTGCTATTTGACGACGAGATAGAGAGCATCAGGCACTACAGCACGCAAACGCAAATTTCAAATAAAACCGAGCTAAAAAGCGTTGAAATTTCGCCTTTTATCGCGGCTCTGGGCGAGGCCGAGTTTGAAAAAACCTCCGAAAAAATAAAAGATATGCAAACGGACGCGCTAATCAGCGACCTAAAGACGCTCGGATTTTGGGCGATAGACGGTTTTATCGACTATACGCGCGAATTTAAAACGGTTTTAACGAAAAAATTTGACGGCTTTGAGCGCGATCTGGGCGAGGTGGCAAATTTGCCCGTACTGCCCGCGGCCAAAGTTTATAAAGACTTAAGCGTAACTTTAAACGCTGATTTTTTCGAGCTAAATAAAAATAAAAAGATCAAGGTTTTAGCGCGCAACGAGGGGCTTTTTAATGCATTAAATTTGAGCGAATACAAAAACGTAGAGTTCGTGCAAACCGAGGCGGCGTTAAATTTAGTCTCGGCGACCGAGATTATCGTCTCGCTAAATAAATTTGAAAAGAAAAAACGCGCCAAAAAGCCAAGCTTAGTGATCGACGAGCTAAAAGCCGGCGACTACGTCGTGCACGAGGAGTATGGCATCGGCAAATTTACGGGGCTTGAAAAGCTAACCGTGCTAGGCAGGACGCGCGAGTTCGTCGTGATCGTTTATCAAAACGAGGACAAGCTGCTTTTGCCAGTCGAACATCTAAATTTGATCGATCGCTACGTCGCGGGTAGCGGCAGTATCGCGGTTTTAGACCGCTTGGGTAAGGCAAATTTCGCCAAGATAAAAGAAAAAGTTAGAGCCAAGCTTTTTGTAATCGCGTCAAAGATTATTTCGCTAGCCGCCCAGCGCGAGCTAATCCGCGGCGAGATCATCGCAAAAGATGACGCAGAGTATCTAAATTTCTTACAAAATGCGGGGTTTGCCTACACTAGAGATCAGGAGCGCGCGTCAAACGACATCTCAAACGACCTAAAAAGCGGCAAGGTAATGGATAGGCTGCTTAGCGGCGACGTGGGATTTGGCAAGACCGAGGTCGCGATGAATGCGATATTTAAATGCGTAAAATCTGGCTTTCAAGCGCTATTTTTCGTACCGACGACGCTTCTTAGCTCACAGCATTTTAAAAGCCTAAAAGAGCGGCTGGGCAAATTTGACGTTAGCGTCTTTAAACTCGATCGCTTCACGAGCGCAAAGGAAAAAGCGGCCGCGGTTAAGGCACTGGAGGCGGGGCAGCCTTGCGTTTGCGTTGGTACGCACTCGCTTTTATCGGTAAAGCCCTCAAATTTGGGCCTCATCATCATCGATGAGGAGCATAAATTCGGCGTCAAGCAAAAGGAAAAACTAAAAGAGATCTCAAGCGCCTCGCACGTACTATCTATGAGTGCGACGCCGATACCGCGCAGCCTAAATATGGCGCTTTCAAGCGTCAAAGGCTACTCCGTACTACAAACTCCGCCAAGCTCGCGACTGGACGTGCGAACCAGCGTGCGCGAGTGGGATGAAAAGGCGGTAAAAGAGGCCGTCATGCGCGAACTGCGCCGCGGCGGGCAAATTTTTTATATCCACAACCACATCGCCACGATGCCTCAGGCAAAAAAGCAAATTTTAGACATCATGCCAAATTTACGCATCCTCACGCTGCACTCCAAGATCGACGCCAAAACGACCGAAGAGGAGATGATGAAGTTTGAAAACGGCGAATACGACGTGCTGCTAAGCACCAGCATCGTAGAAAGCGGCATACATCTGCCAAACGTAAACACCATCATCATCGAGAGCGCGAATAAATTCGGCATCGCAGACCTACATCAGCTGCGCGGACGCGTCGGCAGGAGCGACAAGCAGGCGTATTGCTACTTCCTTGTCGAGGATAAAAACGCCCTAAGCGCAGACGCTCTAAAACGCCTAGTTGCGCTTGAGAGCAACTCGTTTTTAGGCTCAGGCAGCGTGCTAGCCTACCACGATCTAGAAATCAGGGGCGGCGGCAACCTCGTCGGCGAAGCCCAAAGCGGCCATATCGAGGCGATCGGCTACTCGCTCTACATCAAAATGCTCGAAGAAGAGATAAATAAACTGCTAAATAAAGAGAGCTTTGAGAGCGCAAAAATCGATCTGAAACTCAGCATAAACGCGTTTTTAAACTCGGAGTTTATCGGCGAGGATAGGCTGCGCCTGGAGCTTTATAGACGGCTTAGCAAGTGCAAAGAGGTGGCCGAGGTTTACGAGATAGAGGGCGAGATCGAGGATAGATTCGGCAAGCCGGACATCTACACCAAGCAGTTTTTAAGCCTCATTATAATTAAAATTCTAGCTATAAAAGCGGGCTTTAAAGCCATCTCAAACGCCGAGCAAAATATCATGCTAACCGCGCAAAACGGCGAGCAAACCAGGCTAAAATCAAAGAGTAAAGACGATGATGACGTGATAGAGGAGATCTTGATCTATCTTAGAAAACTAAACAAAGGACGGGCGGAAAAATGATAGACTGGAATACGACTGCCGCAGCGATTTACAGGCGTAAATTTGGCGCATTAAAAGGCGTGATAGACGTTGATTTCACGCAGCTTGAGGGGCTTGTGGGGATCGAAAAGCAAAAAGAAGATCTTGTAGAAAATACGCGAAATTTTTTAGAGGGTAAGGGCGCAAATCACGCGATACTGTGGGGCGCGCGAGGCTGTGGCAAAAGCAGCCTGGTTAAGGCCGTTTTTACTAAATTTTACCCGGAGGGCTTGCGGCTTATAGAGCTAAAAAACGACGAGCTAGAGATGATACCCGAGATCATTTACGAGATCAGGGATAGCAACTTTAAATTTATCGTTTTTTGCGACGATCTTAGCTTTGAGACTGGGGACAGGAGCTATAAATTTTTAAAACCCGTGCTTGAAGGCTCGATCGAAAAAGCGCCTAAAAACGTGCTAGTTTACGCCACATCAAACCGTCGTCACCTGGTTAGCGAGCTAAAAAGCGATAACGAAGGTGCAAAGGTCAGCGAGACTGAGCTGCACTATAGCGACGCGGTCGAGGAAAAGATCGCGCTAAGCGATAGATTCGGGCTTTGGCTCAGCTTTTATCAGGGCAGCTTTACGGACTATCTAAAGATCGTGGATTTTTATTTTAAAGATTTTACTGGCGACAGAGCCATGCTTCACGAACTAGCTAGGCAATACGCCCAGCTTCGCGCGAGCCGCTCGGGACGCACCGCGAGGCAGTTTTATCTAAGCTATAAAGATAAAATTTGATGGCAAATTTAACTAGAGTGGGATTTGTCGGCGACATCGTCGGACGCGCTGGACGAAGCGCGGTTATACAAAATTTGCCCAAATTTAAGCGCGAGTTCAAGCTTGACTTTATCGTCGCAAACGCCGAAAACGCGAGCGGCGGCTTCGGTCTAACCGCGACAAACGCGCACGAGTTGCTAGGCTGTGGTATCGACGCGATCACGGGCGGCAACCACAGCTTTGATAAAAAAGACGTAGTCGCGCTGATGGACGCCCTGCCTATCATCCGTCCTTACAACCACTTTGCTGGTACGGCCGGGCGCGGCGCGATAAATTTGAGCAAAGAGAGCAAGAGCCTAAGCGTGGTAAATTTGATGGGGCACTACGGCTTGCCGCATACGAACAACGCCTTTTTGGAGGCCGAGCGCGCACTAGGCGAGTGCGAGAGCGAAAATATCCTAATAGACTTTCACGCCGAGGCCACGAGCGAGAAAAACGCCTTTTTTAGGCTATTTTGCGGGCGAGTAGGCGCGATAGCCGGCACTCACACGCACGTGGGCACTGATGATCTTCAAATTTTAAACGGCACGGCCTACGTGAGCGACGTAGGGCTTAGCGGGGCGTTTGACGGCGTCATCGGTATGGACGCGGAAGCGCCTGTGAAGAGCTTTTTAACGGGACTTAAGCACTCGTTTAAGGTAAATGAAAAATGCAGGCGAATCTTTCAAATGGTCGTGTTTGAATTTGACGGCGGACGCTGCACGGATGCCTTTAAGGTCCGCGTGATAGACGGCGTTAGCGAGCCTTTGGTGCAGCGAGCGGTTAAATTTATATAAACGAGTTCAAATTTGAGCCACGCAAGGCTAGCGACAGCTTTTACTCAAATTTAAGCGCGGCGGCGTTTTGGGCGGTAAATTTAAGCAAGAGCCGGGCGTAAAATTTGCTAATAAACAAAGAAAAAAAGGAAAACTATGGATAGCACGCAGCTTTTTTTGGCACTAAAAAACGCGGGCGTAAAGGCTGACGCAGACGACCCTCTTTGGTGGCCAAATGCCGGCACCTTCGAGGTCGTGGTCGGCGCCGTTTTGATACAAAATACCAACTGGAAAAACGCAGACAAAGCGCTAAATAATCTAAAAAACGCAAATTTGATGAGCGTGGAGGGCATCGTAAAAAAACCCGCGGCCGAGCTAGCCTTGCTCATAAAACCAAGCGGCTTTTATAACACCAAAGCAAAACGCCTAAAAACGCTTTGCGATGCGATTTTTAAAAAATTCGGCGATTTTGAAAATTTCAAAGAAAACGTAAGCCGCGAGTGGCTGCTTGGCGTCAAAGGCATCGGCGCGGAGACCTGCGACGCGGTGCTTTGCTACGCGTGCGGACGCGACGTGATGGTCGTTGATAGCTACGCTTTGCGGATTTTGAGCTTTTTTGGGTATGAGTTTGAAAGCTACGACGAGGCGCAGGAGTGGCTAGAGGCCGTAGATAGCGAGCAGATTTGCAAAGCCTACGGACGCGAGCTGGATATGAATGAAATTTACGCCAAATTTCACGGCAAGATAGTGGAGTTTTGCAAGGCGCACTTTAACGGAAAGAGGCTAGACGAAGCAGGCGAAGAGATACTAAAATCCATAAAATAGGAGCAAAGATGAAGATAAATTTTATAAATTTACAAGCTCAGTATCAAAAATACAAAAACGAAATCGACGAGCAGATCAAAGAGGTGCTAGATAGCTCGGTCTATATCGGCGGCAAGGTCGGCGAGCTGGAGGAAAATCTAGCTAAATTTAGCGGCGCAAAGCACGCTATAGCTTGCAGTAGCGGCACGGACGCGCTGCTGCTCGCCTTTATGGCGCTTGATATAAAGCCCGGCGACGAGGTCATCACGACGCCTTTTACCTTTATCGCGACGGCCGAGATGATAGCGTTTCTGGGCGCAAAGCCAGTGTTCGTCGATATCGACGAGAGGACGTATAACATCGATCCAAATTTGATCGAAGCAAAGATCACGCCAAAGACCAAGGCTATCGTGCCGGTGTCGCTTTTTGGGCAGGCAGCCGATATGGCGGCGATAAATACTATCGCGCAAAAGTACGGTCTAGCCGTTATCGAGGACGCCGCGCAAAGCTTTGGTGCGAGCCAAAACGGCGTAAAATCCTGCAACCTCTCGCGCATCGCTACGACCTCGTTTTTCCCGGCTAAGCCGCTTGGCTGCTACGGCGATGGCGGAGCGATATTTACGGACGACGACGCCCTAAACGAAAAGATACGCATCCTACTAAATCACGGCCAGTCCGAGCGCTACATCCACAAATACGTCGGCATAAACGGCAGACTCGACGCCATCCAGGCGGGCATTTTAAACGTCAAGCTAAAATACCTTGACGCCGAAATCGCAAAACGCCAAGAGATCGCTGTGCGGTATTCTTGCGAGCTAAAGGGCGTCGTAGCACCTTTTGTCGCACAGGGCAACGTCTCGGCGTGGGCGCAGTACTGCATCCGCGTAAAAGATAGGGCGAAGATGCTAGAAATCTGCGCGCAAAAAGGCGTGCCGACGGGAGTTTATTACCCCGTACCGCTGCATTTGCAAGAGGTGTTCAAAGGTCTTGGCTACAAGCGGGGAGATTTTGCCGTGAGCGAGGCTGTAGCGCACGATATAATGGCGCTGCCGATGTCTGCGTTTGTGACCAAAGAGGAGCAAGACTACGTCATCGAGGTTATAAATAATGCTTAAATTTGCGCTCATAGGTCTTGGCGTCATGGGTAAAAACCACTACCGCGCGCTACAAAACGTTGCTGGCGTGCAGATAGCAGCGCTTTGCGATCCGTTTTGCAAGGAAAATTTCGCGCATAAAATTTACTTGGGTCTTGACGAGATGCTAGAGAGTGAAAATTTAGACGCCGCCGTCATCGCTACGCCGACCTCGTTACATAAAGAAGCGGCGCTAAAATGCATGCGAAAGGGACTAAATTTGCTTATCGAAAAGCCCGTTTGCGCAAATGCCTCAGACGCTCAAATTTTACTAGGGGAAGCGCAAAATAGAAATTTAAAAGTAGCAGTCGGGCACGTAGAGCGCTTTAACCCAGCGATCGCGGCGCTAAAAAAAGAGCTAGCAAACGAGGAAATTTACAGCGTGCAAATAACTAGAAACGCGCCATTTCCGCAGCGAATCACGGATGTTGGGATACTGGCCGATCTAGCCGTGCATGATATAGATCTGATTAGATTTTTAAGCGGCAAAGAGATAAAAAGTGCGGATATAAAAAGCTCGCGCAAAATCCACGCTAAATTTGAAGATAACGCGATTTTGTCGTTTGAGCTTGAGGGCGAGATAACGGCTCTCATCGCTACTAGCTGGCTAGCGCACAGACGCAAAAGAACGGTCGAGGTCGCGTGCAAAGGGGCGGTTTACGAGGCTGATTTGCTAAATCAGAGCCTTGTTAAATTTAGCGAATTTGACGCAAGCGCGTGCAAAATGCAAAATATATTCGTCAAAAGAACCGATCCGCTAACAAGCGAGCTAGAGGACTTCGTGCGTCTTTTAAGTGGCGAGCAAAGCTCGGGAGCAAGTATAAAGGATAGCCTAAAAACGCTAAAAATCATAGAGAGTGCGAGCTAAATTTTAGTCTGAAATATAAAAGAAAATTTATTTTTTTATATTTTATTTATATTTATGGAAAAAGAAGTTATTATTACACGATTTTTTCAAAAGGAGTCTAAATGATATATGAAAACATCGTTCAAACCATCGGTAAAACCCCGATCGTAAAGATAAACAGCGTGCGCGAAGAGGGCATGGCTGAAATTTATGCAAAGCTTGAGTTTTTTAACCCGGGAGGATCGGTAAAAGATAGAATCGCCGCAAGTATGATCCTTGGAATGCAAAAAGAGGGCACGCTAAAAAAAGGCGACATCATCGTAGAGCCTACTAGCGGTAATACCGGTATCGGCGTAGCTATGGTCGGCGCGGCGCTAGGATACAAGGTTGTGCTAGTGATGCCTGAAACCATGAGTATAGAAAGACGCAAGCTGCAAAAGGCCTACGGCGCGGAGCTAGTACTAACTGAGGGCGCAAAGGGTATGAAAGGCGCGATCGAAAAAGCAAGCGAGCTCGTGCGAGAAAAAGGCTATGTGATGCTAAGTCAATTTGAAAACAAATTTAACCCGCAGGCTCACGAGCTAACGACGGCAAAAGAGATCATGGACGACTTTAAAGAGCTTGACGCGTTCGTGGCGGGCGTAGGAACGGGCGGCACGCTAAGCGGCACGGCAAGAGCGCTAAAAGCAAACGGCTATAAAACTAAAATCGTAGCCGTCGAACCAAACGACTCTGCCGTGATCTCTGGCGAAAAACCGGGTCCGCATAAGATCCAAGGTATCGGCGCGGGCTTTATCCCGGCTACGCTTGATACCGCCTATATCGACGAGATAGAGCGCGTGGATAACGATGAGGCCTTTGAGGCGGCTAGAAAGCTGGCTAAAGAGGAGGGTATCTTGCTGGGTATCTCGGGCGGCGCGGCTTTGGCGGCTGCAGTAAAGGTTGCAAAGAGACTAGGTAAGGGCAAAAAGGTGCTTTTCATAGCTCCTGATAACGGCGAGAGGTATCTTAGTACCCCGCTTTACGAGGCGTGATTTGGGACTGATAGCCGAACTAAACGAACTAGTCGCGACCGTACGCGAAAAAGACCCGTCGGTAGCCTCGTGCTGCTACGGGGCTATCCTCGTCAACACCCCCGGCATCCATGCCGTCGTTTTTCATAGACTCGCGCATTTTTTACACGTTAAAAAGTGGCGATTTACGGCGCGCTTTGTCTCGCAGATGTCGCGTTTTTTAACTGGCATCGAGATACATCCGGGCGCCAAGATCGGTAGGCGGCTTTTTATCGATCACGGCATGGGCGTAGTTATCGGCGAGACGGCTGAGGTGGGCGACGATGTACTGATATATCATCAAGTAACTCTGGGCGGCACGGGCAAAGAGTGCTGCAAGCGTCACCCGACCGTAAAAAACGGCGTCACGATAGCAGCCGGCGCAAAGGTGCTAGGGAACATCCTAAT
Source organism: uncultured Campylobacter sp. (assembly GCF_938039205.1). Lineage (GTDB taxonomy): Bacteria > Campylobacterota > Campylobacteria > Campylobacterales > Campylobacteraceae > Campylobacter_A. The sequence continues at coordinate 42,171 of NZ_CALHVM010000047.1, forward strand.
CGGCGAAAACGCAAAAATAGGCGCAAACTCGGTAGTGCTAAAAGACGTGCCAGATAACGCCACGGTTGTAGGCATCCCCGCTAGGATCGTGCGGATAAACGGCGAACGAGTCGGCGAGTAGGTCAAATTTGTGCCGGCTCAAACTTTTTTATTTCATCAAATTTTAAAATTTAAATAAACGGCGAGAGTGAAATTCGGCAAATTTAAAAGGCTGATTTTTTAGTTTTTGAGTAGTGGAATTGACGCCAAATTTGAGCTAAATTTACTCCTCAAATATTGGAAGTTTCGGCTCTTTTGCTTTTTGTGTTTTACTGCCGACGTTTAAATTTTGCGCATCATTCGCGGCGCTCAAATTTTTATTATCGTCAAATTTATCAGCCTGCACAGCACCGTCAAATTTGGCCGGCTCGCCGGCTTCATTCGTCGTGATTTTTAGTCGCTTCATCGTCTTGGCTGATTTGCTAAACTCTATTAGATCCTCGGTTGTCTTTACTTCGCTCGGGAGTTTTTGCAGTGAATATTTAAAAATTTCAGCCGCCGCGATAGCGTCGCTTAGGGCTCTATGATGGGTATTATCGATGCCTAAAATTTCTTTTAGCGTGCCTAGGCCGTATTTTGGCGAGGCGATGGTGCGGCGGGCTAGGTCTATCGTGCAGAGCTTGCGGTTTAGTAGCTCGCCGTATCCCAGCGCTTCTAGCGTCGCGCTGATAAATCCGTAGTCAAAGTGAACGTTGTGCGCCACAAAAACGCTTTGACCCAGAAAAACCTTAAACTGCTCCATGACGAAGGCTAGGCTGGGTGCGTTTTTTAGGTGTTCTGCGGTGATTCCCGTTAGTTCGCTGATATTTTCCGGGACGTATGGCGCGTACACGAATGTTTCAAATTTGCCGATTATTTCGCCGTTTTGTAGCTTTAGCGCACCGATTTCGATGATCTGGCCGCTATTTATGCCGCCGCTAGTTTCTATATCTACGACGCAAAAAATTTGATCTTTTATCTCTTTGCGACGAGTTTTTAGCTCGATTTGGTTTTTTGCGGTACGGGTTATATCAAGCCCCAGCGCGCGCCACATCTGCACGTCGCGAACATCAAAAAGCTCGGAGTATTCGTCCATTTGCTTGGTCGCAGCGACAAAGTCCGCGTAGGCTATGTTTCGTTTGGCGATGACGGCGAGTAGGGCTTCGAAATCTTGGTTCAAAACTCGAGCTTTAGCGAGCGGATAGAGTGCTCGTATGAATTTGACGAAAATATATAACTGCCCGCTACGACGATATCTACGCCTGCCTCATCTAGCTGCGCGACGTTTAGTCCCGTCACGCCGCCGTCCACCTCGATCATGCATTTTGCGTTTTTACGCTCGATCATTTCGCGTAAGCTGCGGGCTTTTTCAAGTACCGAAGGGATAAATTTTTGCCCGCCAAATCCTGGATTTACACTCATTAGTAGCACCATGTCGACTTCGTTTACGATGTGCTCGATCGCCCAGACCGGAGTATGCGGGTTTAGTACGATTGCAGGCCCCGTGCCGTGGCTACGGATGTGATCGATTAGACGCAAAGGATGCTTTTCCTCCTCGATGTGAAAGCTTAAAAATTTAGGCTTCAGAGGTAAAAAAAGATCGGCGAAAAAGGTGTTGTTTTGAACCATTAGGTGGATGTCTAGCGGCTTTGTAGCGGCTTTTGCGACGGCATTTACTACGACGGGGCCGATAGTTAAATTTGGCACGAAATGCCCGTCCATCACGTCGACATGCACAAGATCGGCACCAGCCTCGCAGATGGCCTCGATCTCGGCTCTTAAATTTCCAAAATCAGCCGATAAAATACTCGGTGCTACGTACATTTGATTGTCCTTTATTTGCTTAGAAAAAATATCGCGTCCATGCCGTCTATATCGAGTCGCACGAGGGCGCCTTTGTTTTTTTTGTCTTCGTCTTTAATCTCTTCAAAGACGTGCGGCAAGGTGAAATTCGCCTCTATCTTTTGACTCTTTAACCACGCTTCGATGCGGTCGGATATAACGCTAAGCAGGTCTGCATAGGCCTCGATCATGCTTGCGTCGCTACCTTCTTGAAGCAAAATTTTGCAGATTTTATAAACGGCGTTTTTTTCGACGCAGAGGATAAATTTGGCATTTGTCTCGCCGTAAAACGCTACCGAGCCCATGCAAAATTTCTCCTCGTCGCAGCTAAAATTTGTTATCTCGGTACTCTTGCGAGAAATAGGCAAATTTGACAAAGACGCTAGCGTGTCCATCACTACTTTTAAGATATCCGGTAAAAGATCTATTAACTCTTTGGTTATGTTTTTAGGTTTTTCGTCTTCTATACTGCCGCCGCCTTCTATCGTCGCGTCGTCATTGAAAAAATCCTGGATCGTATCGTAAAGTAGTATCCCGCAGTCCTCTAAATCATGAAGTAAGGCTTTTGAGACGTTGGATTTTTTTAGTCCGCACATAGCTATAGTTGCGCCACTATCGGCACACTCCATCGCAAGTTTTGCTAAAAACGACACGCCGTGAATATTTATAAAACTTGATTTTTTCATATCAAAAACAAAAAATTTAAAGCCGATTTTTAGCGATTGCAGGAAACTTTTATAAGCAAATTTGTCTGCAAATTCTGAGTCGATAAAGCCGTTTATCTCGTAAACGACGACGTTTTCTTTAAGGGTAGTGGATAATTCTTTTTTGTTTGATTTTATGTCGGTTAGGCGGATGGCGCACTCGAAATCTTTATGTAAACGGTTAAATTCTTCCTCGTCTTTTGCGATAACCGGTTTGTATCCGCGCCCTGATAATGTTAGCGCAATCTGGCGTTTTTGCTCGGTATCGGCGTTAAAAACGATGATTTGTTTGTTTTCCGATTCAAACTTCCCCCAAAATAAAAGCGCAACGCTGAGCGTCTCAAAAAAAGATAAATTTAAAACGTCTTTAGACATTCTTTTTAGGGCTTTAAATTTTATCTCATTGTAGTCGCAAAAACCTATATCGGCGTCATTTTCCTTTGTTATTCTTGAGACGGATTCAAGGATTAGATTAAAGCCTACCTTATTAAAATAAACGGTATTTTTAAGCGATATTAGGATATGACGTGGAGCTTTTTGGCGTAGATATTTTATATTTGCGTCGCTGATTTCATATTTATCGATATCGCCGTCTAAAAAGCCGGAAGGATAAAATATAGCTACGTCGTCTTTAAAATCTAATCTCATAAGATAAAAGAATTTCCTAAAAAAAATGATATTTTTTACGTAAATCGAGCCGGTAATTTTTTAAAATTTAACCGTGTTTAAATTTTGTTATTTTAGCTTTTTTATCCATAAATTCAGTTTAAAAACTAACGCGTTTGTAAAAGCGGCTTTAAGCTTTTATTTTGTTTATTTTGGATAAAATCAGCAGAAATTTTTATTTTCAAGGAAACAAATATGTCAAGAGTATGTGCAATAACAGGCAAAGGTCCGATGGTAGGCAACAATGTCAGCCACGCGAAAAATAGAACGAAAAGAAGGTTTTTACCAAACCTAAGAACCATCCGCGTTACGCTAGAGGACGGCACTACGAGAAAGATCAAAGTAGCTGCTTCTACGCTAAGAACAATGAGAAAACAGTCACGCTAAAATTACCGCAAATTTGAGGAGTTGTCTTTGTTTAGAAAGATTTTAAAATTCCTCAACTGGTCAAGTTCTGCCAAACCTCAAATTAGTCTTAATACCGAACTTTACGAACAACTTCGCCCGTTTCGCTTACCGCTCATCTTAGTCGTTTTGATGATGATGATCGGAGCGATGGGTTACGTCACGATCGACGGTTTTAGCCTGATAGACGCGATTTATCAGGCCGGTATGACTTTTACGACCGTTGGATTTACCGAGGTCGCGCCTATTTCTCCGGCCGGCCGGATTTTTACTATCACTTTTATTTTGCTAGGCTTTGCTGTTTTTACGTTTTCTACGGGTTTGATGCTCGAAGTTTTAAAAAAAGGCGCGCTCGTAGCAATCATAAAGGAAAGACGAATGTTATATAAAATCGCAAGGTTGAAAAACCACTTTGTTATCTGCTATCACAACCAATACACAATGGAATTAAGCCGCGAATTTAGGGAAAATCATATTCCTTTCATCGTTATCGATCCGCGCGAGGATCTGCCGGAAATCGCGGAAAAATACAAGTATCCATACTATATCGTCTCTCAGCCGCACACGCAAACTGCGCTTTTAAAGACGCATTTTTCAAGCGCAAAAGGCATGATCACGCTAAGTTCAAACATCGCAGATAACATCGCCCTTATCGCCACCGTGAGGCTATATGAAAAAGAGATCGGGCGCAAAAAGCCTTATTTTATAATGACAAACTCCGACAACCAAGACGATACCGAGCGCCTAAAAAAGCTCGGCGCAAACAGCGTCGTGAGCCCATCAAAGCTCGTAGCTCAGCGCCTTAGTGCGATGAGCGTACGTCCGGATATGGAAAATTTGCTCGAGCAGTTTTTGTATAAGCAAGACTCGCCGATCGACATAGAGGAGATATTGGTGCCTGATTATTCGTGGGTACGCTTTAAACGCCTAAAAGAAACTAACTTGCGAAACATAACAAACGCCGACGTCGTTGGCATCAAAGACGTAAATAACAAATTTATTCCGATGCCAAAGGGCGATACGCTAATCGGCACTGGCACGAAGCTACTAGTCATCGGTACTGGCGAGTCGATACGCCTAACCAAACGCGTCATAAAAAGCAAGCATAAGCCAGAAGAGCTAAAATACGTCTAAAATTTGAGACGATTTATGCGTATTTTAATTTTGCCTTTGCCTAGACAGCCGTAAATTTAATGCTAAAATCAGGGATTGATTTGATCTCTTACCAAAATTTAAATTTTACAAAAGCATCTTTTGGATTTAAATAGCGTAAAAAATTAAGCTATTTAGAGACGAAACTAAGCTACCGTAAATTTTAGGGAATGCTCCGAATTTGACGCTTTTTAACCCTCTCTTAAAATAACATTCGCTAAAATTAAATCAAACTTTAATTAAAGGAGCAAAGATGTTTCATGAGGATAGAGAGCTTATAACTAAGCTAAAAGGTACAAACGCGCACTTTACATCGCTTTTTGATAAGCACAACGAGCTAGACGAAAAGATCGCCGAAATGCAAAAAGGCAATGTCTATAACGATGCCGAAGTGGATGCTCTAAAACGCGAGAAACTCAGACTAAAAGACGAAATCTACGCCTTTTTAGCCGAGTATAAAAAAGAAAATAATCTTTAATTTAATAGCGGCGGACGATTTGCGCCGCCGTTTTTACCTCAAATTTCATCTTTTTAACTATTTAAAAATATTTCTAAAAACTTTGTCAAATTTGACTCAAAATCAAAATAAAAAATCACTGCGACAACACTAAATTCATTCGTTAAATTTGAAATGCGATCACATAGAAATTTTCTTTAAAACCCAAAAGACCGCCATGCCAACGCATAAAATAATAACCGCCCAAATATATTCCATCTTATTTCCTTGCCTATTTTTTCCGAAGCTTAATTTGTTTTTCGTTTATTATAACACAAACTTACGGCTTTTCGGAAAGGCCGTGATTTAAGAGAAAATTCGCTAAAATTTATGAAAGTTTAAAAAGGATGGAAAATGGATGAGAAAAAGAGTGTTTTTATCAACCGCGAGCTTAGCTGGCTACGCTTTAACTCGCGCGTTTTGGCTCAGTGCGAAAAGGTGTTGCCGCCGCTTGAAAAGCTAAAATTTATCGCGATTTATATGACTAATTTGGATGAATTTTACATGATCCGCATCGCGGGGCTTAAGCAGCTTTTTGCCGCTGGAGTCGCAGCTAGCGGTAGCGACGGCATGAGTCCACTCGAACAGCTAAGAGAGATCAGAAAATACATAAAAGACGAGCTTGCACTCGTGGAAAAGCACTATAAAGACGCGCTAAAAGAGCTCGCGCAAAACGGGCTTTTTATGAAAAATTACGACGAAATTTCGCCCGAACTTCGCGCCAAATGCGACGAGTATTTTTTCTCAAATATCCTGCCCGTCATCGTGCCTATCGCGGTTGATGCCACGCATCCGTACCCGCATCTAAATAACCTTAGCTTTAGCTTAGCCGTTAAGCTTGCCGACGCGGATAGTCCAGAGATCATAAAATTTGGCATGATACGTATCTCGCGCGTTTTGCCGAGGTTTTATCAGGCGGCCGATAATGTCTACGTGCCGATAGAAACGATCGTACACCGCCACGCAGAGGAGATTTTCCCGGGTTACAAGCTGCTTAGCTCGGCGGCGTTTAGGGTTACCAGGAACGCCGACATCGTCATCGAGGAAGAAGAGGCGGATGACTTTATGATGATCCTCGAGCAGGGGCTCAAGCTACGCCGAAAAGGCGCCTTTGTGCGCATGCAGATACAAAAGGACGCCGATGCCGAGATAGTCGAGTTTCTAAACTCGCACATGAAGATTTTTTATAAGGATATCTACGAGTACACCGTTCCGCTCACGTTAAATTCGCTCTGGCAGATCGTGGGAAATAAAGAATTCTCCCACCTCTGCCTGCCGCCGTATGCGCCAAAGACCCTGCCGCCTTTTAGCAGCCACCTATCGATGTTTGACGTCATCGACAAAGAGGACGTGCTGGTCGTGCATCCCTACGAGAGCTTTGATCCCGTCGTGCAGTTTATCAGGGAGGCGAGCAAAGACCCGCGCGTGATCTCGATCCGCATGACGCTCTACCGCGTCGATAAAAACTCGCCTATCATCCAGGCTCTCATCGACGCCGCAAACGACGGCAAGCAAGTAACCGTAATGGTCGAGCTGAAGGCGAGATTTGATGAGGAAAATAACCTGCACTGGGCAAAGGCCCTAGAAGACGCCGGCGCGCACGTGATATACGGCATCACGGGCTTTAAGGTGCACGCAAAAGTGAGCCAAGTCATCCGTCAAGAGGGCGGCAAGCTTAAATTTTACATGCATTTATCCACGGGCAATTATAACGGCGGCTCGGCGAAAATTTACACCGACGTGAGTTATTTTACGAGCAGGGCGGAGTTTGCGAGCGATACGACGACGTTTTTTCACATACTTTCGGGCTTTTCTAAAAACCGCCGCTTGCAGACGCTCTCTATGTCGCCGATGCAGATAAAAGAGCGCGTGTTAGAGATGATAAAAACCGAGACTGCGCACGGCGAGCAGGGCAGGATTGTGGCGAAGATGAACGCGCTGGTGGATAGTGACATCGTGGACGCGCTGGTAAAGGCTAGTAGCGCGGGCGTAAAGATCGATCTCATCGTGCGCGGCATCTGCTGCGTGCGCCCTGGTGTGAAAGGCCTAAGCGAAAATATCCGCGTGAGATCGCTCATCGGCAAATACCTTGAGCACGCGAGGATATTTTATTTCAGACACGCCGACCCTCAAATTTACATCGCTTCCGCCGACTGGATGCCGCGAAATCTCGAGCGCCGCCTAGAGCTCATGACGCCGATAATCGATAAAAATTTGCAAGAGCGTTTGCTTGAGTTTTTGCGCTTGCAGCTTAGCGATAACGAGCTGGCGTTTGAGCTGCAAAACAGCGGCGAATACGCCAAAGTAAGGCCAAAAGAGGGCGACGCGCGCATAAACTCGCAAGAGGTACTCGAGGAGTACGTGAGCGGGATATATAAGGCGACGAAAAAGGATAGCGATAAGGGAAAGAGCGAGCAGATGGTGGCTAAGCTTTTGAAAGAGAGTTGATCGGCTTGTCTCGCGAGTGCTTTTCCGAGATTTTGTAAAATTTCGCTCCGCAGGCTACTTGCCTAGCGCACGCTCAATTTTGCTTCAAAACTCGAAAAATCATCTCGCGATACTTCGCCTTATCGTTTTGTATTTAAATTCGAAGTCAATTTGTAAATTTTGAGTTCAAATTTTATTCGCCGAGACCCGCACCTTGATGCTGCTAAAATTTGACTCACAAATTTGCAGAAATCTCCGCATGTCGCGAATTTTACTTCGCTAAACTTTTGTTGTACGCATTCTGGCTAAAATTTAGAAAATACAAAAGCACGCCAAATTTAAGGGATAAAATGAACTCTTTTAATGTCTTTTTCTCTGGTTTTTCTCTTGGGCTCTCGCTGATCCTTGCTATCGGAGCGCAAAATGCCTTCGTGTTAAAACAAGGCATCAAAAAAACAGCATGTTTTTCTGGTTTGTGCCATCTGCGCGCTTAGCGACGCTACGCTGATTTTTGCGGGTGTATCGGGGTTTGGCTATGTGGTGGAGCACTATCCCATCATCAAAACCGCCGCGCTTTGGGGCGGATTTGTATTTTTGAGCATTTACGGGCTGCGTAGCCTTTATAGCGCGTTTAGTGCCTCGCATGCGCTAACGGCTGGCGGCGAGGAGGCGCACGGAGCGGTTAAAACAGCGCTTCTCACGCTAGCTTTTACGTGGTTAAATCCGCACGTTTATCTTGATACGGTCGTGCTACTTGGTTCGGTTTCTACGAAATTTGGCGAGAGTGCGGGACTCTTTGGTGCGGGCGCGATGTGCGCGTCGTTTGCGTTTTTCTTTTTGCTCGGATACGGAGCTAGATTTTTAGCGTCGTTGTTTCAAAAGCCCGCCGCGTGGAAAATTTTGGAGTTTTTCGTCGGTGTAACGATGATAGCGCTTGGCGCGATGCTAATCGTCGGTGAGTGAGGGTGCTTAAATTCAACGACTAAATTTAGGTAGTTTTGTTGCGCTGTTTTTATGCCCCGTTGGCTAAACTTTGCTAAAATTTAAGTAAATTTACAAGAAAAGAAAAAATGAACGACCAAATTTACCTTATCGGCGACATTCACGGCTGTTATAAAACCCTTTGCGCCCTGATAGATCGCTTGCCGCGTGGTGCTGATTCTAAAATTTGCTTCGTGGGCGATCTGATAGATCGCGGCGAGGGGAGTTTTGAGGTCGTGCAGTTAGTGATACAGCGCGGTTACGCGGCTGTGATGGGCAATCACGAATACCGCCTTTTGCAACACAAAGACGCATTTTTGCGTGGCGAAATGCCTAGCGATCCGCGCTGGTTTTACCTAAACGGCGGCGCACAGACTTTTGCATCCTATGCCAAAGCCAGCCGTGCCCAGAAGCTCGCGCACATAGAGTTTTTGTTAAATTTGCCGTTTTATTTGGAGTTTGACGAGTTTAAAAACGCGCAAGGCAGGCGGCTCGTCGTATCGCACTCGGCGATTGGGCGGATGTGGCGGCTGCGTAACTCGGACGGCGATAGTGCGGCGGAGTTCAGGCGGCACGTGCTTTGTGGCAGGGGCGATTTTAGCCAAAACGATGACGTCTTTAACGTTTACGGACATACGCCGATCGCTGAGCCCGATATTACGGAATTTGGCGCAAATATCGACACTGGCTGCGTCTATAGGCACGATTTTGGCCATCTTTGCGCGCTTGAATTTCCGAGCATGCGAGTCTTTATGCAGGAAAATATCGAGGAGGGCGGGTGAGTTTATTCAAATTTGAGGCCAAATTTGACTAAAATTTGAAATTTATGCACCGAGACCAGCACCTTTAAGGCACTAAATTTGGTTTGGTTAAATTTAGCGTTGCGAGTTTGGTTTCCTTGCGTAAAAAAACAACCGTTTGAGGTTGTTTTTTTACTTTGTTGTAAAGGGGGTGGGGGCTTGAATGGCGAAGTCGCTCCCCACCCCCTTTAATTCCCCTCCCCCTACGACGCTTTTAAGGTGGCGACACTGCTTTGCTGACGTAAAGCGTCGCGAGTTTTTGACTCTAAATTTGATGTTTTCAGGGTACGGGTCTCGGTGGGTCAAATTTGAAACCGAAATTTACAAATTTGACTTCAAATTTAAATACAAAACGATAAGGCGAAGTATTTTTTCTTTAGACGAGGCGGAAATGAGCCGAGCGAGGGCGCATACATATAGTATGTAACTGAGCTTCGGTGAAATTTCCAACGACGTATAAAGGAAAAACAAGCCGTCAAATTTAGAGCTTGCGGATTTTGGCGATCTCGTCGCGCAACGCCGCCGCCTTCTCAAATTCTAGCTGCTCCGCGGCTTCTAGCATCTGCTTTCTTAGCTCTTTGATTATGCTGGCTCGCTCGCTGGCAGGCATTTTTTCCAGATTTTTGCCGCGTTTATATATCTCGCCTTCATCCTCGACGTGCAGGCTCTCCTCGATGTTTCGGCTGGCCGAGCGCGGCGTGATGCCGTGGGCGCGGTTGTATTCGTCCTGCATCTTGCGGCGAGCCAGCGTCGTATCCATCGCTTCTTGCATGGATTTGGTGATCTTTTTGGCAAACATCAGCACTCGTCCGTTTACGTTTCTAGCCGCACGCCCCATCGTTTGGATTAGGCTTGTCGTAGAGCGTAAAAAGCCCTCCTTATCGGCATCCATAATGGCTATGAGGCTAACCTCTGGCAGATCAAGCCCTTCTCTTAGCAAATTTATGCCGATAAGCATATCAAACTCGCCTCCGCGCAGCCCGCGGATGATCTCGTTTCGCTCGACGGCGTCGATATCGGAGTGCATGTATTTGACTTTGATGCCTAGCTCTGTGTAGTAGCGGCTGAGCTCCTCGGCCATCTTTTTGGTGAGCACGGTGACTAGCACGCGCTCGTTTCTCTCGATCGTTTTTTTAGCCTCGTCAAATAAAATCTCCACCTGATTTTCGCTATCTTTTATCTCGATTAAGGGATCTAGCAGTCCCGTCGGACGTAAAATTTGCTCGTAGACGTGGCCACAGCTCAAATTTATCTCGTATTCATTTGGGGTTGCCGAGACAAAAAGAAATTTGGCGCGTTTGTTTATAAACTCGTCAAATTTGAGCGGACGGTTATCTAGCGCGGAGGGCAAACGAAATCCGTACTCCACCAGTACCTCTTTGCGGCTGCGATCTCCTGCGTACATACCGCGAAACTGCGGCAGGCTCACATGGCTTTCGTCTACGATGACCAGGTAGTCCTTGCCTCCTAGCTCGAAATAATCAAACATAGAGTAGGGCGTCTCTCCCGCCTTTTGCCCGGTTAGGTGGCGCGCGTAGTTTTCGATGCCCTTGCACATGCCCGTGCTGCTCATCATCTCTAGATCAAATTCCACTCGCTGTTTTAGGCGCTGCGCCTCAACGAGCTTGCCTTGCTCGTTAAATTCTTTTAGCCGCTCAGCTAGTTCCTCTTCTATCTGTTTGATCGCGATTTTTAAGCGATCTGCGCCCACGATAAACTGACTCGTGGCATAAAGCGTAAATTTACCCACGTCTTTTAGCTTTTTGTTTTCTAGCACGTCAAAGTGATACATCGCATCGATCTCATCGCCGAAAAACTCGATGCGAAGCGCCTCATCACCCCAGTACGCGGGATATACGTCCACCACGTCGCCGTTTACGCGAAAGTCGCCGCGGTCGAAATAAACGTCGTTTCGCTTGTATCCCATATCCACTAGCTTTTGCAGTAGCGCGCGCTGGTTGATTTTATCGCCGACGTTTAGGTATGCGACCATGCCTTGGTATTCGCTAGGATTACCTAAGCCGTAGTTGGCCGATACCGACGCCACGCACACGACGTCGTCAAAGCTAAGCAAGCTCGCCGTCGCAGAGAGGCGCAGGCGCTCGAGCTCCTCGTTTACGGAGCTGTCTTTTTCTATGAAAAGATCCTGGCGCGGGATATAGGCTTCGGGCTGATAGTAGTCGTAGTAGCTGATAAAATACTCCACGTGATTTTTAGGGAAAAAGCCCTTAAATTCGCTATAAAGCTGCGCGGCAAGGGACTTGTTGTGCGTCATGATTAGCGTTGGCATATTTAGCTCGCGTATAACGTTTGCCATCGTAAAGGTCTTGCCTGAGCCCGTGACGCCTAAAAGCGTTTGGTATTTGTTGCCAGATCTTACGGAGGCTACGATATTTTGGGCTGCGCGGGCCTGATCCTCGCTCGGGCTAAATTTGGACGAAATTTCAAAATTTTTCATTTTTTACCTTAAAAATCAGCTTTTTTTGTTACAATTACGTAAAATTATACCAAAACTAAGGAAAAAGATGTTTGATAACGATAAAGTACTAAACACCCTAACCGACAAGGTAAACGACCTGCTGGCTAGATATAACGAAATCTGCGAAGAAAACGAGTCTCTACGCAACGAACTAATCAGCGTCAAAGCCCAAAACGAAGCCAAAACAAACCAAATCGCCCGCCTAGAAGAAGACCTGAGAACTAAAAATACCGAGAGCGACGACGTTATCCGCAAGATCGAAGCGGTACTGGGAAAATAAATAAACGATGAAAAAAATAACGGTAAAAATAGCTTCCACATTCTACAACATCAGCCTCGAGGACGACTTTGCCCAAAATTTTGAAAAAGAGTGGGAGACCTTTACCGGAGGCAAAAAGTATCTCGACGTCAAAGAGCTACTAAGCGCCTTTGTCCAAAAATGCTATGAAAACTATCAGCAGGAGCGCGACTTGCGCTCTTTAGCCCAAAAAGTAAGTAAAGAAATAAGTTAAATTTTATCCTAGATTACTTTTTTACACGCACCCATATAAAAAGATTTCATTTTAATATATTTTTAAGCTAATTATCTATATAATTCCGCCAACTGCATAAGTGTATGCAGAAATAAACACAAGGAGTCTCATATGAGAAAAGGTTTTACAATGATTGAGTTGATCTTCGTGATCGTTATTTTAGGTATTTTAGCTGCTGTAGCTATCCCAAGACTAACCGCAACTCGTGATGATGCCGAGATAGCAAAAGCCGGAACAAACTTAACTACACTAATCAGTGACTTGGGTGCTTATTATACTTCACAAGGTGAATTTGCTACAAAATTAAGTGGTATGACAAATGTTCAGCTTAGTAACGGTGGTGCAGCCCTTACAGACGAAATAGTAGCTGCCGGTAAAAAATGCGTGAAAGTTACTTTGGTTCCAACTATTGATGGTACTACAGGTAAACCTGCTCACTTAAAGGTAGAAGGGGGCTCTGATAAGACTACAGAAATATGCAAAAAAGTCTTAGCTAGCAAAGGTGTTGATACTTTAGTAAAAGGCAAATTTACTTTCTCACATAAAACAACTGGAGCTATTACAGAGAGCGGCCCTGGTGAGGTTGCGATCAGCGGTATAAACGTTAAATTCTAATTTTTAGAAAAAATAAGCTTAATAATCAAAGCCCAAGCTTGCCTTAGCAAGTTTTGGGCTTTTTTTAATTTAGCCCTAAATTTATCTAGGAAAAGATATGATATACGTATTTACTATGATAGAGCTCATATTTGTTATAGTTATCTTGGGGATACTTACCACATTTTGCGATTCCTTGCTTGACTCTTGCTAGAGATGATGCGAATTTCGTTCAAATTTTAGCCAATACAAAACAGCTTATGAGCGATGTGATGGCGCATAATGCCTCGTAAGGCGGGATATCAAACGATATAAAAGATATGACGAACGTTCCAAGCGTATCTTTTGGCGGTAATGTCAATCTAAATAATGCTACTTACCCGCACAGTATTTGATATTTAAGACTAAAGACTGCGTGTTAAAATTCCGCTTTATAAAAGACGCCGCCAGTCATGTAGTTATAAAGCTAGATCCAAGCGTAATTATAAACCATTGTAAGGTTCTTGAAAGAAATAATGAATTTATCAGTTTAAAAAACAGTGAATACCCTGTTGGATCAAAAGCTATTTTTTAATATAAAGTGGTATAATTTTCCAAAAATTTTAAAACGTCAAGAGGTTATTATGAAGCGTGGATTTACGATGCTTGAACTAGTATTTGTAATAGTTGTTATTGGAATATTAGCTAGTATTGCTGTGCCTAGATTGTTTGTAACGAGAGATGATGCGGTGCTCGTTAAAGCTAGAAGTGATATAGCCTCGATACGAAGCGGTATAATAAATAAGCATAATGCTGATATGCTATCTGGCAAATTTACTTATGATAGCCTTGAAAAATCTGGAGCAACGAATATTTTTACTAATATTTTGCAAAACGGTATAAAAGAAAAAGGCGCTTCTGATGTATCTGGGTGGAAAAAAGGAGGCACGACAGGCAGCAGGACTGTATATACCTTTGCGTTAAATAAAAATCAAAGCGTAGATTTTACTTATGATACTGCCGATGGCTCTTTTAGTTGCCCAAATAACGACAAACTCTGCAAGCAATTGACGGAGTAATGCTCTACTACCAAATAATTCCGAGCGGCTTAAATCTTAAGCCGCTTACATATTGTTCAGATTTTAAAATACCCAATTTTACCCAAGTCTTAATCAATATAAAAAATAAAAAAACTATCGGCTACGTCCTCCAAAGCGTAGCCGAGCCGAATTTTAAAACGCTTGAAATTTTAGAAATTTTACCCGCCACGCTTACACCGATACAAATTTCGCTTTTAAAATTTATCTCGCATTACTATGTCGTAAATTTATCTATCGCGGCTGGCCTTTTTACTCCGCTAGAAATTGAAGCGCCTTACTTGCAGAATTTGACGCAAGCGCAAATTTTGACTGATAAAAACGAGATAAACGATAACTTGGATGCAAAATTTGACGAATCATCGCAGCCAAATTTGCCTGACAATTTAAATAGCGGCAACTATCAAGAAAATTTTAACTCAAACGGGAGTGTTGCTACTAAATTAAATCTTAATAATCCCGTACGGTCGCCAAAAATAAGCACCGACCAATCAGCTACGATGGAGTTTTTTTCAAAAATCCCAAACCTAAACCAAAATCAACAAGAGGCGCTAAATTTTGCCAAAATTCACAAAACGAGTTTGATTTTCGGCGACACCGGAAGCGGCAAAAGCGAGATTTATTTTTCGCTCATTCGCGAGCATCTGCTAGCAGGCAAACAGGTTTTGCTTTTGATGCCTGAAATCTCGCTCACGCCTCAGATGACGAAGCGACTAAAAAGCTATTTCGGCGAGAAATTTGGCGTATGGCACTCCAAAATAACGCCGAAAAAGCGCGGCGAGATCCTGCAAAAATTTCAGAGTCGCGAGATAAATTTGATCGCAGGTGCGCGCTCGGCGCTATTTTTGCCGTTTACCGAACTTGGGCTTATTATCGTCGACGAGGAGCACGACGACAGCTACAAATCCGCGCAAAATCCGCACTATAACGCCCGCGATCTCGCGCTATTTTTAGCGAGCAAATTTGACGTCAAAGTTGTGCTTGGCTCCGCGACTCCTAGCGTCGTGAGCTTTAAAAAACAGCCCCATTTTAGGCTGAGAGGAACGTTTTTTAAAAGCGAGAAAAAATTTATCTACGACGAGAGCGAGACGGGGCTGGGCGACGTGATCCTGGGCGAGCTTGCGGCGAGTTTTGCGAGCGGTAAGCAGGCGGTCATATTTTTACCGACGCGCGCGAACTTTCGCTATCTGTCGTGCCGTGAGTGTGGCAGCACGATAAAGTGCCCGTTTTGCAGTGTAGGAATGAGCTTTTACAAAAAGCGAAATTTGCTAAAGTGCCAGTACTGCGGTTTTACGACGTCTGCGACGTGCTCGTGCGAGAAGTGCGGTAGCGAGATGATCGAGGCGAAAAAAATCGGCACCGACGAGCTAACGGAGGCCTTACGCTTGGCGTTTCCAGCGGCTAGGATCGAGAAATTCGACCGCGATGAGATCACGACGCAAAACAAGCTCGAAAAGACGCTAAAGGCCTTTAACGCGGGCGAAATAGACGCGCTTGTCGGTACGCAGATGCTAAGCAAGGGGCACGACTATCACAACGTGGATCTTGCAGTCATCATGGGTGTTGACGAGCTATTAAGCTTCCCTGATTTTCGCGCTCGCGAGCGGACGTTGGCACTGGCGATGCAGGTGGCGGGCAGGGCTGGGCGCTCGGGCGATGGGCGCGTGGTCGTGCAGAGCAGGCAACGGGAGTTTTTTGAAAATTTTATCGCGGACTACGAAGCGTTTTTGGACGAGGAGATTCTTGCTAGAGAGCCGATATATCCGCCGTTTGCTAGGCTTTTACGAGTTATCGTTTCTGAAAAAAGCGAGCAGACGGCAAAGCAAAGGCTTGAAATTTGCGTAGCCGAGCTTGAAAATTTACGCGCCGCCGAAACCTCGCTCGAGATAGTCGGGCATGGCAAGTGTGCGATCGAGATCCTCGGCGGTAAATACCGTTTTGAGATTTTACTGCGTTGTGCCTCTCACGCTCCGCTTATAAAAGCCGCTCGTATCTGCGCCGCACACGGCTTTGACGTCGATATGGATCCGATAAATTTCTCGTAAATTTGATTTCTTTTCGTTTGATTTTCGATGTTTAATTTGGGCACCTCAAAAGCGTCTTAAATGTTTTGCAAGGTTCGTAAAAACAAATTTTACATTCGGCTTGGTGTCAAAATTTAAGCTAAAACGAGCTCGTTTTGGTTTTGGCGGCTAGAGATCAAGTCTTAAATTTAACGCAAGTTTTGCTATTAATCCACCCATATGGAACAGCCAAATCTACCAAATAGTCTTTAGTGTGTTTTGGTGGCTATTTGCAGATAAAGATATTATAAATTTAAAATCTTGCTTAAACCAAAACTAAAATGTAATTAAAGTTTCCATTTATGATAATGCTTATCTTTTTTAAGCCGAATTTTATATGATTTATATATAATCCCGTTATAATTTTATCTAGCTTTAAATATACAGTCTAATTAAAATTATAAAAATCACCCTAAAGGAACTTAATGCAAAAATTTTTACAAGCCTTAGCGGGCTCGCAAAAATATTTCGTAAACTACGTTAGCGTCGCGATTTTCATCGTGATGGCGTGGATAGGCGGACTCAAAGTCGTGCAATACGAGGCCGACGGTATCGTGCCGTTTGTAACCAACAGCCCGTTTTTTAGCTACATGTATAGCAAAAAAGATATCGTAGATAACGGTAAGGGCAAAATGGTAGCCGAGTACAACCTACACAAAAATCCGGAAGGCTTGGTCGTGCCTAAAAACATCGAGTGGCACAAACAAAACGGAACTTACGCGGTTTCGTACCTGATCGGCGCGATCATCTGCACTATCGGCACGCTCGTGTTACTTGGCATATGGTTCCCTAAACTAGGGCTTATCGGCGGGCTACTGACGTTTGGCATGTCTATCGTAACGCTTAGCTTTTTGATAACGACGCCTGAGACTTGGGTGCCAAATCTAGGCAATCCAGCACTTGGCATCACTGAAAGTCCTAATCACGGATTTCCGTATCTATCGGGCGCTGGACGACTGGTACTAAAAGATATAATAATGTCTGCTGCGGGACTAATCGTAGCCTCAAATGCGGCACGCAGGCTTTTGGAGTGCTGCAAAAGCTGCTCGGCTAAGTAAAATTTGCAGATTTTGGCGAGCGGTAGGCCTAAATTTGGGTATCTCGTCGCTCGTGGCCGTTTTACTTATCTCTACTTTTTACTATCTCGTTAGAAATTTACTTTACTTTTTTAATCTATATCAAATCAATTTTATCCGTTTGCTTGCTCGTTAAATTTAGCAAACCGTGTCCGCGTAAAATGCTGCTATAAGCGGAGATCAGGTAAAATGCAACCCTAAATTTAAAGGAGAAAATATGGCATTTTTCGATTTTTTCAAAAAAGGCGGCAAAAACAGCGCAAACGCCGCAAAGATCGGTAAAACAGCGCAGGAGCGCAAGGATATAAGCATCGAAATCTTAAAATCGCAAGGCGTGCCTTTTATAGACCATTTGCCGCTACGATACGAGACGGGCGAGATCATTCCGCGCGAAAAGGACGAGGTTATCGCCCGTGCGATCTGCTCGTTTGCCGCAATAATGTGCGCTTGCACTATCAGAGATAACGGCGAGCTAATTGACGAAGACAAGCAGGGCACGAAGGACTTTCTAAACAACCGCTTTGGGTGCATAGATAAGCTCACGCGCATGGAGCGCCGCGTCATAGAGGGCGAAGCGAGCTACGACGAGGCTGTAAATATGGGCTGGAAATATGAGTCGCTGTGGGCGCTGATGTGGGCCATGGGTCTCGTAGAGGAGCTAAATTTCCCAAACGAGATCTGCGACTGCAAATTTGTGATGGACACCTTTATCGGCGGTGATTTTTCGGAGCGCGTGAAAATGCGGGATACTGATGAAATCCTGCAGGCGCTCGATCTCATCTACCGTTACCACTGGGCGTGCGTCAATGCCCGCGTGCACGGCACGGACGGCGCGGGGCTCGACGAAGAGGTCGTGATGGAGAGGCGCGGCGGGCTAGAGTGGCTGTGCTGCAAGGGGGCTGAGAACGATAATCTAACTGACGAATATAACGCGTGGGATTATCCTGATCTGAACACTTAGCGGCTTGTCTTTTTCTACTTATACTTCGTTGAAATTTAATTTTCAAGCTCGGCAGGCTATCTGCCTGGCCTACGCTTAAAAATTAAATTTCGCTTTATCTTTGTGTGTTGTTTCTCTTTGCTATACGTCGTTGCGTTTAAAATTTGCTTTATTACATATCAAGCATACGCTCCGCCCGCAAATTTCATCCGCGCCTAGTCTAACTTCGCGATACCGCCTCTTGCGTCATTTCGCTCAAATTTAAGTTGCAACTTTGGCAGACTATTTTTACGTCCTTGCTTCAAATTTGGCCGCTTGTGCGTTTAGTTTTTGCTCGGTAGCAATTAATTAATTTTTATTTTGTTTAAATATTAAATAATGTTTATTATAATTGCGCTAAAAATCAATGGATGGATAATGCTTTTTAACTCTTACGAATTTATATTTTTATTTTTGCCCATAACTTTTTTCGTATATTTTTTCTTAAATAAAAAGCGCCTTAGCGAAGCGGCGAAAGGCTTTTTGGTGCTATCGTCGCTATTTTTTTACAGCTGGTGGAACATCGCGTATCTACCGCTAATAGTAGGCTCGATGATATTTAACTACTCTTTTGGACTAGAGCTTTGTAAAAATAATCCTAAAATTTCAAAAAAAATTCTCCTAGCTCTTGGTATCGCGGCAAATTTGGCCTTGCTCGGGTATTTTAAGTACTCCGATTTTTTGATCGGCAACATCAATCTTGCCTTCGGTACGCAGATATCGCACCTAAATTTACTCTTGCCGCTTGCGATTTCGTTTTTTACGTTTCAGCAGATCGCATATCTGGTGGATTGCGCGGCAGAAGAGAGCGCGAAGCGGTATGATTTTTTAAATTACTGCTTGTTTGTTACGTTTTTTCCGCAGCTAATCGCCGGCCCCATCGTGCATCACGAAGAGATGATGCCGCAGTTTGCAAAAACCAAAAACAAAGTAATCAACTATGAAAATATCGCTCTTGGACTTTTTATATTTTCTATCGGGCTTTTTAAAAAGGTCGTTATCGCTGATACTTTCGCCGTTTGGGCGACCGAGGGATTTGACATGGCTGCGAGCTTAAATTTGATCGAAGCTTGGGTTAAGAGCCTTAGCTACACGTTTCAACTTTATTTTGATTTTAGCGGATACTGCGATATGGCGATCGGCGCGGCGCTACTTTTTAACATCAGGTTACCGATAAATTTCAACTCGCCCTATAAGGCTTTAAATATTCAGGATTTTTGGCGTAGATGGCATATCACGCTAAGCCGCTTTTTGAGAGATTACGTCTATATCCCGCTGGGAGGCAACCGCAGTGGCAAGGTGCGTACGTACGTAAATTTAGCCGCGACCTTCGTGATAGGCGGCATCTGGCACGGGGCGGGCTGGACGTTTGTATTTTGGGGATGTCTGCACGGCACGGCCCTGGTCGTCCAAAGGATTTGGAGTGAGCTGGGCTTTAGGCTAAATAAATTTGTAGCTTGGTTTATAACCTTTAACTTCGTAAATATCGCTTGGGTATTTTTTAGAGCTAAGGAGTGGGATGACGCGCTAAAGGTGCTAAAGGGGATGTTTGGGCTGGGCGGCGGGCTAGCTCTAAATTCCCGGCTAGAGAAAAAGGTTGGTTTTTTGAGGGAGTACGGCGTTAAATTTGGCGAGTGGAATCCAAATATACAAATAGACAGCACAAACACCTTGCTCTACTACTTGATCGCGGGTTTTGCCGCCTCGCTACTGTTTAAAAATTCCGCGCAAAAACTGCAAGGCTTTAAGCTTGGCGGGCTAAATTTGACCTTTGCGGTACTTTGTTTTACGCTGGGCGTTTTAAATTTGCACAAAATGTCTCAATTTTTATATTTTAATTTTTAGGAAAGTCGTATGAAATTTAAAAAATGGACGTTTGGCTTTTTGGCCGCGGCGGCTTTGATTTTCGCGTTCGTAGCAGCTTTTAACTACCTGGTCGATCCATACAGGATTTACGATACGGATATCTTTAAAAATAAACCCAGAGAGGATTTGCAGTCGCGTTTTATGAAGGTTGTAAAGATCCAAAAAATCAGGCCCGCATCGATATTTTTAGGTAACTCCCGCCCTCAAACCGCGCTAAATCCTGCGCATAGATACTTTACACAGCCTGCCTTTAACGCGGCCGTATCGGGAAGCAATCTAAACGAAACTAAAGCCTATCTAAAATGGGCGATAAAGCAGGGAAATTTAAAGCAGGCGTTGCTCGTTTTTGACGACAAGACGATGCTAGGCGGCGGTAGCAAGGCAGATGATTTCGAGGAGTATTTTAAAAATCCTAGCGCGTATAAGATTTTATTTAGCTCTCAAACGCTTCGCGACTCGGTAGCGACCGTCCTAAAATACGGCAAAACTCCGCTTTTTGAGCCTGACGGCAGACGAACCGAGGCGTCGCTGCTAGAAGAGGTGCAAAGAAACGGCGGCTACCGCGAATACTCCGTAAAAAAGATAGAGAGCGGATATATGGCTGAACGCAAAAGAGACGAGGTATCAAGGCTGTCTTATGAAAATTTTATCGAGATTTTAATGGACGCTCACGAAAATAATATAACCCTAGATATCGCGATAAGTCCGCTGCATGCTAGGCTGCTTGAAGCTATGGACTACCGAGTTGGGCTTGACGCGGCATGGTACGAGTGGAAAAAGCAGATAACGGCCGTAAATGAAGAGGTTGCCAAGCGTCTAGGAAAAAATCCGTTTAGGATAGTGGATTTTGGCGTTTATAGTGATATAACGGCGCAGGAGTTACCTAAAGACGCAGACCAAATTTCGCCGTACTACTGGGAGGCTAGCCACTATAATGCAAGACTCGGCGATATGATGTTAGATTTCTTAACGGGGCAGGGCGAGCACGCAGGGCTAGGCGTAGAGATAACTAGCAAAAACATAGACGCGCACATAGAAAATCAAAAAAGCCTGAGAGCTAAATTTATAGATACGCGGGAGTATAGGCGCGAGGTTTTTGGCGAGTAGGTTTTGGGGCGGTAAATTTATTTAAAAGCCAAGATTTTATATAATCGCACAATAAAATTTAAAGGCTAAATTTGCAAAGATACCCCACAAAACAGATCAAGATTAGGGACGTAAAAATAGGCGGAGATGCGCCCATATCGGTGCAGTCGATGACGTTTAGCAAAACAAAAGACGTAAAAGGCACGCTAGAGCAGATACAGCGGCTTTATTTTGCCGGTTGCGATATCGTGCGCTGTGCAGTGTTTGACAAAGAGGACAGCGCCGCGCTGCGCGAGGTCGTGAAGGCTAGCCCGCTACCCGTCGTCGCCGATATCCACTTTAACCATAACTACGCCGTGATAGTTAGCGAGTTCGTCGACGCTATCCGCATAAATCCGGGCAATATCGGCTCAAAAAAGAATATCAAAGCCGTCGTGGACGCGTGCAAGCAGCGAAATCTACCTATCCGTATCGGAGTAAACTCAGGCTCGCTAGAAAAGCAGTTTGAGGACAAATACGGTCGCACGGTCGAAGCGATGGTGCAAAGCGCGCTTTATAATATAAATTTGCTCGAGGATTTTGATTTTACCGATATCAAAATCTCGCTAAAATCAAGCGACGTCGAACGCACGATGGCCGCTTACCGCGCGCTTAGGCCGCTCGTGGCGTATCCGTTTCACCTGGGCGTGACGGAGGCCGGCACTAGCTTCCACGCGACGGTAAAGTCTGCGATCGCGCTAGGCGGACTGCTACTGGAGGGTATCGGCGACACGATGCGAGTTAGCATCACGGGCGAGCTCGAGGAGGAGATCAAGGTCGCAAAAGCGATCCTAAAAGACAGCGGCCGCCAAAAAGAGGGGCTAAACATCATCTCGTGCCCGACCTGCGGGCGTTTGCAGGCTGATCTTATGGCTGCGGTAAAGCTCGTCGAGGAAAAGACCAAACACATCAAAGAGCCGCTAAACGTCTCGGTGATGGGCTGCGTCGTAAACGCGATCGGCGAGGCTAAGGGTGCGGACGTAGCGATAGCATTTGGCAAAGGAAACGGCATGATAATGCGCAAAGGCGAGGTGGTCGCGAGGCTGCCCGAGAGCGAGCTAGTCGATAGATTTTTACTAGAGATCGACGACGAGATAAAGTCTCGCCAGGCGCACTAAATCAAAGGAAAAACATGCAAACTACGACATTTCACATCGAAATACCAAGTGACAGAAGCGATCTAATCGCGATAGCTACCACGCTGTCAAACGAAGTAAAAAAGCTAATTGCGGCCGATAAATTAAAAAGCAAAAAGAGCGTGCCAAGTCTTGAAATCATGCGATTTGCAGGCATAGTAAAGGGTAAGGCTGGTCAAAATTTAGACGATATAAAAGAGCTAAAAATCGCCGATAAAAAATATATGAAAAAAAGATACGGCATAGATGGCTAAAATTTTCCTTGATAGCAATATTTTGATTGATTTTTTAGTCGAAGAAAGAGGCGCTCTAAATTTGGCGGCCGTTAAACTTTTTGAAAATTTTAGTGCTAGTGACACTATTTGTTACTCATTCGGTAGTATAAGCGATGTGGCTTACGTGCTAAAAAAATGTTATAAAATTTCAGATGAAATTATTTTGGATTTTTTTAGCGCATTATCGTGGACGTCAAATTTTAAATGTCTACCGCTATCTAATGATGGGCTATCGCTGGCGTGCGAATACGCAAAGAGCGAGTTAAAATCTGGGCGCAAGATAGACTTTGAGGATGTTTTGCAGTATTTTTGCGCGCTAGAGGGCGGCTGTGAGGCGATCGTCACAAACGACAAAACCTTTCCAAAACTACAAATAGCCTTAAAGCGCACGGATGCTAATCTTGAAGATTACGCGCCGAAACAAAAAATTTAAACGGATAAAAAATGGCAAAAGAAAACATCGATATGCACAATCTCTATGATCTAGATATGGAGCGCGCGATCCTCGCGTCCATAATCTATAGCGCGGATAATCTAAGCGAGATTTTCGATATCCTAAGTCCGTTTGATTTTTACCTGCGCGCTCACGGCGACGTTTACGACGCGATGGTAAAGTGCCTCAATGAAAATTTGCCTGTAGAAACGGGATTTTTAAAAACCAAGCTGGGAAGTAAATTTGACGAGAACGTGATGAGCGAGATCATCGGCACGAACTCGATCCTGGACGTCAAAAAGTACGCCAATGAAATCAAAGAAAAATCTATCAAGCGAAGCTTAGTAAAAATCGCGCACCAGATACCTAGCAAAGTGAGCGAGGATAAGCCTAGTCGCGATATGGTGGACGAGCTGAGTCAGAGTTTTTATTCGCTAGTGGACGGGCAGAGCGCGGGCGTCGTAAAGGACGCTCCCGTCATCATCGCAGACGTCATCGCGCACCTAGAAAAGCAAAAGCTACTCGAAGACAAGGATATCGTGGGCATCGACACGGGCTTTCGCCAGCTAAACGAGATGACCAAGGGCTTTAAGCACGGCGATCTCATCATCATCGCGGCGCGACCTGGCATGGGAAAAACCACGATCTGTCTAAATTTGATGAACCATGTGCTGATGCGCGGCGGCGGCGTGGTGTTTTTCTCGCTTGAGATGCCGGCCGAGCAGATCATGCTGCGTATGCTAAGCGCTAAAACCTCGATCCCGCTGCAAAACATAATGACTGCCAAAATGGACGACGAGGAGTGGTCGCGCCTAAGCGACGCATGCGACGATATGGCTAGCCGTAAGCTTTTCGTCTATGACAGCGGCTACGTAAACATCCACCAGATCCGCACGCAGATGCGCAAGCTCAAGTCCGCCCACCCCGAGATCACGCTGTGCGTCATCGACTATATCGGCCTCATGATGGCGACGTCAAATTTCTCCGACCGCCACTTACAGATCGCCGAAATCTCGCGCGGACTAAAGCTGCTAGCGCGCGAACTAAACATGCCTATCATCGCGCTTAGTCAGCTAAACCGCAGTCTAGAGTCTCGCGCCAACAAACGCCCGATGCTAAGCGACCTGCGCGAATCAGGCGCCATCGAGCAGGACGCCGACATGATACTTTTTGTCTACCGCGACGAGGTTTACCGCGAGCAGGAGGAGAAAGAAGCCGAGAAAAAGGCGCACGCCGAGGGCAAGGAATACGTGCGTAAATTCGTCCCCAACAAGATCGAAGAGGAGGCCGAAATCATCGTGGGTAAGAACCGAAACGGCCCGGTCGGAACTGTCGAAGTAATATTTCAGAAGGAATTTACGCGCTTTGTCGATAAGAGCTTTGGCGCCGCGCACGTGGCGGAGTTTAACCCAAACGCCTAAAATGCGCCCTTTAAGCTCAAAATTTGCAAAAGCCGCAACGTAAATCTATCTTTGAAAACGCGCGCGAGGTTTATGTATTTTGCCTTGCGTGCGCGCTCGTTTTTGCGCTAAATTTGGGATTTAGCTACTATAAATTTCGAGAATTTAAAGCCCAAAACGGCGTTATCCTGCAAGCTAAAATTTTACAAAACTACGAAAAAACGAACGCAAAAGGCAAAATTTACCGCATTTTGAAGCTAAAAACGAATGATTTTAGCTTTTATACGACGACGCTGGCGGACTTTGACGCGGGAGCGAACGAGCAAATTTTAATCGGCGCCGAAAACAAAAACGTCAAATTTAAAGAGTATCTAAGCGGCTCGTTTTTTATGCCAAGCTACGGTATCTCGGAGCTTCGCTACGTCGCCAGCCCTGAGCCGTTGCGAGATAGAATTTATGATTTTATCTCCGCGCAGCACGAAAGCGAAAAAATAGCCGAGCTTTTTACCGCGCTTTTTCTTGCCGCACCCGTGGGCAAGGAGCTTAGGCAGGACGTAAATTTCTACGGCGTAGCGCACCTGATCGCGATTTCGGGTTATCATTTGGGACTGATTTTTGGCTTTTTATATTTTATCATGCGTCCGATCTACCGCTATTTTCAGGCGCGATATTTTCCGTATAGAAACGCCAAATTTGACCTCTCGGCCGCGATCTTTGCGGTTTTGTTTTGCTATCTTGCGCTGATTGGCTTCGTGCCGTCATTTTTGCGGGCGTTTTTGATGAGTTTGCTGGCGCTGTTTTTACTCGCTAGAAACGTGCGCGTCGTTAGCTTTGAGCTTCTTTTTACGGTGATTTGCGCCGCCGTAGCGCTGATGCCGAGTCTGCTTTTTAGCGTAGGATTTTACTTTTCTTGCATGGGCGTATTTTATATTTATCTATATTTGCGGCACTTCGGCGAGCGATTTTCAAATTTAAGCAACGCTATCTTGCTAAATTTTTGGGTATTTTCGGCGATGATTTTGCCCGTGGTTTACTTTTTCCCTCTCGTTAGCGCCCAGCAGCTAGCCGTCTTGCCGCTCACGCCGCTTTTTAGCCTGTTTTATCCGATTAGCGCGCTTTTGCACGCATTTGGCGCTGGCGGCGCTCTTGATGAGTATTTGCTAGAATTTCTCTCGTGGCGCGCTAAAGGCGTAAATTTGAACGTGCCGTTTTGGCTGTTTTTACTCTATAATGCGCTAAGTTTAGCCAGCGTCAAAAGCAAAATTTTAGCCGCCGTTATCGTGCCGCTAAATTTACTCTGCTTTGCCGCGCTTTTTTAAGCTTCTTTGTCGTTTTCGCCCGCTTTTTCCAGATACGCGCACAGCTTCACTCCGTAAAGAAATATGATCCACGACACGTAAATCCACACGAAAAAGAGCAGCACCACGGAAAACGAACCGTAGATGCTAAGATAGGTTTTGTTGTTTGCGGCGTAAAAGACGAAGATGCTTTTGCCCAGATACCAGATGAGCGAGGCGACGAATGAGCTAAAAAGCGCGTTTTTTAGCGTGATTTGGCGGTTTATCGAGATGAGATACGTCACGCAAAATATCGCCCAGATGATGAGGTACGGGAATATGCTGAGAAAATTTATCCACTTCGTGTAGGCGCTGGAGTTTAGCATATCTTGAAATAAATTTGAGAGATAAAAACTAAGTCCAAGCCCCAAGGGAGCTAGCGTAATGAGCGTCCAATAAGCACTCAGCGAGTTCCAAAATTTACGGCTTTGCGTGTGCATGATGCGGTTGATGACGTACTCGTAATCGGCAAAAAACATAATCGAGGTAAAGATGATAGCGCCAAGACCGAGGATGCCAAGGCTCGAGCTGTTTTGTAAAAAGGTCTCGATGTAGTTTGAGATCGCGTCTTGGTTTGAGGGTAGCAGCTGGGCAAATATAAATTCCTTGATCTTAGCGTAATAGACGCTAAAGCTTGGCATCTGCGTAAAGAGCGAAAGCGAGATGAGCAGCACGGGGATGATGGATAGCATCGTGTGAAAGCTCAGGCTTGATGCGTAGTGCAGCAGCTGTTTGTCCTTAATCTTTAGCATCGCCGTGAGCCAAATTTTAAGCGTTTGTCTTATCTTTTCAAATTTTTGCGGGGTCATTTTGGATCCTTAAATTTGAGGTATTTTACTTTAAAATTTTTGAAATTTCGGTTAGATAAAATTTTATTTATTTTGCGTTTTGCGATATGGCGGTCTTTATGATTATGGAGTTAAATTTGACTGCATTTTGGGTAATAACGGCGTCAAATTTAAAGCGGTCGGCGGTTTTAAATTTTGTTTTACGGCGGTGAGGTTAAAATCAGTTAAATTCTGTGCGATAATCTTGTCAAATTTGAAGCAATGAGAGTTTACATTTAGCTTTGCGGTAAGGCTTCTTTTATTATCTTTTTTATCTCGGACAAGCTTTGTTCTTCGTCAGCCACGAGTTCACGCATTTTAAAACCGGCTTCAATGATGGCGTAGAGCTCGGGCTTAGTGGTTTTCCATCTTTGTAGCGTTCTAGTGGTTATCTTTAAAATTCTGGCTTTGTCTTGTTGGCTGTATTTCATAGCGCAAGTTTAGCTTTTATAAATTTAATAGCAAATTGCGACATATATTCGTAAATTTATAATAAATTTAGAAATAATGTCGTAAAATCTTATTCAAAATTATATATAAGGAGTAAAAATGTCCAATGTTGATGTTTTGCGGTTTACATCAGACGAGCTTACGGTCGAAAAATTAGATGAGCTTGTAAAAGCGAAGAAATCATTTTGGGTGGTTGCTGTGAAAGATATGAGTTATACTGTTCATAAAATTGAAGGATCTATAGAAAAACAGGGTATGAGTTGTAGGGTTTATACAGAAAATAGAAGTTCTTTGATGGCTGGTTTTGTACCAAACCCACTATTTGTTGCTACTTCTGTAGTGGCTGCAGCAACTGCTGTTGGTACAGCTGTTCATAATTTAGCTACTTATGATCCAGATTATGAAATAGGTAAAAATCCTATAAAATCTAAAATAACAGTTACTTTTAAAAAAGAGTAAAATTTAAATTAATAGGTTTAAATATTTTGCTTCGCTCTTTTTGTAGCTACTAGTATAAGTTGAAGTTTTTGCGACCGAGGCTAACCAAGCAAGTTGCCGCGGAAGCAAAACAAAATTTATTTCTCAAAGAAAGCACCAGCGTAAGAAAACGCTAACGAGACAACGCTTTTTACAGCCCCATTTTAAACGGATTTAGGATATTGTTCGGATCAAACGCCTTTTTGATACTTCTAAAAAGCTCCATCTCTGCGGGCGTAAAGGCAAGCGGCATAAACTCAGCCTTGCTGATGCCGATACCGTGCTCGCCGCTAAGCGTGCCGCCAAGCTCCACCGCGATCTTAAAAATTTCCTCGATCGCCTTGTGTCCGCTCTCTACCTGCGCCGGGTCGGCTTTATCCACGACCATGACGTTGGTGTGTACGTTGCCGTCCCCAGTGTGGCCAAAGCACGGCACCTGCACGCCGTATTTTTCAGCGACGTTGCCGATGCGCCCCAGTAGCTCTGGCAGCTTTGAGCGCGGCACGGTGATGTCCTCGTTTAGTTTTAAATTCCCGTAGATATTTATCGCTTGCGAGCAGTTGCGGCGGGCAAACCAGATGTCGTTTCGCTCGCTCTCGTCTTTGGCGCGTCTAAATTCGTTAGCGCCGTTTTCTCTAAACACTCGCTCGATCGTGGCTAGATCCTGCTCTAGGCCGTCTAAAACGTCGCCGTCCACGTCGGTGATGAGCAGCGCGCCCGCATCTTGCGGTAGGCCTTTGTTGAATTTAGTCTCGACCGCGCGTATGCAAAGAGCGTCTAAAAACTCCATCGCTACGGGCGTCACGCCTGCTGCCATCGTCTTATAAACGGCGTTCATCGCGGCGTTTACGCTAGGGAAAATTCCCATCGCCGTTTTTCTAAATTTAGGCTTTGCGATGAGTTTTAGCGTGATCTCGGTTATTACCGCTAGCGTGCCCTCGCTGGCGATGAGGATGCCTGCGATATTGTAGCCAGCGACGTCCTTTATCGTGCGTTTGC
Organism: uncultured Campylobacter sp.; assembly: GCF_938039205.1. Classification (GTDB taxonomy): domain Bacteria; phylum Campylobacterota; class Campylobacteria; order Campylobacterales; family Campylobacteraceae; genus Campylobacter_A. Next base: position 70,787 of record NZ_CALHVM010000047.1, read on the forward strand.
CCGCGCGGATCACTTCGCCGTTAGGTAGCACCGCTCGTAGCGCCATGACGTAGTCTTTGGTGATGCCGTATTTTGCCGCGCGCATACCGCCCGCGTTTTCGCTGACGTTGCCGCCTAGCGTCGAGTACTCCTGACTGGCGGGGTCCGGCGGGTAGAAAAGGCCTAGCTTCTCGGCTTCTCGCTGCAAATTTATATTTATACAGCCCGGTTGTACGACTGCGACCATGTTTTGCATGTCGATCTCTAGGATTTTGTTCATGTGCTTTTCAAAAGCAAGCACCACGCCGCCCTCGTGCGCCAGCGCCCCGCCCGTAAAGCCGCTGCCAGCACCCCTAGGCACGATTATGATTTTATTTTCGTTGCAGTATTTTAAAATCTCGCTAACGTCGCGCTCGTCTCTAGGGAAAAGCACGCCATCAGGCAAATGGCGCTTTTTCGTCGCGTCGTAGCAGTAGGCGATCCTGTGCGCGTCGTCGAAGTAGGCGTTATCGGCGCCTAGTAAATTTACAAAAAATTTAGTGTGTTTATCAAGCATTATTTCTCTTTCAAAAGAGCTTTGTAGTGGCGGTCAAAGTCGCTGATCTGCTCCGAGCCCCATTTCCAAAATACCGTATCGATGTCCTTGACGCGAGTGTAAAAAGGCAGCTGGTAGTATTTGACCGCGCCGCTTTGGAAGCGTTTTAGCGGCTCGAAACTCTGGCAGTCGGCAAAAAGCGCTTCGTTATTCATAGCGATAAATATTAGCCCGGCAGCGCTTTGGTTGCACATTTTACGAAAGTCGTCGCGGCTAGGGTTTGGCTTATACTCGTAGCTTAGGTATGAGCCCACGATGTCCGGATGAATAAAGGTGATATCCTTAAACGCGTTCGTTACTTCGGCGTAAATTTCTTTGTTCGGTACGACGATGAGCGAGCGGTTGTAGAGGTAGTTTAGGATGATCTCGTCGCCGCTTTTAGGTAAAATTCCTGGTATCGGCAGAGCTTTTTGCGCTAACGTGTCAAATACCTCAAATCGTACCTTTGCAAAGCCGCCGCCTTTTTGCGTGACGACTGCGCGGGCTATGATTGAGCTTTGAGCGCCGTCAAATTTATGCATCACGACGCCGCTACTACCTACGACGATATCTGAGTTGTCTATGATCGTGCCTACGCCATCATCCACGCTTATTAGCGGGGCCTTGTACTCTCTCATCGAAAACTCGGCCGCAAAGCTAAGGCAAGCCACCGCTAAAAATAAAAGAAATTTTTTCAAAATTTATCTCCTGAAAGTTTGAAATTTTAGCGCTCATTATATCTGAAACTGGCTTAGTTTTGCAAAATGTAAGTAATTTTCGAGTAAAATACGGCTTTTAAATCAAGGGATTTTATGAAGAAATTTTCATTAGCTTTATTGCTGGCGGTAAATTTATTCGCCGCCGCACCTATACAATCTACCGTCCAGGAGCTTAGCTGGCCTAGCGGAGATACGTTTTTAACTTTTTTGGAGAAAAATTCCATCCCCCTTTCTCTTTATTATGATATGGATTCGGACGATAAGGAGTTTGTGAGCGAGATAACGGCAGGTATTCCGTACCAAATTTTAAGGGACGAAAGCGGCGGATTAAAACAAGTTCTCATCCCCATAAACGAAGAGCTTCAAGCGCAAATTTATAAAGATGAAGAGGGTAAATTTAAATTTCAGCTCTCATCGATTTCGTATCAGACTTATAGGCGCGTACTTAGTATGCCGATCGTATCGAATCCTTCGCAAGATATACTAGAAGCTACGGGTAGCGCGGCGCTAGCGCATGGATTTTATCTAGCTATGAGGAGCGAAGTGGGCGCTAAAGAGTTTACGAAGCTAAAAAAAGGCGACAGGCTCGCGATGGAGTATACGCAAAAGATGAGACTGGGACGCACGTTCGGCTCTCCTGAGATATACTGGGCGACGATTGAAATCAGCGGCAAAAAATACACGGTTTATAAATACGAAAACAAATACTACGACAAAAGCGGCAAGAAAAACGATAAATTTTTGCTAACTAGACCAATCGCAAACGCTCGTATTACCTCGCCTTTTACGCCCAAGCGCTATCATCCGATACTAAAGCGCTATAAGGCCCATCTAGGCGTGGACTACGGCGCTCCTAAGGGCACTCCGATAAAGGCCGCAGGCGAGGGTACGGTAAAATTCGTCGGTACTAAAAGCGGCTACGGCAAGGTAGTAATACTAGGTCACACTAGCGGTTATGAGACGCTATATGCGCACACTAGCAGCTTTGCTAAAGGTATAAAAAGCGGAGTAAAAGTTAAGCAAGGTCAGCTCATCGCATATGTAGGAAACACGGGCATGAGTACGGGTTCGCACCTGCATTTCGGCGTTTATAAAAACGGTAACGCTATAAACCCGGAGACCGAGATAAAGGTAGCTAAAAGCGTATTTGCCTTAAATGAAAGCGCTAAATTTCAAAAATATATAAAACAGTTTGAAAATAAGATAAAAGAGTATGCCAACAAGGATGAAATCCCTGAAAAAGAGCAAAAATTTGATGCGGCGATGGACTGGGAGCATCCTATAACAGAGCCAAAAGCAGACGTAAATTTGACGATGACGGATGCAAATTCTACCTTTTCTAGCGGAGATTTAAATTTAACTACGGAGACGAAAAGGGCAGAGGAAAATTTAACTAACATCGGCTCTTTAAAAACCGATATAAATTTGACAAAAGAGACAAAGGGTGACAACAAGGAAGATAATGCGACCAAAACCGAAGCAAATTTGACGAGCGAGCTCGCAAGCAGCGCCGACGATGTAAATTTGACGGACTCAAATTTAACTACGCCTGAGTCAAATTTGACCGTGCAGCCTAAAGCTGAAAGCAACTCCTCTGAAACCAAAACGGATGCGAACGAAACAGCAAATTTAGCCGCGGCAAAGAGCGCGAAATCGGAGTCAAATTTGACCTCCGCAAAAGCTGCAAGCAAGGCGACAAGCAAAGCCGATCCAAAAAAATCAAGCAAAGAGGCAAAAAAATCCGAGTCAAATTCGTCCGCTAAAAATAACAAAGACAAACCAAAGCAGACGGATAAGAAAAAGGACAAAAAAAATCAAGAAACCAAAACCGAGTCCAAAAAGAAAAAGGACGTAAACGCCAGCAAAGATAAGTCTAAAAAGCAAAAAGACGCCGCCGATAAAAAGGCAAAATCAAAAGGCAAAACCGCCGAGTCAAGCGATAAAAAGAGTAAATAATGGAAGAAAACGAGCAATTAAACGAAGCCAAAGAGCTGCTAGACTCGCACCTAAACGAGACGATCGATAAGGAACTAAGCCCCGCCGACCTCGCCCAGCACCTAAAAACGCTTAAAAAGCACGATGAGGAGCTCTTTGGCGAATACCTCGAAAGGCTAGATCCCGAGATCCTGGGCGACGTAGCGATCGAGATGCCAGATCACATGCTAAAGGACGTGATCGAGCAGATACCTAGCGACAAGATCATCGAGGCGATCGAGGAGCTAGAGAGTGACGACGCGGCCGAGCTTTTGGAGTATATCGAGGAGATCGACGAGCAAAAGGCTAAAGAGCTCTTTGACGGCCTTGATAAGGACGATCAGGAGGAGATTTTACGTATCCGCAGCTACGACGAGGGCCAAGCGGGCGCGTTCATGCAGACGGAGCTTTTTAGCGCGCATATCGACGAGCAGCTAAAAACGGCGGTTGAGCGGCTAAGACGCGAGAAGGAAGAGGGCAAACTAGAAAACGTCTCGCAGCTTTTTATCACCGATAAAAAGGGCGTTTTGCTCCATGCGGTGCCGCTTGAGGATCTGATACTATTTGACTTTAACCAAACCTTAAGAGAGATCATCGCAAAGAGCGAAGAGGATAAATACAAACCCAATGTAGCCGTCGATAACGAGCCTATCGAAACGGTCGTAGAAACAGTCGAAAACTATGATATGAACTCGATCGCGGTCGTCGATAGCAAGGGTTATTTGCTCGGTCGTATCACAACAGACGACATCCACGACTTTATAAAAGAAAGCGCCACCGAGCAAATTTATAACCTAGCCGGCGTCGACGACGAGGCTGAGGAAGAGGATACGAGCCTGGTTAAGGCCACTCGCGCGCGCGCCGTTTGGCTTCTCATAAATTTATTTACCGCGCTTATTAGTTCATCGATCATCGGGCTTTTTGACGAGACAATAGCTAGCTACGTAGCGCTCGCGGTGCTGATGCCAATCGTAGCATCCATGGGCGGAAACACCGGCACGCAGGCGCTTACGGTTACCGTGCGCCGACTAACTCTGGGGGAGATCGAGTTTAAAAACGCCGCAAATGCGCTAAAACGCGAGGTCGGCATCGCGCTTATAAACGGACTAACCTTTGCATTTTTGATGGGCATTATCGCTGCGCTGTGGTTTAACCGCCCGATGCTAGGCGTCGTTATCGGCGCTTCGATGTTGATAAATTTGTTTTTTGCCGGATTTTTCGGTACTTTGATACCGCTAAGCTTAAAGAAATTTGACATCGATCCCGCCGTCGGCTCTGCCGTACTGCTTACCACCGTTACCGATACGGTCGGCTTTTTTAGCTTTTTAGGACTGGCAAAATGGATACTTCTGTAAAAAATATCAAAATAGAAAATTTAACCGCCCCGCGCTACGTAAAGCCGTATCAAATTTCCTTTGATCTGTGCGAAAAGTCCGTCAGATGGGAGTGTATCAAGGCTCACGACAGCGTCTCGGTACTGCTTTATCACGAGGACAAGGACGCGTTTTTGCTGGTTAAGCAGTTTCGTCCCGCCGTTTGGTTTAATCTGCAAGAAGGGCGCGAGCTAAATTTGACGCAAAAGGGCGACGAGGGCTATACATACGAGCTTTGCGCTGGCCTGATGGATAAAGGCAAGAGCGAGGAGCAGACCGTCATCGAGGAGATCGCCGAGGAGACGGGCTTTGCCGTGAGCAAGGTAGAGCGCATAACATCCACTCGAGGCGCGCTGGGGTTTGGCGGAGCGAAGCAGACGATGTTTTTTGCCGCTATAAACGACGCGATGAAGATCGGCGAGGGCGGCGGCATAGACGGCGAAAATATCGAGCTGGTTTACGTTCCGCTTGATCGTGCGCGCGAGTTTATGTTTGACGAAAGCAAAACCAAGGCCACGGGGCTGATGTTTGCTTTTATGTGGTTTTTTGCCAAATTTAACCGTTAGTTCGTGTCAAATTTCAAATTTCACGAAAAATAATCAAATTTAAGGAAAACAAATGCTAAAGAAAATCGTTTGTGCCGCTTTTTTGGCGTCCGCGGCCTTTGCCGCCGTGCCTGCTTTCGAGGAGGCGAGCGCGGAGTTAGCTCAAAACAACTACGACAACGCCTTAAAGCTCTTTGAGAAGTCTTGCTATGAGGAGAAAAACATCGTAGGTTGCTATGCTGCGGGCTTTATAAACATTAACGCCTATTCGCAAAACTCTAGCGAGGCAAAAAGCTTTGAGCAGTTTTCAAAAGCTTGCGATGCGGGCGATATGGACGGATGCAAATCTCTTGGCGATATCTACGAAAATGGACAGGCCGGACAGGAAACCGACTATAAAAAGGCGATGAAATTTCACGAAAAAGCTTGCGAGGGCAAAGTGGGCGCCGCGTGCGCGAGAGTGGCCGGATACTACGACGAGGGCAGGGGTACCGAGCAAAATTTAGCCAAAGCGTCTAAATTTTACGAAACCGCATGCAACTACGAGGACGCGAGCGGCTGCCACGCGATAGCTGATATGTACGAAAGGGGCGAGGGCGTAAAAAAAGACGCGACAAAGGCGATGGATTTTTACGGGTTAGCTTGCGACTACGGCTCTAGGGGAGCTTGCGCCGATTTTAGAAAACTTTATAAAAACAAAAAATAAGGAGCCGCTATGTTTAAGAAAATTTATCTCGTTTTGATTTTAGCCGGATTGGCGGCCGCGCAGACGAATTTTGAAATCGCTACTAAAAAATACCTACAAGATATGGGCGACAAAAACGTGCCAAAACTCTACGAAAAATCGTGCCGCGAGGATAAAAACGCCGTAGGTTGCTACATAGCCGCGCAGCTAAAAGCCTATCAAACATACGACCTAAAAGACGATGACGAATATGCGCGAATCAACGGCGAAGTTTTTGAGCTTTATAAAAGCGCTTGTGATCTTGGCTATGCTAAAGCTTGCTCGGCGGCGGGCGATTTTTACGACTCTACGCCGTCAAACGATAATTTTGTCGTAGAGCAGGACGATACGGAAAAATCAGCCGAATTTTACGAAAAAGCATGCGAGAGCAAAGACGGGGAGGCTTGCCTAAAGATAGCTAAACAGCACGACAACGCCTCAAAATTCGCCGATGCGCTAAAATACTATAAACTAGCCTGCGAAGCGAGAGAGGCCGAGGGCTGCTATAACGCGGCGGACATCTACGAGTCAGGCGACGGAACGCCTAAAAATAGCACCGAGGCGACGAAATATTACGGTCTTGCTTGCGAAAACGGCCTTGGTCGCGGCTGCGCCAAATCTAAAAAATTTAGCAAATAGGAGGATGCGTTGAGAAAGATTATTTTAGCCGCGATCTTAGCGACGGCGGCTTTTGGCGGGAACTTTGAACAAGCCACGAAAATTTATCTAAAAAAATCGGACTTCGAAAACGGCGCACGACTGTTTGAAAAATCTTGCAACGACGATAAAAATGCCGCCGGTTGCTATATGGCGGCGTTTTTGGGCGAGCAGGGGCTCTCATATAGCGACGATGACAGCGGCGAAAAGATCTTTGCGCTATATAAAAAGGCCTGCGATATGGGCGATATGGACGGCTGCACGGCCGTAGCCGCGGTGTACGAGGGCACCATACTGTGGCAAATCTCTCAGATAGACTACGAAAAGGCGGCAGCGCTTTATGAAAAAGCCTGCGAGGGCGGAGTCGGTGAGGCGTGCTATAGGGCAGCTGCTCATCACAGCGGCGAATACGGCGGCGCAAAAGATCCGCAAAAAGTCCGCAAATACTACTCGCTAGCTTGCGACCACAAGGACTCGCAAGGCTGCTATATGCTCGCGCAAGGATACGAAAAGGGCGAACAGGATATGAAAAAAGCGATGGATATCTACGGAACCTCTTGCGACTACGGATATACGGAAGGTTGCGTCAAATTTAGAGAACTCGTTAAAAAGGAGAAGTAGGATTTCGCGCCTCGCTAGATTTTGATTGTCTGGCGGGGGGCGTAAATGCGGCGAGCGAACTTTGCTCGCCGTTGTTTTTTAATTCATGGGCGGGCGTTGATTTGGCTTTCGGCTTTGCGCAGCGTCCGCTTCTAAAATTTCTATCATTTAAAATTTATTATTTTGGCTTTGCTCGGGCGTCTTTTTAAGCACACCGCGTATCTGCCGCTAAAATTTTTCCTTGAGTCTGTCTTGATTAAATTTGCCGCCATCTCGCTCGGTAAAATCAAATTTGATCCGATTTAACTCTTCGCAGTTTAAATTTAACGGCGAAATAGTGTGTCAAATTTGACGCTAAGCTAAATTTATAGCCTCAAAATCTAAGCTGCAAATTTAAGCAACAAAGTCCAAAATCAAATCAGGCAACGTTGTCGTCAAAATTTGGCGACTGCAAAGCCGCTTCAAAATTTGCCGCCCGGCAAATCGTAAATTTAACCGTAGAGCCGAGCGGTCAAATTTGACGCGCCGAGCAAGCGAGCTCCGGCTTAAATTTGCCGCACTTGCCGAGCCTTCTTTGGCTCAAATTCGGCGTCAGATTCGCCGTCGTGCTCAGCTCAAATTTACCTAAAATAGCCCCTTTATAAGCCCTTTTATCGCGTCTTTTTTAGCGTCACCCGTGGTGCCGTTTTCGTCGTCCTTGCCGAACTTTTTATCCAAAAATCTATCCAGCTCTTTGACCGCCTTGCCCTTTAGGTAGTCCGAGCCGATCGTGTATTTCGGGTTGTCGCTGGTGCCCGTGACCGTGATATCGATGTCGGTTTTTTCGTAGTTCATCTTGATCGGCACGTTTATGGCCTTGGTCGCCATGTCGTATTTGCCACTAGCTACCCAGACTCGGCTTCTAGTTGCGTTCATATCGGCGTTAAAGTCGATGAGGTTTTTGTTTATCGTGCCTTTTATTTTGCTGTTTTTATAGATTTCGCTCGTGATGTCGCGTCCCGTGAAAGTTCTTACCTGCTCGGTAAAATCGGTCTTTGCAAGCTTGCCGTCATTTACTGCGACGTCAAATTTACCTTTTTGCGAGACGAGATTATAGTCCATCGTCATATCGCCGGTGCCGTCGTAAACGTGCGAGAGGCCCAAAAAGTCGGTGAGGCCTTTGGCGGTGAAGCTTTTTAAATTTGCGTTTAAGATATCGTCTTTTAAGACCGCCTTAAGATCGCCGTTAAAGAGCCGAGAATTTACGTTTGCGCTTAGCTTTTCGCTAGTTTTCGTCGCGTCGCCGATAATCAGCAAAGGCCCGTAAAGCGGTCGCCCGACCAAAAACTCAATCTCTTTTAGCTCTTTTATGCTAAGCTCAAAGTCCGCCTTCGCCGAGCCGCTTTCAAGCTCGTAGTCGCCTTTTAGATTTTTTAGCGCGATTAGGTTTTTGTTTGCGCTTGAGACTAGGTTTGCTGCCGCGTCAAATTTAGCCTTGCCGCCGTTTATAACGACGTATGCATTTGCATCAAATTTGGTGCCGTTTGGGAAGCGCTTATCTAGCTCCTTTGCTACGACCGCGCTATTAACCATGCCGTTTTTGACGTTAAATTTAGCCGTACCGCTGAGATTTTTTGGATCGAGCCCGCTTAGGTTTACGGATCCGTCGATCATGGCGTCGGCGTAGTTTGGCAGCGCAGCCAGCGTAAATGCGTCTTTGAGCGAAAGCGCGCTTAAATTTGCCGCTAGTTTTTCGTTTTTGAGGTTTGCGTCTATCTTGCCGCCTAGAGCGTTTGCGTTTAGATCTAGCTCGCTAAGCGCGCCCTTTGCGAGTTTTGCCGCACCTTTGACGTCCACTTTACCTGATAGTTTTTTGCCGATTAGCTCTTCAAATTTACCCAGGTCCTCGATACCCGCGTCAAATTTGACGTCCGCGTTTTTATCATCCAGCCCGTAAACGCCGCTTAGGCTCTTTAGCTTTAAAAGCTCGGAGTTTAGCGAGGCGTTAAATTTGGCTTTTGAGCTTGCAACGTCGACGTTTGCGTTTAGTTCAAAGGCTAGAGGTTTGCTTAAATTTATCTCTTTTGCGACCTGTTTTAGCTCGGCCGGATTTAGCCGCGCGTTTTTGGTGGCGAGTTTAACCGAGCCAGAGATATTTTGCGTGTTGTGTACGTCGTTTAGCACTGCTTCGCCGCTGATCGTTCCTCCGACAAATGCCGGGAAGGCGGCGATTTTAACGAGTTCGTCAAGCTTTAGCGAGCTGATTTTGGCGATTAGCTTGCCGCCGTTTAGCACCGCATCGACGTTACCGCCAAAGCCTTCAACCTTGACGTCGAAGTTTTTTAGCTCGCCTGCCGTGGCTATGACGTTGCCGTTTGCTTTAAACGCGCCGCTAAGCTTTTGCCCCACGACGGGCTCAAATTTGGCCAGATCGTCCACGATGAGCTTGACGTCGCTGCTTAGGGTGTTTGAGTTTGGATCGTAGATCGTCTTGTCGCTGCCGATCGTGGCTAGCGGCGTGATTACCGCGCTTTTGGCGTTTACGATGCCGTCTTTGACATCGGCTACGATTTTGCCGTTTGCGGCGAAATTTGACGGCAGGGTGACATTAAAATCTTTTGCGATTAGCGCGTTGTCTGTTTTGACGTCCAAGATATCGATGTTTGCGGTGCCGTTTGGTTTGCCGCCGCTTTCTACGATATTTGCGACGGCTGAGATTTTACCGCGCGCGTAGATAGGCTGGCCGGCTAGCGCTAGAGCCTTTTCTACTTGTAAATTTTTGGCGTCGAGCTTTAAAGAAAGTGGCTTGTAGTCTTTTAAATTTGCATCAAAACTGACATTTGAGCCTAGCATTTGGCCTACTCCGCTAGCGGTGAAATCGCTAAATTTGCCTTTTGCGATGCCTGAGATTTTCATGGCTTCGTTTAGTTTGACGCCGAGGCTTTTTAGATCGCTAACGGCGACGTCGTATTTTAGATCGAGGCTTTGAGAGAAAACCGAAAGCCCGCCGTTTACGTTCGCTACGATCTCGCCGTTTACATTCGCTACGATATCTACGCTCGTCGGACGGATCTGAAATTTGTCAAATTTGACGTCAAATCCGCTTTTTTCTTTGATCAAATTTTGGGCATACGGTTTAACCAAGCCGTTGCCAAAATCCGTAAAAGCCGCGACATAAGCCGCGATAAGCAAGGCAAAAACCAGTCCGAGTATGGCGCCTAAAATTTTCATCGTCTATCCTTTAGATTTAGTTTAATTTTATTATGAAACTTGAGCCGATTATACTAAGACTTGTTAAGAATTTTAGCTAAATTATTGACAAATTCTAAAAATTTGACTATAATTTCATCACTCAAAACAAAAGAGTGCTAAAAAAGTAAAAATCAAACCATAAAGGATGAATCATGAATTTTCAACCGTTAGGCAAACGAGTCTTAGTCGAGCGTCTCGAGGACGTCAAAACGACCGCTTCGGGCATCATTATACCCGATAATGCAAAAGAAAAACCTTTAAGCGGCAAGGTTTTGGCGGTATCAAGCGAGGTAGAAGGCGTGAGCGTGGGCGATAGCGTAGTTTTCGCTAAATACGGCGGCACCGAGGTCGTGCTTGACGGCAAGACGTATTTGGTTCTAAAAATCGAAGACGTTTTGGGCGTTTTAAAATAATCTAAATTTAAAGGAATAAAAATGGCAAAAGAGATATTTTTTTCAGACGAGGCTAGAAATAGACTATACGAAGGCGTTAGAAAACTAAACGACGCGGTAAAAGTAACGATGGGGCCTCGCGGCAGAAACGTGCTAGTGCAAAAAAGCTTCGGCGCTCCTGCGATCACAAAAGACGGCGTGAGCGTAGCTAAAGAGGTCGAGCTAAAAGACGCTCTAGAAAACATGGGCGCAGGCCTAGTAAAAGAGGTCGCTAGCAAGACAAACGACGAGGCGGGCGACGGTACGACTACGGCTACGGTTTTGGCACACTCTATCTTTAAAGAGGGTCTAAGAAACATTACCGCAGGCGCAAATCCGGTCGAAGTAAAACGCGGTATGGATAAAGAGGCCGCAGCTATAATCGCCGAGCTAAAAAACTTATCGCGCAAAGTAACCGATAAAAAAGAGATCGCGCAAGTAGCGACTATCTCGGCAAACTCAGACTCTGCCATCGGCGGACTGATCGCTGATGCGATGGAAAAAGTCGGTAAAGACGGCGTCATCACCGTCGAGGAAGCAAAATCTATCCACGACGAACTAAACGTGGTAGAGGGTATGCAGTTTGACCGTGGATATCTAAGCCCATACTTCATCACAAACGCCGAAAAGATGCAGGTTGAGCTAAGCAATCCGTTTATCTTGCTATTTGATAAGAAGATTACAAATTTAAAAGACTTGTTGCCTGTGCTTGAGCAGATCCAAAAAACGGGCAAACCGCTACTAATCATCGCTGAAGATATCGAGGGCGAGGCGCTTGCGACGCTAGTGGTAAATAAGCTTCGCGGCGTGCTAAATATCTCTGCGGTTAAAGCTCCTGGCTTTGGCGATCGCAGAAAAGCAATGCTTGAGGATATTGCAATATTAACTGGCGGCGAAGTAGTGAGCGAAGAGCTAGGCAGAACGCTAGAGAGTGCGACCCTAAGCGACCTAGGTCAAGCTTCAAGCGTCATCATCGACAAAGATAATACGACTATCGTAAACGGTGCAGGCGAGAAATCGGCAATCGACGCTAGAATCATCCAGATAAAAGCTCAAATCGCTGAAACTACGAGCGACTACGACAAAGAAAAACTACAAGAGCGCCTAGCTAAGCTAAGCGGCGGCGTAGCAGTCATCAAGGTTGGCGCTGCTACCGAGACAGAGATGAAGGAGAAAAAAGACCGCGTGGACGACGCTCTAAGCGCGACTAAAGCGGCTGTAGAAGAGGGTATAGTAATCGGCGGCGGCGCTGCGTTTATCAAAGCAAGCGCGAAAGTAGATCTAAAACTAAGCGGCGACGAAGCTATAGGCGCTGATATCGTAAGACGCGCGCTAACCGCTCCTCTCCGCCAAATCGCTGAAAACGCGGGCTTTGACGCGGGCGTAGTGGCAAACTCCGTAAGCGTAAGCAAAGACGACAACTACGGCTTTAACGCAGCTACTGGCGAGTACGTAGATATGTTTAAAGCCGGTATCATCGATCCGGTTAAGGTCGAGCGCGTGGCACTTCAAAACGCGGTCAGCGTGGCGAGCCTGCTCCTAACTACGGAAGCTACTATAAGCGAGCTAAAAGAGGACAAGCCAATGCCTGCGATGCCTGATATGAGCGGCATGGGTGGCATGGGCGGAATGATGTAATACGCCTTTATCTGCGGAGAGCTTCGGCTTTCCGCAGGTTTTATTTTAAACTTTCTTTGTAAATTTTACAAAAAATCCACAAAACTATCCTTTCTAATAATTAAAAAATATCCTTGAACTCTATAGTGATTAAAATTTACAAACTTTGATATGTGAGCTTAAATTTGACGGTTTACTTATTGTATTTTCCGGATCAAATTTGCTTTAATAAGAAGCAAGCGTAAAATTTTAGTCGTATTTAAAATATCGAAACGATGGGTTGTGTGAGTGGTAAATTTACCTAATGCTTTAAATTTTAAAATGTATAGAATGAAAAAGCCGGAATTTCTTCCGACTTTGGGTTTTATAGCTTCCCGCCTTCGACGACGAGAGATTCCGGATTTACGCTATCGCCGTAGATCGGTTTTAGCGTAGCGTCATAGTCTTTGTGGAAGAAATTTTCCTTGCCTAGCTCAATGATCTCGTTATTTAGCCACTCAAGCAGCGCTTTGTTACCCTTTTTAACCGCAGGTGCGATGACGTCTACGTCGCCTAGGGCTTCGATACCGACGGTAAAGCCAGGATTTTCTTTAGCCCATGCAAAAAGTAGCGCGTTATCGTGCGCTAGCGCCACGCCTCTTTTATCGACCAGAGCGGCGAAGGTTTCGGTGTTTTGGTCGTATTTTATAAGCTCGATGTCAGGGTGATTTTTCGTGAAATACGCATCCGCAGTCGTGCCTTTATTGACGATTAGCTTTTTGCCTTTTAGCTCTTCCACGCTTTTTATGACTGCACCGTCGGGGCTAACTACGCCTAGCGACACTTTCATATACGGAAGTGCGAAATCAACGACTCTAGCACGCTCAGGGGTTTTGGTGAAATTTGCCAAAGTGATATCGACCTTGTCGGCTACTAGCACTTCTACGCGGCCTGCCGCTTCTACGAGCTCAAATTTTACCTTGCTCTCGTCGCCCAGCAGATCCTTTGCGATGCGTTTGGCGAAGTATATGTCGTAGCCTTGGTTTTTGCCCTCTTTATCGACGTAGCCAAACGGCGGTTTGTCGCTAAAGACGCCCACGCGCACGTATCCGCGCTCTTTTATTTTAGCCAAAGCGTCCGCTTCGGCAGCCTGCAAATTAGCCTGACCCGTTAGAAAGACGGCGGCGAATGTTGCCAAAAATGAAAACAGAAGTTTTCTCATTCTTTCTCCTTTAAAATAAAGTGCGCAAAATATACAAAAGCTTGGCTAAAATGCGACTAAATTTGTACTTTTTTGGATGGCTGGCGCAGAGAAAAATCAAATTTTGTTTAAAAACGTAACGCCAAATTTAAAATGGAGTGTAAAATTTACTCAATATAAATTTGCAAATTTAATTTTAAATTTAAGAAATGACTAGCGAATTAAATTTGGGCGGGTTATTTTGAGTAAATTCTAGCTAAAGTAGAGCTATAAATTTAAGTTGGTTAAATGGTAAAGACGTAAGGTTTAAAAGCTAAATTTGACGAAAAACTCTCGAATTTAGCCCAAAAACATCAAATTTAAAACCCCTAAAACGAAAATAAATTTAAAAATTTCTTCGCGCGTTCGCTTTTTGGATGTATGAAAAACGCCTCCGGTTCACTCTCCTCGACGATCTTGCCCTCATCCATAAATACTATACGATTTGCCACCGAGCGTGCAAAGCCCATCTCGTGCGTTACTATTAGCATCGTCATGCCGTCTTTTGCGAGGTTTATGACGACGTCTAGTACCTCGCGCACGATCTCTGGATCCAGCGAGGCCGTTATCTCGTCAAATAGCATGATTTCTGGCTTCATGCAAAGCGCGCGCACGATGGCGATACGCTGCTTTTGCCCGCCGCTAAGTTCCTTTGGATAGGCGTATTTTTTATGTTTTAGGCCGACTTTTTCTAGCCACGCCTCAGCCTCTTTTTCGACCTCTTCGCGGCTTCTTTTTTGCGCTTTTACGGGGCCCAGCACGATGTTTTCGATGACGTTCATATGGTCAAACAGCTCGTAGTTTTGAAAAACCATGCCTACTTTTTGGCGGATTTTGATCCAGTCTTTGTAGTCTTTATCGATCTTTTCGCCGGCTATCTCTATTTGCCCGCCGTCAAAGGGCTCAAGGCCGTTTATGCAGCGCAGAGTAGTGCTTTTGCCGCAGCCTGAGGGCCCTAGGATCACGACTACTTCGCCGTTTTTGACGCTAAGGTCGATGCCTTTTAGCACCTGCAAGTCGCCGTAAGATTTGCTTAAATTTGAGAGTTTTAAAATTTCGCTCATTTGATTCCTTATGCCCATCTGTTTTCAAGTATCTTGGATAGTTTTGAGATAGGATAGCAGACGAGAAAATATAATAAAAATATAAAGCCGTATATCCAAAACGGCACGGTCGGGTTTGCCGTTAGGCTCGCCGTCTCGATCGTTTGCTGTCCGACTTTTAGCAGGTCTGGCACGCCGATAAGGGCGACGATCGGGGTGGTTTTGATGATACGGCTTAGCAGATTTACGCCCGCGGGCACTAGGCGGCGCGTGGCTAGCGGGATCACGACGTAAAGATAAATTTGAGTCTTGCTAAGCGCCAGAGCCGCCGCGCTCTCAAACTGATGTCGCGGTATCGATACGATCGCACCGCGCACGATATCCATCATCTCAAATACGCCCCACAAGCTAAATACGATGAGTGAGGCGTTAAATTTGGAAATATCTAGCCCAAATGCCTTGCTTGCGCCATAGTAAAACAAAAATAGCCAGACGATTTGAGGCATTATGCGAACGATTTCTAGGCAAATTTTTAGCACGAAAAAGATAAATTTGTTTTTCGAGCTCATAGCCACGCCCAAAAACGTGCCCAAAACAAGAGAGACGGCGATCGAGATGGCCGAAATCTGCACGCTCATCCACAGCCCCTCGAAAATCAGCCGCTTTAAGACCAGCGGGTCGAATAAAATGCTAACTCCGTCCAACTCTCATCCTTTTTTCTAGCCAAAATAAGACCAAAGATATCGGCAAAATGATAATCAAATAGCTAACGACGAGCATAAAAAGCGCCTCGTCGGTCATGTAATAAAGCCCGATGATATCCTTGGTCGCGTAAACTAGGTCGGGCAGGGCAATGATGCTGATGACCGAGGTTTCTTTGATGAGAAAGATGACGTTAGCCGCGATAGAGGGGATCGAAACGCTAAAGGCCTGAGGCAAGATAACGTAGCGTAAAATTTGCCCCTGCGTGAGCGCGACGCTAAGCGCGGCTTCGATCTGCGTCTTTTTCACCGCCTCAAAGCCGAGGCGAAAACTCTCGGCCATATAGCTGCCGCCTAGAAACGCAAGTCCCGCGACCGCGCAGGTAAAGGCGCTTAAATTTAGCCCGAATTTGCTAAGCCCGTAGTAGAGGAAAAAAAGCTGGATAAGTAGCGGCGTGTTTCTAGAAACCTCGATGTAGCCGTTTACGACGGGCATCAGGATCTTGATCTTGTAAAATTTAACCAGCGTGCAAAATATGCCGATAACAAGCGAGAGCAAGATGCCGTAAAGCGAGAGCTTGACGGTGAAAATGCCCGCTTTTACGAACATCGGCGTAAATTCTTTTATAAACTCAAAATCCATAAATTTTTTAGCTTCTTTTTGATAATTTCGCGAGATTGTAGCGAAAGCAAACTAAATTTAAAACTAATTTTGTATGATTTATTTTAAAATTTAAGCTTGCAAAAGGTATCATAACCCCTAAATTTTGATAGAAATTATTTAAATAAAGGACGAATTTGAGAGCGTTTGCAGAGTGGGAAAAACAAGAGCTGATATTTTTATCGCTACCGCACGAAAACACCGATTGGAAGCCGTATCTGGGCGAAATTTTGGACGCCTACGAGAGTCTGGTTGCAGCTATCGTGCCGTTTCAAAAGGTCGTTTTGATCTGCCCTGAGGAGAGGATTTTTCGGGAGCGATTTGCCAAATTTGATAACGTAGAGTTCGTAAAAATCGACACCGATGATACGTGGATACGCGACTACGGCATGATAGACGTGCAGGAGGGCGCGAAAATTGTCAGCTATGATTTCAAATTTAACGCTTGGGGCGGTAAATTTGAAAGCTCGAAGGATAATGCCGTAAATTTAGAGCTTGCCAAACGTTTTAAAAGCGATTTGCGAAGTATCGATCTCGTGCTTGAGGGCGGCAGTATCGATTTTAACGGACGCGGCACGCTGCTAACGACGCAAAAGTGCCTACTAAACGACAACCGCAACTCTCATCTAAGCAAAGAGCAGATCGAAGCGCGGCTTAAGGAGCTTTTTGGTCTTGGGCGCGTGGTGTGGCTCAAAAATGGCTTTATAAAGGGCGACGACACCGATAGCCACGTCGATACTCTAGCGCGTTTTATCGATCCTGATACGATCACCTACGCCTCTTGCGACGATCCAAATGACGAGCATTTTAGCGAGCTAAATGCGATGAAAAAAGAGCTTGAAAATACGGGCTTTAAGCTCGTGCCATTACCGCTTCCGAAGGCCAAATTTTACGGCGGCAAGAGGCTTGGCTGCACGTATGCGAATTTTATCTTTATAAATGGCGCCGTTATCGTTCCGACGTATAATGATGATAACGATAAAATCGTGCTTGAGCGACTAGCGCGGGAGCTACCGAACCATAAGATAATCGGCGTGGATTCGCTAGTTTTCGTACGTCAAAACGGCTCGCTGCACTGCTCGAGTCAAAACAAGTATAGCGGTGCGAGCGAAGCCGAAAGCGAAATCTAAATGCAATTAAACAATGCCGACATAAAAAGGCAAAATGAAATTTTAGGTCGCAGAGCCGTGATAGTCGCGGGCGCGACGGCATTTGCGCTAGCCGTGGTTAAATTTGCCGCGGGTTTGATCGGCGGTTCGGTGGCAGTGCTTAGCTCGGCGATCGATTCGATGCTTGACCTGCTAGTTTCCGTGCTGAATTTCTTCGCCATCCGTAAATCCCAGGCCGCGCCTGATACTAAATTTAACTTCGGCTACGCCAAGCTAGAAGCGCTTGCGGCGATGTTTGAGGGCGTTTTGATCGTGGGTGCTGGCGCGTTTATATTTTACGAGAGCGTGCGTAAGCTACAAACGGAGCAAGCGCCCGTAGATACGGCTTTTTCGCTCTATGCGATGGCACTATCGGTCGCGGTTACGGGACTACTGGTCGCCTACCTCTCCCGCGTCGCTCGCCGCACGAGAAATTTGATCGTTAGAGCCGACGCGCTACACTATAAAAGCGACCTTTTTAGCAACCTAGCCGTTATCGCCTCGCTTATCTTGGTCGAATTTACGGGATTTGCCGCGATAGACGCCGTTTTTGGTATAGTGATTAGCGGCTACATCGCCGTTAGCGCGATAAATTTGATGAAAGAAAGCGTAGGCGTGCTGCTTGACCGCGCGCTAGAGCCCGAGATAACGGCGCAAATCGAAGAGATAATCCGCTCGCGCCCTCAGATAGCAAGCTATCACGGACTGGCTACCAGAAAGAGCGCAAACATCTGCTATGTCGCGGTTCATCTAGTCTTTAACCGCAAAATTTCGCTTTACGACGCGCACAAAATTTCAGACGAGATAGAGGCCGCTATCAGGGCTAAATACGGCGAGTTTGAGTGGCAAATCACTACGCATCTTGATCCGTGCGACGACCAAAACGGCTCGTGCGAATGCTAAATCAAAGGAAAAATATGAAAATTTTATTCGTTTGCCACGGAAATATCTGCCGCTCGACTATGGCGCAGTCCGTTATGCAAAATTTGAGCGAAAAGGCGGGTTTGGCAGAGCGCCTTAGCATCGATTCGCGCGCCACGCACGAAGACGAGATAGGCGAGCCGCCGTATTACCAGACGGTGCGGGTTTTGAAACAAAACGGCGTACCCGTGACATCTCACAAGGCGACCTTGATAACGCAAAGAGATTTTGATAGCAGCGATCTTATTTTGATAATGGACGATGAAAATTTAAGGACTTTGAGGCGCAAATTCGGCGCTGAGGCTAAATTTGACGAAAAAGTAAAATTCCTGCTCGAATTTGGCGGCGGCGCAGGCGGTAAAATAATCGCCGATCCATACTACACCCGCGATTTTGAGCGTTGCTACGAGGACGTTTCGCGCTCTTGCGTAGGCTTGCTTGAGAGGCTAAAGCAAATTTTATGAGCCGGCGAAAGCGGCAAAATTTAGCTTGCCGGCCGGCCGTTCAAGCCCTAATTTATCCCCGCTTTGATATAATTTTAAAAATTTAAATCATAAGGAAAAATATGAAAGTAGCGCTAATCCAACAAAAATTTCACGGCACCAAAGACGCGACCGTGCAAAGGACGCTCGAGCTCGTGCGCGAGGCTAGCAGCGGCGGAGCGGAGCTTGTCGTGCTTCAGGAGCTACACCAGACGCAGTACTTTTGCCAGAGCGAGGAGACGAGGTTTTTTGATCTTGCCGAAGGCTGGGAAAACGACGTCAAATTTTGGGGCGAGGTAGCGCGGCAAAACGGCGTCGTGCTTGTCACTTCGCTCTTTGAAAAGCGCGCAGACGGACTGTATCACAACACCGCATTCGTCTTTGAAAAAGACGGTAGCGTCGCGGGCAAATACCGTAAAATGCACATCCCCGACGACCCTGGCTTTTACGAGAAATTTTACTTTACTCCGGGCGACATCGGCTTTGAGCCCATCGATACGAGCGTAGGTAGGCTCGGACTTTTGGTGTGCTGGGATCAGTGGTATCCCGAGGCTGCGCGACTTATGGCTCTACGCGGCGCGAAGCTACTCATCTACCCGACTGCGATCGGTTGGTTTGAGGGTGACGAGGAGACCGAGAAATCGCGCCAACTAGAGGCCTGGGTCGCCGTGCAGCGCGGACATGCGGTGGCAAACGGCCTGCCCGTGATCGCCGTAAACCGCGTGGGCTTTGAAAAGGACGAAAGCGGCGTGATGGACGGGATCAAATTTTGGGGCAACAGCTTTGTTTTCGGCGCGCAGGGCGAGGAGCTTTTCCGCGCCGATAGCCAGAGCGAGCTGTGCCGCATCGTCGAGATCGATATGACCAGGAGCGAGGAAGTGCGCAGGATTTGGCCGTTTTTGAGAGACCGAAGGATAGATGCGTACGCAAATTTAACAAAAAGATTTGTCGACTAAGGCTTGTCTTTTTGCCCTATACTTCGTTGGAATTAAATTTTACTCAGTCACTACCGAGGAGGTAGCTCCTGTCGTAAAATTTAATTCCGCCTCGTCTAGAACAAAAATCCTACGCCTTATCTTTTTCTATTCAAATTTGAAGTCAAATTTGCAAATGTGAGTCGCCGAGACCCGCATCTTGAAAACATAAATTTAAAACCCAGCGACGCTTCGTAAGTAGACCCCTCCCCTTCCTCTCCCGAAGAAAAGAGAAAAGCAGCTCTTTAGTTTTGCTTGTAATTGCAAATATGGCGCAACCTAAATATCCTCATAACACTAAATTTAACCAAACCAAATTTAGCACTTTTGAGGTGCAGGTCTCGGCCCGTAAAATTTAAGCAACTATCCAAATTTGACCACGCCCAAACGGTACGCGAAACACCCCTATTTAAAGCCAAATTTAGCCTTTCTTAGTAAAATACCGCCCAAGAGTTGCGGGGCAACTATTATTTATACAAGGCATTTCATGCAAAGACGCGATTTTTTAAGAAACACTGCGATTTTAGGCGCCGTTATGGCAACTCCTAGCACCGTTTTTGGAGACAGCAAGGCCGTGGGCAACAAGAGGGTTTTTGACGTAACTCTAAATCACGAAATTTTAGAGGTGGGCAAGAAAACCAGGCTGTGGATACCGCTGCCGTTTATCAGAGAGTATCAGAGCGTAAGCGACATCAAATTTGACGGCAATTTCGCTAATCCGTCGATGAATTATGGCGCGATCCCGATGCTTTACGTGGACTATGCCGAGGTGGCAAAGCCGACGCTTAGCGTTAAATTTAGAGCCCAGACCTTTGAGCGAAACACCGACTTTAGCAAGGTTAAATTTAACCCGAACGAAAAGCTTAGCCCTGAGACGGAGTTTTATCTAAAACCTACCCAGCACATCCCAAACGACGGCATCGTAAAGCAAAAAGCGGGGGAGATAACTAAAGGTATAAAAGGCGATCTGGAGCGCGCGAAAGCGATCTACACGTGGGTGGCAAACACCATGCAGCGCGACAATAGCATCCTGGGCTGCGGCACGGGCGACGTAAAAGCGATCCTGGAAAGCGGCAAGCTAGTGGGCAAATGCACCGACATAAACTCCGTATTCGTGGGGCTTTGCAGAGCCGTAGGCATCCCTGCGCGCGAGATTTTTGGTATCAGAGTAGGGCAGAGCAGATTTTCAAACGAGATGGGAAAGGCCGATGAAAATGGCCTCGCAGCGATCTCGGGCGCGCAGCACTGCAGGGCGGAATTTTATCTCAAAGGCCACGGCTGGATCCCTGTAGATCCTGCGGACGTCGCAAAGGTACGCCTAGGCGAAAAGCTAAGCAACGACGACAGCAAGCTTGCAAAAGTGCGCGAGTTTTTATTTGGCAACTGGGAGATGTGCTGGATCGGCTTTAACGACGCGCGCGACTTCGTCCTATCGCCAAAACCTGCGGAATTTCCGCTAAATAACTTCGGCTATCCTTACGGCGAAGTGGACGACAACGTGCTAAATTATTATTCTCCAAAAGATTTTAGCTACGACTACAAGTCGCAAGAGCTCAAATGAAGGGCTTTTGGCTAGCTCTGGCGTCGGTTGCGAGCGCGCTAGCGGCGACTCTTTGCTGCCTGCCCGCGCTTTTGTTTTTGATTTTCGGCGCTTCATTTAGCCTGCTAAGCTCGGAGGCGATAGAGAGCCTAACCGAGCTAAGGCCCTATTTTACAGCACTTGCCGCGATCTGTTTTGCGGCTAGCGCGTTTTATTTTTTCAAAAAGCCAAAATCCTGCGACCTCGCAGATCGCCGCAAAAAATGGATCTTCATCTACGTTTTTTTAGCTGTTTTTGTGATTATTCTGCTATCATACCCCGAAGTTTTAGGAAAAATTTATGAATAAAATTCTATCTATTTTACTGCTTGCAAGCATGGCGTTTGCAAATCAAAATTTTGTCATCAAAGTCGAGGGGATGCACTGTCCGCTGTGTACGGCGATGGTGCGAAAAGCCCTGCTAAAGGTAGACGGCGTCATCAGCGCCAAGGCTAGCCTGCACGATAAAACCGCCCGCGTCGAGACGAAAGACGGCGTGAGCGAGAAGCAGCTGCTGGATGCGGTGGCGACGACGGGCTACACGGGCGAGATCGTTAAGTAAATTTAAGGAGCAAACATGCAAAAAAACGAGGTTATGAACGATTTTAAAAAGCTGTGCGAGATACCGCACTGTAGCTGCGAAACGGAGCAGATGAGGGAGTTTTTGGCGGGTTTTGCGCGCTGCCTGGGCTTTAGCGTGAGCGTCGATGAGGCGGGCAACATCCACGCCGTAAAGGGCGAGCCTAAAATTTGCCTGCAAAGCCACTACGACATGGTCTGCGTGGGCGCGGCGCCGCATTTGGAGCTCATCGAAGAGGACGGCATATTAAGAGCCAAAAACTCGACTCTGGGCGCTGACGACGGCATCGGCGTGGCGATGATGATGGGCGCGATGCGGGAGTTTGCGAACTTAGAGTGCTTATTTACCAACGACGAAGAGGTCGGGCTCGTGGGCGCAAACGCCTTTAAAGGTAAAATTTTATCGCCCAATCTGCTAAATTTAGACAGCGAAGAGGATGACCGCGTGACGTTAGGATGCGCCGGCGGTATAAACGTGAGCGCAAAAATCGGCGCGCAGACCGTCAAAAAGAGCGGTAAAATTTACGAGGTAGGCGTCACGGGGCTTAGCGGCGGACACTCGGGTAACGAAATACACAAAAATATCCCAAACGCCACGAAGCTGCTAGCGAAATTCCTTGCCGATGAGGGCTGTGAGCTTATTAGCCTGGACTTTGGCGAGAGGAGCAATTCTATCCCCGCAAACGCTGTATGCAAGGCGCTGTGCGCGCATGAGCCGAAGCAGCGCGGCCTGGCGTGGGTAAAGAGCCTGGGCGAGGGCGAAGCGGACGTGCTGGTAAATAGCGGCAAAATTTTAGCGCTAATCAACTCATTCGCCCAGGGCGTGCGTAGCTACGACACGCAGCTTGGCATGGTAAACGAAAGCATAAATCTCTCGACCGTCA
>NZ_CALHVM010000048.1 GCF_938039205.1 uncultured Campylobacter sp.
CGTTAATTACGGAGTTACCGCCGACGCGTCCCATCTTTTCTAGGATTAGGACTTTGTTGCCCTTTTCGGCTGCGGTGATACCGGCTGCTAGTCCTGCAAAGCCAGAGCCCACGATGACTACATCCCACTCTTCGTCAAATTTGACGTCTTTAGCGTTAACGGCTGCTTGCGCATTTACTCCGCCTAGAGCCAAAGCTCCGGCACCTACCATACTTAACTTAACAAAATCTCTTCTTGAAACGTTTGAGTTTTTCATAGCTTCTCCTTAAATTTACTTAGCTATTACCTGTAAATCTTTAATTTACGACTCTACTCTAAATACCTTTATTACTATTGGCGTCTTTTGGGCGTCCTCCTTAGATTAAATTTATTTTATCTAGTGTTATTATAGGACTTAACTTTAAAGAATAAGCTTAAATGAATGTGTAATTTGGAATTTATTTGTAATATTTAAAGATTTATTTAGCCTAAAAACGTGATTATATCGGGATATAGATAGAACAAAAAGAAATTTGAATTTAGTCTAATTAAATTGATTTATTATGCAAAATTTAAAGATATAAAAATATATTTGATCAAATTTTGGCGATAATATAAAATTTAAGGGCAGGGTAAATTTAGAAAATCGGCAAAATTTATAGAGAAAAGGCGGCAAATTTGAATACATTTGCCGCCTAAAAGCTAAATTTAGCCCAGTCTTTTATATAAAATTTGAGAAAATCCCCATAGGTGCCTAGCTTGTACGAGTTCGGTTTTTTCGAGTTTTGCCACCATCATCTCTTCGTTTTTACCTAGGCGAGAAACTACCTCGCCAAAGGGGCTAATAAGCATCGAATCGCCGTAAAAGCTCCATTGCTCGCCGCTTGCGGCCTTGTGGTTGCCGACTCGGTTTACGCGCAGGACATAGGCGTTGTTCGTAAAGGCGCGGGTCTTTAGTAGCTCCTCCCAGCGCATCTCGCTAAAAAACGTGCATGCGGTGGGAACTACGACGGCATCGACCTTCTTGCGTGCCATATACGCCCATGCCGCGTCAAAATGCGCCTCAAAGCCAAACATTACGCCGATTTTAAATTTTTCGTAGCTAAAGATGGGCAAATTTAGCTCGCCTTCAGTCTTGTTGGCAAAAAATTTCGCCTCGTTCCAGTGCGGATAGGGCATCAAGATCTGCTGCTCGTAAAAGCGCGACGACGCGGGGCTAAATCTCGCCGCGACCTTGACGAAGCCTTTGCCTTTGGGTAGTACGAGCGGGGCTAGGATTTCTAGATTGTATTTTTGCGCCATCGCGGCAAGCGCGTGTTTTTTGCGCTCGCTTTGTTCTTTGATGAGGCTTTTTGGCATGAGCTCGAGCTCTTTAAAAAAGCTGTTTAGCACATATTCTCCGAGTACCACGAGCCTAGCGCCTTCACCCGCGCAAATCCTAAAATAATAATCCAGCCTCGACTCGCTCATGGGCTGAGTGGGTAGCTGCAAGGCGCAAACGGCTGTGGTAGCGTTATTCATCGTCTGCATCCTTTACCACTAGCTTTGCGTTTTGCAGTATTTTGTCAGCTTCCTCGAGTAGCTTTTTGCCTTCTTTATGCAGCTTGACGCTTTGCTCTAGGCTTAAATTTTCGTCGCCGAGCTGTTTTAAAATTTCATTTGCTTTGGCGAGTTTGCTCTCAAAATCCTCGCTTAAATTTTCACTCATCTAAAACCTTTTTTATGATTTTTTCAAATTTATCTACTTCGACCAAAAACGCGTCGTGGCCGTAGTCGCTGTCTATCTCGTGGTAGTCGCACGCCTTGCCGATGCCCTGTAGCGTCTCGTGCATCTCGCGCATACAGCTTGGCGGAAACAGCATGTCGCCGCTAAATGCGACCAGCGTAACCTTGGCACAAATAGGCGAAAGGGCGTGCGCTAGGTCGTCGTAGTGGCGCGTGCAGTCAAAGATATTCATCATCTTTACGATGTAAAGGTAGCTCAGCGGATCAAAGCGCTTTGGAAAGCCGTGGCCGTTGTACTCCATATAGCGATCGACCTGAAACCGCCCCGTAAGCTCGTAAAGACCGTCGGTTTCTACGTAGTTACGGCCAAATTTGGAGTCCATGGAGCTAGGCGAGAGAAAGCTGATGTGCCCCGCCATACGTCCTAGCGCCATGCCGGTTAGCCCCTGCGCGGCGATATCGTTTTCGTCGTATTGTCCGTCTTTGAAACCCGGATCGCGCAGTATGCCCTCGATCGCGATTTTGTTAAACGCGATCGCCCAGGCCTTGCTCTGATAGGTGCTGGCTAGGATGATGACGTTTCTAGCAAAATTTGGAAACTCGATCGCAAAGCAAAGCGCCTGCATGCCGCCTAGGCTACCGCCCACGACCGCATGCGCGCGCTCTATACCTAAGTGCTCAAAAAGTCTCATCTGCGCCTTTACGACGTCGCTGATGGTTAGCACCGGAAAGCGCAAACGATACTGCTTGCCCGTGCTTTTTTCGATACTTAAGGGATTTGTAGAGCCGAAATTTGATCCGAGGATATTTACGCAGATGACGAAAAATTTGTTCGTATCTATGCCCTTGCCCTCGCCAACTAGCGCGTCCCACCAACCAAATTTCTGCTCGTTTTCGTATCTGCCTGCGGCGTGGTGGCTGCCCGTTAGGGCGTGACAGACGACTATGACGTTGCTTTTATCCTCGTTTAGCTCGCCGTATGTTTCGTAGGCGAGCTCAAATTCGGGTAAAATTCGGCCACTCTCTAGATAGAGCGGCTCATCAAATTTTACTTTGCCGGTTTTTAAATTTAGCACTAATTGACTTTGTAGTTAGGGGCTTCTTGCGTGATGACGACGTCGTGGACGTGGCTCTCTTTTAGTCCAGCGCTCGTGATCTCGACAAACTGGGCTTTTTCCTGAAGTGTTTTGATATCTTTTGAGCCCATATAGCCCATCGCGCTTCGTAGGCCGCCAATTAGCTGATGTACGACCTCTTTTATGCTGCCTGCAAACGGTACGCGACCCTCGATACCCTCAGGCACGAGCTTGTCTTGCGCGGTGCCTTCTTGGAAATATCTATCGCTGCTACCTTTCGTCATCGCGCCGATGCTGCCCATACCGCGGTAGACTTTGTACTGGCGTCCTTGGAATGTTATCACCTCGCCCGGAGTCTCCTCGCAACCAGCTAACAAGCTACCAGCCATCACGCAGCTAGCGCCTGCGGCTAGGGCTTTGGCTACGTCGCCTGAGTACTTTAGTCCGCCGTCTGCGATGACCGGGATACCGTATTTTGCAGCCTCGGCTGAGCAGCTATCGACGGCGAAAATTTGAGGTACGCCTACGCCCGCTACTACGCGAGTGGTGCAGATGGAGCCTGGTCCTATGCCTACCTTGATACCGTCTGCGCCGGCTTCTGCTAGGTCTTTGACGGCGGCTGGGTTTGCGATATTTCCGGCTACGACGTCTACTTTTAGCTCGGCTTTAACCTGCCTTAATGTATCTATTACGCCTTTTGAGTGGCCGTGGGCGGAGTCTATAACGATGACGTCAACGCCAGCTTCTGCTAGAGCTTTTGCTCTATCCATTTGGCCTACGCCGATGGCTGCTGCTACGCGGAGTCTGCCGTATGCGTCTTTGTTGGCGTTTGGATACTCTTTGCGTTTTTTTAGATCTTTTATGGTTATGAGGCCCTCTAGATGGCCGTCTTTATCGACGATAGGTAGTTTTTCTACGCGGTTTTGAGAGAAAATTTTCTCCGCGTCGTCTAGTGTGCAGCCCTTTGGAGCCGTGATTAGCGGAGCTTTGGTCATCCTATCTTTTACGAGGACGCTTCTGTCGTTTTCAAATCTCAAATCGCGGTTGGTTAGGATTCCTATTAGTTTATTTTCCTCGTCTACGACTGGAACGCCCGAGATATGCAGATCCGCCATCATATCAAGCGCTGAGCCCACGCTGGCGTTTGGCGAGATGGAGATAGGATCGATGATTACGCCGCTTTCGCTTTTTTTCACGCGGCGGACCTCTTTGACCTGGCTTTGTATGTCCATATTTTTATGTATGACGCCGATACCGCCCAGACGCGCCATCATGATCGCCGCGCGGTGCTCGGTGACGGTGTCCATCGCAGCCGATACGATCGGGATGTTTAGCTCCACGTTTCTGCTAAAGCGCGTTTTTATATCGACTTGTTTAGGCAAAATTTCGGAGTACTGCGGGACGAGCAAAACGTCGTCAAAGGTGAGAGCCTTCGTAACTATCTTCATGCGTTTATCCTTTTATAGAGTTTTCTAAACTAAGCGCGCCTTCTAGCAGCGTTTTTTCGTCCCACGCCTTTGCAATGAGCTGAGCAGAGACGTTTAGGCCGTCCGCGTCTTTAGCTACCGGAACTGAAATAGCAGGCAAACCGGCTAAATTTACGCTGATCGTATAGATGTCTGATAGATAGGAATCTAGCGGGTTTTTTAGCTCGCCAAATTTATACGCCGTGCTAGGGGCGACAGGCATCAAAATGAGGTCGCATTCGTTCAAAATTTGCTCATACTTGGCCTTAGTGTGGGCGCGAGCTTTTTGCGCTTTGATGTAGTATGCGTCGTAATAACCGCTGCTAAGCACGAAAGTACCGAGTAAAATTCGCTTTTTTACCTCTTCGCCGAACCCTTCCGAGCGTGAGTTGATATAGAGCTCTTTTAAATTTTTAGCTTCGGCTCTGCGTCCGTATCTTATGCCATCAAAGCGGCTGAGATTTGCGCTAGCTTCGGCCGTGGCGATGATGTAGTAGGTCGCGATATCGCATTTTGAGTTTTCTAAATTTTTATAGATTATCTTGTGGCCTACGGCTTTTAAAACATCGACCGCTTTTAAAAGCGCTTTTCTAGTCTCTTCTGAGGCTTCGTTTATGTAGTTTTCGATGACGCAGATCGTTAGTTTTTTATCCGCGTTTAACTTATCTGCTACGCTCTCAAATTTGATATCCGCGCTCGTGCTGTCTTTGTCGTCGTACCCTGCGATGATGTCGTACAGGATCGCGGCGTCCTCGACGTTTTGCGTTATCGGTCCGATCTGATCTAGCGAGCTAGAGTATGAGCCCAGACCGTATCTGCTCACGCGTCCGTAGGTCGGCTTTAGCCCTACGCAGCCGCAAAATGCCGCAGGCTGGCGTATCGAGCCGCCCGTATCGCTTCCTAGAGCAGCCACGGCTAGCCCGGCGCCGACCGCAGCCGCCGAGCCGCCCGAGCTGCCGCCCGGCACTCTTTCGCGGTTTAGGGGATTTAGTGTTTTACCGTAGTAGCTGTTTTCGGTCGTATTACCCATGGCGAATTCGTCCATATTCGTGCGGCCAAACGGCGCTAAGCCCGCCGCTAGCAGCTTTTCTATAACCGTCGCGTTATAAGGCGCGATGTAGCCTTGTAAAATTTTAGACGCGCTAGTTACGCTCCAGCCTTTTACCTGGATGTTGTCTTTTATGGCAATAGGTACGCCAGCACCCAGTTTGTCAAGCGGCAAATTTGCCAACTGCTCGACGTAAGCGCCAAGCTCCCTATCTGCGAAAATTTTCTTTTCCAGCTCGTTTCTAAGCTCGGCTACTTCGCCGGCACTTAGCTTTAGAGCCTCTTTTAAAGTTATCATTTTTTATCCTTAAATTTTATTACCGCTACGATACCTGCGGCTGTGACCGCGAGGATGGCCGCGATGGTCGCCGCGACGAACCAAGCGGAGATGGGCTCAGACATTTTTTAGTACCTTTTCGCATCTCGGGCAGGTTTCGCCGTCGTGCTTAGCGGTAAATTTCCAACATCTCGGGCACTTGTGACGCGTCGATAAAACGAGTTTAAATTTATCGTTTCCGACATCAAATTCTGCTAGGCCGTCGCTACCGTCCAGGCTTTGGACGTCGCTAACCATA
This sequence comes from uncultured Campylobacter sp., assembly GCF_938039205.1. GTDB lineage: Bacteria > Campylobacterota > Campylobacteria > Campylobacterales > Campylobacteraceae > Campylobacter_A. The sequence goes on from NZ_CALHVM010000048.1 coordinate 5,869, forward strand.
TACCAGTCGCTGATCTCGTTTATATCTTCACTTAGGATCAAATTTGAGCTTGTTTGTAGTACGAGTTCTAGGGTCGATTTTATCTTTTTATCTTTTTTGAGTACGTCGATTAGCTCGAAAAACTTCTCGCGGCTAGCCACTAGCAGCTCGTCGTCTACATTAAACTCAAAATCTAGCGGCGCGTACTCTAGATCAAAGGCGTCGGTTGCGCCGTTTTTTATGATCTCAGGCGCATAGTCCATCACCTCATCCACGGTGTACGTGAGCGTAGGAGCGATGAGCGGCAGGAGCGCTCTGGTGATTAGAGCCATCGCGCTTTGAGCCGAGCGGCGAGTGTCGCTATCTTTGGCATCGCAGTATAGGCGGTCTTTGCAGATATCAAGATATATGCCGCTTAAATCCGCGCTTAGGAAGTTCATCAGCAGGCTAAAGCCTTTTGAGAAATCATAGTTTCTAAACGCCGCTTCGGCCTCGTCGAATGCCTTTTTCGCGCGGCTTAGTATCCAGCGGTCTAGGATGTTGAAATTTGACGTTTCGATATCCTCTAGATCGTTTACGTTGGCTAGCAGAAATCTTATCGTATTACGTATTTTTCGGTATTGCTCGCTTACTTGCTTTAGGATGTTTTCGCTGATTTTTAGGTCGCTGGAGTAGTCGCTAAGCGCAACCCAAAGGCGTAAAATTTCCACGCCGTAGGTTTTAGCTACGTCTGCGGGAGCTACGACGTTGCCCTTGCTTTTACTCATCTTTTGACCGTTTTCATCGACGGTAAATCCATGCGTGAGCACGCTTCTATACGGCGCTCTTCCTTGTGCGGCGCAGCTTAGCAGTAGGGAGCTTTGGAACCAGCCTCTGTGCTGATCGCTGCCCTCTAGATACATATCGGACGGATAGCTACCCGCATCGTAGTCGCCGCTTTTTAGCACAGCAGCCCACGTCGAGCCGCTGTCAAACCAGACGTCTAGGATGTCCATAACTTTTTCTAAATTTTGCGGCTCGTATTTGCAGTTTGCCGGCAAGAGATCCTTGGTCTCGCTATCCCACCACGCGTCAGCGCCTTTTTGCTCAAATATCGCCGCTACGTTATCTAAAATTTTATCATCAAATATCGGCTCTTTAGTATCCTTATGTCTAAAAAACGCTATCGGCACGCCCCAGTCGCGTTGGCGCGAGATACACCAGTCGGGACGATTTTCTATCATCGAGCCTATCCTTTTTACGCCGCTTGCAGGGTAAAATTTGACGTTTTCAAGCTCTTTTAGCGCGACTTCTCGTAGCGTTTTGCCGTCGATTTTCGGCTCGTCCATCGCGATAAACCACTGCTTCGTAGCGCGGTAGATAACGGGCTTATGTGTCCTCCAGCAAAACGGATAGGAGTGGACAAATTTACTCGCTTTTAGCAAATTTGAGCCTAAAAGCTCTAAAATTTTCTCGTTTGCTTTAAAGATATGCATACCGATTAGTTCGTCCGCTACGCCCTCTGGAAATAACTTTTTCGCCTTTAGCGTTTCGTCGTACAGACCGCCTTCATCGACGGGCATGATGACTTCGATGCCGTATTTTAGGCTCACGTGGTAGTCGTCCTCGCCGTGACCCGGAGCAGTGTGAACTAGACCCGTACCGCCGTCCATAGTGACGTGATCGCCTAAGATAAATAGCGATTTTCTGCCGTTTAGCGGATTAACTGCGTGCAGGTTTTCAAGCTCGGCAGAGGCGAATTCTTTTAAAATTTCGCCCTTGGTTAGACCTTCTTTTTCTAGTTCGCCAAGCATCTCTTTGGCAAATATCAAATTTTCAGCCGTCAAAACGTAAATTTCATTTGGATTTAGCGAGATGGCTTGGTTCGCCGGCAGCGTCCAAGGCGTAGTCGTCCAGATGACCGCGCTGGCGTCTTTTGCACCGATTTTTGCGGCGGCTTCTTCGCCTAGCTTAAACGCGACGTAGATGCTGTAGTCCTCTTTGTCCTCGTACTCGACCTCTGCTTCGGCTAGGGCGCTTCTAGCCGCCCAGCTCCAGTATACCGGCTTGCTTCGCTCGATCAAAAGTCCGCGCTTGGCGACTTTGCAAAGCGTTTTGTAAATTTCGGCTTCAAATTTAAATTTCATCGTCAGATACGGATCGTCCCAGTCGCTGGCGACGCCTAGCTGCTTAAAGCTCTCCTTTTGCACCTCGATAAATTCTCTGGCGTGCTCGCGGCAAAGCTCGCGGATTTGCGTTTTGCTTAGACTCTTTTTCTTGTCGCCCAGTTTTACCTCGACTTGCTGCTCGATTGGTAGTCCGTGGCAGTCCCAGCCCGGCGTAAATCTCACGTTTTCGCCGAAGAAATAGTGCGTTTTTAAGATGATGTCTTTTAGTGTTTTGTTTAGCGCGTGTCCGATGTGGATGTTGCCGTTGGCGTATGGAGGGCCGTCGTGCAGAGTGAAGCTTTTTGCGGCTTTTTGCCTTTTAGCTTTCATTTTTTCGTAGATTTTTCTATCGTCAAACCACGATTTTAAGCGTTTTGGTTCGTTTTCCGGCAGGTTGCCGCGCATGGGAAATTCGGTGTTTGGAAGCAATAATGTATCTTTGTAATCCATAGGTTCGCCTTGAAGTAAAAAATTGGTAGATTTTATCCAAACGGCGATTAAATGCTACTGAAAAAACGCTATTTTAAGCTAAATTTATGTAAGATGTTTTCGGCTTTTAAAGGAGAAAACATTGAAAAACGCACTACTGATCATCGGCGAAGATATCGGCGTAAACGCGCCTTTTTTGGATTATATTTTTTGCGCTTACAAGCGGCATTTCGGCGAGCTTGGCGAGTTTAGGTTCGTTAGTAAAAGCGACAAGGAGTTGCCGTTTATCATCGAGCATCTTTGCGCTCGCTCCGATAGTCTTTGCATCTACGCATCGAGTCAAAACTGCTCCGTCGCGGCTAAAATTTTAGCTACGTTAAGCGGCGATATTTTGGAGCTCAAATCCCCGCAAATGCTAGCTCCTAGCAGGGCCGAGAAATTTGGCGACGAGGGCTTTTTAATCAAATTAAATCAAACTTACGTAAATTTACTAAAGGCCGACGCGAATCAAAAACTACCTGCCATAGATATCAAAACGCAGCGAGATTTTGGGTATTTTCATCTGGTCGATATCGACGAGGAGAGCGCGAAAATCCTGCTCGAACCGCTGGCAAAAACTTACGAAGTACAAATTTATTCGTCTCAAATTTTATCAAATTTGGCGCTAATCAGAGTGGAAGCAAATAAATTCGGCCAAACGAGCGGCTTTATAAACGGCGCTAAAAATCTTTTCTCAGGCAAATTTTTTGAGGGCGAGGATGTTTTTCGTCACGTTGCGAGCACTCTCATCGCAAGCGGGCTAAAGCTCACCTTTGCCGAGTCTTGCACGGCGGGGCTTGCCGCGGCAAAATTTGGCGCTTTTGCGGGGGTTTCGGCGGCGTTTAACGGCTCGCTAGTGACCTATGCAAACGAGATGAAACGCGACTGGCTAGGCGTTAGCGATGAGATTTTGCAAACCTACGGTGCGGTGAGCGAGCAGTGCGTGATGGCGATGCTAAAAGGCGCGTTAAAGGCGAGCGAATCGGACTTTTCGCTAGCTATCAGCGGGATTGCGGGGCCTGACGGCGGTAGCGAGGCAAAGCCGGTGGGGACGGTATTTGTAGGAGTTTACGCAAAGGACGGCGAGTGCATCATCGAGAGGCTAAATTTAAACGGCGACCGCAACTATATAAGAGAGCAAAGCGCGCTGGCGGCGTATGTTTGCCTACTAAAGCTAAAGCCGAGACTATTTTTGGCGTAAATTTTAGTTAAATTTGATGAAATTCGTCAAATTTGCGCTCGCTAAAATTTAAAGCAGATGTTTTTGTTCTATGTGAATTTTGTAAAAAAAGACGCCGACAAATTTAAAATTTACCGCCGTCTTGCGTGCGAGTGGAGCACAGATTAGCTCCGCCAAGCTTAAAATTTAGCGCAAATTTAAGCCTGACGGACGAAATTTATAAAGTAAAATTTGTGGATTATTTTTGATACGGTACGGTTTCGTAGCCTTGATTTATGAGGCTGCCCATACCGCCGTCAAGATTTATTATATTTAGTTCCGGCGAATCTATCATCATCGCCGCCGCAGCGCTTCTGCGTCCGCTTCTGCATATGAGCGCGACCGGTTTTTTTAGATCGACTTTGGCTTTAAGCTCGCTTAAAAATCCCTCTTTATCGGTTGCGTTAAAAGTGATAGTCTTTGCACCCTTTATTACGCCCGTTTCCATCCATTCAGCAGGCGTCCTGATATCAACGATCTGCTCGTAGTTTTTGATCGCCTCGGGACTAACTTGAACCGTAGAAATTTCCGCAAAAGCCATTGCTGCCGCCGCTCCTAAAAGTAAAATTTTTCTCATTTTCTCTCCTTAAATTTAACGGCGTGAATATTAGCACTCAATTTTAAATATTTTGTCATTCTAAAATCACTCCTGCATAAATTTTTCTTTTTTAATAATTAATATTACTTTCATCGGTCAGACGCCATAATCGCAAATCCATATCAATACAAAGGATAAAAAATTAAAAAAAGTTTTTTCGCACTTAGCTTGCTTTCAAGCTTTTTGTTTGCCGCGGAGGTAAATATCTACTCTGCGCGCCACTATGACGCCGACAGCGAGCTTTATAAGCTTTTTGAGCAAAAAACTGGTATCAAGGTAAACGCCACGCAGGCAAAAGCCGGCGAGCTAATCAAAAAGCTAGAAGTAGAAGGGGGTAGCTCTGCGGCGGATATTTCCATCACCGCAGACGCGGGAAATTTCTACACCGCAAAGACTAAAGGCGTGTTGCAAGCGGTCAAATCTGAAACTCTGGAAAAAATCGTACCGGAGCAGTATAGAGACAACGACGGTCAGTGGTTTGCTATCTCAAAACGCGCTAGAGTCATCGTTTACGACAAAAGAGACTTCGATCCTAAAGGCATCAAGGACTACGAGGATCTAACAAAACCAGAGCTAAAAGGCAAACTGTTAATCAGAAGCGCGACGGCTCCATACAGCAAGTCTCTGCTAGCTGCTATCATCGAGGCCGACGGTAAAGATGCGGCTACTAAATGGGCGGAAGGCACGCTAAAAAATCTTGCCCGCGATTCAAAAGGCGGCGATAGGGATCAGGCTAAGGCCATCTACGCAGGCGAGGGCGACGTAGCAGTGATGAACACCTACTACATAGGCCTCATGCTAACCTCTCCAAAAGCAGAAGACGTTGAGGCTGCGAAAAATTTGGGCATTATTTTCCCAAATCAGGACAACCGCGGTACGCACGTAAACATCAGCGGTATCGCGCTAACCAAAGCTGCTAAAAATAAAGAAAACGCCGTTAAATTTATGGAGTTTATGGTGAGTCCTGAGGCGCAAAAGATACTTGCGGGTATAAATTTCGAGTATCCGATCAACGCAGAGGTCGAGCCTAGCGACATCGTAAAGGGCTTTGGTAAATTTAAAGAAGACTCCACTCCGCTTTATAAAAGCGTGCAAAACACGAACGAGGCTATTAAAATTTACGACGTAGCCGGCTGGAAATAATGAAAGTAAAATTCGGGGCGATCTTTATCGCCCTTATCGTTTTGATCCCCATTTTTAGCATATTTTTCGAGATCGCTTTGGGCGATTACTCCTTACTCGAGCATTTTTTTTAAGTATCTTTTTATGAGGTATATCCAAGGTACTTTTGCGGTTGCGGCGGGCGTTTTGGCGCTTAGTCTCGTTATCGCCTTGGTTTCGGCGTGGCTGGTGGCGAACTACCGCTTTGCGCTATCAAATTTCTTTGAATATGCCCTCATCCTTCCGTTTGCGATTCCTGCTTATATATTTAGCTTTTGCTACGTCGGGATTATGGATTACGGCGGATATTTTCATCAAATTTTCGGCTTTAGGCTGGAGTTTATGAACATTTACGGAGCGATTTTCGTGCTATCGTTGTCGCTTTATCCATACATCTATATGTTTGCTAAAACCTCGTTTAAAACGCAGTCCGCAGCGATTTACGATGTTTGTAAAATTTACAAGCTCCCCGGCCTTGCCGTGTTTTTTAGGGTTGCGATATTTCTCTCGCGTCCGGCGATCGTGGGCGGAGCGATGCTGGTGCTCATGGAGACGCTTAGCGATTACGGCACGGCGGCTTATTACGGCGTAGAGACTTTTAGCGCGGGCATTTTTAAGCTATGGTTTGACATGGGCGACTCGTACTCCGCGTCAGTGCTAGCGGGGCTTTTGATGATGTTCGTGTTTGTTTTGATGATATTTGAGCACGTTAATAAAAACTCTAAAAAATACAGCTTCTCCACGCACGACACATCCAAATTTACGCAAAAGCGCGAGCTTGGTAAATTTGGCTCGGCGGCGGCGTTTTTGTGGTGCGCGAGCGTGTTTTGTCTGGCATTTGTGTTTCCTTTTGCCTGGCTCTTGTATTGGAGTATTCACGAGCTAGATAGCTTTAAATTTGAGTTCGTGCAGATGGCGGCAAATTCGCTTCTGATGGCTGCAGGCGCAGCGATACTCATCACGGCGGTGAGTTTTTTCCTCGTTTTTGCGACGAGACTTATAAAAAACAAAGCGCTAAACGCCTTTTTGCTAAAATCCGTCTCGCTAGGCTACGCGCTGCCGGGCGCTAGTATCGGGCTTTGCGTGATGATAGTTTTTGGTTATATTGACCGAAATTTTGACACCCATCTGCTCTCGTCGAGCTTTGTGGTGCTGATTTTCGGATACGTCGTGCGGTTTTTGGCGACCTCGATATATGCCGTCGAGAGCGGATACGCTAAGGTCCCGGCAAATATCGACGACGCCGCGCTTTTGCTAAACGGCTCGCGGTTAAATTTGTTTTTCAAAGTGCATTTTCCGCTGCTTCGCCACTTTTTCTTTCTCTCGCTCATCGTCGTTTTTATCGACATTATCAAGGAGCTGCCGCTTAGCCTCATTTTGCGGCCTTTGGGCTTTGAGACGCTTAGTATTAGAGCGTTTTTCTACGCGGCTGACGAGAGGCTTTATACTGCGGCTCTACCGTCGTTTCTCATCGTTTCGATGTCGCTAGTCGCCGTCCTTTGGCTAGAAATAATCTCCAGAAAAAAACAAGAAAGATAAAAATATGGCTGAAATTTTAAAAATAGTAAATTTAAACAAGAAATTTGGAAATTTAGAGGTTTTAAAGGACGTAAATTTAAGCCTTAACGAGGGCGAAATTTTAAGCATTTTAGGTGATAGCGGCTGCGGTAAAAGCACGCTTTTGCGTATAATCGCAGGGCTTGAGACGCCAAGCGGCGGGCAAATCGTAGTAAAAGAAGGCTGCGGTACGGCTATGATGTTTCAGAACTACGCGCTTTTTCCGCATTTAAGCGTTTGCAAAAACGTGGAATTTGCGCTGTGGCGGCTGCCTAGCGCCGAGCGAGCCCAAAGGAGCACGCAACTGCTGGAGAAATTTAAAATCTCCGAGCTAAAAGACAAAACTCCCGATCAAATTTCGGGCGGTCAAGCGCAGAGGACTGCATTTGCCAGAGCCGTGGCTAACCGCGAAAAGCTGCTTTTGCTCGACGAACCCTTCGCAAACCTTGATCGCAACCTAAAAAGCGCGCTAAGAGGCGAGCTAAAACAGATGATAAAGGCAAACGGCATCAGCGCGGTCATGGTAACGCACGACAAGGAGGACGCCTTTTTGCTAAGCGACAAAATCGCGCTGATAAAAGGCGGTAAGGTTTTGGCTTTCGGCGCGCCTAGGGAGCTGTATTTTAGCCCCACATTTTACGAGATCGCCTGCTTTTTGGGCGATATGAATTTGATCGATGAGCGAGAAGCGCAAAATTTGCCGGCTGAATTTAGATTGTGGCTGGAGCAAAGAAATTTTATGTTTCGCCCGGAGCTAATCATAAGCGACGAAAAATACGAAGCAGACGTGATGGAAGCAAAGTTTTTAGGCGCATTTTACGAGCTAAATTTGGAGTTTTACGGGGTCAAATTTAAAGCTGTAGTTAGCTCAAATTTGCAGATTTGCGATAAATTTAAATTTGACCTAGCTTAAATTTGACGAAAAGGAATCAAATTTTAAATTTGGCTTTCTGGGTTGCGGTTTTCGACGTAATCCACTCTCGACCAGGCAAGCACATAGATAAACCCCAGCGCCAGGTAGATACCAAGCACCGCAAGCTCGATAGGGTATGGATCGCGCAGGGCTTTGTTGAGTAAAAGCTTTAGCGCCGCGGCTATGAGCGTGCCGACTACGCAAAGCACCGCGTAGCCTGAAAATAGGGCGTTTTGCGTGACGGCGCCGAGTTTTAAATTTATTTTTATCCAAAGCAAAAACGCAAGCACCGCCGTGGTGCAAATGACGAAAAATAGGACCTTGTGCGTACTGGCTGGTGCGTAGTTTGTGCTAAAACTTAGCAAAATCATTGTACTGCTAATAGCGATAAAAATGCGGTAAAGCTTAAACACGCCTCCGCCTGCGAGTTTGTTTACCTTTGATATCGCGCCGTAAAGGCAGATGACGGAGACGAACAACATCGCTACGCGCGCGCTCGTTGCGATATCAAAGAGACTTTTAGGTAAAACCATCTCTTGCGAGAGCAAATTTAAAATAACCAAAATCCCGGACGTCATACCTAGCGCTCTTGCCGTACTTATGCGTCTTATAAAGTTTTCTTGCACGTTTTGCCTTTTATTAATTTAATAAAAATTTTACACAAACAAGCTTAAAATTTTTATTAAATTTAACCCAAGTAGACAGGCGAATAATCGCGATCTAAAATACAAAAAGCAAAGTTGCGAGCCGTTGAAAAGAGATCGTTTGCGTCAAATTTGAGTTTTTAAAATGAAAGATGATTTAAGGCCGCGAGCGTAAAAATAGAATTTACGCCTGATAAATTTGGGTGGCTTACGTGTAGTTTAATAAACGTCGCAAAGCTCGTAATCTGCGCAAGTTGGCAATCTAAAATTAAAAAAGTCGGTAAAATTTACAAACACGTAAATTTCAAAGTACATAAAATTTTACGCACAGCGCAAAATTTGCCGATTAATAACCCAAAAACTACTTCATCTGCGCACTGAAAATTTGCGTGATGCTCGGTATTTGCTCGCCTGTAACGTCAAATTTCGCCGTTTTCATCCGCACGCGGTAAAGCGCGTTTAAATTTTCCTCGTTTAAAACCTCGGCGCTGCGGCCGTAAACGTAGCTAAGATCGTCTTTTAAAATGAGCGTGCGATCGGCGACCGCAAGGGCATGGTTTGGCTGATGCGTGGTAAAAACGATGCTGGCGTTGCTTTTTCGCTTTAAATTTACAATGAGGCTTAGCACGCGGTCTTGGTTTCTGATATCAAGCGCGCTGGCAGGCTCGTCCAAAAACAGAATTTCGCTCTTGCTCGCGATCGCCCTGGCAAAGAGTACGAGCTGCTTTTGACCGCCTGAAAGCGAGTTGAAGCGCTTGTTTTTCAGGTGCGAAATTTCAAGGCTCTCAAGCGCGTCCAGACAGATCTGCACGTCGCGTTTGCTCGGCTTTGAAAACAGCGAAATATCGCGCACGCGTCCCATCGCTACGATGTCCTGCACGCTGTAATCAAACGCCACGCTAAAGCTTTGCGGCAGAAAGCCGAATTTTGCCTGCGTGCTAAGCCGCCCCTCTTTGAGGTCCAAAATGCCCATCATGCACGACATTAGCGTGCTTTTGCCCTGACCGTTAAGTCCTAAAATCGCTAAAATTTGACCCCGCTCAATCTCAAAGCTTAAATTTCTAAAAAGAAATTTGCCCTCTTCGTAGAAAAATCCCGCGTCTTTGATCGCGAGCAAACTATCTTCTGTTCGCATCGGCGCTCCTTTTTAAGAGGACGGCGAATATCGGGCTGCCGATGAGCGCGGAGATGATGCTAAGCGGCACTTCGCTGGAGCTTATCGAGCGCGATACGTCGTCGATGGCGAGCATAAAAACGGCTCCCGCGACGAAGCAAGCGGGCATGGAGCGTAAGTGGTCGCTGCCAAATATCATCCTAGCGACGTGCGGCACCACCAGGCCGATCCAGCCGATGTTTCCGCTGACGCTGACCTGTGCGGCGACTAGCAGGGTGCAGATGACGAGGATGACCGAGCGCAGCCGCACGATGTTTACGCCGAGAACCTTTAGATCGCCGTCTTCGAGGCTGAGTAGGTTAAACCGCCACCGCATCGCGATGAGCGCCGCGACGCAGGGCGCCGAAACGGCGGCGAGCATGACGAGCTTGTCGTAGTCTGCGCGCACGAAGCTACCCAGCAGCCAGTAGATGATGTTTGGCAGCACGTCTTCGTTGTCGGCTAGATACTGCACGAGGCTCGTTAGCGCGGCAAACACGCCGTTTATGACGATGCCCGCCAGTATGAGCGAAAAGACGTCGCTGCGCGAGACGAATTTGGCGATAAAATAGAGCATAAAAAGCGCGGCAAGCCCGAAAAAGAAGGCAAAAGCTACGATAAAATAGGAGCCAAAGCCAAGCATGATACAAAGCGCTCCGCCAAATGCCGCCGCGGTGCTGACGCCCACGATGTGCGGGCCTACGAGCGGGTTTTTAAACACCGCCTGAAGCGCGAGGCCGCTAAGCGCCAAGATTCCGCCGCAAAGGCTCGAAAGTAGGGCGCGCGGGATGCGGATATCAAGCACCACGCTTTTTGCCGTCTCATCGGCGGCGGAGCCGATTAAAATTTTACCCGTCTCCTCTAGGCTAACCGGATACTGCCCGATGCCAAGCGAAACCGCAAATAGCAGCACCCAGATCAGCAGCAGAGCGGAAAATTTCATTTATAGCTCGTTCGGTAGAATTTTTGATAAAATTCCTCTACTTTTTTGTCAAATTCCGCCTCGTCAAAGTGCTTCGGATAGAGCTTCATCGCTAGCCACCACTCGCCAAGCGCCATGGCTTCGGCAGTCGGATAGCCCCACGCTTTGGCGTATTCGGGCATCATGTAAATTTTATCTTCTTTGACCGCGCTAAAATTTGCAAGCTGCGGGTTGGATTTGAGCTCGGCCGGCACCTGAGGGTAGCGATCTGCACGAAGATTATCTGCGGCGCCCACGCCAAAACTTGCTCGGCGGACACCTGCTTGTAGCCCTTGATACTCTGCGCCGCGACGTTTTGCGCGCCTGCACGCATAAACATTATACCCGTGTATTTGCCACTGCCGTAGGTCGTGAGATCGGGATTTGCCATATAAATTTTAGGCCTTTTATCCACGATGAAGTCGCTAAATTTAGCCTTTAGCTGCTCTTGCGAGGTTTTAACGAAGCTTATGAGCTCGGCGGCCTCTTTTTCACGGTTTGCGACCTTGCCAAGAAGCTCGACCCCATCGTAAAAGCCCTCGGTGTAGGCCGCCTCGTCGTCTTTGAAGGTTGGATTTAGCTTGCCCTTATCGGCGGCATCGCTGCGCTGAAAGCTAACGGCGACGACTGGGATTTTGAGCTCCGTCATTTTGTCGATGTATTCTTGCGGGATGTAGTTTGTGACGATCGCGACGTCGGGCTTTAGCTTAAGCACCGCCTCGTAGTTGATGACCTTCAGATCGCCCGGCGTCGGCATATCTTTTAGGCTCGGCGCTAGGCGGATGTAGTTTTTGCCGAGCGACTTTTCCCACGATTCTTGTACGCCAACTACCTTATCCATCGCGTTTAGCTCGTTTAGCGCGTTTAGGTTTTGGTGCTGAAGCACGACTATGCGCTTAACTTCGTCGGGTAGCGTGACGTCGCGGCCTAGCTGGTCGGTTACGACGCGGTCTGCAAAAAGCGAACTCGCGCACAGCGCAAGAGCTAGTGCGAAAGAGTGAAATTTACTCATGTTTTTCCTTAAGTTTTTAAATTATATTTATTTATAGGCTTGAAATAAGCATTTTTAGCTCATAAATAAATAGCAGTATATTACAAAAACGGTGATGAATTTATCATAAATTTGCAGATTTTGTTTTGCGGGTAAATTTGAGGGGCGGCGTTGGCGTCATTTGCGATAAAATTTAGCAAAACGGCGTACAGGACGGCTGTAATAAAATTTGGAATTTATAAATTTTAAGGCCGCGCTAGAGCGATATTTTTGATCCTAGCCCAAACCGCCAGTTCGCAAAGCGGGATCAAAAGCGCTATCGTAAGCAGCGCGTATGGAGATACCAAACTGTTAAGGGACGAAAAATCGATAAACTGAAGCGTTGTGCACATAAAGGCTAAGCCTGAGTAGATGTAGAAAGCACTGCTCTGCGTATCTTTGCCGAGCAGATAGTACGCAACGCCGAGCATAAGCCAAAAGTAGATAGTAAGAATAGAGTCTATGGTAAGAAATATCGTAAGAGCTGAGCCTTGTATGTTTAAAAAATTACTTGCGACTGCTCCGATTACAGAATAAGCATTGTCAACAAAAGAGCCTCCAATCTGCGCCACGGCATACTCTACCGCACTAAAACCGACTTGACTTACCGAATACAATGCCATAGATAGCCATAAAATCGCTATTAGCGCCGCCGCGATTAGCGCGGAGGAAATTCTCGTAAAAAGCTTGCTTGCAGAGAGTTTGGAGATTTGTCTAGCAACAAGAAGCTTAAAAATCATCGATGCAAGAAAAGTAAAGCAGATAAAAAACACGGCGGTCAAAAATCCAGCTAGCGAAACGCGGCTACAAAATTCGCACAAAGCCCAAATAGATATGTAGCCTTCGATGATTAAAATATTAGACGCTATGCCGCGGAATTTTATCTCGGCCAGGGGTTTCTGATCTATCTTTGCGCCTTTGATTTTTCTTTAAATTTGGTAACGGGTTTTATTTGCCGATCCGCTATAAAAGAGGAGGGCTAAATTTAGCCCTCGATGTAGTTTTTGAGTTTTCTACCGACTTTCGGGTGTTTTAGTTTTTTGATCGCAGAGCTTTCGATCTGGCGGACGCGCTCGCGGGTTACGTTTAGCTCCTTGCCGATCTCTTCTAGCGTGCGGTCGCTCTCGTCATCTAAAAGGCCAAATCTCATCCTAATGACGGCTTTTTCGCGCTCGTTTAGCTGGTCTAGGACTTCGTCTATCTGCTCTTTTAGGTCGTTTTTTAGGATATGATCCATCGGGCTTAGAGAGCTTCTGTCCTCGACGAAATCTCCAAATTTACCGTCGTCTTCGTTGCCGATAGGGGCTTCTAGGCTGATAGGCTCTTTGGTTATTTTGATGACCTGTTTTATCTTGTCCGCGCTTAGTCCGACCTCAGCTGCGATTACGTTTATATCCGGCTCTTTGCCTTCTTCTTGTAGGTATTTTCGGTTGATTTTGTTGATACGGTTTATCGTTTCTATCATGTGGATAGGTATGCGTATCGTACGAGCTTGATCGGCGATAGCACGGCTAATAGCCTGACGTATCCACCACGTCGCATAGGTAGAAAATTTATACCCTTTTTTATATTCAAATTTATCGACCGCTTTCATTAGCCCGATATTGCCCTCTTGAATCAAGTCTAAAAACGGCAAACCGCGGTTCGTGTAGCGCTTGGCGATGCTCACGACTAGGCGTAAATTTGACTTTGCCATCCTGGCTTTTGCTTCGTCGGATATCTTTTTGCCGCGTTTGATCTGCTCTAAAATTTCCTTTAAAAGTATCGGATCGAGGTTAAATCCGCTCTTGCTCGCTTCCTTGGTCGCAAATAGCTTTTTGATCTCCACGTAGGTTGATACCATCGTAGCCTCGGGTACTCGCGCGATGATATCTTCTTTGCTGAGCTTGATGATATCTTTTAGGATCGACTTGTGATTTTTCTTTAGCTCGTCGCTAAACATAGGTAGCTTATACTCGAGTCTTTTTAGCTCCCTATCAAATTCGTCATCGCTCTTTAGCGCCGTTTCCATCGACTTTACGATCTCGGTTATGAGCTTGCTAGTAGGCCCTAGATCCATTAGCTTGTCTTTTAAAATTTTCTTTTTAAACGCAAGCGTTATCTTTGCTAAAAACTCATCCTCAGTCTCTACTTCGTTTTGTTTATTTGCAGTTTTTAGCCACTCTTTTTTGGCCTTTTCGAGCGCTTTAAAACTCTCGATCACTTTTTCAGCTCGTTTGTCGTCTTTTTTATTGTGTTTTTTTGGCTTGGCTTCTTTCTCTTCGCCTTCCTCGACATCATCCTCGACTTCTTCGTTTTCTTCCTCTTCCTCGACCTCTTCGCTGCCTTCCTCACCTTCGTCGTCAAAGCTTCTAAAAAGCTCTTTTACGCGGCGTTCGCGGTTTATAAGCGGCTCTTTGTAGTCAAGAATAAAATCGATAAGGTATGGTACTGAGCAAAATGCGTCAATGATGATATCTTCGCCAAGCTCGATTTTTTTGCTGATTTCTACTTCTTCTTCTTTGGTTAGTAGTGCGATTTGACCCATTTCGCGTAGGTACATACGCACGGGGCTATCCGAGCGCGACCACTCGAGCAGATCGGTTTCGCTGGCGAGGTCAAATTCTTCCTCTAGATTGTCGTCGGCTAGTTTGGCCAGCTCCTCGCGACGCTTTTTAGCATCTTCGATATTGCGCATTTTAGCGATTTCAGCCGAGGTGATGAGCTGGACTTTATTTTCTTTCGCCAGCGACTCTATCTTTTTTGCTATCGCTGCGGTCGGCGCTTTGTCTAGGAATTTAACTAGTTTTTCGTAAGTGATATAGCCTTTGGCATTTTCTTTGAAAAGCTCTTCTATGAGCGACAATGCCTCTTTTTTTGCGGTACTCATTCGGGATTCCTTCTTTTTGTAGAAAACGAGGATTATACCCAAACTTCTTTAAATATTAATAAAAATACGATTATTCGGGCATTTTTACATAGGCTAAATTTGCTGAAAATTTTATTAAATTTGAGTTGGAACGGAAGTTGCTGATCTAATCAGAAAAATGTGCTCGTCTGAAAGTTGCAAGCAAAGCGTAGCAAAAAAGACGAGTCGCCAAAATAAGGAAAAGTAAATGAACAACGGCTACTACCAAGCAACCGGTGCCATGGTGACGCAGTTTAATCGCCTAGACGTCATCGCAAACAATCTAGCGAACATAAACACGATCGGTTTTAAACGCAACGACGTCGTAGTCGGGGACTTTGAGAGGATTTTTAAAGAGTACCGCGACGAGCTACCGATAGAAAATCACACGAAAGACGCGGCGAAATTTCTAAACAGAACTATCGATAGAGTGCCGCAAATTTCGGAACAATACGTGGATTTTAGTCAGGGCGGGCTTAAATTTTCAAACAACGACCTTGACTTTGCGATGAAGCGAGAGGATCTGTTTTTCCTAGTCGAGGTAAAACCGGGCGATGTGCGCTTAACCAAAAACGGCTCGTTTAATCTCGATGAGGACGGATTTTTGGTAACAAAAGAGGGCTATAAGGTGCTGCCGAGCGATTATTTTACGAACAATTTTCAAGGCATCCAAATCCCGCAGGGCGAGCGCTTTTCCGCTGATAAAAACGGCAATCTCTACTCAAACGAGGAGCCGCTAGCTAGGCTTTATATCGCGCAGCCAAAAGAGATACGAAATCTAACAAAAGAGGGCGATAATCTCTATGTTTTGCCGAATTTAAAGGAGCTTGAGGACGTGGGCGGCGAGATAGATGCGGTCGCGTGGAAATACACTCAAATCTCCAACGTAAACGCCGTGACCGAGATGGTCGGACTCATCGAGACGCAGCGCTTTGTCGAGATGTATCAAAAGGTGATGACGTCGCATATGGACGATCTAAATCAGGAAGCCATAAGCAAGCTTGCTAACACGAAAGTCTAAATTTAGCGTTATCTCTTTGACGTATTTGCGAGAGATTTAATTTTTACTCGCAGCGACAGGCTACGTGCCTAGTCTTGTTAGTAAAAATTTGCACAACTCGCAAATCCGTTCAAAGATATTTCCGCTAAGGTTTTTAAATTTTAATAAACATAAATCGCTATGGATTAAGACCCCTGCCGCTAATATAAATTCAAAATACTTCTGCCAAAATATTTTCAGTTTTTCCCAAATTTGCAAATTTGGAACGCCTTTTGCTAAACAGTTAAGAAATGCGAGAAATCGTTTCAAATTTGTAAAATTTAGACGCTTGTTTAACATAAAGACGGACGACGACGGTTTTACGTAAAAGCGTAAAATTTAAGACTGCAAATTTGGAATATATTTTGCAATGGTAAAAGGCGATGAGCTGCTTATTAGATACATAAAGATAAGCGGCAGTAGCTTGAGATGGAGACTAGGCGGTTTTTTGCGAGGCGAGGGCGCGTATATGCGATACGTAACCGAAGCCGAGGAAAAAACCAACGAAGTATACGCTCAAGATACAACGCGCTAAGAAAGGAAAACACGAAAATGATGAGGTCTATTTATTCCGCCGCCACCGGCATGATCGCCCAGCAAACCCAGATCGACGTTACGTCGCACAACATCGCAAACGTAAACACTATCGGCTACAAGAAAAACCGCGCCGAGTTTGCCGATCTGATGTATCAGGTAATGGAGTATGCCGGCACTGCAACCAGCGCCACGACGAAAAGCCCAACGGGTATCGAGGTGGGTCTGGGCGCGCGTCCGACGGCGATAACGAAGATATTTTCGCAAGGCTATTTTAAAGAAACGAGTAACAACCTCGATATGGTTATAGCTGGCAACGGCTTTTTTCAGGTGCAGCTTCCAGACGGTACGACGGCGTATACTAGAAACGGCGCCTTTAAGCTAGATAGCGAGGGCACGATCGTAAACTCCGACGGCTACGTGCTTCAGCCGCAGATGACTATCCCTGCCGATGCCACGCAGGTTTCGGTGGGCACTGACGGCACCGTCTCAGTGCTCCAGCCTGGCAACACCGAGATGACGCAGGTGGGCCGCATTGAGCTAGCAAATTTTATCAACCCAGCAGGCTTGCACTCTATGGGCGACAACCTATATCTGCCGACGGGCTCTAGCGGCGAGGTCGTAGTCGGTACGGCCGGTCTTGACGGTCTGGGTACGATCAGGCAGGGGTTTGTCGAGATGAGTAACGTCCAGCTGGTTGAAGAGATGACCGACCTCATCACGGGTCAGCGTGCGTATGAAGCCAACTCAAAGGCGATCACGACGAGCGATGATATGCTCTCTATCGTAAATAGCCTAAAGAGATAGCCTAAAATAGGCTAAATTTGAGCCGCCTAGTCCGAGATTTGCTTTTCAAATTTGACGGAGCGGGCGGCTTTTTAAATTTAATTAATCAAAACGGCTGAATTTGAGTTAAATTTTAGCCGTTTTGTAACGGTTCTTGCTTGCAGTCATTGTTTATTTTATGATTTTTGGTTTGTCAATCGAGTATTTAAATCTAAGCTAAACATCAAGTGCGGACGGGTTAAATTTGTTTACCGCAGCATCGGCTTAAATTTGATTATTTGGCGATTATGCTAAAAATCTGCTTATTACCAGCCCGCCGCCAAATTTCGCTCAAATTCCCAGCCTTTATCCAAATTTTTTAAAATTTTAGCTATCATCGCGCTTTTATTAAGGAAAATTTTTGCATTTCAGTTACGTTTTTAAGCTTAGCGTTCCGATATTTATGGGCTATTTTCCCCTCGGCGTCGCCTTTGGGATATTGGCTAAAAGCATGGGCGTTAGCGCATTTATCGCCATCGCTCTTAGCACGCTAGCATACGGTGGCGCGGCGCAGTTTATGATGCTCTCGCTTTTTAGTGCGGGCACGGGGCTTTTAGAGGTTTTTATCGTGAGCTACCTCGTAAATTTACGCCATACTTTTTACGGACTCGCGCTTTTAAAAGAGTACAAAGATCTCAAATTTCGCCTTTTTAATATCGCGACTCTCACGGACGAAACTTTTGCGATATTTAAGGCGCTCAAGATCACGGACGCGACGGAGCGTAGCTATGTTTTTACTCGGCTAAATTTGCTCTCGTGGCTCTACTGGGCGACGGGTACGGCGGTCGGATGTTTAGCCAGCGAGCTTATTAGGGTCGATACGAGCGGGCTTGAGTTTAGCTTAACCGCGCTTTTTATCGTGATCGTGATGGAGATGTTTAAAAATGATAAAAATTATAAAGTGCTGGGCGCGGCGTGCTTTTTCGGAGTCGCCGGCGTAGCGCTCATGCCTGCTAAAGCGATGCTGGTAGGCTCGATGGCGCTTTGCTTTATTTTTATTTTAGTTTTTAAGGATAAGCTTTGATAAGCGTGAGTTCTAGCGAGTGGGCGATATTTACGGCCGTTTTGTTAAGCGCGTTTGCGACCTTTTTGACGCGCGCCGCGCCGTTTTACGTCATCAAAAACTATAAGCCGCGTCCGTGGCTAACGGCCGTGGAGCGACACATGGGTTTGATGATAATGGTTATCTTGGTGTGCTACGGACTAAGAGACGTCAAATTTGACGTTTATCCGTACGGACTAAACGAAGCAGCAGCCGTTTTTACCGCGGTTTTGATTCATCTAAAATTTAAAAATACCCTGCTTAGCATCGCGGCTTCGACGGGTATTTATATGGCGCTAATCAGGCTTACGGCTTAAACGGAGGTTTTATGAAAAGAGTTACTATACTAGCAGTGGGCGGCACGGTAGCAGGAAGCGGCCCCGGATCGCTTGATGCGAGCTATACCTCAGGAACCGTTACGGTCGATAAACTGATCGCTGCGGTGCCTGAAATCAACAAGATAGCGACCATCAAAGGCGAGCAGATCTCAAACATCGGCTCGCAGGAGATGAACAACGAAGTTTGGCTAAAGCTAGCAAACAGAGTAAACGAGCTGCTAACTAGCGGCGAGGCCGACGGCGTCGTCATCACGCACGGAACCGACACGATGGAGGAGACGGCGTATTTTTTAAATTTAGTCGTCAAAAGCGATAAGCCGATCGTGTTTACGGGCGCGATGAGAAACAGCGGCTCGCTAAGCGCGGACGGCCCGCTCAATATCTTTAACGCCGTAAACGTAGCTATGAGTAAAGAAGCAGTAGGTAAGGGCGTAATGGTCGTGATGAACGACGAGATCCACGCAGCTCGCGAGGTGACCAAAACAAACACGACTGCGGTCGATACATTTAAATCTCCAAATAGCGGCAAGATCGGCACCGTGTTTTACGGCAACGTCAAATTTTACATGAATCCTACGCGCAAACACACCGCAAATTCGGCATTTGACATCACGAAGATCAAAGAGCTGCCAAGAGTCGATATTATCTATAGCCACTCAAACGACAACCCGGACTTTGTAAATTTAGCCGTCAAAAACGGAGCCAAAGGCATCATAAATGCCGGCATGGGTAACGGAAATCCATTCCCAAGCGCGCTTGAGGCTCTAGGCGAAGCAGTCAAGGTCGGCGTGGTAGTCGTGCGCGACTCCCGCGTAGGTAGCGGTGAGACCACGCTAAACGGCGAGGTGGACGACGGTAAATACGGCTTTTTAGCCAGCGACAACCTAAACGCGCAAAAAGCTAGAGTGCTCTTGATGCTTGCGCTTACGCAAACAACCGATAAGGCAAAGATCCAGGAGTTTTTCCTAACTCACTAAAATTTGAGTTTGAGCGGATACCTCGTGAGCGCTTTTAAATGAGCTTTAATTTTTCTCAACCTGTAGCCTACACGGCTAGTCTCAATCGAAAAATTATGCACAACATTTAAAATCATCTCACGATATATCCGCCTTGTTTTTATATCGAGGCAAATTTGTTCAAAGCGTACAATTCGCCCTCTTATTCGCAAAGCAAAGCTCATACTACCTAGCTTTTTTTGCTTTGTTTTTTATTACGGCGGAGTTGCTAAATTTGCGGTCCGCTGTCTCTTTTATAAATTTCCTTTTTTGGTGGCTT
This sequence comes from uncultured Campylobacter sp., assembly GCF_938039205.1. Taxonomy (GTDB): domain Bacteria; phylum Campylobacterota; class Campylobacteria; order Campylobacterales; family Campylobacteraceae; genus Campylobacter_A. Next base: position 25,639 of record NZ_CALHVM010000048.1, read on the forward strand.
TTACTGCGATGAATTTATCTTAAATTTGCGTTTAAATTTACCGCGCTAAACGGCGGAAACATGGTTAAAAGCGCGATTTGCAAGCGTAAATTTTAGCTTTCGTTGGGTATAATCGATTATTTTAATTTAAGGAGCAAAAATGGGAATGAGCGCGCACTACTATGCCTATGCGCAAAACGATATAGAGGCGATCAAAAACGGCGGCAGTGACGATGTCGAGGCGCTGGACGAATACGACCTGGATAAAATGTGGGACGCGATGCATAAAGCGCTAACGGACAAAAATATGTTTGAGGCGATGAGCGCGGGCGAGATTTTCGCGACGCCAAATCCGCTTAGCTGGGCGATTTTCGGACGCGGCATGGCTGGCGAGGAGGGAGGCGAGGCGATATCTTATATCGACGATGATGATGTGAAAGCCGTAGCTAAAGCGATGCAGAGCACCGATATAGGCGCGCTTTTGGCAAACGTAAATTTTATAGATTTTGGCAAGGCGGGCACCTATCCCGAGATATGGGAGTACGAGAGTGAATTTGAAGATATCAAAGCCGAGCTAAAAGAACGTTTTAACGGGCTTTTGAGCTTTTATCAAAACGCTGCCGACAAGGGGCTTGGCGTACTGATCGTAATAGCTTAGATTTCTAAATTTTACCGCAAAACCCGCTAAACGGTCGGCTAGTCTTAGAGCCGTTTTGCGGGGTAAATTTAGCCCGCATAGATAAAGTCAAATTTGTGGGGTTAAATTTGTGCGTTCAAAGATAAGCTTGCTAAATTTGCTCTCTGCACCTCAAAAAACGCAAGCAAAATGCCGCCGCCAAATCCGCTAAATTTACGCGCCCGCGCATAACAAATCAAGTTTTCGCCACGATATAAAAACAAAAACGACGACTGAAGTAAATTTTGCTAAATTTTCGCCGTACGCCCGCCGTTTTTTATCTTAAATTTATTAAATTTGATTTACTATTTCTTCAAAATTTAAGGCGCTTTATGAACTACCTACTTTTTGCCGTTACGTTTTTCCCCATCAGCCTGATGCCCGGTATCAACATGACCTACGCGATGAGTATCGGCATGAGCCTGGGCTACGTGCGCGCGCTAACGATGATGTCGGGACAGCTGGCGTCTCTGGCCTTCGTAGGTATTTGCTGCATGCTAGGAGTTGGCGCGGTTTTGGCGCATTATAGCTTCGCGTTTAAGGTTTTAAACATCATCGCTGGGCTTTATCTGCTATATTTGGGCGCTATGCTGTTTTTTAGCAAGGGGCATCTCAGTATAACGAAGGTTTCGCAGCTACCTAGTAAAAAGCAGATGTTTTTAAACGGCGCCGTGGTTTGCGTCTCAAATCCCAAGGCGTGGATTTTTCTTTCTGCTTTGTTACCGACTTTTTTGGACGCGAACGATCCTTTTAGCCTACCGCGCATACTCTCTATCACGGTTACGCTCGTTTTTATCGAGTTTTGCTCGCTTAGCATCTATGCGCTGGGCGGAGCGATACTAAAGAAATTTTTGCAAACCCATCTGCGACTTTTGGAGATTTTTACGGCCGCCATCATCTGCGTCATCGGCATTTTGATGATGCTTCGCTAAATTCACCCGCCGATATCTCGTTAAATTTGATAAAATAGGACAAAATTTATCGCCTTGCCCGTTAAATTCTGGGCAAATTTAAGGAAAGCAAATGTTTAAAATTTTAGTCGCCGAGGATGACAAAAATTTAAATAAAATAATCTGCCTAAAGCTAGCTCAGGAGGGCTTTTCGCCGCTTGCGGCTTTTGACGGGCGGCAGGCTTTGCAGCTACTAGAGAGCGAGCGCGCCGATCTTGTCGTCACCGATATCATGATGCCTGGACTTAGCGGATACGAGCTAACTAAGCAAATCAAGCTGCTAGACGAGTCGCTGCCGGTGCTGATGATAACGGCAAAAAGCGGCATGGAGGGCATGGAGAAGGGCTTTGTCACGGGGGTGGACGACTACATGAGTAAGCCTTTAAATTTAAAGGAAATGACGCTGCGCATAAACGCGCTTTTGCGCCGAGCCAAGATCGCTAGCGGCAAGCGGCTGAGGTTTAAAAACTCAGAGCTCGACTATGCGGCTCTTAGCCTAAAAATCGGCGGCGAGGCCGTGGAACTCGCGCCAAAGGAGTTTTATCTGCTATTTTTGCTGCTCTCAAACCCTGGCAAAATTTTCACTCGACTAGAAATCATGCAAGAAATTTGGGGCTACGACACGGATAGCGACGAGCGCGCGGTCGATACGCACGTAAAAAAGCTACGCCGCAAGCTAGAAAGCTGCGCGGACTTTGAGATAGCTACGGTGCGCGGCATCGGCTATAAGGGCGAAATTTACGAGTGGGGGGCGGGGGAGATAAAGTGAAAATTTTAAAAGCTATTTTCGCGGCGGCATCGGCGGTTTGCTATCTAAACTCGGCCGTTTTGCCAGAAAGCGACTGGAGTAAAAAGGATCTAAAAGGCGAGGTCAAAAGCATGACGGCTACGGAATATGAATACTCTATAGACGGCTCCGGCGCGCTAGAAAATACGCGCGTGAAGCGGACGGAGTTTAACGAAAGCGGCTACATACTGCAAGAAACCGAGCATATAAACGGCGTGCCAAACAGCTCGGTTTTGTTTGAGTACGGCAAAGACGGATTAATACGCAAAAAATATCAAGATAGCGCCGTTTATCTCTACGAATACGAATTTGACGGCGAAAATTTAGTCGCAACGGCCAAAGAAAAGTATGTCGAGGATAAATTTTACCCGCACACGGAGAAAACCACTTACGGCAAGGACGGCAAAATGATCGCTCGGGCGGTGTATTCGGGCGGGACGCTAGTGACGGACGATAGCTACGTTTACGACGAAAAGGGCGTTTTAACGCGGATAGAAAATAATATGGAACCGCGCCACGGCATAGAGATAAGCTTCGAGCGCAAGCCAAACGGCGAATATGAAAAAATCACGCAAGCCCCGGGCTCAAAATGGGTTTATTACTACGCCGCAAACGGCGACGAGATGGAGTATACGTCGGTAAATTACTTCGGCTCCGAGGCAAAAATCTGGCAAATCTTGCAGTTTAAAGACATAGTCAGGGACGAGCGGGGAAATTTGACGCGTAAAACCTCGGTCAAATTTAAGCCCGCGGACAAATACTATGAAAATGGAGACATAAAAGAGATCGGTCTATACAAAAAAACGGAAATAAAGTATGAATACTACGCAAAATAAGAAAAAATACCTAATCAGTCTAAAAACCTACACGGCCGCTATGTTTATCTTTGTCTTTTGCGTGCTTTGCATCGCGGCTTCGGCGGCGATACTGGCTTACGAGCGGATATTTGAGATGAAGCTTGGGATGTTTTGGGGCATTATCAGCTTTTGTGCGATCGTGATGGGCGCGGGCGGAGCGATATTTTACGCGGTATCGGCCTATTTTTTGCGGTACGTCGAGAGTTTTAGGCTAGCAGCCGGCAAGATCGCTAGAGGCGACTTCGCCGTTAGGGTAGCGCGCAAAAACTGCAAGCGCGGCGCAGACAGCGAGTATCTGCACGAGCTGGACGAGCTGGCGGCAAAGATAAATTTGACCGCGGCGGCGCTGGAAAAAATGGACTACATGCAAAAGGATTTCATTTCAAACGTCTCGCACGAGCTAAAAACGCCTCTAAGCGTCATCAGCGGCTACTGCGAGATCGCTCAGGACGAGACGGACGAGACGCGCAGAAACGAGTATCTCGGGCTCATAAAAGAGCAGGCAAACTCGCTAAGTAGGCTGTGCGAGGACATGCTGCTGCTCTCGCGGCTAGATAGCCAGGCGGGCGTAAATTTAGACGAAAACGTGCGAGTAGACGAGCAGCTACGAAAGGCTGCGGCGATGCTAATGCAAAAGTACGGCGGGCGGGAGTTTGATCTGGATCTACCCGCCGTAAGCGTACGCAGCAACGCCTCGATGCTAGCGCAAATTTGGCTAAATTTGATGGATAACGCGCTGAAATACTCAGCCGCCGATATCGGCGTGAGCTGCTGCGAAGAGGGCGGGCGGCTTATCGTGCGCATTAGCGACGAGGGGGCGGGTATCGAGGCAAAAAAGCTGGAAAAAATATACGATAAATTTTATCAATGCGAGGAGTCGCACAAGGGCAAAGGTAGCGGTCTAGGGCTATCTATCGTGCGGCGTATAGTTCATCTTTTGGGCGGGGAGATAAGCTATGAAAGCGAGCCAGGACGCGGTACGACGGTGAGCGTAAAGATCCCAAACGCACGTAAAATTTGAGGCAGAGCGCGGCTAAATTTAAGCAAATTTACGCTTTTGCGGCGGGCTAATTTGACTCTCAGGCTCGGCTGATTGTGCGACAAATTTAAGTTGCGGGCGCGAAATTTAACGGAATAAGCGTAAATTTAACGCGAAATTTTAAAAAGTCATACAAAGGACACATTGAGGACACAAAAGGTCATTATAATTCTCCAAAAATAAAGGAGAAAAGATGAAAGATTCTGCAGTAACTCACGTAACTATGGCTATCGGAGCCGTGCTTTGGGGCTGTCTAACGGCGGCGGTGGTTTTGTTTTAACCAAATGTAACGATTTATAAAAATAAAAATCCGCGGACGAGTATCTCGGCGATATCTCGTCCGTTTTTTGATCAAATTTAACCGCGATCCCGCCGCTCTAAAGCTTGCCTTTTCTGAGCGCTCAAATTTACGCAGCTTGTTAAATTTCCCGCCTTAGCGCGTTTATTTTTAATACCAAATTTGAAATTTGACCGGCGAGCCGAACCGTCTAAATTTAACCTCAAATTTACCCGCACCGACCGCTACCTATCGCGCTTTGATTGTTTATTTAGCTTCTTTTGGATAAAATCGCCCAAATTTAATCTTAAGGCGAATCATGAAACAAGCAAAAGTCTGGAAATTCGGCGACAATATCGACACCGACATCATCATAGCCGCGCGCTATCTCAACACCTCCGACGAAAAAATCTTGGCCACTCATATCATGGAGGACGCCGATCCCGAGTTTAGTAAAAAAATCTCCGCGGGCGATGTCATCGTAGCGGGCGAAAATTTCGGCTGCGGTAGCTCACGCGAGCACGCTCCTTTGGCGCTTAAGGCCGCAGGCATCGGCGCGGTGATAGCCAAGAGTTTTGCTAGGATTTTTTATAGAAATAGCTTTAACACTGGGCTTTTAATACTAGAAATCAAAGAAACAGACGAGATAAACGCGGGCGACGAGCTAAAAATCGACGTGGATAACGGCGCGGTCGTAAATTTAACGAGCGGCAAAGAGTATAAATTTAGCCCGATACCGCCGTTTATGCAAGAGCTTTTAAAAAGCGGCGGCCTCATAGAATACGCCAAAACAAGGATATAAAATGGCTAAAATTTATAACATAGCGGTGATAAAAGGCGACGGCATCGGCCCTGAGATAGTCGATGAAGCGATAAAGGCGCTGGACGCGGCTAGCGCGGAGTTTGGTTTTGAACTTAGCTATAACTACTACCTGATGGGCGGCGCTGCGATCGACGTGTTTGGCGAGCCTTTGCCTAGCGAGACGCTAAGCGGCGCGCTAAACTCGGACGCGGTGCTTTTTGGAGCTATAGGCGGGCCAAAATGGGACGGCTTGCCGCGTCATCTGCGTCCTGAAAGCGGGCTTTTGAAGCTGCGAAAAGGGCTTGGCGCGTATGCAAATTTGCGCCCTGCGATGATATTTGACGAGCTGGTGGACGCTAGTACGCTAAAGCCGTCAGTCCTTCAGGGCGTCGATTTTATCGTGGTTCGCGAGCTAACGGGCGGGATATACTTCGGTCAGCCGCGTGAGAAAAAAGAAAACAGCGCCTACAACACGATGACCTACACGAGCGAGGAGATCGAGCGCATCGCAAAGGTCGGATTTGAAACCGCGATGAAGCGCAAAAAACGCGTCTGCATGGTTGATAAGGCAAACGTGCTAGAGACTAGTCAGCTCTGGCGCGAAGTCACGAGCGAGGTCGCAAAGAGCTATCCGGAGGTAAATTTGGAGTTTATGTACGTCGATAACGCAGCCATGCAGCTCGTGCGAGCGCCTAGTAAATTCGACGTGATTTTGACGGAAAATCTCTTCGGCGATATCCTAAGCGACGAGGCTAGCATGGTGTGCGGCTCGATCGGTCTGCTGCCAAGCGCTAGCATCGGCGGCAAGGTTGGTATCTACGAGCCCATCCACGGCAGCGCGCCCGATATCGCTGGGCAGGGCATCGCAAACCCGGTCGCTACTATACTAAGCGCTGCGATGATGCTTAGGTATTCATTTGGTGAAAATGCGGCTGCAAAAGCTATCGAAAACGCCGTAAAAGCAGCGCTCGCGCAAGGATACAGGACAAAGGATATAGCGGAGTTTGGCGCTAAAGAGATTTGCTCTACGAGCGAAATGGGCGGCATCATCGCCTCGCTAATAAAAAAATGAAAAATACTATCACAGAAGCCCTAATCTACGAGGCTCAGGGGCTAAAAGACGATGCTCTGATAGTTTATAAAAACATCTTAAAGCGCGAGCCGACAAACGCCGCTGCGATCGCCGCGATAAGGCGTCTAAGCGGCCTTAGCAGGAAAAAAACGGGCGTAAACGAGCAGATGAAAGACTTTTTCATCAAAATGAAAACCGACGAAGAAATAACCGAATTTAAAAGGTGGCTGATAAAACTATGAAACTAGAAGAAATAGCAAAAATGGCGATAGACGAGGTGGCGATGGAGCTAGAGCGAATGGACGCCGCGCAGGAAAGCTTGGCCTCGGATGCTGAAAACGGGTCAAATTTGACGGGTGTTCCGGCGTCAAGCGGCGATGTAAATTTAATCAATGCCGCGGGTCTTGCGAATTTAGTCGGCGAGATAAGCGTAGCGGACGAGGCTAGCGAGTTTGAAGCCGTTTTAGAAAGCGCGGCAAACTCGCAAAACGTTGCTTCCGAATTTGACGGCATAGGGGGGATCGCCGCGACTGCCGCGCCGCAAAAAGCCTTTGAAGTCGAGGTTGCAAATTTCACGGGCGAGGAGATATTTCTAAAAAACTTAAAAGAGCGCGTTTTGGTGCTTTTTGAGGGGCTTAACGCGACCGGCGAGGAAAATTTGAAAGACAGGCTCTCGCTCACGCTTAAATTTTTAGAATTCGTGCTGGCAAATGTCGAAAATCGGCTCGAAAATCTGCAAAAATAAAAATCTAAAATGGCTGCGAGATTTTCTAGCACCCCACACCAAGCGCGCGTATATCGTCGGCGGCTGCGTTCGCGACGCGATGCTCGGTAAAAAAATCTCCGACTTTGATGTTGAAATTTACGGTATCGATCCGGCCAAATTTGACGCTCTGATGTTGCAAATCGGCGCTTGCGGCGTGGGCAAAAACTACTTTGTTTATAAATTTAAAAACTTCGATCTTTCTTTACCTCGAACCGAAAACAAAACCGGCGAGGGACACAAAGCATTTGAGGTTGCTTACGCCGATGACGAGCGTGCGGCGTCTTTGCGCCGAGACTTTACCGTAAATGCGATGATGATAAATATCTTTGACGGCTCGTTTTTAGACTTTTACGGCGGAGAGAGAGACCTAAAGCGCGGTATCTTGCGCCATATCGACGATGAAAAATTCGCCGAAGATAGCCTGCGCGTACTGCGAGCAGTGCAGTTTAGCGCGCGGCTAAATTTTCGTATCGCGCGGGAGAGTTTGGGGCTGATGAAACGCCTAAGTATCAGCGATCTTAGCCGAGAGCGCATAAACGGCGAGCTGATGAAGCTTTTTGGCGCCAAATTTCAAGAGATCGGCTTTTTGTATCTTTATAAACTAGGGCTTCTTGGTAAAATTTTCGGGTTAAATTTGAGCCGAGCCGAGGTGGAAAAATTTGCCGCAAAACTAAAAAGCGCGGTCAAATTTTTACCCAAACAAAACGGCAAAAAAGACGAGCGCGAGTTTTTATATCTTTTAAATGGCTATTTCGGCGTTAAAAATTTTTACGACTTAGGACTTCCTAAAAGCTTTGAAGCTTGCGTTAAAGAGGCGTTTTTTGTGGGTCGTCCGAGCGATAAAGATTTGCTAAAAATCGCCCTTGATAAACTGCTAAAAAGCTGGCTCGGGCTAAACTCGCCAAGCCTCATAAAAAGAGCTAAAAATTTAGGCGTTTATGAGGCTAAATTTGAACCCACTATCGACACGGCTGAGATTTTAAAACTGGGCTTTAAAGGAGCTGCAATAGGCGCTGAGATAAGGCGTAGGCAGGATATAGCGATAGATAAATTTTTAAACGAAAAGTCAAGCTGTGCCTAAAAATTAACCTAGTTAAAAGCGCAAATTGGCTAAAATCAAGCCCTATTTTAAAGAGGCGAAAGTGGAAAAAACTTCAAATATAAATTTTCAAAATAAAGATATTCTTTTTAATATAAGTTTTGCAAAAAGCCTAAATTTGAACAGCTCTGCAAATGCTTGCGCAGCTGTTAAAACGCAGGCTAAGGCGGCTTTTTAAATGTTTAATATCGTCCTTGTTCATCCTCAAATCCCCCAAAATACGGGCTCGATCGGCCGCATGTGCGTAAATGCAAACCTTAAGCTGCATATAATCAAACCGACCGTTTTTGATATCAGCGAAAAGGCCGTTAGGCGCGCGGGGCTTGATTATTGGGCGCGGCTAAATCCCGTGATTTGGGAGAGTTTGGATGAGTTTTTGCACGCAAACGCCCAGTTCGAGGATAGATTTTTTTACGCGACGACGAAGGCGCATAAATTTTACTTTGAAGCGGAGTTTAAAAAGGGCGACTTTTTGTTTTTCGGCGGCGAAAGTACGGGCCTGCCTATGGAGCTGATGGAGCGAAATTTCGCAAATGCGATCAAAATCCCGATGGGCGAGCATGGTAGAAGCTTAAATTTAGCCACGAGCGCGGGCATCATCGCGTATGAGGCTATCAGGCAAAATTTCGCCCAGTCAGGACTTGGAAGCGCGCTATGAAATTTACGGTAAATAGGCTCTTTGCGCTCTTTTTTGCGGCTCTATTTTTCGCCGTTTTTGCGGCGGGCGCCGAGTTAAAGATCGCTACTTTTAACGCGCAAAATTTATTTGACGCCAAAAACGACGGCAGCGAGTATAATGATTTTGTCGTCGGCAAATCGGAGTGGAACGAGAAAAAAGCAAGCGCCAAATTTAAAGCCGTAAGCGCAAAGATAAAAGAGCTAAACGCCGATATCATCGCGCTTCAAGAGATCGAAAACGAAATGATTTTAAAAGAGCTGATGAAGGAGACGGGCTATAAATATTTTGCCTTTTCTAAAGGTAAAAACGGCCCTGTAGGCCTAGCCGTGCTGTCTCGTATAAAGCCTGAAAAAACGCAGATCTTTAGCGTACCAAACGTAAAAACAAGAGACATTTTAAAGCTTGATTTTGAAGTGGATGGGCAAAAATTTAGCCTTTTAAATTTGCATTTTCCTGCGAGAAAAAATCCTCTAAAGCAGCGAAAAACTGCATTTATCACGCTAAAATCAGCCTTAGCGGATACCCAAAAGGTCGTGGTTTTGGGCGATTTTAATACGCCTTACGGAGATAAAGAGCTGCTGGGCGATCTCGCGGCTAGCAAAAATTTAGCCAATCTCTGGGCGTTTTTGCCAAAGCACGAGCGATACTCGCATACTAGTAATAACGCACTCGATCACGTCCTGCTCTCAAAGGACGCGCTTAGTCAAAACTATGTTTTAAATAGCTTTAAGGTTGAGCGAGACGGGGCGCAAATTTCGGATCACTTTGCGCTGGTTTTTAGGCTAAATTTTGATAAAAATGCTAAAAATACGCTGCAAAATATCGCCGAAGCGCGGGTCGGCGAGCTATCAAAAAAGTCAAATTTGCCCGTTTTGTTAAAACGCGCCACGGTCGTGCAGAAGGACAAAAAGGGCTTTACGCTAGCGCAAGATAAGCGCGGTATCTACGTCTACGAGCCAAAAAACGACGCAAAACTCGGCCAGGTCATGGACGTAGCGGTAAACCGCCTAGACGAGTTTAAGGGAAATCTTGAGATCAGCTCGCATTATGCGGTAAAAATTTATGACGAAACGCAAGATCCGCGTGAGCAAATGCTGGAAGCTAAAAATCTAAAACAAGCGCACCCGGGAGACGTACTTGGTCGTATTAGCGGCGAAGTGCGAAACGGCAGGCTTTATACGCCGTACGGAGATATCAAAATTTACGGCGCTAAGGGCAAACCGCGCAACGAAAAAGAGGCAATTTTTACGTCCGTTCGCGTAGTGAATTATAAAAACGAACCTCAAATTTGGATAGAAAATGAGAATAATTGACGCGTTGGTGCTGGGCGCATTCGTACTTTTCGTGATATTTTTGATGCGCGGATTCGTCACGCAGACGCTTGAGAGAAGCAAAAGAAGACAAAATTTAAAAAAGGATAAAAAATGAGCGAAACAAAAGAACTGATCGTGGAGATCGGCGTCGAGGAGTTGCCGGCGATCCCGTTTTTAAAAGAGTGCGGCAACGTCGCGGCAAAGTGGCGCGAGACTCTAGCGCAAAACGGCCTAGATAGCGAGTGCGAGTTTTACTATACGCCGCGCAGGATCGCGTTTTATCACCCGAAATTTGCGGTGCGTCAGGAGGACGGATTTAGCGAGTTTATCGGTGCGCCCAGACAAGTCGCGCTAAAAGACGGCGCATGGACGCCGGCTGCGCTAAGCTTTGCTAAAAAATGCGGTATCGATGAATCTGAGCTAAAATTTGAAACCGTCGGCGGCAAAGAGGTGCTCTACTACAAAAAGCCAGTCGCGGGCAAGCCTAGTTCTGAGCTTCTGGGCGATATGATCGAGAAGTTTTTGCTCGGCTTAAATTTCGGTAAATCTATGCGCTGGGGCGAGGGTAAATTTGAGTTTATCCGCCCGATTCGCTCTTTTTTATGTTTGCTTGGAGACGAGGTCGTTAAATTTAACAAATTTGACGTTGAAAGCGGCGATACGATTTTCATGCATAGAAGCGTAAGCTACGATAAATTTACCGTCAAAAACGCCAAAGATTATTTCGCTGCGATGCCTAAAATCGGCGTAATCCTCGATCAAAACGCGCGCAGAGAGAAAATTTTGAGCGAATTTAAACAGATCGAAGCCAAAAACGGCGTAACGGTCGAGGTGGACGAGGCGCTGCTAGACGAGGTCGTAGCGATCACCGAGCATCCGACTGCGCTGCTTGGCGGATTTGAGCGGGAGTTTTTGGAGGTGCCTAGCGAAGTCATCATCACCTCGATGAAGGAAAATCAGAGGTATTTTCCCGTTTTTGATGGCGGCAAGCTCGCCAATCGCTTCGTGGTCGTGAGCAACGCTATCTCGCCAGAGCCAGCGCTCATCGTAAAGGGCAACGAAAAGGTTTTGCGTGCGAGACTTAGCGACGCGATGTTTTTCTGGCGTAGCGACCTGGCGCATGAGTTTGGCCCAGAAAAGCTAAAAAATATCACCTATCTAAAAGAGCTTGGCAGCACATACGACAAAAGCGTACGCGAGCTAGGCGTTGCAAAACGGCTGGCTAAAATCTGCGCCGATCGTCTAAAAGCGTGCGCGGGAGAGGGCTACGAGGCGCTGCTGGAGCGCGCCGTGATGCTGAGCAAGGCCGATCTAACCACGCAGATGGTGTATGAATTTACCGAGCTTCAAGGCGTGATGGGTGGCTACTACGCGGCGGCTAAGGGCGAAAACGAAAACGTCGTAACCGCGATCAAGGAGCAGTACTTGCCGAGCGGTGAGGCTAGCGCGCTACCTAGCACTATATTTAGCTCCGTCGTCGCGCTCGCGATCAAGCTCGAGACGTTAATCGGGCTCTTTAGCGCGGGTAAGATCCCAAGCGGCAACAAGGACCCGTATGCGCTGCGCCGCGCGGCTAACGGCGTTATAAAGATAATCCAAAACGAAAATCTAAACCTTGATATCGCGGCGTTTTTGCGCGAGACGGCGGAGGGCTACGCCAAATTTGACGTCGAGGCGCTGATAGGATTTATATTTGATAGGCTTTATACATTTTTTGACGTGAACCCGTCCGTCGTAAAGGCTTGCCTGGCTAGCAAAAAGGGCGACGTACTCGCGCAGTGCGAGGCGATCGACGCTCTAGGCGCTATCTGCGCGGCAGATGACTTTAGGCAAAATTTCAGCACCTTTAAGCGTCTGGCAAACATCATCAAGGACGAAAATTTCGGCGCGGTCGATGAAGCTAAATTTGAAAACGAGAGCGAGAAAAAGCTATTTGACGCCTTTAAGTCCGCAGTAAAAGCAGGTGGCACATATAGCGAACGCCTAAAAAATCTTTTCGGTCTAAAAGCCGCGATAGACGAGTTTTTCGACAACGTAATGATAAACGCCGAGGATGAGCTCGTGCGTAAAAACCGCCTTGCGCTCGTGGGGCAAATTTATGCGGAATTTCTCAAAATCGCCGATATAAAAGAGATAAGCCTATAAACTCTAGAAGCGGTGCTGCCGCTTCTGCACTCAGCTTGGGGCGCCAATGCTTAGGTGTAGTTTGCGGAGGTATAGCCTTTGCCATGTTTGGCAATCCTGAAAAAATCAACCTAGACCTAACCCAAGGCGCCGTGCTGCTGTGGCTTGGCATCGGAGCTAGCGGTCTTGGATACTTTTTATGGAACAAGGGCGCATGCGAGGTAGATAGCGGAACCCTAGCTATCATGAATAACGCCCTCATACCTGCTGCTATCATCGTAAATTTAGTATTTTGGCATAAAGACGCGGACATATTAAGACTCTGCCTAGGCGGTGCGGTGATTTATATCTCGCTACTGATTCATAATAAAATCATCGCACACTACGAGCGAGCAAGCGTGGTGGCAAAATAATCTAAATTTAAAGCCAAAATTAGCTAAAATTAAAACTAGCGGGACGTTTAGGCTTGCTGTCGTAGCGGTTGCTCAGTGGTTTGATTTGCAACCGTAAATCCATATTCTTTAATTTAAAAAATAGAATTTAATGAGTTCGTGGATTATTATGAAATAGCCTTTAAGCTTGCAAAAGAGTTTTAAGGCTCTAAAACTCTAGCCTCAAATTTTCTCTCTTTTCTGAAATATTTAAAATATATGTAAATGCAAAATAGCGGGATAGAAATATACCAAAAAGCGAAAACTAAGACATAAAAAACCGCAAACCCCATCAACCCTATACCTATCACTAGGGCAAGCAGCAAATCGTCCATCTTTAGCGCCTCCATTGTATAAATTTGCATCTTAATTTTAATAATATCAAGATAAAAAAAGGCTGAAATATGGCAAAATCAGCAGAGCGTTTTTCGCGTAGCGAAAAGATTTCTAAAGGAGCGTAGCGGGATGGCAAAAAATGCAACTCTAACATTCGGGATGGACTTAAGCGACTTCGACAAGGCGATGAAGTCGATCAATAAACAAGCCACTAGCCTAAGCGATCAGATAAATAAAGCTACTCAGGGCGCGATGCAAGCCTATAAAAACGGTCTAAGCGAGCTTAAAGCAAACCCGTTTCAAAGCGCGAAATTTCACACTGATATGGCGAAGCTAAAGGATGACATCAAAAAGGCTACGACGCACAAGCTAAATTTAGACATCGAAGACGCTAAGAAAAATCTCGAAGGGCTAAAAACCCAAGCTATCGCCGCTGTGGGCAGTATAATGGCAATCTCAAAACCTATAAGCGCAGCGATCGACTTTGAGAGTTCTATGGCCGACGTTAAAAAAGTAGTCGATTTTAGTGGTGCGGATGAGGTCAAGCAGTTTGCGGACGGCATTATGAAGATGAGCCGCGAGATCCCATTAAGCGTCAATGAGCTAGCCCAAATCACGGCAAGCGGCGGGCAGCTAGGCATCGCTAAAGAAAATTTGATAGACTTCACGACTACAGCGGCTAAGATGGGCGTCGCCTTTGATATGAGCGCCAAAGAGGCGGGTGATAATATGGCTACGATGATGAATATATTTGGCATGGACGTCAAACGAGTGGGTGAGCTAGGCGACACGATAAATCACATCTCAAACAACTCCGCAGCCACCGCAAACAAAATAGTTAATGCTCTAGGACGTATTGCGGGTAACGCTAAAGACTTTGGGCTTAGCGCAGACGCCGCGAGCGGACTAGCCAGTAGCTTTATCGCCCTAGGCAAAGCCCCCGAAGTAGCTGCGACCGCGATTAACTCCATGCTAACCACACTAAACAATGCCGACAACGCTAGCGACTCGGTTAAAGCCGCATTTGAGCAGATCGGTATCGACGGCAAAGAGCTAAAACAAGCGATCATCAAAAACCCTCAAAAAGCTTTAACCAACTTTTTACATGCGCTCTCAAATATCCCAAAAGAGAGCAAAACGGGTGTTTTGACGGCGATATTCGGTAAAAACTTCGGCGATGATCTCTCGCTAGTAACGGGTGCGATCGAGAATTACGATAAGGCGATGAAGCTAAGCGCGGATAAGGCAAAAGCCGGATCGATGGATAGAGAATTTAAGTCGCGAAGCGAAACGACGGCAAATAATATCCAACTAATGAAAAGTGCGTTTAACGAGATCGCGATAAATGTCGGCGCGGCGTTTTTACCAGCTTTAAATTTAGTTATTGACGGTATTAAAAAGATCAGTTATGCCTTTTCGTGGTTTGCTGACGCATTCCCAGGCGTGATAAAATACTCGTTTGGCGCGGTTATTGCCTTAACGGCCGTTAGAACTGCGCTCATCGCGAAGCAAGCCGCATTAAGCCTTGCTACGCTAATGCTCGGAAATTATCGTAAGGTATTGCAACTTTTGCCGTTTGATTGCTTGCAGCTGGGCGGCTCGCTAAAAGATTGCGGTATCGCGGCGAGGTTTAAAGCAATGTGGCTAAATGCAGCCGCGAGAGCATCTACTCTTTGGAGCGCTAGCACCGCGGCAGCTAGCTCAAAATCCGCTCTTTTCGTCGGCGCTCTCAAAAATATCGGGGTAGCTTTTAGAGCGCTTAGCGCGGCATTTTTGAGCAATCCTATCGGACTTGCTTTGACGGCGCTCGCGGCCGTCGCTTTTGCGGCTTATAAATACTGGGATGAGTTAAAGGCATTTTTTAGCGGATTTTTTGATGGCATAATGACCGGACTAAAACCGCTAACGGATAGCTTTAGCAGGGCGTGGGATGCGATAAAGTCCGCCTTTGCTCCGATTGTCGATCTCTTTGGAGCACTATTTGGCGTTACAAAAGCTAGCGAGGGCGAGCTAGGGGCGTTAAAAGATACGGGCGCTAGCTTTGGCCAGACTCTAGGCGCAGTGCTTAGCGTGCTTTTGTATCCTTTTGAGGCGCTAGCGAACATCATAACCGCCGTCGGTTTAATAATCGACATCGTCAAAATCAAGGGCACGCAGTGGATAGAGGCTTTTGGTGAGGAGCTTAATTGGTGGCGCGATCTTTTCGGCAATATAGGCGAGTGGATATTGCAGAAATTTGATGCAGTCGTTGAGGGGATAAAAGGCTTTTTTGCGGGCTTTTTTGATTGGCTAGCGGAGAAATTTGCATTTGTAACCGATAGTATAAAAGCGGTTACGGACTTCGCGGGATCTGCCACGCAAGGCGCGAAGGATATACTAGGCATCGGCGACGGCAAGGAAACTAACTGGTATAATCCTTTTAGCTGGTTTAATGACGAAGCGCCACAAACGACGGCAGGGTCTGTGGATAAAATCGCGCAGGATCGCCGCGAGATGAGGGCGCAAACGAGCCAAAATCAAATAACCGACAATAAAAAGATCGATATAAATTTATACGGATCGCAAGCTACTCCGCAAGCCGTGGCGCAGGCTGTGAGCGATAACGGGTATAGTTTTGGGGATTAGGCTAACCCCTCTGCGTTCCTTCCCTTAGTCTAGTAAAATGATAAGATAGTTTAAATAAAAAAGCATAAAATCCGTAGTTGCTCAAAGAAGCTATTTTATTTATTATTGCTTCGCTAAATTTACTATAATCTAGGTGCATCGTTCTATCTAGCAAAGCTACCGTATCGTTCGGCAAATAAAACATATTTGTTACTCGTTGCTTTTTTATCGCATCTATTTGACTGTTTATAGACTGCTCGTCTTTTCCGTTTTCCTTGAATGTTCTTTTCATTTTTTCAAGGCTGAGAATCACCACGAACGATACGCAAATAGGAAAATTGCGTTCATTTTCGCTACTGTTATCGCAAGAGTTGGATATTATCATTACTTTGGCGTTACGCCCGTCGTATATATTTTTACACTCCACTATATCGGACTGCAAGAGTTTGGGCTTATGCTCGTTAAATATATCTTCGGGCATTATCATTTTTTCCAAGTTGTCCGGAAAACCATCAAGCGAATTTTTTAAAGCATTTTTAGCATCATCGCTTAGATATTGCGGTAGATACTTTTGTATATCGCTTTGCGGAATTCCCATATTAAGCCAATAAATCCATTATGTTATCATTGATTATTTTTGCGAAATCGGCATCCAAATCATGGGAATTCTTTACGATATTTTCGGCGAAATTTAACATGCTCCTAAACAATCGGCTATCAATACTATTTACCTGATTAAAAGAGCTTATATCTGAAAGCTTACTCGTATTGTTTTGCAAAAATAGATTTTTTGGCATATTGGCCTCAGTGGCAGTTAATGCTGAGGCTATAAGCATCGCGGGGAATATCATTTTTATATTAGTATTCTGGATTGAATTTGGCATTTATATACTCCTCTTTGATGATTGAAAAAAACAGCTTCTTATTACTCTCGTGCATTTTTTCCAGTATTTCTTTTATATTATTTACGTCTATATCTGAATCTACAAAAATAGTCTTTATATCTATGGTCGAGCCGGCTGTGTTTTTATTGCCTACTATGGCCTGTGCCGATCCGTTTATACTTATGTTGTTTGTTATACCCTCGAAAGTCTCTGAAAAACTTAATTGCTTACTAGTGCATTCTACCGGGTAGTCTATTTTTATATTTATTTTTTTAAACATATCCTCGTCTTGGAAAAAATCTATATTTTGATACTCTAAATTTATAATCTTTTTTATAACTTTGGATTTGTCTATACACGCTATAAATTTTTCTATTTCAGACCTAAAATAATCTCTCCATCCGCCGTATTCTATTCCGTAGGCTTTATCGTATGCTATCGACACTATTTTGCCGCCTATTTGTATCGAGTATTGCTTGCTATCGTCTAGTAGCGTATATACTGGCATGAATTTTAAGTTATCGTCATTCTCTCTTATCTCGGGCGGGATGTTTATTATCGGCATAGGAAAACTTTTAAAAGTTCCTAGGCTACTTTGAATATTTTGATACAAAATTCCAAAAATGGCCTCAGTCGGAATTGTTGAATCAAATTTTATATTTATGGCCGATATTAACAATGGAGCTGGATTGAGTTTTTTTGGGATGTTCATAATATTCTTCTTTTTTCTAGTAAATCGTATAATTATAGTATTTTTTATTGAATTATACCTTTAAAAATGTCGTTTTTCAGACTATATTATACTTTTTATCACTTTACCCACGATTTTAAAATGCTCCTGGGTTTCGTTTAGATCGATCTCGTAGCTTTGAAAATTCGGATTAACTGAAACGATTTTAAGCATGCCGCGCGGCGTGAGTTGCAGGATTTTTACCATGAGCTGATCGCTAAAATTTACCACGTAAAGCCCGTCTCCGGTAAATGCGCTGTCCTCGCGAAAAATAACCCAATCCCCGCTCCTTAGCATCGGCGTCATGCTCTCGCCGTCTACCTCCATGCTGTTGAGGTTTTTGCCGGGCGGGACTTTAAAAAACGCCTTAGCAATCGGCATTAGCTCGCCCGTTTGGTAGCTCCTCACGCCCTCTAGCTCGTTACCGCCGCCCGCGCTTGCTTTAACGGAGGTCGTTTTGCGGATGAAGTAGAGATGATCGGTATCAACTGAATCCGATTGATCATAAACACTATCATCGCCATCGCCAACAGCCCCAATAAGCTTATCCAAGCTAACACCTATCCTATACGCCAAAATGGCTAAAGTTTTTTCTGGGATTTCGCCCCTAGTTTTCCAAGTATTGAAATTTTTAGGGCTAACCTCTAGTTTTTGACTAAGTTCTCTGATGGTTTTTGCGCCTGTTAGTTTCTTCAAAACGCCCACTACTTCATCATAATACGCCATTTGTTTCCCTTTCTTAGAAAATTTACTTCAAAAACTCTTGACAAAATACTTCAAATGAAGTATAATTCAAATATCAATTAAGCAATTATACCAAAAACGCGCAAAGTTAAGGCGCGAGTTCTTTAAAAAGGTTAAAACGATGATTTTGATTTTCTTGATTTTAGGCGTGATGATCGGAACGTTTACGGCGACTTTGGTAGCTTGGATGCTGGGGATGTTTGACTAAAAGCGCGTGAAAGCTTGGCACCTTTGCCCGGTAAGTTCGCAGGTTTTCTTGCTGCAATTTTCGCAAATCGCGATGATGGGCTTGTCGTTTTTAAAGCCTATTTGGGCTTGGCGTTTCGTATAGCCGTCTTTGAAATGAAGGACGCACTCGAAATTTTTAAACGTAGTCGGAATTCTAGCTTGGAAAATACGCTAAGCCGAGTATGAGCCAAAGCCGAAGCCGCCGATAAAACCGACGATAAAGGCGTGTGTAACGTCGCCGAAAATATCGGCTAAAAAATTTAAAAAAACTTCCATCTAAAAGCCTTTTTTTAGATGAGATTATACCAAAAAGGACGAAAAATGAAACTTCAAAACGCGGTTAAGCTCTTAAAAGAGTTCGGAGAGGTCAAGGAGCACGAATGCGGCGCAAGCGTCGAGATCGGGGCTAAAACTTACGGCGCGCTAACAAATTGCGGCGAGGATGCGGTTTTGTATCTCTTTGAGGAAACTAAAGACGAGCGCGGCGGGATATATTTTAGCTTGATTGGCTCGCTTAAGCAGATGCGCGAACGCTTGCAAGATCTACAAAGGGCGGCCTAAGCTGCCCCAAAAAGGATAAAAGATGAAAAAAATCAAGATTTTAAAAAAGCTTTTAAAGCTGGAGCAAGAGCTAAATGCGATTGATGCGGTGCTTAGTAATGTATATAACGCTCAACGTAGCATCGAGGCCAAGAAAAAGGAGCTGGTCGCCATGCTAGGCACGAAACCTAGCAAAAGCGTTAAGAAAATAGCTAAGAAATTTAAAGGCTATAAAGAGGAGTGAGGGCAAGGTTAATGGGAGTGTGTGTTGTCCGCTTTGCGGCCTAACGCATCTTTAGTAGTCTTTAACTCTTCCTCAAGAGCTCGAACCGCTTTTTTGAGCTTGGCAACGTCGGCTTTGAGTTGCTCAAGCTCGACCTGGTCTAGGATTTTGACAGTTTCTTCTATGTTGGTATCCATAGATAAGTCCTTTTAGTTGAATTTGTTTTGGCGAATGGATTATAACGAAAAAGGGCTTTTTTATGAGTATTTTTGAAAGGATAAAAGATGAAACGAGACAAATTTATAAATGAGATTTTAGGGTTAGAGGCGGCTCAAAAAGTTAACGAGAGCGGCTACGTAATCATCTCAAAACAGCGATACAAGAGACTTACGGCGGTGTATGCTAGTTTTAAAAAATTGCTTCCCACTCGCTTAAGTCGCAAGGCTCATCGTGATCCTCGTCATCCCAAAGGTCAAAGCCCGTGTAGCCGTGATAAACGTCGTCTGCGGCTAATGACGCGTTGGCATACGTTCCGTAAAGCTCGTCATTTACAAAGAGCCCAAAATGTCCGTAACTAAGCGGCGCGATAAAAAAGCTTATTTCGTCGTTGATCTCGTAGCGGTATTTCATTGTTTTAGCTCCTTTTTGGGTCGTTGATTTTGCACTCAAATTTTACCCAAAAAAGGGGCTTAAAGAGCGAAATTTGAAAGGATAAAAGATGACAAAAGACGAGTTTAAACAAGAGGCATATTTGAATATCGCGGTCAATGAGGAGCTGGAGCGCGAGATCGCCAGGCGAAAAACGATCTGCCAAAAGATAATCAAGTTAATAAATAGCGATTTGGGCGAGGAGTTTTTGCAAGACTGCGAGGATTTTAAGGATGCGATGCAGAAATTTGAGCTCAAATACGGCTTTTTGATTTGAAATTTAAAGGAGGAGGCGAGTTAATGAAAACTCTAGCGCAGTTAATTTACGAAAAAACGAGATGGACGATGAAGGACTACTGCGAAATGCGCGGGATCAAAAGCACGGGCGGCTTAAAAGGCGGATACGTAAGTAAGGAGAACGCGAAAATACTAGAAAGCGACGGGATCGAGTGGCGCGCGGCTAAAAACGTCCGAGTGGGCGACGGCACTTGCGCGGGATATGTCTTTTTGAACAAAAACAAGAAAGCGAGCTAAAAAAATGCTAAATAAAAAAGCGGTTGATTTTGCGATATTTCAAGCAAAAATGGCGATGGTGGGGTTTGAGGTTAAACTAACTCCAAAGGGCGAGATCCGCGGGATTAAACGCGGCGCAAAGCTAGGCAAAGCGGAGGCAAAAAGTGCGAATAATCCAAATTTTAAAACAAATTCTCTCGCATCGCTCAGTTGAGCCGTGCCGAGCAAAGGAAAAGGATAGGAAATTTAAAGGAGCGAGCGGCGCGATCTTTAGCAGGTCGCACTACTACGTAAATGCGGACGGCTTCATCGCGTGCAGGCTAGGCGGCGCGATCGTGGATATAAAGGAAAAATAATGCTAATTCAAAATTTGAAACGATTTTTTGAGGTTAAGTCGGGGATCGAGAGGATAGAGGAGCAGATAAAAGAGCTTAAAGAGGATAAAAAAAGCTACCTTGAAACTCTAGAAAACCTAGAGCGCGAGCTAAAGCGAGAGCTGAACACGGACGACTTATCGGACGTCCAAATTTCGCACGGGCTCAAGATGTCCGTCGAGGTTGTCAAAAAAGAGGACAAAGACAAAGAGGTGGGCAATGAGTAAAAAAATAAGCGATGCGTTAAAAAACGCCAAAGACGAGATCAAAGAGCTAATCGCCTCATTTTTCGAGGAGATTGAAGCCGATCTTGATGAGCTTGCCGAGCTCGTGGAACAAAACGAAACAGAGCAGGCGGGCGACCTAATCACTGAAATCAAACAAAAAATGGATAGTTGGCTCGCGGTGCAGTAGATGAAGCCCAAAACGCCTAAATTTAGCGCAGAGGACATTGTCGATTGCGGGATAGATAGCATCCGTTTTGTGATGCCTAAGGCCACGCTAAACGGCTTTTTAAAAAAGATTGAACTTTTGGGAAAGCTGCGGCTAATAAGCCGAAATAAAACGGTCAAGGATTATGCGGAGTATAAATTTAAGGGCGCAAATAAGCCGCTTTTTGATGCGGACGAAAAGCACCCCTTTAAAATCCGCTATGTCAGCTTTAAGCGCGGCACGAAAAGCTTAAGTAATACGATGTTGGTGGTCGAAAACTCTAGCGAGTTAAACGATCTTTGCAAGAAGCGTAAAAAGCCCTTTGGCTATTACGTTTGCGTTGTATTTGCTGGGCTATTTCAGCCTAGCAGGGATATTTTTAAAGAGACTTACCGAATTTTGGGCAAG
This sequence comes from uncultured Campylobacter sp., assembly GCF_938039205.1. GTDB lineage: Bacteria > Campylobacterota > Campylobacteria > Campylobacterales > Campylobacteraceae > Campylobacter_A. The sequence goes on from NZ_CALHVM010000048.1 coordinate 47,154, forward strand.
TTTTTACGGCGTTTTAAACCTTATAGTTGGGATGTCGCGGTGGATTTTAAAGACCCTTGCGACGTGAATTCTAAAGCCAAAGGCAAATTTAAAGAGTCCGTAAAAGAGTGTGCCGATGACGTGATCAGTTTTAAAACTAGCATTTACGCCAATCGCGGACTAAAAAGCGGGAAGTTTTACGCCGTGGATAAGGTTTGTTTATACGACAAATTCGAAAAGCAAACGAACTACCACAAGCAAAAAATAGACGAGAAATTTAAGGACTGGAAGCGCCTTGAAGTTACGTTTCGGCTCAAGGGTAAATTTATGGATTTTATTGAAAACGAAAACTTTAAGGAGTACGTTGAGGTGATGGACGAGATCGCGGATAAGCTCACGGGCGAGTTTCCTTTTGGCGTCTATCTTGGCAAATTTAACGAACAAATCGCATATTTCAGGGATATGCGCAAGCGATTAAATTTAAGCAAAACTATTTTTTAAAGGGGTAAAAAGTGGGAAAATTTAACGTAGATGAGCACATAAAGGCGCTTAAGGTTTGTAAATACTTCACGATCGAAGGTATAGAAAATTTAATCAAAAGGTATCCGAACGAGGAGCATATAAAAATCGCCATGCAGATCAAGGCGAAAAACGAAAAGCCGATCGAGGGCGCGGCAAACGAGGAGTGAAAATGCATCAAAATCAAATAAATTTTATCAGCTACGCGCAGGCGGCAAAAATGCTAGGCGTTGCGGTAGTGACGATCAAGAAAAGGGCGCAAAAAGGGATTATCAAGCGCTACGCCGTAACTGGCCGCAGCGTGTTTGTCGATAAAGACGAGATTTTAGAGATGATTAGAGGTAAAGAGGCATGAACGTGATAAATCAAGTCGTAGCGGACGATTATGCCATTTATAACGGCGACAGCTGCGAAGTAGTTAAGGCTCTAAATGATGAGAGCGTAGGCTATATCATTTACTCGCCGCCGTTTGATAGCCTTTACACTTATTCAAATTCCGATCGAGATATGGGCAACTCCGAAAAGGGCGAATTTATGGAGCATTTTGCGTTTTTAGCAAAAGAGCTATTTCGTATCCTAAAAAGCGGGCGGCTCATGAGTTTTCACTGCATGAATTTGCCGACTTCAAAGGTTAGAGACGGCTTTATCGGGATTCGCGATTTTAGGGGCGAGCTGATACGCCTTTTTGAGAGCGTGGGCTTTATTTTTCACTCTGAGGTTTGCATCTGGAAAGATCCCGTAATCGCTCAGCAACGCACCAAGGCGCTCGGCCTGCTTCATAAGCAGCTCGTAAAAGATAGCGCAATGAGCCGCCAAGGGATACCCGACTACCTCGTCACGATGAGAAAACCGGGCATAAACGCCGAGCCGATCGAGGGCGGACTAAAATACTACTGCGGCGACGGTGCGCCGATCGCGTCTAAATTTGACGAAGAAAAAGGCAACCTAAACCGCGGGAGTATCGAAGTATGGCAAAGATACGCGAGCCCGGTTTGGATGGACATCAACCCAAGCAACACGCTAAGCCTAAAAGGTAGCCGCGACGACGAGGACGAGAAGCATATTTGTCCTCTCCAGCTTGACGTTATAGAGCGCGCGCTTCAGCTATGGACGAACGAGGGCGACGTCGTATTTACTCCGTTTTTGGGTATCGGCAGCGAGGTTTATCAATCCCTAAAAATGAACCGCAAGGGGATAGGCATCGAGCTAAAGAGCTCTTATTTTAACGTTGCGGCGAAAAACTGCGAGCTAGCCTTGCGAGAACGCGCCCAAGGGTCGCTCTTTTAAAGGCCGGCAGTGGATAAGGCAAAAGAAATCCAAGACTTCTACGCTAGCAAAGTTAAAGCCGAGTGTAAGCCTGAGATTAGGCGATACAGCGCGCTTCAAATGGCATTTTTCAAAGCAAAGAGATCGGGCGAGGACATAAGCGTCCTAAAACAAGAGCTAGAAAACGCGAGGCGCGAAGCGATGAGAAAAGCGATCGGATGTTTGGACGAGCATGAGCATTTTGAGGTGATCGCCACATTAAGCGATAACGGCAAAATCCGCTCAATGCCCGACTTTTTCAAGAATTGTATTATTTGATAAAGGGAAATTTTATGCAAGATGGTAAAAACTACGGCGCGGCCGACACGCCGCGATGTGCTTTAGGTGGGTCGAGGGAGCGTAGCTCCTCGTCGCAAAGGGTGGCTTTGCCGTCCTGCGAAGTAAAAAACTATGAGGACTTTTTAAAGACGAAACAAAAACGCGCAAGCTTTAAAAGCATCGAAATATCGCGAGACGAGCTAAACGACGCGCTGTTTGATTATCAAAAGGATCTCGTCTATCTCGCGCTTAAAAAGGGGCATTTTGCGATATTTGCGATGACGGGTAGCGGTAAAACCGTGATGCAAGGCGAGTGGGCTTATCAAATTTGGCAAAAAGAACTCGCGCCCGTGCTGATCGTGACGCCTCTTGCCGTTGCATTTCAAAGTATCGAGGAGATAAAACATATCCTAGGCTACGACGTTAAATTTTGCGAAAGCGCGGACGACGTGATAAACGGGATAAACATTACCAACTATGAAAAGTTGGATAAATTTGACCCGGATGCGTTTGTCGCGCTAGTCCTGGACGAGAGCTCAAGGCTAAAAAGCTATACCTCGGCCACGCGAAATTTAATCATCGAAAACTACAAACACACGCCCTATAAGCTCGCTTGCTCGGCCACTCCAAGCCCGAACGACTACACGGAACTAGGCAATCACACGGAGTTTTTAAATGTGATGAGCTTATCCGAAATGCTCTCGATGTATTTCGTGCATGACGGCGGTGATACGTCTGAATGGATACTCAAAGGCCACGCGGTTAAGCCGTTTTGGAAATTTATCAGCTCGTGGGCGGTGTTTTTCACAAAGCCCTCCGATCTAGGGTATAGCGCGGAAGAGGACGCTAAATTTAAGCTACCGCCGTTAAAAATGCAGCACGTCGAAGTTGAAAGCCAAAGCAAGGACTCGCTTTTTGCGATAGCCGCACAAACCTTGCAAGAGCGCAGGCAAGCCAAAAAAGACAGCCTGGAGCAAAGATGCGAAAAAGTGGCTGAGATCTGCAATGCGTCAAACGAGAATTTTTTGATTTGGTGCGAGCTAAACGACGAGGGCGCGATGCTCAAAAAGCTAGTGGCGGGTAGCGTGGAGATCAAGGGAAGCGATAGCGACGAGTTTAAGGCGCGCGCGATGAGCGATTTTGCAAACGGCAAAATAAAATGCCTCATCACAAAGCCCAAGATCGCGGGTTTTGGCATGAACTGGCAAAAACACTGTGCAAACGTGATCTATGCCTCGCTATCGGATAGCTTTGAGGGATTTTTCCAAAGCTTGCGCCGCGTCTATCGTTACGGCCAAACGCGGGAAGTGACCTGCTATATCATCACGAGCGAAGTCGAGGCAAACGTGCTAGCAAATATCCGCCGCAAAGAGGCTGAATTTTATAAGATGATCGAGGGCTGTTTGGAGCAAACGCGCGAGCTGGTGCTAAGCGAGATCAAGCGCGTAAGCCGAGAAAAAAGCGAATATAACCCGAGCGTAGCGATGAGCTTGCCGGAGTTTTTGAGAGTGGGATAAAAGACGCATATATCTGAATATATTTTCCCAAAGATTTGGAAGCATATGGATCAGATTAACGCTAAATTGTTTCAACAAAAAACAAAGCGGGCTTTTTGACTTTAGCGGCTCGTCGCTAAAAGACGGTTTTTGTAAAATTTAAGGAGCGAACATGGAAGAACTAGAAGCGAAGCTAAAAGCGGCGCAAGAGGAGATCACGATGTTAAGGCGCAAAAAAGTAGTGATGCCCTCTCGTGCAGCCCAATTGCTAGGCGAGATTAAAAGGATGGCTCAAAAAGGACTAGATGCCAAAACGATGACTACAAAAGACGAAAAACTAAGAGGGATAGTCAAAAAGATTAAGGATTGATGATATGAGAGAGATAAAATTTAGAGCTTATTACAAGGCAGATAAAAGGATATACGAAGTTTTATATCTTGACTTTGCAAGCAATGAATTAAGATTATGGGATGAGGAGACGGAGTTTGATTTCGAGTGCTCTTTTGAAGATGTCGAGCTTATGCAATACACAGGGCTAAAGGATCAAAATAATGCGGAAATTTACGAGAGCTACATCGTCAAATTTGACCCGCAGTCTCCTTGTGGCGATGAATTTTATAATCCGCGAGACGGCGAGATAGGCGAGGTGATTCTTGATTTCGGAAGTTTCGTCGTTAGGCCGATTGATAAAAAGCGGGAGGATTTGCGATTTTCCTTCAGTGAGCTCGGCGATTGGGTAGTCGTCGGCAATATTTTCGAAAATAAAATTTAATAGAGGCCAAAAAATGAACCTAGAAATTTTTAAAAACGATAACTTTGAGATCAGGGTTGCGGTAGGTGAGTCGGGCGATCCGCTATTTTGTTTAGCTGATGTTTGTAGAGTTTTGGAAATTCAAAACGTAACCGACGTCAAAAATGCGATAAAAAGGGAGTTTGACGATGGCCTAGATTTAACCTACCCCATCTTTGATAGTCTAGGCAGGGAGCAAAACGCGACTTTTATTACCGAGCCGCAGCTTTATTTCGTGCTAATGCGAAGCGACAAGCCAAATGCGAGGAGCTTTAGAAAATGGGTCAATGTTGAGGTTTTGCCGTCTATTCGCAAGCATGGCGGCTATTTGACACAAAAAAAGATCGATGAGGTGCTAAGCGATCCGGATACGATCATAAAACTAGCCCTTGATCTAAAAGCCCAAAGAGCAAAAACTCAGGAACTAGAGCGCGAAAAAGCGGCAAATTTGCCTTATATTACCTTTGCCAAAGCCGTCGAAGCAAGCGCGACAAGCATCAACATCGGCGACTATGCAAAAGCCCTATGCGACGACAAGCGCATCAGGGTAGGGCAAAAGCGGCTCTTTAGTTGGCTGCGAGATAGTGGCTACTTGCAAAAAGACAATAAGCCTTATCAGAAATACGTAGATAACGGATACTTTGAGCTTGTGATGAACGTGATAGCCACTACAAAAGGCAATCTGCAAACCTTTACGACGAAAATCACGAGCAAAGGGCAAGTAGCGCTCGCACCTAAAATAGAGCAATTTTTCTCAAAGAGCGCGTAAAATTTAGTCGAAATTTAGTAAAATAATATAAAGGTAGAAAATGAAAAAAAACATAAAAGATATAACCGAAGTAGAAATAAGGTGCAAAACATGCAAGACTAAGATCACGTTTGACATCAAAGAGCGCAAGAAAAGCTTTAGCTTTTGCCCTAATTGCGGCGGAGGATTTTTTGATGACGATACGAATTTGCTTAATGATTTTGACGAGATATTTTATCGCTTAAATCATATCAAAAACATAGAATTTAGCTTTATTTGTGACGATGAAAAGGGAAAAAATGACAAGTGAAAATTTTATAAAAATATGTAAAAAATACGCAAAAGAAAATAATAAATGGCTACATCCTACCAATTTAGAGGCGATATTGCCGTTTTATCAGAGGTTTAAAAAATACTGCATCGAAAACCTTCGCAACGAGGACGATGAGGATAGCGTATTTGATTGGCTTGAAGACAACAGGCACAGCCCTGATCTTATGATAGAAAATCCTAATGCGATTGATAAAGGCAATGATCCTACGGACGGATCTAAAATTTTAATCCTAGGGCAACTTAAACACGAGATAAATCCAGTCACGCCGATAAAGCGAGGTAATGAAAAAGAGCTTATCAAAGAAATAAACGCCAAAATCAAAGAGATAGTCGGATACGATACCTTTTTTCATCAGGGCGGTAATCATATAGAATTTAAGGATAAAAAGCAAAACGATTTATACGTTATTGAGTGGCATTTTGATCCAAATTACAAAGAGAATAATATAGTTAAACGGGTATGTGCCGAGCTGGGCATCACGCAGCGAGAGCTTGCGGAGAGGATAGGAATGAGCGAGGGTGGCTTAAATGTTGCCGTCTCAAACAACAAAATAAGTAAAATGACCGAAGCCGCCGTAAATTTGGTTTTAGAGGTCGAAACCCTAAAAAAAGAGCTATCAAAATATGAAAATCTAAAAAATGCCCTAAAAGACGCAGTTTCTTAATAGCCGAAATTTTCGGTTATTAGTTTAATGGGAAAAATTTTCACCTATTAGTTTTAATTGTGGGAAATTCCCCTAATTAAAAAACCTTATAAAAATTAAGGTTTTTATTTTAGTTTTATTATTATTTTTAATAAAAACTCTTGACAAATCTAAATTATTATAATATAATTCTCCCATAAATCTTAAAAAAGTTAAGATTTTGTTCTTTTAGGCGGAATTGTTAAATTTAGATTAGTTTGCTAGAATACGCAAAAGGTAAAAAATGATAGAGCTGTTTAAAAATATCGGCTTAGGTATTTTCGTAAACGGTGCGTTTGCTTGGCAATTCGGCGAAGCGACGACGAAAGGTCTCCTTGCGATAATCGAAGGAGTAACTATAATGGCTATAGCCATTTATATTGAGAGGAAGGCAAACAAATGACAAACCAAGACATTATGCTTATAGCGGGCGCGCTTATAATAGTCTTTTTAGGCTTCAAAGCCATCAAGGAATACAAAAAAGAAAAACCGCAACACTGATCTAATCGACAATTCCCCTAAAGCGCAAAATCGCAGAGAGGGGAATTTGTGCAAAATATCACTTTAAACACGCTCTTTACGACAGAGCAAGTCGCCAAAAATTACGGCATTTCGCAAAATACCATAAGAGACCATCTAAAAAATCACTTTGACGAGCTTATCGAAAATATCCACTTCGTAACCCACAAAAATGACCGCAACCGCCCGCTCGTAAAATGGACTTTAAAAGGTATCGTAGTTTTAGGCTTTTTTATCCGCTCGCCGCAGGCTAAAAACTTCAGAATTTGGGCGAGCGAGCAGTTAGAACGCGAGCTTTTAAAACAAGCGCAAGAATTTAATGATACTAGGGCGCGAAATCTCACGCTGGCGGATAAGGTGATCTCGCTCGAAGCCGCCGCCAAGCTCGAAGCCCAAAATCATAAAAACGCGGTAAACGGCTACCGCTCGCAAATCTCTAGGCGAAACAATCAAATAGCGACGCTAAAGCGCGAACTGGCTAAATTTGAAGACAAAAAGCAAAGAATGGGCGATATAAGCTACGAAAATTTAAAGGCTCTTTATCACAATACGCGGCTAGACTCCGAGTATTTTAAAAAGCAGTATAAAGAAAAGGAGCTCAAAGAGCGCGCGATCGGCGAGGCGCTAAGCCACATAAACGGACACGTGAAATCGCTAATAGACTACATTTATGATTAAAGCGCGTCTAAATAGTCCGCCCACCACTGCATCATCGCACGCATTTGGGCTAGGTTTTGGGCGCGGTTGTAAGCGGCGCGGATCTTGTCCGTGCCTTTGTGCGCGAGGCATTTTTCTATTATGTCGAAATTTAGCCCGTGAGTGTCGATGTTTTCGTTGCAAACGGTGCTAAACATTGCACGAAAACCGTGCGACACGATCTCGTCTTTGCTAAAGCCCATCCTGCGAAGCGCGACGTTTAAGGTGTTTTCGCTCATATACCGCGCCGCGCCGTAAAGCGAGCCGAAAAGATAAATTTGATCCAAGTTGTAGCCTTTGTATTCTTTTAGTAGCTCTAAGGCTTGGCGCGACAAGGGCAGGGTAAAAGCTTCTCGCATTTTCATATCGCCCGCGGGGATGCTTATGACGCCCTCGTCAAAGTCGATATACTCCCATTTTGCGCTCCTAACATTAAAGGGGCGTAGCGCTGTGAGGACTGCAAATTTAAGGGCGTATTTAGTGCGGATGTCGCCGCTGTATTCGTCTATGCTTTGCCAAAGAGCCTTAATATCGGCGTTTTTGGTAAGCGTCGCGTAGTTTTTCTCTTTTACTTTTTTAAACGTGAAGCGGTAGTTAATGCTCGCGATCACGTTATTTGGCGCGATATAGTAGGCTGATTGCCAAATTTGATTTAAAAGTGAATAGAGCCGCTTCATCATCTCAAGGCTACCTTTTGCCTCTATCTTTTTTAAAATTTCGATGACGTCGGTTACGGTGATGTCCGTGATGCTTCTATTTTCAAAAAACGGATAAGCATACATTTCGAGCAGCCTTTTATCTCTATATAGGGTATTTGGCTCTACGCTGGGGGCTTTTATTTCGAGCCATCTTTGCGCGAGTTTTTTAAAATTTGCCTGCTCGTTTATCTCGCTCTCACGCTTGACGTCGATGCCGTCTCTTACCTTTTGCTCCAGTTTAAACCTCTCCTCGCGCGCCATTGCCAAACTAAACTCGGGAAAGTCTCCTAAATTTAGCCTTTTGATTTTGTTATCGGCCGGGCTTTTGTATTCGAGAGCAAAATATTTACGACCGCTAGGATCTACGAAAATATATAATCCTCTGCCGTCGCATTTTTTATAAATTTTATCCTTTGGCTTTAGCGTCCTGATTTCTCTATCTGTGAGCGGAGTGGGTATCTTTGGCATTTTTTTTACGGAGTCCTTTTTGTGCTTTTTGTTTTGCTCCGTTATTATTCCGTAAAAAATGAATATTTGCAAATATATTTTTATATCTGTTAGTATTTTTAAATATACGCAAAAATATCTTTAAAATCCGTCTATATCGGGGCTTTTTTATGCTTTTGGAAGTTTTGGGAAGCTTTAAGATGTAGTATAATGGTGCCCGAGGTCGGACTCGAACCGACACAAGGTTGCCCTTACCAGATTTTGAGTCTGGCGCGTCTACCAGTTTCACCACTCGGGCTAATTAAAGAAGTGAGATTTTACCTTGAAAGATATAAAAAATAGATTAAAAAACATGAAAGCCCAATCTTGAGCTTTCATGAAAGGGTAATTATTTTTTTTTGCCTTTTTTGCCTGCGCCTGCTACTACGGCTTCTTTTAGTTTTTTGCCTACTTTAAATTTAACCGCTTTGCTAGCAGGAACGTCTATAACTTTCGTAGTTCCAGGTACTCTTGCTTTTCTAGCGGCTCTCTCGGCAGTAGCAAATGTACCAAAACCTATAAAGCTAATACTATCGCCGCTTTTAAGAACCTCTTCGATAGTCTCTAACGCAGCATCAACTACCTTTAGAGAATCTTTTTTGGAAAGACCGGCCTTATCGGCAACAGCTTGAATAAAATCAGCTTTTTTCATAGAACCATCCTTAATAAGAAGTGATATGCGGGCATTTTACAACGTTTTTATAAAAAATACAATAGTTTTTAGCCGAAAATTTAACGATTTTTGCGCGAATTTGACTAAAAAGCTCGAATTTTAGACTATTTGCACCAAAAACTCGCTTTTTAGTCCAGTTTTTTTGATGTCTATAAGGCGCAAATTTTCTATATCGGTTTTGCAAAGTTCGCTGAAGTTTTTTACCCCGTTTTGCGCTACTTGCCTCAAAACTATCCCGCGGTATGCTTTGGCATAGTGACTGACGACTTTACCGTTTTTTAGAAATTTAAATGTCGCAAACGGTTTTTGTATGCGGTAAAATTTCTCGTAAAACTCGGCTCTAAGGTCTAAAATGTCGTCATCTCCTAGCCATTTATCTATCTCGCCGCTAAAATTTTGGCTATAAAATTCCTCCAAATTTAGCCCGTCTATCCGCTCGCCTTGCTTTAGTTTGTATTCGGGTAGCACATCCGCCGCCGTCACGGGGCCGAATAAATTTGAAAAAATCAGCGTATTTTTATCTATAAACTCCTGCGCCGAGCTATCAAGGCTTCGGTAGTCAAGGTGCTTGTAGGCTACTCCGTCATATCGCAGGATTGCTTTTACCGCGCCTTTTTTAAAGAGGCTTTCGCGCAAACTCGGCTCATCGGTCAAATTTTTAACACCGAAAAGTTTTGAGATTTTTTCAACGGTAGCCGTTTGCAAAAAATCATCGTAAATTTTTAAAATTTCATACCGTTTTTCATATAAATTTGGAAAAATAAAGGCATCCTTATCTATAAATTTATTTGGACTAACAGTGGTTTTTGCTTCGCTCGGCGAAAAGAGTACTTTCATTTGTTCTCCTTAAATTTGGCAAAATCATATCTAAAACTAAATAAATTTTGAAATTTGACGATATAACGAGTGGAACTTTATTTGCTTGCAAGAGCTCAATTAAATTTAAGGAAAAATGCGATGAGAATGACAAATCAGCTGATGAAATTTACGAATAACTACGACTATCAGACCAATATGAAAGCGCTTTACAAGCTAAATACGCAAATTTCAAGCGGTCTAAAAATCCAAAATTCTTTTGAGGATAGTAGCGTCTATAACGACGGCATGCGGCTTGATTACGAGGTTGCGACGCTTGAGCAGGTGCAAACGGCGACGTCAAAGGCGCAACACTTTTCAAAAAATACAGATAAGGCTTTGGGTGAATTTAAGCAGCAGCTTGAGACTTTTAAAACAAAATTAGTTCAGGGTGCTAACGAAATCCACTCGCAAACATCGCGGGAAGCCATCGCAAACGACCTTCAGGGCATCAAAAATCACCTAGTAAACATCGCAAACACCTCGATCAACGGGCAGTTTTTATTCTCTGGAAGCGCTATAAATACAAAACCTATAAACGGCGATACAAATGAGTATTTCGGCAATGCGCAAACTATGAAAGCTGTAGGCGGAGCTCAGGTAAATTTGACCTACAACCAAAACGGCCATGAGCTATTTTTGGGCAAGGACGGCGACTATAATAAAAAAGTCACCTCCAACACAATGCTAAAAGCGCAAAATTTAGACGATAAAAATAAAACCGTTTATATCGATAGCGAACACAAAATGCGCGATCTAATCGGTTTTAAATATGTAAAAGACGAAAAAACTCTAACCAATCAAGATTTTACCGGAACCGGCGTTAGGCAGTTTCAGGATACGACGTTTTTCTTGCAGGGTAAAAAGCCAAACGGCACTAGCTTTACGAGTAAATTTAAGATGACTTCGGACGCTTCGATAAACGACCTGTTAGAAAAAATCGGCACCGAATACGGCAACACTCCTACTAATAAAGTCGTCGAAGTAACGATAAACAATCAAGGCCAAATCAACGTAAAAGACTTAAGCAAGGGCAATCAGGTTATCGATTTTCATATGATAGCGGCGACGAAAAAAGTGGCAAATGCAGATGCTCTAGCGGGCGGTATAGCAGGAGCATCTAGTGCGTTTGATACGATAGATAGCCTAACTAGCGGCGCAAATCCGCTCGAAGCCATGGTGCAGGCAAACCCAGACGACTATGAAATCACTGAATTCGTTAAGAGCAAATACGAAGACTTAGACGGCGCCGTTACAAACGCTTACGACTACGACAAGATAAATTTAAAGCAAGAGGGCAGAAACCTAATAGGCACTGTATCGCAAGTAGAGCGCGGTACTGGTAAATTTGCCGACGATAACACTACTCTAAGCCAAGTCGTGGGCTCAAAAGAGCTATATCCTGGCGAAAGAGACAAATATGATATAAACGACCAAGCCTTAAAAATGCAGATCAAATCTAAAAGCGGCGGAGACTATAAGGTGGACGTGCTTTTTGGCACCGCCGTACCGCCTGCAACCTCAGGCAACGCGCGGGTAAATATAACAAGGCCTGACGGCACTACGTACACGACTGAGGTTTGGGATAGTTTTTACAACGACACCACAAACCCGCCGACGACCGAGGGTAGAACTACCCAGTCAAAAAATATGACCTTTAGGCAGCTAAACGATATCATCGGCATGGTCGCTAGCGATAGCGTCCCTGCGGGTGCCGGTGGCAACACTCAAGCCGACTATGCCGCCTATAAACAAGCCATCGCAAATTCGCAAGGCAGCGTCGAGGCAAACATGGATCACCGTGGCCGTATAAAAGTAACCGACAAGCAAAACGCTGTCACGCCGATAAAAGTTGGAATTTACGACGAGGCAAATTCTGATCAATTTTACGGAGATAGCACCGGCACTACGCCTGCAACCAAGCAAGGAGACGGCTCTCTGTGGAGTTTTTCCGCAAACAACGGTATCGAGATAGATAGCCCGAGCGTGGATATTTTTGATGACCTGGATAGGATGATAGAGGCCGTTAGAAGTGGCCAGTACCGCGCCGACAGCGAGAGCGAACATCCGCGCAATTCCGGTATCCAAGGCGCGATCGAGAGGCTAGATCACATCGCCGACCACGTAAACAAAATCCACACTAAAGTGGGCAATCAAACAAATACGCTAATACAGACCAATACGCACGCTAGCGTCATGGAGGTAAACGTAAAAACCGTCAAGGCCGATATCACAAACGCCGACTACGGCGAGACCTATATGAATCTCATGCAAAAAATGATGTCGTATCAGGCGATGCTACAGTCCGTGGCTAAGATAAACCAGCTTTCGTTATTAAACTATATGTAAAAACTCGCTATAATCTACGGTTTTATTAAAGTTTCGTTATCAAAGCGGGCGGAGCGAAAATAGGGTCAAATTTTGATAAATTTGGCCCAAATTTCGCGCTCTCGCAAATTTAAATTTACTAAATTTAAAAGGACGCGCCATTTTAAGAGAATCGGTTTTAGTCGTAGTTGTTTGTTTTTTGATATTTTTCGGGATCGCCACCATCGCGCCCGCGGCAAATTTCGTAGGTAGCTTTGGCAACGCGATCGGGCTTTGGAACTTCAAGCTTTTTGGCTTTATAGCTTACGTTTACCCTTTTGTTTTTATATTTTTTGCGTATTATATTTACAAATATTTTAACGGCTTTAACGCCGAATTTGCTCAGATGACGCTTGGAGCGACGCTGCTATTTTTGGCGTTTTTGATGTTTCAATCAGGTGCGGACGCTAGCTACGGCGGACTGGTTGCAAACAGCATAAATGATGCGCTAAAAGACGTCGCCGGCGTGATAGGCATGTGGGTCTTTATCTTGATGCTTTTTGTACTTAGCTTTGGTCTCATCGCGCAGGATAACATCATAGCTATCCTAAAAAAGGCTTTCGTCGAGCCCAGTGCCAATGAAGATAAATTTGAAAATATGGGTGAGGTTAAACCAAAATTGCAAAAAAAACCTAGACAAATCAAAAAGCCTAAAGCTCAAAGCGAGTCAAATTTGAGCGAGGAAAACGGCGAAAAGCTAGAGGACGAAGACGAGCCGGACGACGAAGACGAAGCGCAGGATGAAGGCGAGTCAAATTTAGAAGAAAAAAGTACTACTATAAACGGCGTCGAGATCCTAAATGAAGTCGCCGAAAATAAAAAACTGCTCGAACAAATGGAAAAAGGCAAGGTCGAAAAACCTAAGGATTTTGCGTTGCCGCCGCTTAAATTTTTAGCTGATCCGCCTAAAAGATCAAACAGCGTAAACGAAGCCGAAATCGATCAAAAGATCTCCGATCTACTCGATAAACTGCGCAAATTTAAAATAGATGGCGACGTCGTGCGCACCTACACGGGTCCTATCGTCACGACGTTTGAGTTTCGTCAGGCACCGCACATCAAGGTGAGTAAAATTTTAACCCTACAAGACGACCTTGCGATGGCTCTACGCGCGCAGACTATCCGCATCCAGGCGCCGATCCCCGGCAAAGACGTCGTGGGTATCGAAGTGCCTAATAAAAACATCGAAACCGTCTATCTAAAGGAAATTTTAGATAGCGAGGTTTTCAAAAACTCGAGCAGTCCGCTAACTATCGCGCTAGGCAAGGATATCGTCGGTGCGCCTTTTATCACCGATCTAAAAAAGCTGCCTCACCTACTAATCGCGGGCACGACGGGATCCGGCAAGAGCGTAGGTATAAACGCGATGCTACTAAGTCTGCTATATCGCAACAGCCCGCAGACGCTGCGCCTGATGATGATAGATCCAAAAATGCTGGAATTTAGCATCTATAATGACATCCCGCACCTGCTAACTCCAGTCATCACGCAGGCTAAGCAGGCTATCACCGCGCTATCAAACATGGTCGCCGAGATGGAGCGCCGCTACAAGATCATGAGTCACACTCGCACCAAAAACATCGAAAGCTACAACGAAAAAATGAAAGAGGAGGGCGGCGAGCAGTTCCCGTATATCGTCGTGATCATCGATGAGCTGGCCGATCTCATGATGACTAGCGGCAAGGACGTGGAGCTATACATCGGACGTCTAGCTCAGATGGCCAGAGCTAGCGGCATACATCTCATCGTGGCCACCCAGCGCCCTAGCGTGGACGTCGTGACGGGGCTCATAAAGGCAAATTTGCCTAGCCGCATCAGCTACCGCGTCGGCCAGCGTATCGATAGTAAGGTAATCCTAGATCAAATGGGCGCGGAGAGCTTGCTGGGACGCGGCGATATGCTGTTTACCCCTCCTGGAAGCCCCGGCGTCATCAGGCTGCACGCGCCGTTTGCGAGCGAGAAGGAGATCGACACGATAGTAAATTTCCTAAAAGCGCAGCAAGAGGTGGTCTATGACGAGAGATTTTTAGCCGAGGAGGGCGCTAGCGGCGGTGCGGGCACAGGCTCCGGCGCCGTAGCAGGCGAGCTAGACGAGCTCTACGAAGAGGCCAAAGAGATCGTATTAAGCGAGCAAAAAACTTCGATTAGCTATCTACAACGCCGCCTAAAAATCGGTTACAACCGCGCAGCTACGATCATCGAGCAAATGGAGCAAATGGGCGTTCTGAGCCCGATGAACGCAAAAGGGCAGCGGGATATTTTGTAAATTTGGCTCAAATTTACGAGCGAATGCTGGCTGTATTTATTTTTAGATTAGCGTCATTAAATTTGAGAATAGGCGTCCTTTGCGAGTGACCCGCTTTGCACGGCATTACAAAGTTTTTGCGCGTTTAGCTAAAATCTATATTTAAATTTCCGACTGAATTTACGGTCAAATTTTAAGCTCGTCGTTGGCGAAATTTACTGCCGAAGCAAAATTATTTATAAACGTCAAGGCTTAAATTTAACTCGTCTATGACGCGTAATAGCCGCAAGACTTCGTCTTTTATGGCCTGTGCATCAGAAAGGCTTAGCGGCGGGTCTAATAGTGAACTTTCAAAACGGTTTTTTGCACCGTTTAAAAAGAGATAGAATTTATTGTCCATAAACGCCGCGCTTAGCGATACGGCACTGTCAAAACCCTGCTTAACCTCGCGTAGGCGTTGCATAAAACCGGGGCTTAAAAGATAGCGCGCTTCTATTTTGTCGTCGGTAAATACGCGAAATTCGTTGTTAAACTCCGTATCATCAAGTACCTCTTTTTCGCCAGATATTTTCGTATTTAGCACCTTCTTATCGGCTAGTATCGTTTGTCCTTTGAAATTTTTATAAAACTCGCAGACTAGTACTGTACCGTTAAAGTCCATATATTCGTCGTATATGACTTTGCTTACTCTCAAAAGCGCCAGATAAGGGTTTTTTGAGCCGTTTGAGTCATATGTTTTTTCTACTTTTATAGCCTCGCTTAATCGAAATTTGACATTAGCATAAGTACCGCTTATTTGGTCTTCGCCGTAAAAATTTACGCGCCTATATATTCCGCTTTTATAAAATTCGTTTGCGCTGATGCCTTTTTGAGGCTCGTATGTAAAATTGCTATCTATATCGGCAATTACCGTGCTAACAAAAACATTTTTGTAGAAGCTTCTATAACTCTTCCAGCGTTTTTTCTACTTTTGGAATCCTCGGCGTGACGTATATTGGGATGACTGCAAATAAAAGAAAGAATATTTCAAAGCGTCGCTCCATAATAATAAAAATTAGTATTGGTGTGACAAATGTCGTTATAGTCATAAATGTAGCGTATTTTTTGACTATTTTTTTACACTCATTTTGCTTTTGCGTTACGGCAGCGATAGCTTCTTTTATTTTTTGATTTCTCATTCGTAAAAAACTCGGTTTAAATAAAGACCGTTTGGCGGTGCGGGGATGCGCGTTAGCGGCTTTTGCTCGTAGATAGCCTGGCGCAAAAGCTCTTTTGCTTTGAGGAAATTTTCATCTCGGCAGTTGTTTGCGACTTCGTTTAAATTTGAGTTTTTAGCGTCAAATTTTGAGGCGACGCAAACCGCATGTTCGGCGGTTAAATTTGCGCCTTCGTGGCTTTTCGTCAGGATATTATCGTGGCTGTTTTTGTTTAAATTTGCTCTCAAATTTGCCGCCTCTGGGCACTCAAATTTAAACTCCTGTGCCTGCGTTTGTCTAAATTTACCGCTTTTGGCAAGCTCAAGCGCCTTTAAAACGCTAGCGACCATGAGGCGAACCTGGGCGCGCAAAAAGCCGTTTGCTTTAAAAACGATAATCGTTTGTTCGCCGCGCTCGTAACAAAACGCTTTTGCGACGCGCCGCACTGGACTTTTGATATCGCTACCAAGCTTCATAAACGCGCTAAAATCGTGTTCTCCGACAAAAAGTGCGAGTAGTTCGTTTGCTAAATTTAGGTCAAATTTTGGTAAAAAAGTCTCGCAAGACGATAAAAAAGGAGAAAACTCGCCGTGATTGATGACGTATCGATATGCGCGCGCCTTAGCGTCGTAGCGCGGGTGAAAGTCGTCTTTAACGCGACTTATAAATTTGACGTGAATAGCCGGATGGGCGTGGCGGTTGATGAGAGCTTTTAGGCGCGCAAAGTCCTTAAAATGCTCGCCGCACTCCACGCAGGCTACTTGATTGTTTGCGTGCACGCCCTTGTCTGTGCGCGAGCTGGAGATTATTTTGCT
The DNA here is from genome assembly GCF_938039205.1 of uncultured Campylobacter sp. Classification (GTDB taxonomy): domain Bacteria; phylum Campylobacterota; class Campylobacteria; order Campylobacterales; family Campylobacteraceae; genus Campylobacter_A. The sequence continues at coordinate 63,837 of NZ_CALHVM010000048.1, forward strand.
AAAGATCCCTACATGCGCTAGAGCCGCACCCAGAGCATCCTCGACGCCGTTTTCGTGCGGCTGTGTCTGCGAGCCTTGAAATTTCGACCCGTCGTAGCTAAAAACGAGTTTAAGCCGCACTTAGTATCTTTTTAAAATTTTAGCCCTAAAGCTAAAAATCGAGGCGATAAAAAATAGCAAAAATATCGCCGCAATCGCGATAAAAACGCGCGAGCTAAAGAGCATAATGAGCGTAAAATACCCGAATAGTACGCCAAATATCCCAAAATACACAAAGCCTTTTTCGTAGCGGTAGGTTACGATACCAAGGCTCAAAGCAAAAAGCGTCGTAGCTAGCGGAAAAAGCGCGATAAGAACGTAGGTTGCGAAGTCTTTGGCGCGTTTTTTATCCTCGCTCATTGCCTGCCAATACTGCACAAACGACTTCGTCTGCGCGACGCTGTCCTCTTGGGCGGTGCTGATTTTCATCGTGCCAAAGTCGGTTTTATGCCATGAGGCGTCTCTCATATCGTAAATTTTACCCTCTGATAGCGTAAACTCAAGCACGGCGTTATTGTTGGTTAGGCGAGCGTTTTTAGCTAGAACGAATCTATGCGCGCCTTCTTTTGGCGAATAAAGCGTCACGCCCTCGTAAAGAGTGCCGTTCTCGTCGTTTTTTTCGTTTTGGATAAAGACCATCCAGTCGGAGAATTTTTGTCCGAATTCGGTCGTTTTTAAATTTAGCTTGGCGACGGTTTTTTTGTACGAGACGAAATTTGAGTTTAGCTCCGCAGCTGTGGGGATCAGTATTATCGCGGTTACAATGAGAAAGATTGAGACCGCGCCGCTAACGATGAGGAAAAATTTAGCGATCTTAACTGGCGAATATCCGAGCGTAAAAAGTACTATACTCTCGTTTTCGCGAGAAAGCCTGAAAAACATGAGCGCAAGCGATGCGAAAAACGCGATAGGAACGGTAAAAAGCAACACTCTAGGCAGCATAAACATATAGAGTTTAAAAAGCTCTATAAAGGTGATCTCGATGTACGACGTGATACGCGCGATCTGGATGAAAAACACGATCGACATGATGAGAAAAAGCGTCGCAAATAGCGATGCGAACGTACTTAGGAAGTTTGAGAAAAGATAACGCGCCGTCCTATCCATAAATCAGTCCCAATATGTAGATAAATTGCTCCTTAAACGCATAAACGATGAGCGTAGCAAGGCTTAGAAACGGCACGAAAGGCAGCTCATATCCGCGCTTTCGCACGATGACGTATGCAGGCAGCGTCAGTAGCGCCGAGACATAGATCGCCATGAGGCCAAGCTTGATGCCCAAGATCGCACCCATAACGCCCGCGATAAAGATGTCCGCAGAGCCCATGGCTTCGCGCTTAAGGGCTAGGCTAACGACCGCGCGCAGTAGCCAAAAGGCAAACATAAAAATCGCGGCGTTTATAAACGAATCAAAGGCGCGCAAAAGCTCATCAGAGTCAAAAGAGGCGGGTAGATTAAAGCCGTAAAGTAGTGAAAAAGCGACGCTGGCAAAAAGTAGCGGATCGGGAACGGCTTTATAACGAAAGTCGATGAGGCTAAGCGCTAGCAGCAAGATAAAGCAGATACCAAGCATCGCCGCCTTAAAAATCGCGGCGTAAAAGCCGTCCGTAAGAGGCTCAAGTCCGTGTGTCTCAACGCAATACGCAAGCACGCAAAGCAGGCCGCTAGCAAGCTCAACTAGAGGATACTGAAAGCTGATTTTTTCGCCGCAAAACGCGCACTTGCCGCGTAAAAATAGCCACGCAAAAATCGGGATGTTATGATACGGTTTTAGCGGAGTTTTGCAGCTTTGGCAGTGTGAGGCGGGAAAATTTATGCTCTCGCCGCGCGGCATGCGGTAGATCAGGACGTTGCTAAAGCTGCCGACTACGGCGCCCAAGATAAAAAATAATAAAATAAAAAATACAACGGCGAAAATCATAACTCTCCTAATTTAATTTATAATGCATTTGGCTGCTTGCGATTATTTTTGAGCTAGCGGCGACGTTTTTAAGCAATGTTTGCGCAAATTTGTCGCGCGATTTGAGCTAAAATTTGACTCGTTATTTGCGCCGCAAAAAGCATAAAACACAAAATTTAAAGGCGATTTTAGCGAAATATTGCCTTGAATGATTTTAAATTTAAAGTTTTCGGTTGAAAATTTATGGAAAACGGCTTTGCGGCAAGGCTTTTATTTGTCAAATTTAAAGGCACTTTTTTAGCGAGCAAATCAAATAAAACGACATAAATTTAAAAGATAGCGGCAGCCAAAAACATCAAATTTTAAAGCCCGCCAAATCTTCTATCTTTTTTTTTAAATTTTGCCGTTATCTGGGCCAGCTCCTCGCGCGTGAAATCTGGCCAAAGCGTAGGCGTAAAGGCAAACTCGGCGTATGAAGCTTGCCAAAGCATGAAATTTGATAGTCTCTGCTCGCCGCCCGTGCGCACGAGAAGGTCGATGGGCGCGGGCTCGTCGAGGCACTCTTGTAAGCTATCTTCGCTCAAATTTAAAGCTAATTTTTCGGCGTCAAATTTGCCGCCGTTTTTTTCGCAAAATCTCCTAAATGATCTTAAAATTTCATCTTTCGCGCCGTAGTTTAGAGCTAAATTTAGCTTTAGCCGCGAGTTTTGTGCAGTTGCGTTTTTGATCTCGTTTATCTCGTTTTTTAGCTTGTCGCTTAGCGGACTTTCGTCGCCAATAACGTTAAATTTGATGCCGTTTTTGATAAAACTATCGCGTTTTGATAGCAAAAATTTATGCAAAAGATCCATCAAAAACGCCACTTCGCTCTTTGGGCGCTTCCAGTTTTCGGTGCTAAATGCGTATAAGCTCAGCACCGCCACGCCCTCGTCGATACAAAACTCGCACATCTGCTCCACGACGTTTGCGCCAGTTTCGTGCCCTTTGGTACGTAGCAAACCGCGGCGCTTAGCCCATCTGCCGTTGCCGTCCATTATGATCGCGAGGTGATTTAGCTCGTTCATTTTAGCCCTTAAAATCAATTATTTTGCCGCTGGGATTAAAAAAAGCGGCGATGTTTTGCGTCGTTTGAGTTTCGCAGTCAAATTCATTTCGCAAGAGCCTAGCGACCTTGTCAAACGGCGTCTGCGCGCTGATTATTTGAGCGCCTTTTAGCGTGAAAATAATCGGAGCGAAATTTGAAAAAACAAGGTAAATTTGACTCGTTTTAGCTCCGTCAAATTTCATCTGAAAAACCCCTTTTATGCCGTTATAAACAAACGAAATATTAATGATATTTTTTTGTAGCGCAAGTAGCATTTGAGCTAGATTTTCAAACGATTCCCGCGAGTCTGCCGTACTAAGACCGTTAAATATATATTCATAAAACCAGTTTAGATCGGGCTCGCTTATCAGTCTTTCTATTAGCGCTAGCCCATCAGGCGCAGCGTATGCTAAATTTGGCTTTTTAAAGAGATTTCTTATCACGATATTTTCGGTGCCGCTTGCGATCTCGCCCCAGTATTCGCCGTCCACGTCGAGACTTTTCATGCTTTTTGTGCTTAGAATTTTGTTGCCCATTTTGAGATTGTAGCGATTATAGCCCGTCTTTTCGGCGACTTTGATGCTGATGGGCAGGCTCGCGTTTAGAGCCGTGCCCGCGCCGCCGCTTGCGATTTTTTGCACTCGTGAGACGGGATTTATCATAGCTTGCTTGCTAAATTTACGATTTGGCGCGCCGCGTCATCTTTGGATGTTAGCGCGATATTTTGCGCGTCATGTCGCGTGATAAAGGTTACTTGCGTGCTATCCGAGCCGAAATTTATATCGCCGCCAAGCACGTTTAGGCAAACGGCGTCTAGGCTCTTTTTCTCAAGCATATTTTTTGCGTTTTGCATGGCGTTTGCGCCGTCCATTTCCATTTTAAAGCCGATTTTTTTTACGTTTTTAAAACCTGCCAAAGAGCCCAAAACATCATCGTTTTGAGTGAGTTCTAGCGTCCAAATTCCGCCTAAGTTTTGCTTTTTTAGCTTGCCTTCAAATTTGGTTTTTGGAACGTAGTCGCTAACCGCAGCCGCCATCGCGAGCAAATTTGCGTCCGCCAAATTTGCATGCAGTAGCTCTTTTAGCTCCGCCGAGCTTTGAAATTTGAGCGTTTTATAAGGCGCGTTTGTCGTCTCAAAGCTGGCTATCAGCGTCACGTCCGCGCCCGCGTAGTAAAATGCGTCAGCAAGCGCTCGCGACATCTTGCCGCTAGATAGATTCGTCACGGCTCTTACGTCGTCGATCTTTTCGCTCGTGGCGCCGCCCGTGACGATCACTTTTTGCCCTTTAAATTTGGGTTCAGCAAGCATCCTTTTGGTTTCGTAGATGATCGTAGAAAGATCGGCCAGCGCGCCTTTGCCTGTGTCGCCGCAGGCTAGGATTTTTTCTAACGGCTCGATAAATCTCGCGCCGTTTGCCGCTAAAAATTCGAAATTTTTGCGCGTGGAGAAGTGATTTATCATTTTGTCGTTGGCTGCGGGCGCGATGAGTAGGGGAGCGGGGCTCGCGATCAGAGTCTGCATAAAGACGCTATCGCAAATGCCGCTTGCAAGCTTGTTTATCGTATTTACGCTCGCAGGCGCGATGAGGATTAGATCGGTTTTGGCGTAGGCGATGTGATTTAGCCCGTCCTGCCAACTCTCCGTGCGCGAGGTTAAAATTTTATGCTCGCACAGCGCTTCAAAGCCCGCTTCAGAGCAAAATTTAAGCGCTCCTTCACTAAGCATAACCCGCACGTCCGCGCCCTCTTTTTTTAGCGCGGATAAAATTTCATAAGCTTTATAAAACGCGATACTGCCGCAAACCGCGAGCAAAATTTTTTTATTTTTTAGCATTTTAGTCGCTTTTCGTATCGTTAAAAAATTTATAAAAAAAGCCTTCTTTATTTACCTGTTTCGTGCGGCTGATGGCTAGCGCGCCGCTTGGCACGTCGCTAGTTACGGTGCTTCCTGCAGCGATTAGCACGTCGTCGCCGACTTTTACAGGGGCTACTAGCTGCGTATCAGAGCCGATAAAGACGTTTTTGCCGATTATCGTTTTATGTTTGGCTTTGCCGTCGTAGTTGCACGTGATAGTGCCGCAGCCTACGTTTGTGCCGCTACCTATCTCGCAGTCGCCAAGATAGCTTAGGTGGCCTGCTTTGACGCCGTTTAGTCTGGCTGCTTTTAGCTCGACGAAATTTCCGATGTGGGTGTTTTTGATCTCGCATTTTGGGCGTATGTGCGCGAGCGGGCCGACGTCGGAGTCTTCGATGACGGAGTTTTCTACGACCGAGCCGCTTTTAATGACGGAGTTTTTGATGACGCACTCTCCGATGACGCTTACGTTTTCTTCGATGACGCATTCGCCTTCAAATTTGGCTCTAGAGTCGATATAGACGCTATTTGGTAGCCGCATGAGCACGCCGCTTTTCATCAAATTTTTCTTGATTTCGTCCTGCATCAAATTTTGGGCGATACTGAGCTGAAATTTATCGTTTATTCCCATGAAATTTTGCTCTTCGACGCTGATGGCCCAGCACTTTAGACCGCGCTCGTTTGCGATTTTGATCGCGTCGGTTAGGTAGAATTCTTTCTGCGAGTTTTCGTTGCCGATGAGAGGCAAAATCTCGCGCAAAACTTCGCTTTTAAAGCAGTAGCAGCCGGCATTTGCGCTTTTTATCATTTTTTGCGTCTCGGTCGCGTCTTTTTGCTCGACGATGGCCTCGACTTTACCGTTATTTACGATCACGCGGCCGTATCCGTACGGGTCTGCCGCCTCAAAAACGCTTAGCGAGATGTCTGAGTTGCCCGCGCTTAGGCGGATCAAGTCGTTGGTTTTGATAAGCGGCATATCTCCGCACAAAATCAGCGTTTTTTCGCTATTTAGCGGGATGTTTTTTAGCGCGCCCGCAGTGCCAGGGAACTCTTTTAAATTTTGTTCGTAAATTTTAGTTTGAGGGAAAATTTCTTTGATTTTGGCTTCGACGAGTTCTTTTTGATAGCTCAAAACTACGCTCACGTCGCTACTGATCTCGTAAGCTTTGCGTAAAATATGTATGATCATCGGCTCTCCGCAAAGCTCGAAAAGCACCTTTGGTTTAGTTGATTTCATCCTCGTGCCAAGCCCAGCGGCAAGCACCACTACACCGATATCGCTCATCTTTTTTCCTTATTTAAATTTGAGCGATTTTATCTCAAATTTGCTAAATGCGCGATTAATGCTTTTTGGACTTAACAAATTCTTAAGCATTAATCAATATAATCACTAGTTTTAAAAATAATCAAAATCAAAATTTAAAGGATGTTGCTTGCTTTCGTTTTTAAAAAAGGCCTTAAGAAGAAATCAGTTTTTGTTTAATCTCCACCTTATTTTATCGATTATTTTTGCTATTCCGTTGCTTATTATCGGCGTTACGGGCGGGATTTTGTCGTATCAGCACGAGCTTGAGGAGCTTATAAATTTAAACGCCGTCAAAGTCGAAAAAATGGGCAAAATGCTAAGCGTGGAGCAAATCTTGCAAAGCTTTAGCGAGCAAACGGGCGTTAAGCAACCCGCAAGGCTCGTGCTACCAAAAAACGGAAACGAAGCGATCAAAATTTATGCTAGTAATAGCGATGCTTATCTGGTCGATCCATATACCGCGCAGATCATCGGCAAGGACTATGGAGTTACTTTTGTGCGCGTAGCGATGTCGCTGCACCGAAATTTGGGCCTTGCGCTAGCGGGCAACAAAACCGCGGGCGAAGTGGGCAAGCAGATCGTGGGCGCTAGTACGGTCGCGATGATAGTGCTTGTAATAAGCGGTGTTTGGCTGCATTTTCCAAGGATAAAACGCAAATTTGTCGAGGCGATAAAGCCGAATTTTAAACTCAAAAAATACGCCCTTTTTCACAACCTACACACGAGTTTTGGCGCCTTGAGCGCGGTGATTTATCTCATCATCTGCCTAACCGGGCTCATGTGGTCGTACCGCTGGTATAACGGCGCTGTGACGGAGCTTTTTGTTAGCGAGCAAAATTTACCAAAAGAGGCCGAGCGCAAAGAGGGCGCGCCCGCAAAAGCAGAGGGTAAAAAGAACGCCGAGTATAAATTTAGCGATGTACAGAAGGCTTATGAGATATTCAGATCAAGCGGCATAGAGTATAAGGAATTTAGCCTGATGCTCGCGGTCGGAGATAAGATAAACGTCAGATACTACGAGCCGGACGCGCCTAGCACCGCTCGTCCGAAAATGACCGCCGTAAACGTAAAAGAGGGCAAGATGGCTGAGCAAAAGCAAACCGAGGGCATAACCGTAGGCATGGTAAAAAGTACGAACTATCAGCTGCATACAGGATATTTTTTCGGGCTTGCGGGTAAAATTTTGTGGTCGATAGTTTCGCTTTTGATGGCGCTTTTTATATTTAGTGGCTTTTATATGACGGCAAAAAGGGCGTTTAAGCCAAAAAAGGCTTAGATAAATTTGCCTTTTATGTGTGCGAGCAATGAATTCGTCAAATTTACGCTCATCGCAAGACGCCGCCTTTTGTTTTTGTTTAAAATTTCGCTTCGTTTTTTAAATTAAATTTTAAAAAAATAAGCATTTAAATTTGGTCAAGAAAAGTGCCAAAAAAACGAAATATGACCAAAAACGCAAAATTTAAAAAATTTTATGTCGATTTGGAACGCCTTTTGCAAAAAGCTAATCTAAGTTTAACTGTTTTTTCAACTAAAAAAAACTAAAATACAAACTAAAATTTTTAAATAGAAAGTTGCAAGATGGATTTAGGTAGCCTCGTTGGTTGGATAGTTATTATGGTGCTTTTGCTCGGTTCGATGCAAATGGGCGTCGGAATCGGAGCTTACATCGATATTCCCTCGGTTTTGATCGTTTTTGGCGGTACGATTTGCGCGCTGATGATCGGCTTTAAGATGGAGCAGATAAAAAAACTAGGTACGTTTTACGGCATCGCGGTAAAACCAAAAACCTACAATCTCCCAGAAATCGTAAAAAAAATGGTCGAGTACTCCACAAAAGCCCGCCGCGACGGTATCCTGGCGCTTGAGAGCGATGCAAATAACGAAACCGATCCGTTTCTAAAAAAGGGTCTATCTATGGCGGTTGACGGCAACGAACCAGACGCCATCAGGACGCTGCTTGAGATAGATATGGAGCAGTCTAGCTCCAGACACGGCGATAATATCAAAATTTTTGAGCAAATCGCGGGTTTTGCGGGCTCGATGGGTATGATCGGTACACTCATCGGTCTGGTCGCGATGCTCATGAATATGTCAGACCCCTCAGCTATCGGTCCTTCGATGGCGGTTGCGCTCATCACGACGCTTTACGGCGCGATGATAGGAAACATCCTAGGCTCGCCCGTGGCAAACATCCTGAGCATCCGCGATAAGGACGAAGGCACGGCAAAAGTGCTGATGCTAGAGGGCATAATGGCGATCCAAGCCGGCGACAACCCTAGGACGCTCGAGATGAAGCTACTATCGTTTTTACCGCCTAAAGACCGCGTCAGTCAGTTTGATAAGTAGAAAAAATGGCTAAAAAGTTAATCGATCCAAGCGACTGCCCCAAATGCTTGCCCGAGTGGCTCGCGGCGTTTGGCGACTTGATGTCGCTGTTGCTTTGCTTTTTCGTACTGCTTCTTTCTATGAGTACGATGGACGCAAAGAAGCTAGAAGCTGCGATCGGCTCGCTAAGCGGGGCTTTGGGTGTGCTTGAGGGCGGCGCGAAACCCGACGTCAGTGCTGAGCAAAACCAAGACGACCACGCCACCTCAAACAAAGAGCGCACGGGCGTGAAGTCGAATTTCGAGCAGACGCTGCGCTCTATCAACGAGCTTTTGCACGCTAGCGGCTCGCCTGAGGTTACGTTTGAGGAGAGTGAGAGCGGATTTGTGATTAGGTTGCCGGCAAATTTACTCTTTGCAAAAGACAGCGCCCAGCTGCAAAGCGACGATGCGCTGCTGTTTTTAAAACGTATCGCGATGGTGATAGCCAAACTACCGCCAGACGTCGTAGCAAACGTGATCGGACATACCGACAGCGAGCAGCCGGCGTCTGCCGAGTTTAAAGACAACTGGCAGCTATCGTCAGCTAGAGCTATTAGCGTAGTTAGCGAACTTATAAAAGACGGCGTCGATCCTAAAAAGCTAACCGCATCAGCAAAGGCCGAATTTGAGCCGTTCGCGACGAATTTTACCGAGCAGGGCAGGGAGAAAAACCGCAGGGTTGAGATTCACTTCGTTTCGTTAAATTTAGACGACAAAGCCAAAACGCAAAAAAGCATACTGGACGCGCAGGAGTAAATTTGAAAAAACTGACGTTTTTGCTGTTTTTTATATTTGCGGCGGTCGCGATCGGCGAGGATAATGTAACGATCCCGACCGTAAATCTCAGCCTAAGCGCGCCCACTACGCCTACACAGCTAGTTAGCTCGCTAAACGTCCTGCTGGTCCTTACTGTCCTCACGCTCGCGCCATCGCTGGTTTTTATGATGACGAGCTTTTTGCGGCTCATTATCGTTTTTTCGTTTTTACGCCAGGCGATGGGTACGCAGCAGATGCCGCCTTCTACGGTGCTTATTAGCCTTGCGATGGTGCTTACGTTTTTTATCATGGAGCCTGTGGGTAAGCAAGCCTACGAAGCGGGTGTGAAGCCCTATCTAAGCGAGCAAATCGGCTACCAAGAGGCCTTTGAGCGTGGCGTGAAGCCGTTTCGCGAGTTTATGATAAAAAATACGCGAGAGAAGGATCTGGCGCTGTTTTTGCGTATCAGAAATATGCCAAACCCGCAAAGCTTCGACGATATCCCGCTCACGGTCGTGATGAGCGCGTTTATGATTAGCGAGATGAAAACGGCGTTTGAGATAGCCTTTTTGCTCTATCTGCCGTTTTTGGTCATCGATATGGTCGTTAGCTCCGTGCTTATGGCGATGGGTATGATGATGCTGCCGCCGACGATGATTTCACTGCCGTTTAAGCTGCTTATTTTCGTGCTCGTCGACGGGTGGAATTTACTCGTCATGAACCTCGTTAAAAGCTTTCATTAGGTTTTTTATCGCTATAATCTTAAAAATGCTCCGCGCGCCGCTTAAATTTTCATTTTATTTCACCTACGGCGCCAGACTTCAGGCGGCGCAAACCCGCTCAAATTTAGCCCGCGCCGCCCAGAGCTAATAGGGAAGGGTTTAGATGAAAAAAATTTATATATTTTTGAGTTTTTGCGTTTTTTTAGGCGGCTCGGAGGTTAAATTTGAAGGAAATTTGCACGAGCTGATTTTAGCCGCGCAGAGCTCAAATTTAGCTCAAATTTCAAACTACGAACCGCAAAAAGCGCAACTGCAAAAGGACGCAGTAAAAAGTGCGTATATGCCAAGTCTCATGGTTGAGGGCGGATATAGCTTTTTAAGCGGCGACATAAACGTCCTGCGCCCGCAAAGAGCCGCCACGGCAAGGGCGATTTTGGAGCTTGCCGTTTATGACGGCGGCAAGCGCGAGGCTCTGCTAAGTTCGCTTTCGCACCTTAGTGCGGCTGAAATTTTAAAAAACGAGGAGTATCAAAACCTGCTTGCGTTTAACGCGACTAAGCTTTATTTTGGCTTTTTGTCGCTGGGTGAGCTCGCGCTGGCAAAAGAGGGCGAGATAAACTACCTAAAAAACGCGCTAAATAGGCTGGAAAAATACTACCGCGCAGGACTTAGCGACGAGAGCGAGTATGAAGCGGTAAACGCCAGATACGCCATGGCGCTGGCCGAACGCCTCGAGATCTCGCAAAATCAAAACGAGATAAAAAATCAAATTTACGCGCTAACGGGCAGATGTATAGAGCCTGTGGCTGGCTCTAGGATCGCTTTTACGGACGAGGAAAATTCCGTGCCGCCAAAGAGCGCAAAGCCCGAGCTTGAGGCGCTTAGGCTAAATTTTGCCGCGGCTTTGGAGGACGAAAAGATAACCGCGTCCGAGACGAACCCGCAAATTTTCATAAAAAATACCTACACCTTTATGCGCACTCATTACGATAGAAATTTGCTGCCGGCGCAGTATAGAAGTGCGCTGGAGCCGTATTTTGACGACTTTTTTAAGCCAAATTTAAATACAAACGAGCTGATTTTGGGCTTTAGCTGGAAGGCGTTTGATTTTGGCGCGAACAAAAAGCAGCGCGAAATAAAGCGCATAAGCGCGCTGCAAGCGAAGTTAAATTTAGATCAAAAGCGCTTGCAAAACGAGCTAAATTTAGCAAATATCAAAAACGACCTAAAGACGCTCGAGCAAAAGATCGCCGCCGGCAAAAGTGCGCTAAACTCGGCGCAAACCTCGCTAAATGCCGTTAGCAAAAAGTATGAAGCCGGGCTGCTCGGATACGTCGAGTTTTTAAACGCGACCGCGCAGAGCTTTAGCGCAGGCAGCGCTCTGGAGCTAAGCAAGAGTAAATTTGAGATCAAAAAGGCGGAGTATCTATATGAGCGCGGCGGCAAAATCGCTGAAAATATCGAAAAAACGGAGCGCAAATGAATAAAATTTTACTTTTTTTACTGAGCGCGGCGGTTGCGCTTTGCGCGCAGGATAAAATTTACGCGAGCTTTGACGTCGCGCCCGCAAAAGACGCGCAGCTCGCGCTAAAAGCCGTCGGTATCGTAAAGAGCGTAAATGTAGAAATCGGCTCCGCGGTAAAGCGCGGCGACGTGCTACTCGAGCTTGAAAACGAGAGCGAAAAGCTAGCCGTAAAGCTCGCGCAAAACGACCTAGAGAGCGCGCAGACGGCAAAAGCCCACGCAAAAAGCGTGCTGGATAAATTTAAGCTCGTTCAAAGCGTGAGCTCGAAGCAGGCTTTTGAAAATGCGGAGTTTGATTTTAAAAACGCCGCGCTAGCCGAAAACAGGGCGCATCTGGCGCTAAATTTGGCGCAAAAGAGGCTTGATGATACGCGGCTACTCGCGCCTTTTAGCGGGACGATATCTGGCAAGAGCATCGAGGTCGGCGAGGGCGTGGGCGGCGTAGCGCAAAAGCTGATGTTGATTTTTTCGTATCCGGACGTGAAGCTCAAACTTAGCTTTGATGAAAAATTTAAAGACCGCGTGAAAATCGGCAGCGAATTTATCTATAAATTAGACGGTGAAAATGAGGAAAGACGCGGCGAGATCAGCCTCATCTATCCGACTATCGACACGAAAAACGGCAAAATTTACGCCGAAGTACGGGCGCGAAATTTGACGCCGGGGCTTTTTGGCGAGGGATATATCGTCTCAGATTCGCAGGTTGAAACGGATGCCGAGCCTAAAAAAGAGGACGCAAATAAAACGTCTGGGCTTAAATTTGACGGCTTTAAAAACGGCGGACTTGCGAGCGTGAAATTTTATGACGAGAAACCGAGCGTCTGCGTAGAGGGGGTTTCAAATTTGACGTCGCAGATGAAAAGCGAGATAAATTTGAGTTCAAATTCGGCACGCGTTAAATTTGACTCCGCTTCGAAAAATGCAAATTTGATGAGCGGGTCAAATTTATCGTATAAACAAGGCGGCGTAAATTTAAATCCCGAATTTGATGCGGCGCAAATTTTACTAGCCGCTAAACGCCAAACGCTTTTTGCGCAGCAGGGCGGACGGGTAAATTTGACGCAAAAGGCCCGTTTTAGCGAAGGCTCGAAATGTATAAACTAGCCATAAATCGCCCGATTACGACGCTGATGTTTTTCGTCGCGCTCGTATTTTTTGGCGCGATGTCGCTTCATAGGATGCCGGTAAATCTCTTTCCCGAGGTCGTCATCCCGCTGGTTAAGATCACGACCTATGCGCCGGGCGACATGAGCCTCATCGAGAGCAGGGTCACTAAAAAGATTGAGGACGAGGTCTCGACAATAGACGGTATCAAAAAGATTAGGTCGTATACCTTTAACAACCTCAGCATCGTCACGGTCGAGTTTAATCTCAAGAAAAACATCGATGTCGCCGCGAACGACGTGCGCGACAAGGTCGCAAAGGCAAAGCTGGACGCGCAGCCCGAGATAGAGAAAATCAACAGCGACAGCGGCAAGGTGGCGAGCTTTTTCGTTAGCCGAAAGGATGAAAATTTAACCGCACTCATGCAAACGGTAAAAGACGAAGCAAAGCCGTTTTTGCAGCGCGTAAAAGGCGTGGGCAAGGTCGATGATAAGGGCTTTTTGGAGCCTGAGATTAAAATTTACCTTGATCCGTTTAAACTCGATAAATACGCTCTAACCGCGGCCTCGGTCATAAATATAATCAAATCGCAAAATTTAAAAGCACCGCTAGGTAAGCTGGAAAATAGCGAATTCGAGATATTTTTAAAGAGCGAATTCGACGCTAAAAGCGTGCGCGAGCTAGAGGAGATCCGCCTGCAAAAGGACGTGTTTTTAAAAGACGTCGCGCGCATTGAGCTATCTCATCACGACACCGACGCCGTTGCGATGTATAACGGCAAGCGCGGAGTGCTGCTTGACGCTATAAAAGTAAGCGGCGCAAACACGATCGAGACGATAGATGCGCTCAAAGCTAAAACCGGCGAACTAGCCGCAAAACTAGGCGCAAACTACGAAGTAGAGCGGGTTTATGAAAAGAGCGAAAGCATCCTAAAGCACATAAATCAGGTCAAATTTGACATGATGCTGGGCGTCGCGCTCACGGTCGTCATCGTCTTTTTCTTTTTGCGAAGCTTTAGCGCGACCATCATCGCCGCGCTCGCGATCCCGGCTAGTATCGTGGGGACGTTTTTTATCATCGACGTTTTGGGCTTTGATCTAAACCGCCTCACGCTGCTGGCTCTCACGCTTGGTATCGGTATATTTATCGACGATGCGATCGTGGTCGTGGAAAATATCTCCAAAAAGATGCAAGAGGGCGAGAGCAATCCGCTAAAAGCGAGCTTTGAGGGCGTGCGCGAGATTGCATTTAGCGTGCTTAGCATTAGCGCGGTGCTGCTTTGCGTGTTTGTGCCGATTGCTTTTATGGAGGGCATTATCGGGCAGTATTTTAACTCCTTTGGTATGAGTGTGAGCGGCGGTATCGTTGTGTCGTTTTTGGTTTGCATTATGCTGATACCTAGCCTGGCGGCGAGATTTTTGAGTGAGGGCGAGAGTAAATTTTACCGCGTGACGGAGCCATTTTTTGAGGTGCTTGAGAGCGGTTACGAGCGGCTTTTGAAGCTTATTTTGAGGTTTAAAACCGCGTTTGTTATCCTTACCTTCGGTGTGCTGGCTCTTTGTATGAGCCTGGCTGGCAAGGTCGGTATGGACTTTTTGCCAGTAGAGGACGAGGGGCAGTTTGAGATATTTTTAAAAGCAAGCCCGGGCATCTCGGTCGAGGCTATGAGCGCTAGAGCTAGCGAGGTCGTGCGCGAGGTAGATAGTGATCCACGCGTCGAGTACTCGTATATGATCGCTGGCTACACGGACTCAAAAGACGCGTATAAGGCTAAAATTTACGTCCGCTTAAAGGGCTTTGATTCGCGAAAAGAGCGCCAAACGCAGATAATGGACGAATATAGAAAAAAGCTTAAATTTGAAGGTCTCAGCGTCAAAGTCCTGCAGATACCATATGTCGATACGGGCAGCGACAGCGAGCCCGTGCAGCTAACGATCACGGGCGATAGCCTGGAAAAGCTGGACGAAATCCTACCTAAAGCCATCGCCATGGTGCGCGCGATAGAGGGCACGACGGATGTGGGTAGCGATAACGAGGACAAGATAAACGAGCTACAAATCAGCGTAAATAAAGACAAAGCCAAGCGCCTAAGCGTCGATCCTAGCGTGGTCGCGCAGGTGATATACGCGTCCTTTGGGCAAAATAGGCTTGGTAGCTTTGATAACGGCGACGCGCAGTACGATATGATACTGAGGTTTGACGACGAGTATCGCAAGGACGCGCAGGCGCTGCAAAAACTAAAGATCAAAAACGCTCACGGCGAGAGTATAAGCCTAAGCGCGGTGGCGGAGTTTAAGACGAGCAAGACCTTTTCCGTGATAAACCGCTTTAACAAACAGCGTCAGATCAGGATCGTCGCAAACGTGGATAACGTCCCGCTAGGCGCCGTGCAAAAGGGTATTGACGAAAATATCGGTCAAATTTTACCCGCGGGCTACGACTACGTGATGACGGGCTTTATCGAGATGATGAACGACACGAACGCGGCCTTTGTCTTTACGATCAGCCTTAGCGTCGTGCTCATCTATATGATCTTGGCCGCGCTTTACGAGAGTTTTATTTTGCCGCTCATCATCATGATCTCGATGCCGCTGGCATTTGGCGGCGTGGCTGTCGGACTGTATCTTAGCGGCAACTCGTTTAGCTTGTTTGTGATGGTCGGCGCGATCTTGCTTTTTGGTATGGTGGGTAAAAACGCGATTTTAGTCGTGGATTTTGCCAACCGCTACGCAAACGAGGGTGCGCCGCTAAACGAAGCTATCGTTCGCGCTGGCGTCAAAAGACTGCGAGCGATACTGATGACTACTTTTGCGATGATATTTGCGATGCTACCGCTTGCGCTTAGCAGAGGCGCGGGATACGAGGGCAACTCTCCTATGGCGATCTCGGTGATCTCGGGGCTCATTAGCTCTACGCTATTAACGCTACTTGTGGTGCCAGCGCTCTTTGGTGCGGTGTATAAGATAGATAAATTCGTGAGTAAAATTTATAAAAGAGAGGAAATTTAGGGCTTAAATTTGAGTTTGTTTTCGGTGAGACTTGTATCAAATTTGCGCTCGGTGATTGCTCGACCGTTGGGCGCTGATTTTGATTAAACTAAAAAGCCGATTTTGCTTTGAGACCACATTAAATTGATTTCCGTAATTTAACGTAACAAATTTGTCATTTTGCATTCGTCTGCCTCTGCTAAACCCTGTTTTTAAATATTCAACGCAAAATATAGATTCCTTATTTATTTGATAATGATTTTAGAAATTATTAATTATTAAAATGCTAAAATCCGCGCCGATTTAAAGTAAATTTTAAAAGGACAAATTTTAAACGTGAGTATACTTGACAAAAAGACGATGTATAAAATTCATACTTATATTTCACTCATATTTTGCATTCCGCTAGTTATCGCATGCTTTACTGGTTCGGTTTTAGTTTATAAAGATGAGATAAATAATATTTTAATGCCAGGCGTCATCTATGTAGCAGACGGCAACGATAAAAAGAGGCTAAAATTTGACGAACTAAGAGAAAAAATAGAAAAAGAGTATCCGCATCACGAGATCGTAGGTTGGAATATCGACGTAGATCCGCAAAAAACGGACAAAATTTGGCTACTAGAGCACGGCGCGGGCGAAAAAGAGTGGGCGTGCGTGTATCTGGACGCTTTTAGCGGAGAGATAAAAAGCGACCTCGTGCCGCACGATAGCGGATTTATCGGCGTCATGACCGAGCTTCACGAAAATTTGCTTCTTAAAAAAAGCGGTCAAATTTTGCTTGGGCTGACGGCGATTTTTGCTTTTATTATTTCGATTAGCGGTTTCATCGTTTACCGAAACTTTTGGGCGAATTTGCTGCGCCTTCGGTTTGCGTGCATGGCGGTTTTTATGAGCGATTCGCACAAATTGATCGGCGTTTTTTCGACGCCCGTTATCTTTGCGGTCGCGCTTAGCGGTGCTTGGTGGGAGCTTAGGTTTGTGTTTATGCCGCCTTTTGATAATTCAAAATTCGTAATCGGTCCGCAAATTTACGACAAAAATATCTCAATCGACGCCCTGGTACAAAAAGCAGCCTCGGATATGCCCGGATTTGAGACGCACTACGTTAGCTTTCCGTTTTTTGAGGGCGCAAATATCACGCTTTACGGACAAAAACCACAGCAAAGCTTCCTTCATAGCCAGTACTCAAGCACCGTTTCTTACGATAAAAATAGCGCAAATTTAATCGATGTAAAATATATAGAGCTAGCAAGCAAAACGGATAAATTTTTATCGACGTTTAGGCGCGCTCACTACGGCGACTATAATGCAGCGACCAAATTTATCTGGTTTTTGTGTGGGCTAGCTCCGCTTGCGCTTAGCGTTTCGGGGATTTATTTATGGATAAAAAGATCAAATTTTAAAAGGAGAAAAAGATGAGAAATAAAATTTTGTTTTCGGTTGCGGCTATCAATTTGCTCGCGTCCGTTCAAATTTTAGCCGCTCAAAACGGCGGGAACGTAGCAGGCAAAGAGACGCTTGATGCCGTCGAGGTAACTAGCGAACAAAGGCGCGACGACGTAAAATACAACGCAAAAGAGCTCGTAAAAAGTACTACTAGGCTAGACCTCACCTCGCGCCAAACGCCTCAGTCGCTAACCGTCATCACCGAGGCCAGGCTAAAGGATCAAAATATCAACGACTATCAGGTGCTTTTGCGAAATATCCCGGGCGTCACGCTTAGCAAGTGGGATGAGCGCGTATATCCTACGGCTAGAGGCTTTAAGATAGATTATTATTTGCTTGATTCGATGCCAAGTTTCGGCGGATTTAGCCTAGGCGCAAACGATATGAGCATGTTGCCGTATGAGCGCGTCGAGGTCGTAAAGGGCGCAAACGGCCTACTAGCGGGTGCAGGCAATCCAGCGGCTAGCTTAGATTTCATCCGAAAAAGAGCAAATTCAAAAGAATTGACGGGAAATTTCAAACTAAGTGCGGGCTCTTACGATAGATACGGCGTATCGGGCGACGTGCAGACTCCCGTAACTGCCGATGGTAACGTGCGAGCTAGGGCGTCTTTTATGCACGAGAGGTCTCGCTCGTATATGGACTACTATAACCGTAAAAACACCGCTATCTACGGCGTTGTTGATGCAGATATCATGGATAGCTCGTGGCTAAGCCTAGGCGCTTTTTATCAGGAGCTAAAGCGCCATGGCATACGCTGGGGAGGAATGCCTGCGTTTTACAAGAACGACGTTAGGCGCGAGTTTAGTAAAAATGAAATTTTCTCGCAGCCTTGGACTAGATGGGATATCAAGACTTTTGACGTTTATGCCGATTTTAGGCACTATTTTGAAAACGAAGCCAGCCTAAATCTCTCCTACTCCTTCCGCCGCGCAAATACGGATACTAATTTGCTCTACTACGGCGGCAAGGTAAATTTAGACGGTACGGGCGATGTTAGCGGGCTTAGCGTCTATGCAAACAAACGCGAGGAAAATATCCACAACGTAGACGCCTACGTAAACCTGCCGTACGAAGCGTTTAGCTTGCCCCACGAGGCGGTTTTCGGCGCTATGTACAACAACTATAAAAAAAGCTCCGACAACGTCAGTAGCTACTGGAATAGCCGCACGACTCCGGCAGGCCTAGCCTATGCGGCGCGCACTAGGATAGATTTTAACAACCTACACCTAGACGACCCGAAGCTGCCTTACGCCGATCAAAACAACGCCGATAAAACGGTGCAAAAGGCCATATATTTGGCTAATAAATTCTCAATCACGGACGAGCTTAAGTTTTTGCTAGGAGCCAGAATGAGCTACTATAAGTACCGCATAACAGGCGGCAACGGAAATAGAAATTTCACTCAAGAAATCACGCCGTATCTAGGCATCACGTACGATATCGGCGAAAACCACACGCTTTATGCTAGCTATACAAGCATTTTTAAACCCCAAACCGTAAAGGATATCAACGACAAATACTTAGATCCAATCCAAGGTAAAGACTATGAGCTTGGCATAAAGGGAGATTATTTTGACGGCGCGCTATCGGCCTCTTTTGACGTATTTAAGGTCGTACAAGATAAGCTAGGCGCAAAAACCGGACAAAAGATCCCGGGCACTACGACTGACGCGTACGAAGCTAAAAAGGGCGTGACGAGCAAGGGCTTTGAAGTAGACGTAAACGGCGAGATAAATCAAAATTTAAGCCTAGGTCTTGGGCTTACTCACTTTAACGCCAAGGACGCAGACGGTAAGAAATTTGACACAGAAAGCTCGCGCACTACGGCAAATCTATTTGCTAAATACTCTATAGCGGACTTTAGAGCGGGTGCGGGAGTGCAGTATAAAAGTAAAATTTACGTCGGTAGCGGCGCAAACGAAATCACGCAAAAGGCCTACACGCTGGCAAATTTGATGTTTGGCTACAGGATAAGCAAAAACTTCGATATCCAGCTAAACATCGATAACGTGTTTAACAAAAAATACTTCGAGGGCATCGGAAACAACAAGATGGTCTACGGCGACCCAAGAACGTTTAATCTGGGCTTTACGTATAATTTCTAAGGCGTTTTGGCACGCCTTGCTGCTTGGGTTGCGCCCGTAGTAATCCAAGCTATAAATTCGGCGTTTTTTGTCGGCATTAAATTTGTAAATTTATGAACTACGATAGGCGCCGAATTTAGATATAAAACTAAGTGTAAATTTGTCTTAATATGCTAGAAATGCTCTTTTAATGAGCAATAAATTTGTTACAAACTCGGCCCTGTTTGATTGTAATTAAGTTTTTAAAGTTTATTTTAAGCGTTATTTTGGCGAGCGTAAGGTAAGATTAAGGCAAAATTTTCTTAAGGCTAAATTTTGAAACGCGCTATTTCTCAAACTATCTCGCACGTTATCATTTTTACGCTGGTTGCGGCGTTTGCTAGCGGTTGTACAGCGCAAAAAAAGGCGACACCCGCACCGCCAAAGCCCGTTACACAGGCTGAAGTAAAACATATATGCGACGGTAAAACTCCAAAAGAGTGCAATGATATGGGCGTAAAATTTGAAAACAGTAAAGACTACGAACGCGCTAAGCTGTGCTACCAAAAAGCCTGCGACGATAACGAGGGTATCGCCTGCTCAAATCTAGGCTCGCTACATCAAAAGCTAAAAAGCAAAGAGGAGAGCGAGATCTTAAAGATATTTATGAAGTCTTGCAAGCTCGGTAATAAATACGGTTGCTATAATGCAGCTAACTTCTACCGTCTCAGGCGCGGCACGGAGCACGATTTTGCCGCGGCGCGTAAGCTATACGAAAAGTCGTGCCTAGAGCTAAATCACGCGCAAAGCTGCTCAAATCTGGGCGGTATGTATCAGTTCTCACTAGGCGTAAAAACCGCTGATTCTAAAACGGCAAAAAAATTTTACAAAATGGGCTGTGAGATGGGCGATGAGATAGGTTGCAGAAACCTTTCTCTTGTCGGCGGTGAGTAAAATTTACTTTTATACTTTCTTGATTTTACCGCCAAATTTGACGATTCTACAAGTATCCTAATCAAAATTTGACTGAGAGTGTTTGTGATTTGAGCCAAATTTACCAGTTTGGAGAAAAGCACCGCCGCTTTTATGACGCAAAATCTAAATTTAAGACTTCCACCTAAGCGTAAAGGTTGTTTCTTTACCCGGCTCACTTTCGCAGGTTACGGATATGGCGTTGTTTTCACAGGCTCTTTTTACCAAATTTAACCCTATGCCAAAGCCGCCTTGGTCTTCGTTAAACCGCGTGTATCGCTCGAAAATTTTATCTTGCTGCTCTTTGCTTAGCCCCTCGCCGCTGTTTGAGATCTTTAGCTCTCCGTCTTTGAGGTTAACGGCGACGTAGCCACCTTGGTTTGCGTATTTTGCGGCGTTGCTTAGTAGGTTATCCACCGCACGTTTTAGCTCATAGCCATTTGCATTTATGAGAGCGTCTTTTAAATTTAGCCTTAAATCAAGCCCTCGCTTGGCAAAAAACGGAGCGAAAAACTCTAGCCGCTCGTTTAAAATATCTTTTAAATTTAGCTCTTCTTTTGGTGCGCAGCGCTCGGCACCAAAGGATAAATACGTGAGGTCCTCATAGGTACGGCTTAGCGTTTTGGCGGCGGTTTGGATGTTGTTTAGGCGCTTTAGATTTCTCTGGCTTAGGCTACTTTTATCTGCCGTTTCGATGCTCATAAGTATGACGCTAAGGGGCGCGTTTATCTCGTGAGTAGAGTCTTTTATAAAGCGATTTAGCGCGGCGATCTTGGCGTGTAGCGGCGCTAGCGCGGTCTTTGCTAGATAAAAGGCGATTATCATGATGACGCCTAAAACGATGAGCAAATTTAATGCCGTTCGCAGCCGTAGTAAATTTAGCTCGCTCGTGACGTCCTTGCCGCTTAGCGCGATCTTTGCCGTGGCTAGCTCGTCCGCGCCGCCTTCGTCCATATTTTGCAGCGCCTCAAATATCGTTACCTTGCCGTCTGCCGCGACCGCGCTGCTTTGGGCCGCGTCAAATTTAGCGCAGCCCACCTCGCCGTATAAAATTTGACCGCTTTTAGCCACGATGCAGGCTTTGACGTCTTTTTCGGCGGTAAAGCTTTTTACCGCGCCAAGCCCATCCATACGCGCTTTCATATAGATACCCATCTTGATCTCTTTTAGGTTTTTGACCTCGTTTGAGATGAGGACTTCTTTTTTCATCTTATAGTCGTTCGTGAAAAAATATCCCAAAAATAGGGCGCTAGTGATGAGATAAAGCGAGAGGATTTTAGCTATAACGGCGGAGCGCTCAGACATAGATATAGCCGTCGCCGCGCCTATTTATGATCGCGTCCTTGCCTAAAATTCGGCGTAAATTTTTAACGTAAACCCGCAGGCTTAGCTCGCTAGGCTCCTCGCCGTAGTTCCAAATTTTATCAAATATCGCCTCTTTGCTAAGCAGCGTGTTTTTGTTCTCCAAAAATAGCGCCAAAAGTTCGCTTTCTTTGTTTGAGAGGCTTACGATTTGCCCGTTTTGCCGGAGCGTTTTGGAGCTTGGATAAAATTTATATCCATCGTTAAGCTCGATAAATTCGTCATTTACGTGAGAAAATTTGCGCTTGATTAAAATTTGAATACGAAGCAAAAGCTCTTTTAGCTCGTACGGCTTTTTAAGGTAGTCGTCGCAGCCGCTTTTGTAGCCGATCTCTAGGTCTTGCAGTGCGTTTAGCGAGGTGGTAAAGATCGCAGGCGTGTCGTCGCCAAGCCGCCTAAGTTCGCGCAAAAGGGAGAAACCGTCGCCTTTAGGTAGCTTGACGTCAAGGATGAGGATATCAAAATTTCGCTCGTAGGCGGTATCTAGAGCTGCTTTAGCATCGGCGCGAACGGTCACGTCGTAACCTTGTTCGCTCAAATACTCGCTGATGAGTTCGCTTAGCGTCTCATCGTCCTCTACGAGCAAAATTTGCGTCATTACATCTTATCCTTTTTCATGTCTTTCATATCGTCTTTCTTTTTGCCCATATCGTCTTTCATCTCTTTCATGTCGCCCTTCATTTCGTCCTTTTTTATCATCATATCGTCTTTTTTCTCCATCATGGCGTCCTTCTTTTCCATCATGGTATCTTTTTTCTCCATCATATCGCCTTTCATCTCGGCGGCAAAGATAGAACCTGTAACGAACAGCGCGCTAAGCGCAACTAAAGCTAACTTTTTCATAGCATCTCCTTTAAGAAAATTTATGATGGAAGTTTAGCCAAGAAACGTGAAACGAGCGTGAATTTATGCCATCAGGCTAAAAACGTACGATAAAAGCGGCAGGCTAATAAAGCTAAACGCGACTCCCACGGCCACAGCGGCGACAGCTAGCTGGCTATCAAGCTCTGCTTTCATGATCATCGCGCTTGCTAGCACCATCGGCGGCATGGCGCACTGAAGGATACCTATCATCCAAATTTGACCGAAATTTACGCCAAAAACTATCGTGACTAATATAAAAATAAAAGGCGCCAGCAGCATTTTGCCCGCGATTACCACTGCGGTTGATTTATAGCAGCTCTTGATGCTCCTAAATCCAAGCCCGATGCCGATCGCAAAAAGAGCGACGGGAACGACGCTTTGCGCAAAAAGAGTAAGCGCGTCAAATAGCACATTTGGAAGCGGAACGCCACGGAGTAAAAAGCCTAAAATGAGCGCAACGAAAGGTGGAAATTTGATCACTTTCATCACGTTTTGCACGAGTGAAACCTTTGCCGGAGCGCCGAAAGCTAAGATAAAAGGCCCAAAAATGCTAATCGGGATCGAGGTAGCTAGCTGATCGTAAAAGATAACTTCATTCATCGCGTCCTCGCCAAAAAAGCCCTTTATGATAGGCATACCCATAAATACGGTGTTTCCAAACATCCCTAGCAGTACGGCGCTCACGGTCGTGGCTTTGTTAAATTTTAAAAATCTGCATGCCAAAAATATCGCCGCAGCCCCTAGCATCGAACAAGCAAAACCCGTGGTGATGACGTTAATAAGCGTGGTGTCGATGTTTACATGGTAAATTTTGTCGAAAATAAGTGCCGGAAGAGCGAAGCAAAGTGCGTAGTTTATGAAAACGGAGGCGTTTTTTTGCTCGAAGACTTTAAATTTTTTCGCCCCGTAGCCCGAAGCGATAATGATAAAAATAGACAATAGTTGCGTAAACATTTGCGTAATCCGAGTTATAAATTTTAAAAACGCGATTATACGGCGGCTCGCATTAAAGAAAAATAAAATTTAATTGAATTACTTAACATCGCCTTAACGGGTTTTTGTATATAATCTCGCGTTAAATTTAAAAAAGCGAGAAATAATGAAAAAATTTATCAAATTTATCGCGGTTTTAGCCGTGCTGGCTGGAGTGGGCTACTACTTTTACGATAAAAATTTTAACGTCCCGCAAGGCGATCAGTTTATCACCTCAAAAGCCGTTCGCGGCGAGCTGGTTAAAAGCATCGAAAGCAACGGCGAGATCTACGCTACCGAGCTAATCGACGTGGGCGCGCAGGTAGGCGGTCAGATCAAAAAACTCTACGTAAAGCTCGGCGACGTCGTAAAAGCCGGCGACATGATAGCTGAAATCGACTCCGCGACTCAGCAAAATAACGTAGATACCAAAAAAGCGCAGCTTGGTATTTACGAAGCGAAGTTAAATTCGGCCAAAGTCGCGCTCGAGATTTCAAAGACCAAATTTAAGCGCGAGCAAGAGCTTTTTGCCAAAAACGCAACCTCGAAAGAGGAGTTTGAAAACGCCAAAAATACCCTAGCCGCAAACGAAGCTTCGCTAAAAGAGATTGAGGCGCAAATCGTGCAGGCTAAAATCTCTCTAAACACCGCTCAAATCGACCTTGGCTACACTAAAATCACCGCTCCAAAAGGCGGCGTCGTAGTCTCCGTGCAAGTCGAGGAGGGTCAAACCGTAAACTCAAACCAAACTACGCCCACTATCGTAAATATCGCCGATCTAAGCAAAGTTCAGCTAAAAATGGAGATAGCCGAGGGCGACATAACTAAAATCAAAGTAGGCTCAAGAGTCGAGTACTCGATCCTATCTGAGCCAAACCGTAAATTTCACGCCCATATTAGCTCTATCGACCCGGGCCTAACCACGCTAAGCAACGGCAAATACACCACGACTACAAGCTCGGGCTCGACCGCCTCAAGCTCCAGCAGCTCGGCGATCTACTACTACGCTAAGGCCGTGGTAGATAATCCTGACGGCACGCTAAGGATCGGTATGACTACGCAAAATACCATCATCCTAGATAGCGCTAAAGACGCCGTCATCGTGCCATCGATCGCTATCAAAAAAGAGGACGGCAAAAGCATAGTCTACGTGCTAAAAAGAGGCGAAAACGGACTAGAAACGGCCGAGCGAAGAGAGGTACAAACAGGACTAATCGATAGCCTAAAAACTCAAATTTTAAGCGGAGTAGAGGAAGGCGAGGAAGTCGTGACGAAGCGAAATTCGGCGGCTGAAATCAGCGAAATGCTTAAAAAAGAAAAAATAAAAATGAAGTTCTAAGGCTAAGTCTTGAAAAATTTGATAGAACTTAAAAATTTAAGTAAGAAATTTAAACTCGGCGATAACGTGTTTGACGCGCTAAAAGACGTAAATTTAACCATAAAAAAGGGCGAGTTTATCGCTATCATCGGTCAAAGCGGATCTGGTAAATCTACGCTCATGAATATCCTTGGCTGCCTAGATAACCCAAGCGGCGGACAGTATTTGCTAGAAGAGCGCGACATATCTAAATTTGAAGGCGACGAGCTGGCGCGTTTACGCAGAGAAAAATTCGGCTTTATTTTTCAGCGTTATAACCTTTTATCTACGCTAACTACGCTGCAAAACGTAGCTTTGCCTAGCGTGTATGCGGGCGTTTCTAAAAAAGAGCGCGAGAAAAAGGCCGGCGAGCTTTTAGAAGGGCTCGGGCTTGGCGAAAAGCTACAAAATTTACCCAATAAACTTAGCGGCGGACAGCAGCAGCGAGTCTCGATCGCTAGGGCGCTTATTAACGGCGGCGAGATCATCCTGGCAGATGAGCCAACGGGTGCGCTAGATAGCAAAAGCGGCCTCATGGTGATGGAAATTTTAACGAATTTACACAAGCAAGGCCACACCATCATCATCGTCACGCACGACCCAAATATCGCCGCATACGCAAACCGCGTCATCGAGATAAAAGACGGTAAAATTTTGAGCGATACGGTAAAAAGCGGAGAAATTTTCGCCTCCGAAAAACCGGCGCCAAAGCAAAAAAATATCTTTAGCTTTTATAAAGATCAGTTTATCGAGAGCTTTAAAATGTCGATAAACGCGATCCTTAGCCACAAACTTCGCTCGGCGCTAACGATGCTTGGTATCATCATCGGCATCACATCGGTTATCTGCGTAGTAGCACTTGGGCAGGGCTCGCAGGAGCAGATCCTCTCCGATATCCGCGGTATCGGCACTAACACGATCGATATCCTAAACGGCAAGGGTTTTGGCGATATGCGCTCGGAGCGGGTGAGAAACCTGACCGTTAGCGACGCAACGATGCTATCTAAGCAAGACTATCTAGATAGCGTCACGCCAAACGCCTCTGCTAGCGGCACGCTCACCTACGGCAATAAATCAGCCTCCGCGACGATTAAAGGCGGTAGCGAGGAGAGCCTAAACGTGATGGGCTACAAGGTCGAGGCCGGACGGGTGTTTACCGCCCAAGAGGTCGCAGAGTCGGCGTCCGTGATCGTGATAGATCAGCCAACTCGTGAGCAGTTTTTCGCAGACGAAGATCCGCTAGGTAAAACTGTGCTTTTTAACAAACGCCCCTTTAAAATCATCGGCGTAGTAGCCAAAAACGACAATATGTTCGCCGACTCCAGCACTCTGCGCACGTTTTCTACATATACCGCTGTCATAAACAAGCTAACCGGCGATAGGCATCTCTCATCTATCACGGTTAAGGTTAAAGATAACGTAAATGCGCAAATCGCCGAGCAGAGTTTAACGGAAATTTTAACCGCCAAACACGGCAAAAAGGACTTTTTCACTAGAAACTCCGACACTATCAAAAAAACGATCGAGGAGACTACGAGGACTATGACGCTGCTGATCTCTTGTATCGCCTTTATCTCGCTGCTAGTGGGTGGTATCGGCGTGATGAATATCATGCTAGTCTCCGTAACCGAGCGAACCAAAGAGATAGGCATCAGGATGGCGATCGGCGCTCGCCAGGGAAATATCCTAGAGCAGTTTTTGATAGAGGCGGTACTACTGTGCCTGATCGGCGGATTAATCGGCGTCGGAATGGCCTTTGGTATCGGCTATCTAGCGGAAAATTTCGCGCCCGATATCAAGATGATATTTTCTCAGACCTCTATCGTGGTCGCGCTCGCCGTCTCTAGCGCGATAGGCGTGATATTTGGCTATATGCCTGCTCGCAGCGCCTCAAAGCTAAATCCGATCGACGCTCTTTCAAGGGAATAAAATGAAAAAAATCTCCATAATCCTAGCCGCCTTTTTGCTCGGCGGCTGCGCGGTAACGCAGATAAATGAAAACTACGAGCAAATTTTGCTAAAAGAGGACGTAAGCGCCGACATAAAAATAAATCGCGAGTGGTGGACGAGCTACGGCGAAGCGCGCCTAAACGAGCTAATCAGCCTCGCGCTAAAAAATAATATAGATCTGGCAAAATCGGCCGTCGCGGTAAATAAAGCCTTAGCTCAAGCAGGCGTCTTGCAGGCTGATCTCGTGCCTAGTTTTAACGCAAATTTGGGCGCGGAAACTGGTAAAAATATAAAAACGGGCGGCAGCTGGAATGAGAGCTATAAAAGCGGCGTATCGTTAAGTTACGAGATAGATCTGTGGCGCAAGCTTGCAAACTCCGTAGACGCCGCCATGTGGGAGGCAAACGCGACTAAATACGACCTAGAGGCCGCTCGCCTCGCGCTCATTAACTCCGTCGCAGATGCGTATTTTGAGGCAAAATATCAAAAAGAGAGCATAAATCTATACGAAAAAACGCTAAAAAACTACGAAGAGTTAGAAGCCATCATAAAGGCCAAATTTGAGCTCGGCAAAGAAGAGGAGCTAAGCCTAAATCAAGTAAAAAGCTCGGTAATCTCGTCTAAAAATAGAATTTTAAACGCGGCAAAGAGCCTTGACGCGGCGGAAAAAACGCTAAGAAATTTGCTAAACGTTAGGCCTGAATTTGAGCTAAATTTAGGCGGAAATTTGAGCTATATCTCGCCTCAGGGCGTAAATTTAAACGTGCCGCTTTACGTTATCGGCGCGCGTCCCGATTTGCAAGCCGCGATCTCGCGTATCAAAGAGGCGCTTTTGGGGGTCAAGGTTAGCGAAAAAAGCTTTTATCCAAGCATCACGGTAGGAGCTGGGCTTAGCGGTAGCGGAGATAGCGCTAGCGAGGGGCTTAAGCTAAATTTCTTAAGCGGAAATATCGCGATAAATTTGCCATTTTTAAACTATTCTAAGCTTAAATCAAAGCTAAAAATCTCCGAGCTTGAGTTTGAAGCGATGAAGCTAAACTACGCGCAGACGCTAACGACCGCGCTAAACGAGATCGACGCCGGCTATAAAAGTCTGCAAAAAGACGAGGCGGTTTTGCGAAATCTAAACGAAAATTTGCGAAATTTAAGCTCCATCAGCGATATATATAAGCTCAAATACGACTACGGCAAAACTGAGCTGAAAAACTATCTGGAGGCGCAAAATTCGCTACTTGAAGGCAGGATCGGCCTGCTTGCTCAAAAATATAAAATTTTGCAAGACGAAATCGGTATCTATAAAGCTGTGGCTGGGCGGGCGGAGTAAATTTTGCCAGGCTGCGCACCTGATTTGCGGTTTTGATTTGGGTGCGTTAAATTTGCAGCGAATTTGACGGCTAGTTAAATTTAGCTAGCCGTAAATGACTTTGCAAATTTACTCGCGCCGTTTGCCTAGAAAATAAAACAGCCCCGCCAGCGTCGCAAAAAGAGCAAGCATAGATCCGGCGACGATAGCCGTGCCGTTTTGAAAGCCATTTAAAAACATTCCGTTCGTGTTCATCCCAAAAAATCCCGTGATAAAATTTAGTGGTAAAAATAGCGCTGAAAGTAGCGTCAGGATGTAGATGTTTCGGTTGATTTTGTCGTTTTTTAGGCTCTGTATATGCGCGTATATATCGTCTATCCTGGCGGCGTTTTCGCAGGCTGCGTTTTTTAGTACGCCGGCTTCGTAGACGTAGTTTTTGAGCTGTTTTTTAAGCTCAGGTCTTTCGTTCTGACAGATCGCCAGAGCCTCGTAAAAGTGCGAAATTTTATTTTGAAATTTGCGTATTTCGTATTTTAAGACCGCGTGCTTTTTGATAAATTTAGTAAAATCCCTCTTGCCCGCGTAAATTTTCTCGTAGCTTTCAAGCTCGGCGGAGTGCTCGGCGATCTTGGCGCGAAACTCGCTCGTTATCTTTTTTACTACGCGAATAAACTCCTGCGAGCCGCTTTCGCTACCGTCCTGAGCGTAAATTTTATCATCTTTAAAGATAAATTTGTAGTTTTGTTCGCTGCCGTCCGTCACGAGATAGACGTACTCGCACTCCTCGTCGTAGAAGTACCCCGAGATATCGCGCTCGCTCACGGTTTTGCCTTATATGCTTGGCGCGTTTTTACCGCGTTTGGCGTAGAAATTTCGCCTAAATTTTTCAAATTCGCCTGCCGTTATCGCTTCTCTCATCTGCCGCATCAAATTTAGATAATAATGCAAGTTATGCAAGCTCGCTAGGCGGAAAAACGTCAGCTCGCCCGCGCGGTATAGGTGGCTAAGATAGGCGCGAGAGTAGTTACGGCACGCGTAGCAGTCGCACTGAGGATCTATCGGAGCGCAGTCGGTGGCAAATCTCGCGGACTTGATATTTATCTTGCCAAAACTCGTAAATAGCGTGC
>NZ_CALHVM010000049.1 GCF_938039205.1 uncultured Campylobacter sp.
GGATTTGAATGTTGTGCAGAAATTTTAAGTCAAGGCTAGACAAGTAGTCTGCCGCAGACTTAAAATTTCAAACTCATTCAAAGATACTCAAAAGACGCCGCAAATTTAGGCCAGATTTTCTCCGGCAATCATCCCAAACACTATACAATCGGTGATCGCAACCGTACCGAGTCTGCTCGCGCCATGCGTACCGCCTGTGATCTCGCCTGCGGCATAAAGGCCAAGGATCGGCTTATTCGTCTTGCTTGAGATAACCTCGGCTTTGGCGTTGATCTTTAGGCCGCCCATGGTGTGGTGAGGCTTTGGCGATAGGCGGATGACGTAGAACGGTCCTGCCTCGTTGATCTCGCTTAGCGCGCTTTCTTGTTTGCCGAATTCGTCTTTTTTAGCCTTGACGCCTTCGTTATATTTCTTGACGGTTTCTTTTAGCGCGTCGGCAGGTACGCCGTATTTTTTTGCGATGTCATCGAGCGTAGCACACTCGCCAACTATCTTGCCGCTACCCATGCCTTTTTGGATGATCTCTTCGCTTAGGTCTTTAAACGCCATTTTGGTGTCGGCGAAGGTTATCGGATATGCGCCTGGTTTTTCGCGTAAAATTTTAAACTCGGCGTCCGCGCGTGTTTTGCGGTCGGCTAGCTCGTTCATAAAGCGCTTGCCGGTGCGAATATCGACCGCGATGCCGTATTTAAAGGTGCCTTGCTGAGTTAGGATCGGAGCCGTACCAAAGCCCTTTTCGTCCGGGCTCGCCCACGGACCAAACTGTATCCAGTCTACTTGCACCGGATACGCGCCGATCTCAAATGCTTTTAGTAGCGCGCCAGCAGTCGCTCCAGGGTGGTTTGTGCTATCGACGTCGTCGGGAATGCGCGGATCTTGAAGCTTGCGGAAAATTTTATCGCGACAAAAACCGCCGGCCGCTAAAACGACGCCTTTGTTTGCTTTTAGCGTTTTTTTCGTGCCGCTCGTATTTTCTAGATCGTCGCTGTAAAGCTTATCGTCGAATCTATACTCCTCTCTGATCGTTACGCCCACGACGCGGCCGCTATCATCTAGCACGAAGTCGTCAAATTTGGCGCGGCGGCGAAGCTCGCAGCCTTTGTCTTTTAGCGCTTCAAATTTCTCAAGCATCGGCTGGATGTAGCCTGAACCCGAGTCGTTTGTCGTTAGCAGCGAGCGAGCTACGGTGTGACCGCCGAAGTGCGCGCAGTGCTCTTTAAACTGAACGCCGTTTTCAACGAGGAAGTTATACGCGTCCATACCGCGATCGACTAAAGTCTCCAAAAGCTCGGTGTGGTTGATGCCAAGGCCGGCTTTTAGACAGTCAGCGATAAATAGCTCTTTGCTGTCTTTGATGTTGGTTTTTGCTTGCACCGGGTTGTTTGCGACCGCCATGCCGCCGCCGTTGATTACGGAGTTGCCGCCGATGCGACCCATTTTTTCCAGGATTAGTACCTTGCTGTCTTTTTGCGCCGCTTTTAAGCCCGCCGCAAGCCCCGCAAAGCCCGAGCCGATGATGATCACGTCCCACTCTTCGTCAAATTTGACGTCTTTTGCGTTTAACGCGCTTGCTTGCGCATTTACCGCACCAAGTGCTAGCGCACCCGCGCTCGCCATACCTAGCTTTAACAAGTCGCGTCTTGACATTTGCTCTTGCATACATTCTCCTTTGGATGAAATATCATAATGGCATTATAATTATAATATCGTGAGTTTGCTGTGAGTTTTATTAAAAATTTGCTCTGTCATAAATATCCCTAAATTTAGGGGATTTAATGTAAATTTGACCGAGAAGATATGAATTTATGAGATTTTATTTTTAATATTTATCAAGACTTTTCTACTAAAATATAATCTTTATGTATTTTTATTTTGAGACTGCCCTGCATGGTCAAATTTGACGAAATGTGACCGCGCTCAAATTTTGCTTTTTACGAAAAATCGCAAAATTTAAGCTAATTTCAATATTATTTTGGGTAAATTTCCATTTTTCGGTCCCGTAGCTCAGTTGGTAGAGCACTACCTTGACATGGTAGTGGTCGATGGTTCGAGTCCATTCGGGGCCACCATTTATCCCCATTTTCACCTATTCTTAATATTCATTTCGGTTTAATTTTACTCAATAAACACCCTATAAAAGGCACTTTTATATGCATTTAGGTATTTTTTAATTTTACTCAAATATAATTCGTTGTAGTTTTAAAAGGTAAGAAATTAGGTAAGAAATATTTATTAGGTAAGAAGTCGATAAAATGGCCAATGTTTCAAGAAACTATTTAACAGATCGGGATATAAGAAAACTTGACCCAAAAGACAAAGAGTATATTAAGGCTGTAGGAGCCCCAAAAGAACTATACATCTCCATTAACCCAAGCGGGCTTAAAAGTTTTTTCATTAGGCTAAAAGACAAGAAGCGGAAAAAGCTAAAAGACTTTAGACCTGGCATTTATAGCGTAGAAGAGGCAAGAAAAGACGCATTAGGCATATTGAACAACCTAGAACAGGGCAAGAGTCTAGAAAGCCTTGATCACAAAAGCAGTAAGTATATTTTTGGTAATTTAGCCAACGAATGGCTAAATCAAAAAAAGGCCATAACTCTTGAGAGCTACTATGTAAAAATCAAAAGTCGCTTAGATACGTATATACTGCCCTCGCTATCTACCAAAGACGTAAAAGATATAAAGGCATCGGACTTAAAATCTTTATTAACGCCCATCTTTAATCCAAATAACCCCAACAAATCAAGACTTGAGACGATCCACAGAATAATAGGGTATCTGAAAGATATTTTTAAAACACCTTGTAGAGACGGCTATATTTCTCTCGATCCGACGCAGTATTTGAGTGAAGATTTTCCAACAGCTAAATTGTTTAATAAGAAAAATGGAATTGATACAAGACATCCTGCGCTAATAGATGATGATTTGATAAAAGAGTTTATCCAAGATTTGAAAAACAATAACACCGTTGAGCTTAATACAAAGCGGGCCATCTACCTACAAATACTTACAGGCAATAGAGCCGGGAATACGGCCGAGGCTAAATGGGAAGATATTGATATG
The DNA here is from genome assembly GCF_938039205.1 of uncultured Campylobacter sp. Taxonomy (GTDB): domain Bacteria; phylum Campylobacterota; class Campylobacteria; order Campylobacterales; family Campylobacteraceae; genus Campylobacter_A. The sequence goes on from NZ_CALHVM010000049.1 coordinate 3,063, forward strand.
GTAAACGGGATTTGGACTATACGACCTACTGAAATGAAAATGAGAGAAACCCACCATGTATTTTTAAACACTTATGCCCTTAAAATTTTAGAAGAACAGTTTAGGTATAGTCAGAATAGTATATATGTTTTTCCTAGCATACAAGCGGAAACGGGTCATATTGCAAGCGGAACTATAAATAAAGCAATAAAGAACATGGGGTACAAAAATAAATACAAAGGGCTAGCAACGGCACATGGCTTTAGATCGGTGTTTAGGACCATTTGCACTTTGAACAAAGCGGATCTGTTAAAATATGGCGTAACAGAGGAAGCGATCGAGGCTAGTCTGGCACATAAAGAGAAAAATCAAATAAAAGAACACTACCAGCGCAAGATGGCAAAGGATGATGTAAGAGTCAAGCTGATGCAGTGGTATGGCGATCACCTTAATAAGATAGAAGATTTAGGGATATGGTAAAAAACACACTAACAATAATTTGAAATCTAAAGATAGTTTTTATCAAAAAGGCTACAACGACTATGGTGAAATGATAAAAAAATTAGAAGATAAACTAAAAAGCATTGATGTATCTTCTGAAGAAAATAAAGAAATTGCACACGAACTGCATATAAAACTTAATGAATTATATAAAAAAGATGAAAATTTTGACAAGCAACACAAAGAATTTGCGAATGATGTATATAAAATTATTGATGAAGTTACTGAAAATGTTAAAAAAGAAAATAACGATACTTACACATTGCAGAGTGAATTAATAAGGGCATTTATGATATTAGTAGCATCTGATAATACAGTTGATTTTTATAAAAAATTAATTGAAGACAATGATTTTAATTCAAAAATATATATATTTAATAGGCTTCACGAATCAAAAGTTAAAGATAAAAGTATAACAAAAAATATCGCTCTAATGATAGCATTTTTAATAGTAGAATTTTGTAATCTTTTTTATAAGCTTAATAGAAACGAAAAAGAGAGAATACAGCATCTTAACGAAATAGATAAGATAAAAAAAGAGATTAGCCATCATATTGAAGTAGTAGAATATCTACTGGATGAATATATACCAAATAATCCATTAATACTTTCTGTTGAAGAAAGGGAAATTTTAGAGACATTAAGAATACCAACTTCAAATAGTTTAAAAACCATTAAAACAATAGCACTTCAAGGATGTTCAAACTACAAAGAGATGTTAAAAGATGCTTACAAAACGCCTGCTAAAATGAATTTCTTTTCAGGAATTAGTATGGAGAAAAAATACGAAAATAGAAGAGATCTTACAGAGCATTATCAAAAACATTTTCTTAGAATTGCTGAAATATACAATCTTCCAAAAGAAGAGTTTGAAAGAAATGAGCTTTTAAATGTTTTAAAAAAATTTGTGAAAAAAACTCATTTTACATCATAAAATATCTCCATGCGTTATTCTCAAAATTGTTTTTAGTTTTTAAAAATAAAATTGTTTAAGGTTTTTCTCATTATGCAATAAAATACTCCAAATCAAAATTAAAAGAGGAGTATTTACAATGTTAGTCACTTCAAACAATACGAACACCACACCACTACCAACACCTCAAAGTTTAGCTGATGAATGGATGACCCCCGAGCAATTAGAAGCAGAAATCGGCTTGAACATAGCAGCCCAGGAGCGTATGCGCATGAGAAAACGACAGCTGGGCGATAAAAACCCATTACCGTTTAGTAAATTTGGCAGAGTGATACGCTACAGCAGAAAAAGAATTAATGAGTGGCTATTAAATAACGAACAAAAGGGATAAATCCTTGTCTAGCTTTTTAAGGGCAAGACAAGGAACTATAATAATAAGTGAGACGATTATTATACCCTTTGCCCATAAAAAGTCAAGAAAATCCTAATCTAATCTCTTAAAAAGGATAGACTATGAGACATTATGGAAACGGTAGCCGGGCCAACGAATATAGGCTAGGGATAGACAGCGAAAAAGAGATCAAAGAAGCCAAAGAATTCTTGCGGCAAAGAGAGCTGGAGCTAAGAGTGGCAAAGGAGCGAGAGGAAAAAGAAGCTAGAGCCCGCGAACTAGCCAAGCTCGAGGCCGAGCTGCGCGATTTGATAGGGGCTTGATATGGATATTTTACAAGCTCAAAGACAAAGGCTAACAAAAGCCCTACAAAATGATAAAAAAGGCGTGTTTGGTAAAATTTACAAATCTTACGATAGACGCTTTTTTGATAGTTTTGGCGGCCTTGATACCCTAGTAGGCTTTTTAGGGCTAAATACCAAAAATAAAATCACTCTGATACTACAAAACGACAAAGGCCACTTTATGCGCGTTTTGGATTATGCTAATTGCGAGCTATACAATGAGCTTTACTCGCAAAGCGATCCGTTTAGAAGCGGAAACGCCAATATCTGCATCCAAAAGATAACGGGCAGGCGCGTATTGATGGTAAGCGGAGCTTATCAGGATGCGCCTTTATTCGAGATTTTAGGCTTTGATTATCTATGTTTCAAAGATGAATTCGAATTTAGCGCAGGAGTTAAATTTACAGAGGCCCTAAAGGCCTATCAGAGCAAAAAGATTATACTTTTTGATAGACGCTTAAACGATGCGACTAAGGAAATTTTGAACAAAGAGCTAGATGCCGATGTGCAGCTAGTGGGCTCGTATTTTTACGAGTTTATAAGGTTTAGTGCCAATGACAACAAGCACTATGAGAACAAATTTAAAAATATACTAGACGGATTAATAAAGGAGAATTAGTATGTCGTTTGCAGATAGATACGAACCTGAAACAAAAGCCTCGCCTAGCCAAAAAGCGAGGGAAGCTAGGCGAAAGGACTTCAACTATGAGAATGAAGAGATTATACCCAAAGAAACTAAACCTAGCACCGAGAAGATTGAAGAAATTACAAAAGAAGAAAGCGATAGGTTAAAGCGTAGGTATATGTCGCAGTTTGATTTTGGTATTGGCTGGCTTAATGACTATACCGGTCTTTTAAAAAAATCACTTCCTAGCACATATCCCCAAATAGAACTAAAAGCGATCCAAAATCTCGCTTTTTTACTATCGCATGGCGGCCTTAGAGTGGGCGGTTTTTATATGCTTGATCTAAGCGATAGCGGAGTGGGAAAAGGTATAAATTTTAGCACTCAGAACAAGCTACTATTTGATCCCATACGTAGATCGGATCGTGAAGCAAGGCAGGAGCAAAAAGACAGAATAAGGCAAATGATTGAAGATAAGGAAATTTCAAAGGCAGATGCAGATAAAAAATATAAACTCATAGGTAGCATTCACGAGAAAAATACTAGCCTGGAAGGGTTATGCCAGTGCTTTGAAACCACAAAAACGCAAATACTAGAGATGGAAGAACTAGGAAATACCCTAAAAATGGATAAAGACGCAATAATTGACTTTATAGTATCGGCACATGGAAAGGATAGGATAAAGACGCCTAGCCAAAAAATTAATGCCCATGCGGAGCCTTACATAGAACAAGCCAACTTCTTTTTTTATGCCGATACAAACCTGGCCTATTTATCATCCAAACAGCTTATGCACCATTTAGAGGGCGGCTTTTTTAACCGTTGTATTATGGTTTATTGCGAAGATGAGCTAGACTATAAGGATACGCAAATAATTCCTATTCCGGCACATAAAGAAAATGAATGCATGGAATTATCTAGCGAGATTTACGAATTTGCAAAAGAATTTTCAGGATATGAAATAAATAGAAACTACCTAGCCACTAATGATATTTTGATTAATTTTGCAAAAGGGGTTAGGGCTGCCGAGCAAGAGAGCAGTAGGCTATACAAGCAAAGTAATAGCACGATATATAAGGTTATGAGTCTAGCAAACAGAAGAACAACCTATAATCTAAGCTCTATTATTATAACGTTGCACTACTTGCAAGAATTTACCAAATACAGAGACTGCAAAAAAAGCAACAAAGAGTATAAATTTGAACACTTAGTATCCGATGAGACGGTAAAAAAAGGAATTGAGTTTTTAAGAGGGTATCTTGATTTTAGCCCATTAATCGACAAGATCACAAACACAACCGTATCTGATAAATTAGAACTAGCGGATAAAATATTAGATTTTGTAAAAAAACAGAGGTTACCCATGGGTGCAAGAGAAGTTTATAGAAAATTCAATATGACAAAAAACGAGCTAATAAACCTAACCAAGTCAAAATTAAAAATAGAGAATGGGAATATCATATCTATTATTTAGAATTTGTATGACACTATGACAAAATGACCGCTAAGCCCGTATTCTAGGGGGTTAGTGTGTCATAATTCAGTCTATGACAGCCTATGACAATATGACAGAGACTATAAAATTGTCATAGTGTCATAAGGTGTCATAACATAATTTATGACAATCAAACGCCGTATTTTAGGGAGCTGGCGAGTAATTTGTCATAGTGTCATAACTTTTTTGGGTTTTAGATTTCAATCTAAATAGTTTTTAGAAGTAGAAACGTCAAAGTATAAATTTTATATGCAGATCGTTTAATTCTTCCTCCGTAACGTGCTTAAGATCGCTAAGGCGTATTTCATAGCCTCTTTGATACATTTCTTTCACGCTTTTAAGCTCGGCATCGTGCAAAGCGCTATTTCTAGCCATATTTTTGTAGACTCTATAAGCTACAAACGTAACGAGCAGAAAAACAAATACGCTAGCGTTTTGCGGGAAGTAAAACATCAAATATCCTTTTGTTTATCAAATTCCGTTTTTACGACGTCATAGAAGTTTTTAAATTTGTAGTTTTGTATCCAGCTATCGACCCAAGCCGGAATAGGTCTATTTTCATCATTCCAATTATTTACAGTCATATAAGAAATTCCGCACATGTCGGCAAATTCTTTTTTTGTTATATTTAGTTTTTTTAATTCTTCACTAAATCTCTCTTTATTCATTTTTAACTCCATATCTCAATTAGTTGTATTATTCTATAAAATTATTGCTAAAAGTTGTATTAAGTATTGACTTATATCGTAAAATGTTGTATAATTAAATCATAAATACAACAAAATACTTTTAAAGGAGCCCAGATGACACTAAGTTTTGACGATGCATTAGACATAGAAAACGAATTGCCTGATGCACTTTGCGCAATAGCATACCTCGTAGAGGCTTTGCCGCATTATCAGAAAGCCGTAGGAACGAACGAGAAAGCGGAGCAGAACGTAAACTATTTTCTATCTACGCTAATAGGCGGAGCCGCAATAGCCACCCAAGGCTACATTGACGAGAAAACGAAAGGAGTGAAGAAATGAAACTCGTATTTGAAATAAATGACGAACTAGACCTGGCGGACGAAGTACCAAGTGCGCTAAGCAACATCAGCACGCTAGTATTAGCTTTGCCGCACCTCCAAAAGGCTACAAGATAAATGCGGGCTATTTTTTAAGCGGCGTTATTGATGATATTGCGGAGGCCGTAACCCAATATGCAGAAAAGAAGCTAACCGAAAAAAGAGGAGGCAAAGAAATGATTTTAGTCCATACCGACACCCGTATCACAGAGCTAGAGGAGCAAGTCAGATTTTTAAAAGATAGATTTGAAAACCTGCAAAGAGCCGTAAGGGCTGCGCATTTAGGCTTTAAAACTATCGACGAACTAGCAGATGAAGCCCATGCGCTTAACCAGGGTATTTTTTGGGATTATGTAGAAAACGCGGATCAGGAGAGCGAAAACCAAGAACAAAGAGAGGAGATAAAGAAATGATTTTGTTTACACCAAAAGACGGCAGCAAAGAGAGCTTTAATAAGTTACTTGCAGAACGAGCGGGCGGGGTGGACAACTTGTCGCATAAGGCTATTTACGACGTAGCATACGAGCTTTATTGCTCGCTAGCTTGCGTAACCGACAAAAAAGAAGCTTTAAAAATAATGCTTGAGGCCACAACCGACGAACTCAAGGGACTCAGACTAGAGATAATTGACCTAAAAGAACGCATAGAGGAGTTGGTAGACGAGAAAATAGAGCTATCCAAGCAGCTGCTTGAGCTTAGAATAGATAATGCGACCGATGAGGGAAGCGAAGAGATGGAAAAACTATTACAAGGAGATTAATGATGAAAAATATGAATGCCTTTTACGAAGCCAGCAGGGTGGCTTTATCAAAGAATAACCCGCAAATTTTTAACCCTAGGCGTATGGACGAAGAGGGACGGTTAATTATACGGATAGACGAGAATAAAATAGAGCGCGAGCTAGCCTCTATTTTTTACAGAGATAGACCAGAATACTTAAAGGAGTTTTGTCTCCAGACGTTAGAGTTTATCGAGGCGCTAGAGGTCAATAAAAGATATTACGATTTTTTCCTAAACGACAAAGAGGATACGGATGAGCTAACCGACGAGGAAAGAACATTCATAAGCGAGATGATAGAAACTATTAGCATAACGCAGGCGAGCCTAAAAAGCTTTTTGGATAAATGGGCAAATCCTTGGGCGAACGTGCCGGACGTTGAGGAACAGCGCAGGTATTTAGATGAGTTTTTGAAAAAGCAGGCAAATTAAGTTTATCAAAGGGGGCGAATTTGCCCTCTTGAATAAGCCTAATTCTAAATGAACGACCCTACCGGCTTTGTAGATATGGGAAGCGCACTAGGGAAGCGATATTGTCCTAGCTAGGATCAGCCCTGATGCAGGGTTTTAAAATAAGAGATTAGATTAGGGTTAAAAATACCATAATCTACTTTTCAATATTTAATATAATGCCTATATATAGAGATTTTATTATATTTAGTATTGAAAACTTTACAATAAAAAGCTATAATAGGCTTTATGATAACCGTACTTTTTACTAATCAGCCCTGCCGGACCTGCGACGAAGTTATACAAGATAAATCTATGCTATGGCTTAACGAAAACGGGAAAAGAGTTATGGGCATAAATATAAAATTCGTAGCCGCCATCATTAAAGACGGTAAGATCGTGGAATATCCAAATATTAGGAAGCTAGGAGATGAAGACGATTTTTAATTTTTTCAAAAGAAAACCCAAGCCGCAAGAATTTAGCTTGATCGCTAATCAAAACACATTTGGAGCATTCGGCGGCGATGCATACTCAAGCGACATTTACAGAGGGGCGATCGATGCGATAGCAAGGAACGCCGCAAAACTCAAAGGCTCGCACGTCATCAAAGACGAGCTAAACAAGCAAGCCGTAAGCAACATTAACTACTTACTCCAAATTCAACCAAACGAACTAATGAACGCTTACGATTTTTTGTATAAGGTAGTAACTCGCCTTTATATTCATAATAACGCCTTTATCTTGATAGATGAGGACGAAACGGGTATCAAAGGTTTTTATCCTATCGATGCGACCAACGCAGCCTTTTTGCAGGATGGACGCGGAGAGCTTTATATTAGGTTTATCGCTAAAGACGGGGAGTTAATCCAAAAATACAAAAATATTATTCACCTAAGACGTCATTTTAATAGCTCTAAATATTTCGGCGACAGCAACGATGCGATCAACAATACTTTAGATTTGGCTCATACTCAAAACGAGGGGCTAAATATCGCCATAAAAGCCGGAGCCAATATCAGAGGCATTATGAAATACGAGCAGGTACTACCCGATGCTGAAATGACAAAGATGCGCGAGCGGTTTATAAAAGACTTTTTAGGTGTGTCTAATAACGGCGGCGTAGTGATAACAGATGCCAAAAGCTCATTTCTACCGATCGAGAGCAAGCCCGTAAGCATAGACGATAAACAGCTAGCTGCGATAAAAAATAAAATTTACGACTATTTGGGCATTAGCGAAAATATCGTAAAGAGCAACTACAACGAGAACGAATGGGGAGCTTTTTACGAGAGCGTCATAGAGCCTTTGGCCGTGCAGATGAGCTTAGAATTTACTAGAAAGATTTTCACCCAAAGAGAGATTAAATTTAAAAACTATATTACATTTGAGAGCGGTAGACTTCAATTCTCAAGCAACGCCACTAAAATAAATTTAATTTCCGAGCTTATGCCTTATGGGCTGCTTAGTATAAATCAGGCATTGGAAATTTTAAATTTACCGGCCGTGCAAGACGGAGATAAAAGACTTCAAACGCTTAACGTAGTAGATGCAGACAAGGCTAATAAATATCAGGTAGGAGAGTAGAAATGAAAGAAATCAGAAGCTGCGAGATCAAGGCGAGTGAGGATATGATACTAACAGGTTTGCCGATAGTCTTTAACCAAACGGCCACCATAAACGATAGCGGACTAAGCTACAATGAGGTTATATTACCGACTGCGCTTGATGGGTGCGATCTAAGCGACACGAGGCTTTTATACAACCACGATAATTCAAAAGTGCCGCTAGCAAGAACTCCAAAAACGATGAAATTTAATAAAAGCTCGGCAGGGCTTGAAATGATAGCTACTTTACCCGATACGGCGGAAGCCAAATCGATATACGCCGCTGTAAAGCGCGGAGACTTAACGGCAATGAGTTTCGGCTTTAAAGTGAGCGAGGGCGGAGACAGCTACGACAGAGCGAGCAAGACCCGAACTATTCATAAGATAGATAAGGTATACGAGGTTAGCGTAACGCCATATCCGGCATACAGCGCGACAAGCGTAGAGGCTAGGAGTAGGATAAACGCTTTTAACGACGACGAGCGAACAAAAAAGCTTATCGAACTAAACAACATAATTTTACACTAAAGGAAAAACGATGAAATTTAAGACCGTGGCGGAAGCCTTTAATCACTACAAAACAAAAACACTAAAAGAAATTGAAGCTAGAGCGCAGGAGATCAAACAAGAGATCAACACTAACGCCAATATCGATATGAATGAGATAAATATCGAAATCGACGGGCTAAAAGAAGCTAAAGCGCATCTAGGCGAAAAGCAGACTAGAAGCAAAGAGGACGGGTTAAAAGAGCTTGACAATATGAGCTTTGAGGTAAGAAGCGCAGAGCCAAAAGACGTATTTGGTACAAACGAATACAAGCAAGCTTTTTTCAAAACCTTACTAAATCAACCGCTAAACGCGACCGAACAAAGAGCTATGAATGCGGCGCAGATGGAGCTAAGAGCGTCTGGCTTTGCAAGCCTAAGCAATGTCGCAGGCGTAATCCCTACATCTACGCTAAACGAAGTAATAAGTAAGGCTAGAACGCAAGGCGGCACGATCGGAGTTTCGCGAGGCTTTGCGATGCCGTGTAATATGGATATACCGGTAGGAACTCCAACTGCTAAAGCCAGCTGGCACACAGAGGGCGCGGACGTGAGCGAGGAAAGACCGGATATTGCAATAGTTAATTTTAAAGCTTACGAGATAATGAAAGTCTTTTCTCTATCGGTAGCCGCCTCAAAAATGAGTATATCGGCATTTGAGGCTTACATCATAGAAGAACTTCAAAGCTCGGTAATGAATTGTATCTCGGATGCACTTATCAACGGCACGGGAACTAATCAGGGCAAAGGCGTATTAAGCGGTATATCTTGGGTAAAAGACAGCAACCACTTTGAATTCAAAAAAGCCGGACTAACTTATGCCGACGTGGTAAAAGTAGCGGGAGCGTTAAAGCGAGGCTATGCGTCAAACGCTAAATGGGTGATGAGCAACGCAACGCTATTTAATCTATTCTACGGCCTAACCGACACAAACGGACGCCCAATATTCGTGCTTGATCCAAAGAGTGAGAACGTAGGTAAAATATTAGGCTTTGAGGTTATCGTGGATGACTACATGGCAAATGATAACGTAATATTCGGAAACTTTGACTACCTAGGCTACAACCTACCAAGCGGCATAATGCTTGAAAGCTCAACGCAGTCAAGCTTTAAGTCCGGCAAGATAGATTATAGGGCTTTGGCAATAGCTGACTGCAAGCCGATAGTAGACGAAGCCTTTATCAAACTATCAAGGGCGGCGTGATGATAGAGGTCGCGGAAGCTAGAGAGTGGCTAAGGCTCGACGGCAACGAGAACGACGAAATAATAAAGGGGTTGCTAAATGCAATCCCTGATTATATCGAGGTAAGCACCGGGCTAAACAAGCGGGCGCAAGAAAAAGAGCCGCTAGCCAAACAGCTAAGTAAATTTATCTTGATACTTTGGTACAACGCCGAGCAAAGCGAGAGTGAGAAGCTAAGCAAGGTTATAGATAATCTCTTAAAAGCGTTATCGCTCAAAGCCAGGTTTAGTAGATGAGAAGCATTGATAATAAATTCTATCAAAGCCAAAATTGGAAAAAGACGCGCAACGCTTACTATATTTCTCAGAACGGAATATGCGAGCGTTGCGGCGGTATAGGTAGGATAGTCCATCACAAAAAGCATCTAAGCAAAGCCAATCAGAACGATTTTAATTTAACATTGCATTGGGAGAACCTGGAGCTGCTTTGTCAGGACTGCCACAACAAAGAACACTTTGAGAGAAGCTGCACGGTAGAGGGATTAAAATTTGACGAGAACGGCGATTTAGTTAAGGTCTTTGGGTAGATTTTAGCTAAGTAGCCCCCGTCTTAAGTTTAATCTAAGTTTCGGGGAAAATCGGCGGGGGAGTTTCTAAATTCCCTCCAGGGCAAAACCACAAGGGGGTCAATATGGCAAAAGTAAGAAAAATATCAAGTAATGACGAGCTAGACGAGCTTATCAAGCTTGCGCCGCAAAGTAGACAAAAAGTGGCAAAAGATTTGGTAACCGAGTTAAAATTTATGAATAAAACTATGCAAAGACTCAAAGAAGTAGTGGAAAACGGCGAAATTTTAGAGGAATTTAATCAGGGCAAACAAAGCTTTATTAGAGAGAATTCCGCGCTAAAAAGCTACAACACGACCATTCAGCGGTATTCGCTAGTGTATAGGCAGCTTATGGAGCTGATAGATAAAAATCCGTCTCCAGCCGACGATAGCGAGCTGATAAATTTTATCTCGAGCAAATAATGAACTTCATAAAAGAGTATTATCGCAAAATTAAAACGGGCGAAATATTAGTCAGCAAAAGAGTAGAAAAAATTTACGACAAGCTAATAAACGACATGAAAGACAAAAGCGGCCAGTATAAATTCGACGAGAAAAAAGCTTTAAGGCCTATCGAGTTTATAGAGAAATTTTGCAAACACTCAAAAGGAGAATGGGCCGGCAGTCCGCTAAAGCTAGATCTATTTCAAAAAGCTTTTATCTCTGCGCTATTCGGCTTTGTGGATAAAAAGACGGGACTAAGAAAATACAAAGAGGCCTTTTTTATGGTGGCTAGAAAAAACGGTAAAAGCTCTCTATTAGCAGGCCTTAGTCTTTATATGCTGATCGCAGACGGCGAAGCGGGCGCGGAGGTTTATTCGGTAGCTACCAAAAAAGAGCAAGCCAAGATCGTATTTGACGAAACCTTAAATATGGTAAAGCAAAGCCCGCAACTTAGCAAATTTCTAAAAAAGAGAAAGAGCGATTTATATTTTTCTCTTAATATGTCCAAGATGATGCCGCTAGGCAAGAATAGCAACACCCTGGACGGGCTAAATTCCCATTTGGTAGTTATCGACGAGCTTCACGGCGTAAAAGACAGAAATCTTTACGAGGTTATGAAGCAAAGCCAATCCGCGCGCCGTGAACCATTGGTAATTATGATCACGACTGCCGGCACGGTCAGAGAGTGTATATTCGACGATATTTACGAATATGCTTGTAATATCGCAGACGGCATTTTCAAAGACGATAGCTTTTTACCTATCATCTATGAGCTTGATAGCAAAGACGAATGGAAAGACGAGAAAAAATGGATCAAAGCAAATCCAGGGCTAGGAAGTATTAAAAAATACGCCGATTTATCAGATAAGGCCAAAAGAGCAGAAAACAGCCCGAAAGATTTAATCGGCATCCTTACTAAAGATTTTAACATTAGAGAGAGCTCGCGCAACGCATGGCTAAGCTTTGACGTTATCAACAATCCAAAAACCTACGACGAGTCTAAATTTAAGAACGTATACGCCATAGGCGGAGCAGACCTATCAATAACGACTGATTTAACCTGCGCTACGCTAGTAACGATAAGCGACGGCGAAAGGCTAGTTAAGCAGATGTATTGGATACCTAGAGACAACCTGGAGACTAGAATAAAAGAAGACAAGATACCTTACGATATTTGGCACGCAAACGGGCTTTTAAGGCTTTGCGACGGGAACACCATAGACTACTCGGACGTTACGGCGTGGTATTTAGAGCAAGTCAAACAAAACGGGATTACGGTGCTATGGATTTACTATGATAGCTATTCGGCTAGGTATTGGGTGGATGAAATGCAAACAGAGGGCTTTAAGATGATTAGATGCATTCAGGGGGCTAAAACCCTATCACTACCCTTGCAAATCCTAGGAGCTGATTTGCAAGCTAAGAGAGTAAATTACAACAATAGCCCGATCCTAAAATGGTGCTTGAGTAATACTGGAGTCGTAGAGGATAGGAACGCAAACATAATCCCAGTAAAGAGCAACAATCCGCGCCAAAGAATAGACGGCACGGCATCACTACTAAACGCTTACGTCGGGTTGTGCGAACATTTAACAGAATTTGAAAGGCTTTGCGATGATAAAAGATAAAAAGATCAGTATATTAGGTTACATCTCGACCAGAAATGAATACGGCGAGGTTGAAAAACAGCAGCAATACTTGCTAAAGGATATTTGGGCTTACATAAGGCAACTATCGGCAAAAGAGGCTTACGAGCGAGCGCAAATTCAATCTGAAGCCGAGATTTTATTCGTGGTAAATTACAATGAGGTTTTAAAAGATCAGAGCCTGATCGACTACGAGATCAAATTTAGAGACAACACCTACCAAATAACCGGCATAGACTATTATGAATTTGGCAAGCGAGATATTAAAATTTATGCTAAGCCAAAAGGCAATAATCACAATTAGGTAAGAAATTGGGTAAGAAATATTCTAATTTTAAACCTTAAACTACGATTTTATCGTATGTAAAGCGGTATAGTTTTAGTCCATTCGGGGCCACCATTTCGCTTCTTTTGATTCAAATTTCATCAAATTTTACTTAATTTCGCATCGTAAATCCAAACGTCAAATTTGCCCACTAAAGCCAAAAGTATATTATGTTTTATTTTGAAGTAAAATTTAATGATTAAAGCGCAAAGGCAACCACTCCTTTGCGCAATTTGGGAGAAAAATGAATCAAAACAGTGCAAAGACGAGATAAATGCATGATTCATTCGATGAAATATTAGCGTTAGTTTTCTTAAAATATAATAAACTATATTGAGAATATTACCGATTTAACAATATTTAAAATTTAATCAATATATTCTATTATATTCAAAACTCAAATTTGACCGCCGTTTAAACCCAAATCAAATAAAACATTAAGTAAAGCTTAAAAACATTTTAGCTAAAATCAAGCCCAATTCTTTCAGCGTAAGAAAGATGTTTCGATAAAAAGGACGTAAAATGAGCGATATCATCGCATACAAACTGGACGGAAACATAGTCGATACCCAGAGTATCAACGGGCGAGAAAACGCCGCAGAACCGATTTATTTTGACAACTCCCCAGACGCGCTAAACGTCATCAGACACTCCTGTGCGCACCTCATGGCGCAGGCGATCAAAGAGCTTTATCCGCAGGCCAAATTTTTCGTCGGACCAAACGTCGAGGACGGATTTTATTATGATTTTAAGGTCGATGAAGCTAACAGCAAGCTTAGCGACGAAGATCTAGAGGCGATAGAAGCCAAGATGAAAGAGCTAGCCGAAGCAAAGCTTGACATCGTCAAAGCAAGCTCCACAAAAGCCTTTATGAGCGATAAATTTAAAGACGACGAGCTAAAACAAGAGGTGCTAAAACGCATCCCAGAAGGCGAAGTCAGCAGCTACAAGCAAGGAAATTTCGAGGATTTGTGCCGCGGACCGCACTTGCCAAATACCAAATTTTTAAGATTTTTTAAACTAACCCGCGTAGCAGGAGCCTATCTGGGCGGCGACGAGACGCGCGAGATGATAAACCGCATCTACGGCACGGCATTTGCCGATAAAGAGAGCCTAAAAGAGCACATCCGCATCATCGAAGAGGCCAAAAAACGCGATCACAGGAAGCTAGGCGTGGAGATGAAGCTATTTACATTTGACGAAGAAGTCGGCGGTGGCCTGCCGATCTGGCTACCAAACGGCGGACGCTTGCGCTCCAAACTAGAGCAAATTTTATACAAAGCGCACCGTGACCGAGGCTACGAGCCGGTTAGAGGTCCTGAGCTACTAAAAGCCGACGTGTGGAAAAAGAGCGGCCACTACGCAAACTATAAAGAAAATATGTACTTTACGACGATCGACGAGGCCGAATACGGCATAAAGCCGATGAACTGCGTCGGCCACATCAAGGTATATCAGTCAGATATCCGCTCGTACCGCGATTTGCCGCTTAAATTTTTCGAATACGGCGTCGTGCACCGCCACGAAAAAAGCGGCGTTTTACACGGGCTTTTTAGGGTGCGCGAATTTGCCCAGGACGACTCGCACATCTTTTGTATGCCAAGCCAAATCAAAGAAAATATCTTAGAAATTTTAAAATTTGCCGGCAAAATAATGGAAAATTTCGGCTTCCACTACGAGATGGAGATTTCGACCAAGCCCGCAAAAGCGATCGGCGGGGACGAAATTTGGGAAACGGCGACGAAAGCGCTAAAAGAAGCGCTTGATGAAAACGGCTTTAAGTACGGTATCGACGAAGGCGGCGGCGCATTCTACGGTCCAAAAATCGACATCAAAATCACCGACGCGCTAAAACGAAAATGGCAGTGCGGCACGATCCAGGTCGATTTTAACCTGCCTGAGCGCTTTGATCTGGGCTACATCGACGCAAATAACGAACGCCAGCAACCCGTCATGCTACACCGCGCGCTACTAGGAAGCTTTGAGCGATTTATCGGGATCTTAATCGAGCACACGGGCGGCGAGCTACCGTTTTTCGTAGCGCCTACGCAAGTAGTCATCGTGCCGATTGGCGACGCGCACCTAGACTACGCCAAAACCGTCGCTAAAGAGCTTCGCAAAATCGGCGTAGATAGCGAAATCGCGAGCAAAAACGAGAGTCTAAACAAACGCATCCGTACCGCAGAAAAACAACGCGTGCCTATGATCGCGGTACTAGGCGACAACGAAGTGGCAAATAGCGCCATCGCTCTGCGCGACCGCACGACTAGAGAACAAAAAGATATGAAGCTGGATGAATTCGTCGAGCTGCTAAAATCAAAACTCGCCGAGGTAAGTTTTTGAAACACCAGCGAAAATCCGCTAAATTTGAGCTAGGCGCGGCTTTATGCTAAGCCTGGCTTTTACCAAAATCTGCAAAAATTGTCACGGCGCAATAAATTTCTACGAAAAATACAATAAAAACACAATATTTTTGGATATAATCAACAAATTTCAACTTAAAGGAAAAAACTAATTGGCTAAAGAAAACGAAGTGTTGCTCAACGAAGATATCAGAGCGAGCGAAGTAAGATGCGTGGGAGACGACGGCACCGCATACGGCGTCATCCCAAGAGTAGAGGCCTTGAAAATCGCCGAGAAAATGGGGCTTGATCTAGTGCTAATCGCACCTGACGCTAAACCTCCCGTTTGCAAGATAATGGACTACGGCAAATTCCGCTACCAGCAGGAAAAAAAGCAAAAAGAGGCCAAGAAAAAGCAAAAAACGATCGAAGTCAAAGAAATCAAACTCTCCGTCAAAATCGCTCAAAACGACATCAACTACAAAGTCAAGCACGCTCTTGAGTTTCTAGAGGACGGCAAACACGTCAAATTTCGCGTATTTCTAAAAGGCCGCGAGATGAGCAATCCCGAAGCCGGCGTCGCGATGCTACAAAAAGTCTGGGAGATGGTAAAAGACGTTTCCGACCGCGATAAAGAGCCGCTGCTAGAAGGCCGCTACGTCAATATGTTGGTAACGCCGAAGAGGTAAAATTTGATAAATTTGGGCGAGAAATCGCTCAAATTTTAACCTTAAAATTCGGCAAAATTTGACGATAAGTATCTACTTTTAGATCCTGGTTTTTAAATTTTAAGGCATTTTATAATCATGCAAAAAGAAAATTCAAGCAAGTCAAATCGCTACACAAACGATCAGATCAAAGAAATTTTAAAATAATAATAGAGCTATCAAAAGGGTTTATTTCTTATGAAGTAGCGGAGCGAGAAACGCTAAAAATCGTCCCGACATATCCAGCCCACAATCTCAAAATCTATACCAACCAAATGAGAAAAACTCTTGCCGGTATAGGCGAATACGGCTTTGGTTTCCCTGCTAACTGGGCGCAAGCGCTACTTGAAATAACGAGCGGCGAAGAGCGAGCGCAAATTTTTAGCCCTTAAAGAGCAACAGCGACTGTATCTCGAAAAAGACGGTAAAAATAACAAAAAGCTAGAAAAAGTTCTTCAAGCCGCCGAACAAAATTTGACTGAACAAAATCCAAGCAGGCTCGGCAAATTTAGAAAATATCGCGCCAGAGTATAAATTTACAGTCTCACAAAAAACAGACTTGTGCTACGACGCCAAAAACGTAAAATTTGATAAATTTGAGCTAAAATCGCTAAAGAATAAATTTCGTATGCGAACTGCCTAAAGCCAAATTTCACGCCCAAAGTGACCGCATATTTAAAGCTAGTGCCCAAAGCCAGCCGCGATTATTTGCCTACTTTTCTACAGCAGTCTTTTCGTAATCCATTGCTTTTTTCGCAGCATCTTTCATAAGCTTGCTTTGATAGAACGGCGTCCTTTTTCACGCGCTGATCAGTCGCGCCGCCTCTACCGTACTCATATATCTCGCCAAGGCCTTTGCATGATGCGGTATCATCCTCACTATAGCAACCTTTCGTAAAAATCTGTACCGCCGTAGCCCACTCCCCCTTTGATACAGCCTGCGCTCCATCGCCATGGCTCTTGCCGGCCTGGGCCGAAGACAACGCCAAATAAGTCAAAAAGATCGCGAAAATCAACTTTTTCATGACGACTCTTTTATGTGGATTTATAAAGCGATTATACTACAAAAACGCTTTTATGTTTGGAAAATATTTACGCTATATCGTGATTAAATTTATGTAAAATTTTATCATTGCATTCAAATTTGAGCTGCGACTCACAAAGCCGTCCAAATTTCAAAATTACCAAATTTTGCGGTTTAAATTTGGCTCTTTTACTATCTGCGTAAAGCTTTCTATCTCGCTCTCATAGGCAGTTAGCGTCGCTTCATCCGCTAGCGATTTGCCAAGCTGCGGCTCGAAGTCGTCGCGCCGGGTCTCGACGGCGATAAAAATTCGACCATCCTTAAAAACGGCATTTACAGGCGCATCTAGCCTGAGGCAAAGCTGAGTAAAATTTTCCATCAGCGCCGGGCTAAGTGCGTATCTAGCGCCGATCTGATCGGTCGTATAGACGTCAAATATCTCCTCAAATCTCACGTCGTCCATATTTGCCTTCTGCCCGTAAACCGCTAAATTTCGCGAATTTACGTGCGCGATTTGCGTTATGGAGCTTAGCTTTTTATTAAAATCCGCCTTAAAAAGCACGCCTTGAAACTGCACGACCGTATCGGTGCTGTTTTTCTTTTTCACCTTTTTAGCCGCGTAAAAGTCGCTAAATTTGACGCTAACACCATCTATAACGCCCTCAACGAGATCCTCGCTGCTCCACTCATCAACCCTGCAATCGTAA
The DNA here is from genome assembly GCF_938039205.1 of uncultured Campylobacter sp. Classification (GTDB taxonomy): domain Bacteria; phylum Campylobacterota; class Campylobacteria; order Campylobacterales; family Campylobacteraceae; genus Campylobacter_A. Next base: position 20,739 of record NZ_CALHVM010000049.1, read on the forward strand.
ATCGTAAAAAAATCATCAAGCCCTAGCCCGCGGTCTTTATCGTAGCTAAGGCCGTGCTTTTTTATGATCTTTTCTATGATTTGACGTTTAAAATTTGCCCTAAATTCTCGCCTTTTAGACGCAGTCAAAAGGCTAGTCGTCGCAGCATATGAGATCGCGCCCAGCGTCACGCCGAAAATCGCGTCTAAAAAATACGCCGCAGCTGCGCCTACGCAAACGCCTACCGCAAGGGCGATTAGGTTTGCTTTTTTGACGGCGGCTACTAAATTTACGCGCTCGTTTTCTAGCTCTTTTAGCTCTGGCGAAAGCTCGCTTTGGGCTGAGTTTTGAGCGTTCTCGCTTAAATTTTGGGCGGGTTTTTCGCCTAAGGCCGCAAAAAGATTAGAAGCCGCGGGAAGTGCAAAAAGCACGGCTATGGCGCCGACAAAAATAAAGGTAAATAAAGTCTCCGTTTTAACTCCTTTACACGTTTGGCCGCTTATTTTGTGGCTTGTTGGCTCGCAAACCAAAGCCGCCAAGTGCGGTTAAATTTCGGCGCGGTAATTAAGCCTAGGCCGCGCGGTCCGGACTCGCGCTTAAATTTACGCCGCTTTTTTATCTCGCATTTTTTGCTTAAATTTAATCCGTCCGCCGCTTTATTTCGTTCCGATTGTCTGCAAATTTAAACGATCCATGCTCCTTTTTCTCGAGATTGCCGCCTCTTTTCGTTTAAATTTCGCTCTTTCAAATTTAGCGCCTTACGGAAATTTAAGATTTTGGACAAAAGCATATAAATTTAAACAAACCTACGCGAAGGTAAAATTTACTTTGCGGCGCAACCTTAACGCCTAAATTTCACGCTCTTGTCGCCCGAATTTACCGCTTGCCTTAAAGCAGCCTAAACTCGCGGGCTAGTTCTAAGCTCGCTTCGATCTCGGCGCGCTTAGCCATTACGCTTTCGATGTTTGCGCTCAAATTTAGCCCGTTTTCGTCGCCGAATTTCTTTAGCTCGCGCCAAATTTCTTTGATTATCTCGCAACTTTGCGCCAGATAGTCCTCGCTAGCGTTTAGACGCGCCTCAACCGCGCTAGGCACGCTAACGCCCAGCCATTTGATAAACTCTAGCGTTTTTGGGTTGCCCGCTGTTGAAAACGTGAGAAATATCGGCTCGGTTATTTTCGCGGCGGCGCAGTCCTCTAAAAATTTACGCGTCATCTGTGCGTCAAAAATGGCCTGCGAGATGAAAAACTTCGCCCCAGCCGCGATCTTTTCACGCATCCTTTGCGCCTCATCACCCTTTTTGGCATGACGCTCGGCGATACACACGCCGCCGACGGCTAAATTTTCAAATTCGCCCGCAATCTCGTACGCGCGAGCCAAATTTAACCGAACTTTTTGCGAGCTAGACGTAGCTCCGACGAGTACGTTTAATTTTGAGCTTTGAGCCGCAATCGCCGCGCGAAATACGCCCTCGTCGTAGCCGCTAGCCACGCGGTAAAAGATGCTTGGAGTCGAGACGTTTAGGTAGTCGCGGTAATAGATTTCGGGACTTAGCGTGCCGCTGAACTCAAATGTCCGCTCGCTATCGTTTCGTTCGCTCTCGTCTTGCACCTCGTAAAGTACGAGCCCGTCGGCGTTTATGCTCTCTATCCTGCCCGTCCAACGATCCGAGATGTCGCGCAGCTTAGCCTCGTCAAATTCGGCCTTGGGCGGCGTTAGTCCGTAGAGTACGAGCCCCTTTTCTTTGTTTAAAATTTTTTCTTTTAGCATGAAATTTCCAAATTTAAAATGTAGAAAACCGCGCCGTTTGCGGTCAAATTTATGCCGTGGCGGCGCGTGCGCAGGATAAATTATTCGCCGCGACCGACAAATTTGACCCGCGTCAAATTTGAGCCGGTTTTAAACATGAGCTCAAAATTTAGCGGGCAAAGCCGCTCTCGTCGCAAATTTAAGCGGCAAAAGCGGCAAATTTATCCGAGTCGCAAGCGGTCGAAATTATGAATTTCTTACGATTTTGACGGCTTCGACCATATTTTTTAGGCTCGGCTCGACCTCTTCCCATTTGCGCGTTTTTAGGCCGCAGTCAGGGTTGATCCAGAGCTGTTCTTTTGGTAGAACCTCGAGTAGCGCGCGGATCTGGCGCACGATCTCATCGGTGCTAGGTACGCGCGGGCTGTGGATGTCGTAGACACCAGGGCCGACTTCTTGTTTGTAGCCGACGGATTTAAATATCTTTAGCAGTTCGTTGCCGCTGCGAGCCGTCTCGATGCTGATGACATCAGCGTCCATCGCCTCGATCGTCTTGATGATGTCGTTAAACTCGGAGTAGCACATATGCGTGTGGATCTGCGTTTTAGGCTCGGCCGAGCTAACGGAAAGTTTAAAGCAATCAACCGCAAATTTCTCGTACGCAGGGATGTTTTCGGCGCGTAGCGGATAGCCCTCTTTAAACGCAGCTTCGTCCACTTGGATGATGCGGATGCCGGCATCTTGCAGGTCTGCGATCTCGTCAAATATGCAAAGCGCAAGCTGCTTGGCCACTTCGCTGCGAGGTAGGTCGTCGCGCACGAAGCTCCAGTTTAGCATGGTTACAGGTCCAGTTAGCATGCCCTTCATTATGCGGCTAGTGCGACTTTGGGCGTATTTCATCCACTCGACGGTCATCGCCTTTGGGCGGCTCACGTCGCCAAAAAGTAGAGGCGGTTTCACGCAGCGGCTGCCGTAGCTTTGCACCCAGCCGTTTTCGCTAAATGCATACCCTTCGATCTGCTCGCCGAAATACTCGACCATGTCGTTGCGCTCAGGCTCGCCGTGAACTAGTACGTCTAGGCCGATATCTTCTTGAAATTTGACGCAGTCGTCTATGTATTTTTTGATACCTGCTTCGTATGCAGCTGCGTCGATCTCGCCTTTTTTGAAGTTTTGGCGAAGCACTCTTAGCTCGACGGTTTGTGGGAAACTACCTATCGTCGTAGTCGGCAAGATGCCGTAGTTTAGGCTTTCGCGCTGGATTTTGATGCGATCTTCAAATTTATCTTCGCGCTCAAATTTGACTAGATTTTTCACGCGGTTTTGCACACTTGACGAGTGGATCAAATTTGACGTTGCGCGCGTTTTAACCGCAGCTTTGTTTTCTTCGTAAATTTTGCTCTCCACCGCGTTTAGCGCTACGCCGTTAGCTAGTTTGGTTATGATTTTGATCTCGTCTAGTTTTTCTACGGCAAAGCTCAGCCAGCTTTTGACCTCGGAGTTTAGTTTTTCTTCGTATTTTAGGGCATAAGGCACGTGAAGCAGCGAGCAGCTAGGTCCGACGTAGAAATCTTTGCCGCCGATTTTTTCGCTGATTTCGCGGACTAAATTTACCTTTTCGTCGATGTTGCTTTTCCAGATATTTCGTCCGTCGATGACGCCTGCAAATAGCGTTAAATGGCTATTTTTGATAGTTTCAAGCGCTTCGAAATTTCTTTTGCCGTGAACGAAATCAAGTCCGATACCATAAATTTTAGTTTTCGCTACTTCAGCGACCGCCTTTAGCGCGTGCTCAAAATACGTCATAAACACGATTTTTACGTTGCCGGCGGCTTCGGCTAGTTCGTTATACACCTTACCGATGACGCTAAGTAGGATATCTTCGTTTTTATCGGTCGCAAAAATCGGCTCGTCAAACTGCACCAAAATCTCATCGTCAAGCGTCGAAAGTAGCTCAAGTAGCTTTTTGTACTCTGCGACTAGAGCGTTTAGTTTTTTAAACGGGCAGCTGCCGTCAGTGGTCTTTGAAAGCGCCAAAAACGTGATAGGGCCGATCAAATTTACCTTGCCTTTTACGCCCGCAGCCTTTGCCTCTTCGTATTCGGCAAGGATTTTTGATGCATCAAGCTTAAACGACGTCTCGGCGCTAAGCTCAGGCACGATGTAGTGGTAGTTTGTGTTAAACCACTTCGTCATCTCCATCGCTACGCCGGTTTTGTTACCGCGCGCGCAGGCAAAATACTGCTCTCGTCCGCTCAAATTTGCAAATCTAGGCGGTACGGCGCCAAACGCGACGATGCTATCAAGCATCAAATCGTAAAACGAAAAATCATTTACGCTGATAGCCGAGATTTCGGCGTCTTTTTGGTATTGCCAGTGTCTGTTTTTTAGCGTTTTAGCGACGCTTAGCAAATTCTCCTCGCTAAAGCCCTCTTTGCCGGCCCAAAGGCCTTCAAGTGCGCGTTTTAGCTCTCTTTTTTCTCCGATTCGTGGGAAACCCGTAACATAACTTTTTATCATTTTAATTCCTTTAAATTTTGATTTTTTATTTTTAAATTTTATGCGCTATAAGCTTGATATTTTGAAAAGAGCGGGCTTAGAAACGGCGGGTGGCAACCCGATTTTCTCAAACTAAAATAGAATTTATAAAAAACTCTACTAAATAAATTTCGCCCGAATTTCAGACGCTGCTTCGCTTTGTTTTTAAAAATGCAATTACAATGCACCCTTCGCGGCGATAGAAATAAATTTATATTAATGTTTAAAAACGTGAAATTATTTAAAAATTTGGCTGTTTTTTTAAAGTCGTTTGCGGTTTTTTTGCTAAGATTAAAGAGTCTCAGGCATGGGGCAAGGCATTAAGCTCATCCTTTTGGGGTCAAATTTGAGCCGTATTATAAAGATTTTTAAAAAATAAATCAAGAAGTTTTTATCAAATTTGGGCTAATTTGAGGCAGGCCGCAGCCCGCCCCTTAAATTTGCCTAGTCTTTTTTGCCTTTGTTTAGCGATTTTAGCTTGGCGTCGGTGTCGTCGGTCAGCATCGTAAAGATTTCATTCGTCAAATTTTGCGTTAGAGCCTTGGCTTCCTTCATCATATTCGTCGAAAATTCGTTTAGCAGCTTGTTTGCTTTGGCTTTGTCTTTTTTGTAGAGTTTGACGTATTCGTCTTCAAATTTGGCCTGCTTGACCGCGAGCGCGTCCTCAAACTCCTTGTAGGCCTTTTTCACGACAGGCGAATACTTCTCATAGTCCATCATCACGAGGGTTTGCAGCTTTCTATATGTCCAATAAATGGACTCGTCGTCGGCCTTATACGAGCCCTTGTCGTAGCCGTCGATAAATTTGTCGAGGCCATAGTAATACGGCAAATAAACGCCAAGCTCCGACATACCAAGCGCCACGTATGTCACTCTGCCGATCTCTTGCGGTAGCCACGGGCGCACCTGCATGACGTGCGACTCGTAGGTTCTAAAAACGCTCACGGCGCGGTAGATGTTTTTTTGATTTTCGTCTTTGCTCGCGTAGTTATCGTATGCAGTGCCGTCGTAGTGGGATCTGAGCGCGGTTTTTAGATCCTGCACGCTTAGCTTTTTAGCCGGTTTTAAAAATACCGGATAGTTGCCACCGTCAAGGGTCTGCTTATCTTTTAACTCGGGATTAAACATCTGCTGCACCCAGCAAACGCGCGGATAGTTGTAGGTCATATCTCTCTCATCGTCCCTGGTGTAGGCCTTGGTAAACTGAAATTCTCCGTCTTTTGCCGGATCGTAGGCACCGTTATCTTGGGCAAATTTGATCAAATTTTTCGACCCCATAAAATTCGGATCGTTTTCTTTGTAGTTTTGTAGTCTGCCTTGGTTTGCGGAAACAAAATACTCGTCTTTGGGTAGTTTAACCGCCATCCAGTGATGACCGGTGCCGGTTTCAAAGTACCAAAGCTCGTTTTTATCGACGAACACTACGCCAAAACCCTCTCCCGCACCCGTAGTTTCTACGATCTCACCGAGCAGCTTCACGCCCTGCGCCGCGCTTTTCATACGAGGTAGCAAGACGTCTGGGATATCGTCCTCCGTGATGCCGGTTGCTTCGTTATACGGATCGATTTTTAGCAGTTCGTCTTTAGCATATATGGTCTCGGTGCCGCTGATGCCCACGCCCGCGTCATTGTAGCCGACAGCGCCGTGAAGCTTGGTATGGGAGTTTGCTATCGTCGTGTATCTCATGCTCTCTTTTGGTAGCGGATAGGTAAAATCATTTGCCCCGTCGTGCGCCTTTGAGCTGTGGACGCCTTTTTGATTGGATTTTTTCGGATGTATCAAAAATACCTGCGCCTTTATCGCCTTGCTATCGGCACTCCTGGCTATCAACATAGAGCCATCGTCAGAGGCGCCCTCTCCAACCAAAATAGTCGTGCAAGCTAGCGCGTTTGCGCAAAACATCGCGCTTATTACCGCCGCAGAGGCGAGAAACTTCATCTTCATCGTTACTCCTTGATTTGAGATAATAAATCTAAGTGAAATTATAGGACTAAAAATATTAATTAAATCTAAAATTTAAGCTATTTTCAAGATTGTATTATAAATTTGTTTTGTATTCTGACGCGCGCACCTTCAAATTTAAATTTCTTAAAGGAATTTTGGGTATAATCCCACTCTTACGCGTAAGGCGTAAAAGAAATTTTAAAAGGATTAGTATGCCTAAGATGAAGACAGTTCGCGGCGCTGCTAAACGTTTTAAAGTGGGCAAAAACAAGATCAAAAGAGGCTCTGCTTTTAGAAGCCACATTTTGACAAAAAAATCTCGCAACCGCAAGAGAGATTTACGCTCGCCTCAATACGTAGCCAGCACAAACGTCGCAAGCGTCAAAGCGATGCTCGGAATTTAAGTTTTTGACGAAAAGTCATTCCAAACTCCCCCAAATTTGGGGCAAGACTCACTCAGTGAGCGCCGATTTGTAAAGGATAAATATGGCAAGAGTAAAAACAGGCGTAGTTAGAAGAAGACGCCATAAAAAAGTTTTAAAACTAGCTAGAGGTTTTTTCAGCGCTAGACACAAACACTTTAGAAAAGCTAAAGAGCAATTAGAAAGAAGTTTGGTCTATGCATACCGTGATAGACGCCGCAAGAAACGCGACTTCCGCCGCTTGTGGATAGTGCGCATCAATGCTGCGTGCCGCCTAAACGACATTAGCTATTCTCGCTTTATCGCGGGACTTAAAAAAGCAAATATCGAGCTTGATAGAAAAATCTTAGCCGATCTAGCTATGAATGACGCAAAAGCTTTCAGCGAGCTAGCTTCAAAAGCAAAGGCTGCTTTATAATACCCAGGGGCGGTTCCCGCTCCTTTTTCTTTGATTATTTATTTTAATTAAATTTGATCGTTCACCCCCCCCCCCAAAAAAAAATCGCAATAAAACAAATTCCGCTCCAAATTTTAATTTTTGTTTTTCGTTTTTTCCGATAAAATACCGCCTCAAATTTAAGGAGCAAAAATGGATATACAAAAACTAAATCAAAACCTAAATAAACTCAACAAATTTTTATTTATTATCTTAGGCATTGCCGTCGCGATCTGGATCGGTGTAGAAGTTTTTGTAGGCAGTAAAGTAGAATACACAAAAGAGCAGATGAAAGAAAATTTATGCGAAGCATCAAATGTAAAAGAAATGCTGGCGCGACTAAATTCAGATCTTCCGAGAAAACTAGACGAGATAAATACGCTAGAAAAAATCGTCTGCGAAAACCGCCGTTTTGTTTATCATTATGCGCTTGGTAAAGGGCTAGAAATGGATGAAAACGCGTTAAATGATAAAGATATCGCCGAGCTAAAAGAGGAGCAAACAAAGGAACTCAAAAAAGAATTTTGCGAGGATACGCGGTTAAAGGCCGTACGCGAGATAGCTGACGGCGTGGATTTTGTTTATTATATAAAGAACAAAGAGCTGATTCGGGTAAAACTTGAAAGCAAAGACTGCAAATAAACTAAAATAATCAACGTAGCTTGCGTCACAAGTAGCAGCAGGACTGGATATGACGACAAACTGTCGCTGCCAAGTGACTAAAGCAGTGTTCAAATAGCATAAAATGCCGTGTCATAACAAGTTAAGCTATTTTTTCCAAAAAAGACCCGGTTTCATCTCTTAAATTTTGCAAATCACCGCTATTATCTATAACAAAATCCGCCATAGTGCGCTTTTGTTCGATATCTATTTGTAGCTCCACGCGGCACTTTGCAGCAGCGTGATCCAGCCCATTTCGCTTCATCACGCGCGCGATTAGCGTTTCTTTAGGTGCATAAACGACCGCTACTTTGTCAAAAAACTCATACCTCTTACCCTCAAAAAATAGCGGAATATCGACGAAATAAAGCTTTCCTTTCGCCTCCAAAGCCCGCGCCTGCGATAAAATTTCAGCCGTTATCTTTGGATGCATCAACGCTTCGAGCTTTGCAAGCTCTGTGGGGTTTTTAAACACCAGCTCGCCTAGTTTTTTGCGGTCCACCGAAACGTAGGGCGCGGACGAAATTTCCTCATCCGATCTAGCGTTAAATTCCGCGTGCGAGCCTAAATTTCCGGCCTGCGCGTCCTTTTGTACGACGTATTGCGCGCCGAAAATTTCAGCCACCTGAGCGGCGCAGCGATCCAAAATGTCATGCGAAATCTTATCGGCGTCGATGATCTCAAATCCGCGATCACGAAGCAGCTCGCAAACCGCGCTCTTGCCGCTACCGATGCTGCCCGTGATGACGACGGCGTGTTTAAATTTCAAGATGGGCCTTTATAGCGTTTTTATTCGATTTTGGCTAAAATCTGCGAAATTATACCATCTTGGAGGATAAAATTTGATAAGCTACAAAGACGCGGGCGTCGATATAGACGCGGGAAATGACTTCGTAAACGCGATAAAACCGTTCGTTAAAGCAACGCAAACTCCGCACGTTTTGGGCGGTATCGGCTCATTTTCGGGCGCTGTGAGGCTACCTGCAGGCTATAAAAAACCTGCGATCCTGGGCGCCACCGACGGCGTGGGCACAAAGCTGCGACTCGCGATCGACGCGCACAAATTTGACGGCGTAGGTCAAGACCTCGTCGCGATGTGCGTGAACGACCTCATCTGTAACTTCGCCGAGCCGCTATTTTTCCTCGACTACTACGCGACGGCAAAGCTCGAGATCACGGATGCCAAAGAGGTAGTAAAAAGCATCGCCGAGGGCTGCAAACTCGCCCGCTGTGCACTGATCGGCGGCGAAACGGCGGAGATGCCCTCGATGTATGAAAAAGGCGACTTCGACCTTGCGGGCTTTGCAGTGGGCATCGCCGAGGAGGACGAGATCGACCGCTCAAAATTCGTCCGCGAGGGCGACGTACTCATCGCGCTTCCTAGCAGCGGCCTGCACTCAAACGGCTTCTCGCTCGCACGAAAAGTGGTCGCCGAGCTGGGGCTAAAATTTGACGACAAAGTGGACGGTCGCGCACTCATCGACGTGCTTTTGGAGCCGACTAGGATCTACGTCGGCGACTTTTTAAATTTAAAAGATAAAATCCACGCGCTCGCACATATCACTGGCGGTGGCATCGTGGAAAATCTGCCGCGCGTATTTCCGGAGGGGCTGGGCGCGAAGATCGAGCATGCCGCGATCCGCACGCCTGAGATCTTTAAAATCATCGCGCAAAAGGTAGAGCCTGCCGAGATGATGAGGACGTTTAACATGGGCGTGGGTATGATCGTCGTAGCGCCAAAAGAAAACGCCGACTTTGTGCTAGCAAGTACCGACGGCTACGTCATCGGCGAGATCGTAAAAGGACAGGGTGCGCAGCTAGTTTAAACGGTCAAATTTAACTTTGGCTCGCCAGCAAATACGCTACGAGCCAAAGATTTATAGGCGGTAAATTTATGTTGCCAACCGCTTTCCTCAAAAACCACTGCTTTTGTTTAAATTTGACCATCATATTTTCTGCAAATTTATATCTCAAACCGGGCAATTTGTTAGTAAAATTTAGTATATTATGGTATAAAGTTTTTACTTTGCTGTTTATAAATTTTATATTCAAAGCTGATTTTAGAGCTAAATTCTAATAAAACTAACGTTAGCGTTTGTTAGCTCTTAGATCCCAAACATTATCTAAAATCCAAAAAATTAAATATTGTATTAAATAAAAATATTAAAGTATAAATTTAATGCTTCTTGGCTAGAATTTGGTAAATTTTAAATACGAAGGATGGGCGATGAGCATAAATTTGGATAGACTTAAGGCGCTTTTTAGCGAGATAAACGCGATCAACGACGAGGGCTTCGGCGCAGGGATGAGTCGCCTAGCCTACACGCGCGAGGATAAGGCCGCCAGAGAGCTATTTATCGCGCGCTGTAAGGAGGCGGGGCTAAAAGTACACATAGACGCCATCGGAAATATCTTTGCTAGGCGCGAAGGTGTTGAGCCCGAGCTGCCAGCGGTAGCGTTTGGCTCACATCTAGACACCGTGATAAACGGCGGCGAATTTGACGGGATTCTGGGCGTCCTGGGCGGGCTAGAGCTGATTAGATCGCTAAACGACGAGGGCGTGCAGACGCGCAGACCGCTCGAGCTCATCGTCTTTGAGTGCGAGGAGTCAAGTAGATTTAACATCGCGACGCTTGGCAGCAAGGTAATGTGCGGCAAGCTAGGTTTTGAGAAACTTAAAGACGTGCGCGACTTTCAAGGGCGCGCTATCGGCGAGATTTTTTCTGAGTTTGGCATCGATCTAGCGAGCATCGAAAAGGCTAAAAATTTAACGCCGGGCTACGAGAGTTTCTTTGAGCTGCACATCGAGCAGGGGCCGCTACTAGATAACGAAAACATCCAAATCGGCGTAGTGAGCGCCATTGCCGCGCCGCATAGATTTGGCGTACGCGTGCAAGGTCAAGCCCAGCACTCCGGCACGACCGCGATGAAGTATCGCCACGACGCGCTTTGCGCAGCGGCGCAGATAGTGCTAGCCGTCGAGGGCGTCGCGCAGAAAAACGTGGCAAACGGCGTGGTAGCGACCGCGGGCAACTGCACGGTAAAACCGGGCGTCATGAACGTCGTGCCGGGCGAGACAACGCTACTAATCGACCTGCGCGGCATTGACCTAGTCACGCGCGAGGAGGCCTACGAGCAGATCCTAGCCGAAATCTCGCGCATCGAAACCCAGCACGGCGTCAAATGCGAGATCAAGCAGCTAGCCTTTGACGAGCCGTGCGCACTGGACAGCCGCCTCATCAAGCTCATCGCCCAAAAAGCCGCAGCTCTCGGTCTTAGCTTTGAGATCATGCCAGGCGGCGCAGGACACGACGCGATGCATATGAGCGCACTTTGTCCGACTGCGATGATTTTCATTCCGTCTAAAGACGGTATCAGCCACAATCCGGCGGAATTTTCCAGCTGGAGCGACATCGCTAACGGCGTAAATTTACTAAAAAGCGTGGTTTTAGAGGCAGCGGAAAGGGTTTAAGTTTAGACCAAATTTGATGCTGCAAAAGTTATCGGTAGCGCAAATTTGAGTCATAAATTTGACGTAGCGTAAAACGGCAATAAAAAACGAATTTTACGGCACATGTCTGTTGCCGTAAAATTTACTACGCCGCTCAAGCCTTCCTTATATACTCGTTTGGATCGTATTCTTTGCCTTCGTCGTGATCTTTTAGAAGTTTAACCACGATCGGGCTAAGCGCGATGATGGCAATCAGGTTTGGAAGCACCATGAGGCCGTTAAACATATCGGCCAGCTCCCAGACGAAATTTATCTTTAGCAAGCTACCAGCGAACACAAATCCAACGACTAATATCTGTAAAATTCGCACGAATTTGGCTCCAAAAAGGTAACGCACGTTGATCTCGGCGAAGTAGTACCAGCCCAAAATCGTCGTAAAAGCAAAGAAAAACAAGCAAATCGCCACGAATCCGTAGCCGCCAGCGTGCCCCAAAACATGCGTCGAAAACGCCTCTTGCACGAGCGAGATGCCAGTTAGCACGGCTTTGCCGTTTTCAAAATGTATCACGTCGGCGCTAAGCACGACAAAAACGGTGATATTTAGCACGATAAATGTATCAACAAACACACTCATGATGCCGAGCACCGCCTGATCGACCGGGTGTTTGACGTTAGCCGCAGCGTGCGCGTGAGGAGTCGAGCCCATACCTGCTTCATTTGAAAACAGTCCGCGCGCGATACCGTATCTCATCGCCGTAGCTATCGTGGCTCCAGTCGCACCGCCCCAAGCTGCGGACGGATTAAACGCGGCTTCAAATATAAGCGCTATGACGCCGGGAATTTTATCAAGATTAAAGCAAATGATCACAAGTCCGACCGCGACGTAGAGGATGGCCATGATAGGTACAATCTTTTCGGCGACTCTGGCGATGGCTTTGACGCCGCCGATAAAGATCATAGCGCAAATCGCCGCCAAAAACAGTCCGCTCGCCCACTGCGGTATGCCAAATGCGCCCTTAAAGCCGTCCGATATCGAGTTGGCCTGCACCATATTTCCCATAAAGCCGAGCGCCAAAATGATAGCCAGCGCAAAAAACGCCGCCAAAACCTTGGCATAGCGGCTCTTTAGCCCGCGGCTGATATAAAACGCGGGTCCGCCGATCATGTGCCCGCTGTCGTCTTTGGCGCGGTAAATTTGAGCTAGGCAGATCTCTGCGAAATTCGTTGCCATGCCCAAAAACGCCGCGCACCACATCCAAAATATTGATCCCGGCCCGCCCATGATGAGCGCGGTTGTGGCACCCACGAGGTTACCCGTGCCCACCTGCGCCGCGACGGCCGTGGCGACTGCCTGAAACGAACTCATGCCCGATTTTCCCGCCGCTTCGCCGTGCAATGAGAAGTTACCGAAAAGCCTATTAAGCCCCATTTTAAACTTAAAAATCTGTACGAAACGAAGCCTAATAGTAAAATAAAGCCCCGTACCGCAAAGTAGCGCGATGAGGAAATACGGCCCCCAAAGGAATGAATTTATAGAGCTTACGAGGTCGGTGAGCATGGATTTGCCTTTATTTTTTAAAATTCTTCAAGTATATTTAAAAAAATATAAAACTAAAATAAATAATAAAAATTTTTTAGCCTATTTTAAAAATATACGTCAAATTTGGATCAAATTTCGCAAAACACCGATTTTTGAAGCATTTTTAAATTTGATTTTGCCGTTACGTTTGGAGTTTGCGCAAATTTACCGAGGAATTTAACAAGCCTGGTAAAAACCAAAAGATGAAATACGGCAAATTTGAGCGCAATGCTTTTTGTAAAATTTGGCGTGACACCATAGGTAAATTTGATCGGCATAAATTTAATGTAAGCCGCTCAAATTTACCGCCCATCGCGGGCACTCCAAATTTAGCCCTTAGATTTTATTTTAGCCAGCCACTCGTCCAGCGTTTTTTCAAAGCCGATGCCCTTACTCTCGTAAAATTTAAGCGGTTTTTCGAGATATTTTTGCTCTACCCAGCCGCCGAAACTATGCGGATACAGATAGTCCTTGGCCTCGGGCGCGGTGTTGATGAGATAGGGCGGGATGGCTAGCGGCGGCTCGGTTTTTACGTAGGCTAGTGCGGCGTTTATGGCCTTGTAGCTGGAGTTTGACTTTGGCGAGTGAGCCAGATATATCGCGCATTGAGCCAGGATTATACGCGCTTCGGGGAAGCCGATCTTGCTAACGGCAGCTAGCGCGTTAGCGGCTAAATTTAGCGCGTTAGGGTTTGCGTTACCGATGTCCTCGCTGGCAAATATCGCCATCCTGCGCGCGATAAAATCAGCACTCTCGCCCGCGTCTATAAGCCGTGCCAGATAGTACATGACGGCGTTTTCATCGCTTCCCCGCAGGCTTTTTATAAATGCGCTTGCTAGTCCATAATGCACATCGTCCTCGCTAACACCTTCGCTAACCGCGTTAGCTCGCAGCGTTTTTAAATTTTCTAACGTTATTTCCTCGCTCAGACTCACGGCAAACTCGAGCAAATTTAAGAGTCCGCGTGCGTCTCCGCCGCTGCTTTTTACGAGATAGGCCTTAGCTTCGTCTGAGATATCAAATTTTACCTCGCCCCTCACGCGCTCAAGCAACTTTTCAAAATCCTCGCTCGCAAGCGGCTTAAACTCAAAGAGCATCGAGCGGCTGCGGATACCCGAGCTTAGCGTGAAATATGGATTTTCGGTGCTAGCTCCGATGATGGCGGCGCGGTAGTTTTCCATTGGTATCAGCAGAGCTTCTTGCTGCGTTTTGCTGAGGCGGTGGATCTCGTCGATGAAAAATAACGGCTTAAAAAGCGCATTTTCGTGGTTTTTTAGGATTTTGCGAAATTCCTCGATCTTTAGGTTTCCGCCGTCAAATTCGTAAAAATCATACTCCATCGACCGCGCGACGACGCGAGCAAAGCTAGTCTTGCCGCAGCCTGCCGGCCCATAAAATATGCTGTGCGGGATTTTTTTGTTTTCGATAAATTTTTTAAAAACGCCCACCAACTCGCGCTGTCCGCAGATCTCGTCTAAGCTGCGCGGGCGAAATTTCAAGGCGAAATTTTGCAAATTTGCTCCTTTTAATTTTTAAGACATTATAATGGAAATTTGGCGTTATTCAGCAATTTGCTTTAAAATTAGGTTTAATTTCTCGACATTTTGTCTGTTTTGGCTAAGAGAGCCTTTGAGTATTTCAAGGCTTTTTGGCGATAAGTATTCTAGAAGTTCTATAATATCTCTATATTTATAGTTTAGTTCATCATCCCCATATAACCGTTTTAGTATTTTGTCATTTTGCCTTTTATCGTCGCTAAAAAAATCTTGCTCAAAGACCCCAAGCGCATTGGCAATAAAAGGAAGCATATCGGCTTTTATTTCTATATTTCCGTTTAGATAGGCATAGATGCTCGATTCTGTAGGTATTTCGCCCGTTCTTGAGGCTTTCATATCGAGGTTCATCAGACGTTTTGCGAGTTCTCTTTTACTGATATTTTTCTCTTGTAAAATTTCATTTATTCTTTGTACGACTTTCATAAAATTCTCTATTTTCCAGATTTTTATGATTATATGCAGATAAATTATCTATAAAGAATAATTTAAGTATTGATAAACTATAATTTTAATATTTTGAAAAGGAGAAAAAATGAAAAAGATACTTTTGATATCTTGTTTGTTTCTGATTGGATGTAGCGGTAGTAGTGTAAAAGAAGCGCCTCTTAAGATGTCATATTCCACACAAGTTAACCGATTTTCAGGGGTGCGCTATTCTATAATTGAAATAACTTCGCTATCAAATGACTTGGTTATTAAAGACGTAAGACTCAATAAAGGCAACTGCGTTATTAGAAAGATGATGCTCGCCAATGGCAAAATAGAAGAGCTGTTTCCTATGAAATTAACATATGGCAATAGTATAAAACGCACCGCGACTTGCAAAAAAATACTGGAAGCTGAAGTTGTTACCAATGATGGCAGTTGGGCTTTTACTTGGAATTAAGGATATATTATGCTAAATACAAAAAACGTAAATATAGTTTGTCTATGCGGCAAACTACTTGAAAACAGAAATATATCAAAAAATACATCCGCTTCTTTTACCAAAAAATGTGACTGCTGCAAGAAAAATATTTTTATACAAATAAAAAATAGTGAAGTCTTTGTAAGTTATAAATAATAAAACTTAGAGGCGATTTATCGCCTCTAACATAAACTTAAAACGTCTTTTCAAAATCTACGTAGAAGTTCCTGCCTTTGCCCACTCTGGTCGTATTTTTAAATCCGTTTGCGAAAATGTACTCTTTGTTAAAGATATTGTTTACGCCAAAGCTGATTTTTAGCCCTTTGTTTAGCAGATAGCTGTCGAAATTTTTCGGCTCCCATCGGCCTTTAAAATTTACGATAGTAAAGGTTTCGTCTACGTATTCGTATTTTTGGCCGCGCATGACGTAGTATTTCTCGTCGTTGTTAGGCCTAAACCAATGCGTCATGTCGCCGCCCAGACTAAGCCCCCACGGCTCGTATCTATACATCGCGCCCAAAGTTAGCTTATCAGCATAGACGGTGAGTATCTTTTTGGTCGCTTTGTCGTAAATTTTCGTATGGTCGTATCCGAGCGAGAATGTAAGGTTGTTTATCGCGTATTTGGACTCGATCTCGACGCCTCGGCGCTTTGCATTATCGACGTTTTCGTACATACCGTAGCGTCTGCCCGGCGCTTCGGCGTCAAATGGCGGATTGCCTTTATCCGGTCTCGCTTTTAAATTTATCATATCTTTGATGTTGCCGTCGTAGTAGGTAGCCTTAAAATACAGCTCGTCATCGCCCAAAAGCCCCTGCTTGTCGATAGAAAAGCCCACTTCGTACTCTTTTGCGATTTCAGGTTTTAGGTCTGGGTTTGGTATGTACCAGTAGTGCGGATTTAACGGGCCGGCCGATGACGTTTCGTTTGGAGTAGGTCCTCTAAAGGTCTCCGCATAACCCGCGAGTAAATTTACGCCGTCAAAGACCTCGTATGCAAGGCCGAGTTTTGGGGAAAATCTAGACTCGGAGTATGAGTTGCGATCGCCGCTTTTGACTCCGCGTTTAAATTTATCAAACCTGCCGCCCAGAGTAAACTCAAATCTACCTACGCTAAATACATCTTGCGCGTAGATACCGAGGTCTTTGTAAAAATTCGGAAACGAACCGAAGTCGCTAAGCGCGCCGTTGTACCAAAATATCGCGTCCTCTTTTCTGTGTTCGTAGTCGATGCCGGTAACCAGCCTGTGCTCTAGCATGCCGGTGTCAAAGAGGCTTTCGTTTTTGAGCCTGACGCCCCATCTGTCGTCTTTGTTTTTGTAGTCGATGTAGACGGGATTGCCTCTACTAAAGCCTGTTCTGATCCTGTGATTTAGGGCTTTTGCGTTGTAGTACTGAGCGGAGAAATTTATCCACCTGTTATTTAGCGGAGTGTATTTGTATATCACGCTATAGTCTCGCTGTTTTAGACGTCCCGAGGTAGGTAGCTCCGCGTCCTCGCTCCAGAAAAGCGACTGCCAAGGCGAGGAGGAGAATTTTTCGTGATAGTTAAATACGCTAGCCTCCAAAGCATGCTCGTCGGTTATCGCCCACTCGGCTTTGGCAAAGACGGTGTTTACCTGCTCGTCGTTTTCCGCGTATTTCACGCCCGAGCGTTTGCCGTCTCTAGCCATCTTTATCTTGCCGAAATCCGCGTGCTTGCCATAGAGTAAAATGCCGAAATTTTCCGTAGGTTTAGCTGCGATGGCGGCTCGATTTGAGTTCATGTGGTTGCTCTCTTGGCGGTGGCCGATCGTGACGCCGTAGTCGCTGCCCGGGTTTATAAAGTCGCTCACGTCCTTGGTTCTCATACTAACGATACCGCCGATCGCGCCGCTGCCGTGCAGCACGGAGCTAGCGCCCTTTACGACCTCGACGCGTTTTAGCAAGTCATTATCCACGCGAAAGGTTGAAATTTGATTAGAAAAAAGCGAAGGCGAGCGCTTGATACCGTCTTGTTCGATGATGACGCGCGCTTCACTTTGATAACCAAAGCCGCGGATGTTGTAGTACTGGCCGACTTGTCTACCGTGGTCGTTTCCGAGCATTACGCCGGGCACCGAGCCAAGGGCGTCGATGACGGACGGCGATTTTACCAGGTCGTTTTGATTTAGGACGCTGACCTGGCCGGCGTATTTAGCGACGTCTGTTTCACTCCTATTTGCCGTGACGGAAACCATATCTAGCTTTACAGATCCGGTTGCATTGCTGTCGGCTCGCTTAAATTTGCCATCCACTCCTCCCGTCTGTGCGAGAGCCGAGGCTGCACTCAGTAAAACTACAGCCGCAATAATGCTAAATTTACCCATAACATCCCCTTTATATTAAGAAATTGATAATAGGTATAATTTTATCTATTTTTTATTTAAATTAACTTTTATTTTTAACGAGATTTTTAAATTTGATTTACGAAAAAAGGAAAGAAAAAGGATATAATGCCCGCCTATTTCATCTAAGGAGAATATATGAAAAAGTCATTGTTAGTAATCGCCGCCCTTGGCGTAATGGGCGCAAATGCCGCTGCCACGGTTGAGCTTTCGCCTTCTTGCGAAGAGTACTTTAAGCTAGTCAACGAGTTCGTCGAAAAAACTAAAGACAACCCGCAAATGGCGGCTATGAAATCTACTTACGAAGATCAAAAAGCCCAGTTCGCTCAGCTTCCGCAAGACTCACAAGAGGCCGCTTGCAAACCTGCCCTTGAACAAATGAAGCAAGTTATAGCTACGCTACCTAAATAATTTTTATCCCTCCGCTTGGAGGGATTTTTTGTTTTTTCAAATTCTTAGTTACTATCCAAATTTTATATATTTATCAAATTTGCCGCCCCAAAGCGCAAATTTAATCCCGAATAATCTTCGCCTTTGCCGTTATGCTCGCGATCTTTAGCTCGTAGATATTCATCGCTTTTAGCCCGTGAGCTGCCGCGACGTCGAAGGTACGCATGTAGTTTGGCGTGTATTTTTTGCTAAGTAGCCGCAGCGCGTGCAGCCTCGCCGCCTCGTCCGTCACGGCGTAAGCCTTGGTCATGGCGACGGCGGATTTGTATTCGGTCGTAAAGACTTTCGCGCCAAGCGCCTTACCGTCGTCCTTGATCGCATCTAGCTGCTCGTCTGTTAGAACCGGTACCCGCGCGTAGCTCACGCAAACTAGCGTCACGCTCTTGCCATCTTTTAGTAGCTTTGCCTTAGAGCCTGCAGGCGCGCCGTGCAAAAACACGCTCTCGCCCTCGCGCACGACCGAGATTGGCACGCTAAAGATCTCGCCCGCCTCACCAATGCAAGAGATCGTGCCGTATTCGCACGCATCGATGATCGCAAGCCCTTCTTGCGCGGTTAGTTCTCTATCTTTTCGTCTCATTTTCCACCTTTAAATTTTTGAAAATTATAAAATTTAAAACCTAAAAAAGTGTATAATTTCGCAAATTTAAAGGACGGCGATGAGAAAAATATTGATATTTTACGCTCTGGGTACACTGGCTTTAGGCGCTCAAAACGCATGCGAGGAGTACGTGAATCAAAGCAAAATTTACCTAAACGAGCTTTATGAAATAAAATCTAAGCAGCTAAAAGACGATCCGCAGGCCTTTAGGCTCTTTGAGCTCAAATTTAGCGAGCTGCAAAAAGCTCAGGAGGGCCAAGCAGCGCTAATCATACAAAGCGGCGACGAGAAATTTTGTGAGCGCGAATCGGCCAAGATAAAATCCATGTTAGATGAGATGAGAGCGGAAAAGGCGCAAAAGTAGGCGTTTGTATAGACAAATTTGAGTCGCTTTTGCCTAGCAAAGCCAAAAGCTCTACAATCAAATTTGAAACCCGCCAAACCTAGTCTGGCAAGCTTTTGAATGCAAATTTGACGTAGCCTGGCGCAATTAAAACCGCATGCTTACCAAATTTTGCAAACTAGTTTTAGCCAAATCATAAAAGCTCGTTTTGTCGCAGCCGCATAAAAGCACCCTAACTAGCGTTATTTAAATCCCAATCTATCGGCGCTTTGCCGTGCTCGGCGAGATACAAATTCGCCTTTGAAAAGTGCCTGCAGCCAAAAAACGCGCCGCGTGCTAACGGGCTTGGATGAGCCGCCGTTAGTACAAGGTGTTTGTTAGCGTCGATGAGAGGGATTTTGGCCTTAGCCGGGTTACCCCAGAGCATGAAAACGACGTTCTGGGCGCGTTCGCTAAGCTTCCTGATCGCAGCGTCCGTAAACTCCTGCCAGCCGAAATTCGAGTGCGAGTTAGCCTGTCCTGCACTAACGCTTAGCGTCGCATTTAGCAGTAGCACGCCCTGCTTCGCCCAGTAACTCAGATCGCCAGAGTTTGGCTCCGTTACGCCCAAATCGTCGCGGATTTCTTTGTAGATGTTGGCGAGGCTCGGCGGAATTTTAACGCCGTGCGGCACGGAGAAGCTTAGCCCCATCGCCTGACCCGCGCCGTGGTACGGGTCTTGGCCCAGGATCACGACTTTGACGGTATTGAACGGCGTGAGATTAAAGGCGTTAAATATCAGCGCGTTTGGCGGATAGACCTCGCCGGTAGCCTTTGCGCGCAAGAAATTTTCCTTTATGCGGGCGAAATTTTCGCTCAAAAATTCATCTTTTAGCGCTTCTTTCCAACCCGCTTCGATTTGGATTTTGTCGATCTGCATGATTTTTCCTTTGTAAATTTGCTCTTTTTCTTTACGTTTATTTTAAGGCAAATTTACGAAATGATAGCCAAAAATATTTAAATTTAAGCGGCTCAAGATGTGGTCAAATTTAGATGCATTTAGCTTGTTAAATTTCCAAAAAAGAGCAGGGCAGTTTTAAAAATTTGCTGTATAATTTAAACTAAATTTTAAATAAAGGAATAACGATGTCCGAGCAAATTTTTGAGAAGCTAAAAGAGCTGCTAAGCGCGCAAAATGCAGACTTTCGCACCGTATCTCATGCGAGCGCCAAAACGTCGGCCGAGGTCGCCGTAGCGCGCGGAACGCAGCTAGGACAGGGCGCAAAGGCGCTCGTTTGCGCCATAAAAGGTGGCGGCGCCAAACGATATGTTTTGGCGGTACTGCCGGCGGATTATAAGGCTGATTTACAGCTCATCGCGCGCGCACTTGGCGGATCAAGAGCTAGCCTAGCAAGCCCCGACGAGGTCGCGAGGCTAACGGACTGCGTACCCGGCAGCGTTCCGCCCTTTAGCTTTTGCGAGGAGTTAGAGCTAATCGCCGATCCTAACTTATTTACGCGCTACGCCGAGCTTGCTTTTAACGCAGGCTTGCTAGATCATTCTATCATTTTAAATACGAAAGACTACGAACGTATCGCGCGGCCGAGATTGGTCAAATTTGCGATGACGGAGTAAGAAATTTAGTCTAAAAAGGATAAAATTTGATCGAAAAAATACAGCAAACAACGATAACTAAAGATAATTTTTTGGGTATAAACTTGAACGAAATACTCAAAGACGCAAAATATTTTGACGATTACAGTTTTAAATTTGCGGACTTGTGCAAGGAAAATTTTAGAAATGGAAATTTAAAAGCGAGCAAGGTATTTTATTTATTAAGAAATGCTTGCTCTATGACTTTAAAACCCGGAAGCCTAAACGAGCCGTACGAAGCCGGGTGCATCTGGGGCAATGGCAGACCGGCAATATTGGATGATTTTACCGAGCAAGATTTGGAATTTTTCGAAAGTATTTTGGATGAAATAACCGATTGCAGACTAAAATCAAGGATAGCCGATATTTTATGGATTTTAAAAAGTCCCAAAAATACTAAATTTTTAGAGATCGCCGCAAATGAGTACTCGAAAATATCTCTAGAGCCAAGCTCGCTAAATCAATTTAAGATAGATGCGTTTGAAAGAGCTATTAGACTATCGCAGCTATCTAAAATTACAAAAAATCAATACGCCGAAATATCGAATAAAATTTTAGAATGTTTTAATAAGGCAGAACCGGCCGATAAATACTACTGCTTAAGGATGTCGTATTTATTAGATATCGCTAAGCTAGACAAAAAACTGCAATCAAGCGTAGCTGAAAAATTAGAAAATTTTGCCGATACCTTTGCCAAAGAGGAAGAATTTATTGCAGCAATAGACTATTACCAAGAGTCGCAAAAATGGTATAGGAAGCTCGAAAATAGCCATAAAATAGCCGAAACTGCACTTAAAATAGCTAATATCTTAATAGAAAAAGCAAAAGGAAATGGCGCTATATCGTCAAAAATAGATCTAGAGCAAGCGCTAAAAGAGCTTAGAAGCGTTCCCAAAAAAGATAGAAATAGGCTAGGAATCGATCAAAAAATAGACGAGATACGCGAGCTGATAGAGCAAAATAATCAAGATATCGGAAGTGAAATGAGCTTAATTGCTACCGATAAGATTGATATTTCACGCTATCAAAATAATGCAAAGCTAGCAGTAAAAGGCAAGCAACTAACTGAAGCGATATTATGCCTAGCTAATATCACAGCAAATCCGCTATATGAAGATATCAAAAAGTCATCCGAGAGCATTTTAAAGGAGTCTCTGCTTTCAAATTTTATTACTCAAATTTACGTAGATACCGACGGAAGGAAACCATCGCAAATAACGACAAAAGATGATCGATTAAAACATGAAATGTACCAGGAATACTATATACACGTCAAGTTGGCGGTAGACGGCAGTATACTGCCCGCATTTTGGCAAATTTTAGAGGAACATAGAGTGCCTATACGCTTCATTTATGATATTTGCAGAAATTCTAGCACGGTTCCGGCTGGCAGGGCAGATATCTGGGCGCAAGGTTTATATTACGGTTTTGACAGAGATTTTTTGGTTTCAAGTCATTTGCTGATACCTCAAATAGAGCATTTGACGAGAATTTTGCTACAACAAGAAAAAATTCCTACGACTACTATCGATGAATACGGCGTAGAATCGGAAAAAAGCATAAACTCGCTTTTACAAGAACCAAAAATATATGAATTGCTCGGGAGAGATTTGACGGAAGAGCTAAAATTTCTACTAACGGAGCCGATGGGGCTAAACTACAGAAATAAAATATGTCACGGACTAGTCGGCGAATCTCCAAACGATGCCGATATTTATATTTGGTGGCTTTGCCTTAGGCTAGTGGTTAATAATTGTGTTTTATTCGGGGTTACTCGCTAGAATTTATTACTTTAACTGCAAATAATACACGCGATAAAATCAAAAAAAATTACTAAAATTTAAAAAAATACAACTAAAAGTTGGGGATACTCATATATTAGGAGTTAATACAATAATTAAATAGTGGCCGGGAGATAGGGATTCGAACCCCAGGAGGCTTTCACACCTCAACGGTTTTCAAGACCGCCGCTTTCGACCGCTCAGCCATCTCCCGTAAAAATATTTTGGCTAATTATAGCCAAATTTATTCGGTTTTTTCCTTAACGTAGGAAGCGCCTTTGTTGACTTTTTCCTTTGACCATTCAACGGCGTTATTTGTGTCCTCTTTGGCTCCGCGCCAAGTATTTGAACAGCCAACCATAAACAAAGCGGCAGATAATAGCACTAGTAAATAACGCATTTTCTCTCCTTATAATTTTTGGAGGCGACACCCGGATTCGAACCGGGGATCAAAGCTTTGCAGGCTCATGCCTTACCACTTGGCTATGTCGCCTAAAAGTCAATGGTGCCCGAAACCGGACTTGAACCGGTACGGTAAAAATTACCGAGGGATTTTAAGTCCCTTGCGTCTACCATTCCGCCACCCGGGCAAAAATTCCCTAAATTTAAAACCGATGGAGCGGGAAACGAGATTCGAACTCGCGACCCCAACCTTGGCAAGGTTGTGCTCTACCCCTGAGCTATTCCCGCATTTTGTTTGAAAAATGAGATTTTAGCTGATTTTTGCTTAAAATTTTATTTTATTTCGTCAAATTTCAAAATTTCGTAAGATAAAAATGATATAATTCCAAAATCTTTTCGACAATTGGGGTTATAGCTCAGCTGGGAGAGCGCTTGAATGGCATTCAAGAGGTCGGCGGTTCGATCCCGCTTAACTCCACCATCTTTAAATTTCTTCCCCAAATTTTACATCATCAAAAACTTTGATTAATTTATGTTTTATAGTTAATATCGCAACCTCTGAAAATAGTATTTTAAGCTTGCTTGTGTTAGTATCGGCAAAATTTAGTACGGGAAAAAGATGCAAGATTACTCCGTTTTAGACGTTTTATCCAACAAAAAAGTCCTTTGTTTAGAGGATGAACCATATATATTAAAAAATATGATCGACTCTCTCGAGCTGTTTTTTGCCGAAGTAAAAGGCGTAAGCGACGGCATCGAGGCGCTAGATGAGGCTATGAGCGGTTCATACGACGCGCTCGTCCTAGACGTCAGCGTCCCGCACATGGACGGACTAGAGGTAGCCAAAAAGATCCGCTCTGCAAATCGCAAAATCCCGATCGTAATTATCTCAAGCCACACCGAGCAAGAGTACTTGTGGCGCGCAGTGGAGCTAAAGATCACGAGATATCTCTCAAAACCTTATGACAAAGACACTTTTATAAAGGCGCTAGAAGACGTCGCGATGGAGCTTATCGACCATACGCCGATGTTTAGTATCAACGACGACCTCAAATACGACTTTAGCAAAAAAATCATATATATAAAGGAAGAGGCCTGTCACCTCTCCAAAAGCGAGAGCAAGCTTTTGGAGTATTTTTTAAACAACAAAAACCAGACGATCACTTACGAGCAGCTGTTTGACTACATGTGGGAATTTGAGCAGCCGACCAAAGAAGCCATCAAAACCATCGTAAAAGAGCTGCGCCGCAAGATCGGCAAGGACACGATCAAAAATTTATACGGCGTAGGATATCTATGTGAAGTCCAAATTTAAATTTATTATCCTACTGCTCGTCGTTTTATACGGCGCCATTACCGTTTTGGTTTTTAACTTTTACCGCGATCTTGCGCTAAAAGACGCCAAGCAGGAGGCCGTTTACGTGCTAGATGCGATGAACGGCATACGCGACTACATCTCTACCGTCCAGCGCCCGCTCATAGATGAGCTAAAAGATCACGGCATCATAGACAAAGACCTTTTTGACCCCAGACTCATGTCCTCATCCTACATCACGCGTCAAATTTACAAAATCCAGCTCGCCAAAAAAAACATAAACTACGACTACAGGCTAACGGCGACGAATCCGCTAAATCCCGAGCACGAAGGCACGGAGTTTGAAAATGAAATTTTAGAAGGGTTTAAAGAGGGCAAATACGAGGTCTACTCTGACGTAATCAAAGACCAAAACGCCTCATACTTTTTCGTCGGCCTTCCTATCAAAAACTCCCACCCGTCATGCGTCGAATGTCACAACATAAACAGCGCGCCTAAAAAAATGCTCGAACAATACGGAAATTTAAATAATTTCGAGGGCAAAGTCGGCGACACGATAGCGATGGTGAGCTTTAAAATCCCGGTAAAAAGCATTTTGCTCTATCATAAACAAGAATTTATCGTTAGCGGCGTGGCGATCACGGCGATATTTGCGGCGTTTTTATTTTTCGTTTATAAAATCCACAAAAGCAACGAAAAAACCAAGTTGCAAAACGAGCTTTTGATGATAAATCAAAGCCGCCTGGCCTCGATGGGCGAAATGATCGGAAATATCTCGCACCAGTGGCGCCAGCCTCTAGCGCAGATCAGCTCGACTCTGGTAAATTTGGAGCTTTACTCCGAGCGAGGCAAGCTAAGCGAACAGAGGCTAAAAGAGGCCATCGAGGAAGCAAACGAGCAGGTCAAATTTATGTCCAGCACTATCGAGGATTTTAAAAATTTCTTTAATCCAAATATGCCAAAGAGCGAATTTGACGTAAAACAGGCCATAGAACAGGCTTGTAAAATTTTAAACGCGACGCTCAAAAAGCACGTCATCGACGTAAAAGTCGAAATAAAAGAAAATTTTACGCTTTACGGCAACATAAACGAACTTATTCAAATTTTAATTAACATTATAAATAACGCCAAAGAAGCATTTTTAAACGCGCCGCAAGAGCGGGCGCAAGCAAACCGATGGCAAATTTTAATAACAGCCCTTTTGCAAAACGGAGAACGCGCGATAACGCTCGAAAATAACGCCGGCAATATAGATAAAGCGGTGATAAATAAAATTTTCAAGCCGCATTTTACTACGAAAAAATCAGGTAGCGGGCTTGGACTATATATGAGCAAGGTAATAGCCGAAAAAAATAACGCCCGAATTTGCGCGCAAAATATAAATAACGGCGTAGTATTTACTATTAAATTTAAAAATTCATAATTTATTAATATTCCCCTTTTTTCGCCCCCTTTTTACGATAGCATTATCAGTATGAAATCTTTTTGATTTTAGATCCAAAATTTATAAGGAGGGCGCAATGAGGAATTTAAGTAAAACCTTATTAGGTTTGCTTATGGGCGTTAGCGTCTTCGCATCGCAAGCCTGTTGCGAAGAACACAACATGCAGATGTCTCAACAAGCGCGAGACGTCATAGCAAACCCAAAAGGTACGCTTCAAAGTAGAGGCGTAATATCCTTGCAAGACTATATCGTAGAAGAGCAAGAGATGTATGAGTGGCTGTTTAAAAACCACCCGATTTTCACAAAATACGGCGGCAAAACAGTCGGTAAACTAGACGTTCACGACCGTGGACTTGAGTGGCTTGCCGAAGGTCACGGCTTTGACATGTCAAAAGCTAGTAAAAGAGACGGCGGTAAAGGCTACAGCTCTATGATGTATAGGATACCTGCGGGTTCGTCTTTGCAGTTTCCTAACAAATTCGTAGGATCTGAAAAGTGCGGCGAGTGCCACCCTGCGCAGTACGAGGTATGGAGCAGATCGCGCCACGCCACTACTATCCGCTTCCCTGGCGAGCACCCTGAGGTTAACAACAACCTAACCGATCCGGTATTTAGCCCAGACACTGCGTCCATCTTGCCTCAAGGTATTACTCCGGACGTTATTTATGCGACCGTCGGACACCTAAGAACCAAATTCGGCTACGTAGACGCGTGGTTGCTGCGAGGAACTTACCACGTAGAGGGCGGTTTGCTACGAGACGGCACCGGTCAGATCGTAGCAGGCGGTAACCAATTCCAAAGAACTTGGGCGCTAAATTTAACTCCTGAAACGGTTAAGAAAATCAAAGATTTCGTTCCTGATTTTCCGGAAACTCTAGCTGATTACGGCGATAACGGCGGATACGTCAGAGGTCTAGCCTCATACGCCGCTAAATACAAAAAGTCAATGTTCTTCCAAGCAAACGCTTCTTACTGCGAAGTTTGCCACCCGTTCAAATTTGACTTTAAAACCAAGAAAGAGTTCTATGCGGCTCTAGGTAATGCTAAAGAGCTTCAAAAACACACTATCTCTAAAGGCGTAAGCTGTGAGGAGTGTCACGGAGCCGGCGGTCACCTTGACGGAGCTACAAACTTTAGAACATCAAACTGCGAACGCTGTCACCAAAGATTTAACTATAGCCCAGACCTAGCTAGAGCCAATCCTCTAAACCAAGGCAAGCTTGACCTATCTCTAAGCTCTAAATTTAAATCAATGGGACCAGGATGCGGATCTGAGGGTTCACAATCATACTTTACCGCTCACTACGATAAAGGTATGCGCTGCACCACTTGCCACGATCCTCACGATAACACAGGTCCGGTTGTAGGCGATAAGACTATCAAGGGCGTAAACTATAACTCAGAGCAAGGCTACCTAAGTGCGCTTTACACCAAACCAAAAATCAGAAAAGATTGTCAAGATTGCCACAAAGAGCAAGCATATATCGCTTCTAGAGCCGATACGCACAAAGACAACACTTGCGCATCTTGCCACATGCCGTTCATGATGAGCTGCGAGAACTTCTATGCTATCCAGTTCCAAGACAACGCTGGATTTGATACTCAAAGAAGATCTCACATCTGGAAGATCGACGTAGATCCAGCTAGAAAATCTCTAGTTGCGGGCGACGCTGCTAAAGGACCAAGAGACGCTAAAGATTGGCACTTCCAAAGAGATAAAAACGGACATAACTTCGTTGACCTAATGTGGGCGTGCGCTAGAACGTCTTGGGCGGATAAAGATATGCAAGATACTAAAGGCTGCCACAGCCCAGTACTATCTGAGCTAAAACCTACCCTACACTTCAAGAACCAAAAACAGGTTTACGACGAAGTAATGGGATGGCAAACCCCTGTTAAAAACGACTTCTCTCAAGTCAAAATCGGTATCGAGGGACTTTACGCTATCTTAGAAACTAAGAAACTAAGCCCTAGCGATAAGACAAGAGTTTATGAGCTAATCGAAAAAGCGCAAGACACAGTTGACTTGCTACAAAAAGACGGCTCATGGGGTATGCACGGCTTTAAATATACAAAACAAAGACTCGACGCTTCTAAAGAGTACATCAAAGAAGCCCAAAGAATCATAAATAACAATTTATGATGCGATTACGGACGCCGCAAAAGTGCGGCGTCCAAATTTAATAAGGTAAAATTTATGCGTTTTAAACTTAGCAAAAACCCGATTTTAGCTCTTTGCCTAACGGCCGGTTGCGTCTTGTGCGCTAGCGCGGCGGATAAAGAGACGATGACGCAAGAGCAAAAAGAATCATACAGTATCGGAATTTCAACCGGAACCTATATCTCCACACAACTAAAAAAACAAGAAAGCCTAGGCGTTAAATTTGACAGCAAGGCTATTTTAGACGGTTTTGCAGATGCCTTTAAAAAAGAACAAAAACTAACGGACGAAGAAATAATCTCTCTACTCAATCAAAGGGACGAAAAATTAAATAAGCTAACCCAAGACGCGCTAAAAAAAGCGCTTGAAAAAAATTTAAAAGAGGGCGAAGAATTTATGGCGAAAAACGCCAAAAACAAAAAGGTCAAAACGACTAAATCAGGGCTTCAGTACGAAGTCATGGCTGTCGGCGACGGCGACAAACCAAGACCTGAGAGCGTAGTCGCGCTAAACTATAAAGCTTACCTCATAAACGGTAAAGTTTTTGACGATACGTACTCTAGAAACGAGCCTGCGATCCTTTCGATGGTAAATTTAATAGACGGCCTACAAGAGGGCCTCATGATGATGAACGGCAACTCAAAATATAAATTCGTCATCCCGTCTCACCTAGCTTACGGAGACGAGGGCGCAGACGAGATACCGGGCGGCTCGACGCTGATTTTTGAAGTCGAGTTAGTAAAGGCGCTAAAACCTGGCGAACTAGCCGGCGCAGCCAAAAAACTAAGCGAAACTCAGCCGCGCAATTTCCATGGCGCGCATAGCCACGGAAGTAGCGTTGGTAGATAAATTTAGGATATTTAATCCATACGGATGGAGAAGAATATGAAAGAGCAAAATACAAGAAGGACGTTTTTTAAATTCCTTGCTTCGGGCGCGGCGGTTGCGGGAGCGACTGGCGTACTGGGCAAGAGTATAAATTTAGACGCCCAAACGGAAAACGGCAAAAAGCCGCACTACGGCATGATCTTTGATCAGAACAAATGCGTCGGCTGTACCGACTGCGAGGTCGCCTGTCAAAAGGTAAATTTGGTCCCAAAAGGCCAGATGAGGCTTTTTATCCAGGATAAAACCGATCCGCTAAATTTGAAAGAAAAGCGCTACGTCAGGGTTTCCTGTCAGCAGTGCGAGGATGCGCCATGCGTGACTGTTTGCCCGACGAAAGCCTGTCACAAGGACGAAAAAACCGGCATCACGACGATGAATACCGACGACTGCATCGCCTGTAAATACTGCATCGTCGCCTGTCCTTACGACGTGCGCTTCATAAACCACGATACCAAAGCCGCAGAGAGCTGCAACTTCTGCTTGGATACGAATTTAAAAGACGGTCACGAGCCCGCCTGCATCGAGGCGTGCAGATACGAGGCGATCGTATTCGGCGATCTAAACGACGAAAGCTCGCACATCAGCAAGCTACTTCGCGTAAAAGACAGCCTGCGAATGCATCCTGAGTGCGGCACGAAGCCGAGCCTGCGCTATATTCCTGCGGTTAGATTGGGGGTGTGATATGAACGGAGCTATAAATTTCACTGCGACCTTCTCGCACGGCGTAGAGTGGGGCTGGCCAATAGCGGTTTATCTTTTGCTAGCGGGTATGAGCGGCGGCGCTTTGATAGTCGCGATTCTCGTTAAGCTTTACAAAAAGCAAACCGAAAGCACGCCACTGTTTAAGGCTGCGTCGCTGCTATCTTTCGTCACGATTTTACTCGGTATGGTCTGCCTGGTAGCTGACCTTGAGAGACCGCTACTTTTCTGGAAAATTTTGATTAATTACAACTTCACCTCGGTCATGTCCGTGGGCGTTGCGGCACTTTGCGTCTATATCCCGCTTAGCTTCGTTGCCTGCCTTTATGCGTTTGAAGATTGCCTAAGAGAGTTTTTGACGCGCAATCTTAGCTTTTTAAAAGGTCTTTTCGAGCTTGCGATGAAAATCGTAAACGCGCTTCGTCCGCTGCTTCTTGCGCTTACGCTTCTTTTTGCGGTTGCTATCTGCGCCTATACCGGCTTTTTGATCTCGGTTTTAGTTAGATTTCCTATCCTTAATACTGCCGTTTTACCTGCGCTTTTCGTGGCGTCGGGCCTATCTGCCGGTATCGCAGGCTCAAGCCTCATAGCCGCGCTTTTCTTTAAAGCCGACCCGCACGGCGGCGATCTAAAAACCTTGCACGCGGTCGAGTGGCCGGTTTTAGCGATGGAAATTTTACTAATCGGCATGATTTTCGTTTCGCTCATCACCGGAAGCGACGTGCAAAAAGCTGCCAGCATTGCCTTTAGCGAGGGCGGTTACGCTCAGCTATTTTGGCTCGGCGTCGTGGGCGTAGGATTTTGCGTACCGCTAGTTTTAAATTTCGCACTGGGCAAAAAGATCGCTCATACTGCGTTTGCATTCTACGTTAGCGCGCTTGCTAGCGTGGTCGGAGTATTACTTCTTAGAATGTTTATACTATACGCAGGGCAAACTTACGATATAATAATGTAAAAACTTGGAGAGGCGATTTTGGGCGTAAATTTATTTAGATTTTTAACTTCTTACAAATTTGCGCTCTGCCTCCTCTTTGTCCTAGCCGCAGGCGCCGGCGTCGCAACCTTCTTAGAGAGCATTTACGATACGCAAACGGCTAAAATTTTAGTCTATGAGGCGCGCTGGTACGAGTGCGTCATGAGCGCTGCGACGCTGAGCCTGCTCGGTATTATAATTAAAACCAAAATGTGGCGCCGATTCGGCTCCTTCGTACTTCACGTTGCATTTATAGTTATCTTTGTCGGTGCGGCTTTGACGCGGTATCTGGGCGCTGAGGGCGTACTGCACGTAAGAGCGGGCGAGAGCGGAAACGAGATAGTGAGCGTAAAGCCGTATCTGCAGATCCGAACCAAAGACGCATTTTTCGAGTATCCGCTAAATTTAACCCAAATCGGCGATAATAATTTTAGCTTCACGCAAACCATAAACTCAAAAAATTTCACCGTTAAATTTGACTCCTATAAACCTGCGCCCAAAGGCGAGCGAGGCACTCTCGTAGTAAAAGCGGGCTTTGAAGGACAGCGCGAACAAACGGCCAAAATCCACGGCGGCGTAGGCTGGCTTGGCGAGCCTAGTATGCTAAATTTTGACGGCGAGGAGATAATGCTAACCTGGGGCTCAAAGCTAGTTAGCTTGCCCTTTTCGATAAAGCTTATTAAATTTGAGCTTGAGCGCTACCCCGGCTCGCAAAGCCCGTCCTCATACTCTAGCGACGTAGAGGCACTTTCAGACGCGGGCGAAGTTTTAACGAGATATAAAATTTACATGAATCATCCGCTAAATTTGCAAGGCTTTAAGCTATTTCAGTCCTCCTACGACGCGGACGAGCAAGGCACGGTACTAGAGGTCAACCGCGATCCGGGCAAAATCCCGACCTACATCGGATATTTCTTGCTTTGCATCGGCGTCATCGGCAACTTTTTTACTAAAAACAGCC
Organism: uncultured Campylobacter sp.; assembly: GCF_938039205.1. GTDB lineage: Bacteria > Campylobacterota > Campylobacteria > Campylobacterales > Campylobacteraceae > Campylobacter_A. The sequence continues at coordinate 51,975 of NZ_CALHVM010000049.1, forward strand.
GATTTTTAAAGCTCATAAATTTTATTAAAAATAGCCGCTTTTCTCTCGTTGCGGCGTTTATCGCACTTAGTTTTTTAAATTTTAACGCAAACGCGGCCGAGCAAAACCAGAGCGAGATTTTAAAAACTTTCGCCGCAAACACCACCGCTCACGCTAATGGCGAATTTGCAAAGCTTCTCGTGCAAGACTACGCGGGCAGGATAAAGCCGCTTAGCACCGAAGCGGGCGAAATCGTAAATAAAATCTCCGGCACGGACTCGCTTTACGGCCTAAGCGCCGAACAAATCGTACTTGGGATGAATCTAAATCCAGCGCTGTGGCAAGATATCAAAATCGTCAAAATAAAAAATGGCGAGATCAAAAAAATGCTAAATTTGAGCGGAGATTACGCGAGCTTTAGGGATGCGTTTGACGCAAACGGCGAGTATAAACTAGCCGCGCAGGTCGAAGCCGCGAACGAAAAACCTCTATCAAAACGAGGTACGCTCGATAACGACCTCATCAAATTTGACGAGCGGCTAAACATCGCGTATCTCACGTTTAAGGGCACGTTTTTTAAATTTATCCCGGTAGCAAACGACCCGCAACACACGTGGCTCTCGCCAAACGACGCCTTTGGCGACGAGCGAGTCGATACTAGCACAAAAAGTACGCTAAACGACTATATAACTGGCCTGCAAGAAGGTATCGCGGATAATAACTGGGGCAAGGCCGACTCCGCACTAGCCGCACTAAGAAACTATCAGCGAACGGCCTCGGCGGAAATTTTACCTAGCGTTAGCAGAGTCGATGCCGAGGTCTTTTACAACCGCGCTTCGGTGTTTAAAAAGCTGGTTTATTTCTACTGGATTTTGGGTTTTGCTGCGCTTTTACTAGGGCTTGCGTCCGTATTTTTATCAAGGAGAATTTTACCGCTTGAGCGAACCATTTTAGCGGCATTCGTGCTAGGTTTTGCGGTGCATACGGCCGCCTTAGCTCTGCGCTGGTACGTCTCAGGACACGCACCTTGGAGCGATAGCTACGAATCAATGATCTACATCGGCTGGTCCGGAGCGCTAGCGGGGATGATATTTTTTAGGCGTTCGTTGCTTGCGCTTGCGGCGGCCGCGCTGCTAGCTGGCATCGTGATGCTGGTGGCGCATATGAGCTTCGTAAATCCGCAGATAACAAATTTAGTCCCGGTGCTAAAGTCATATTGGCTCAGTATCCACGTATCGGTTATCACTGCTAGCTATGGATTTTTAGGCCTTGGTTGCGTGCTGGGTCTTATCGCGCTAGGGCTTATGGCGTTTAAAAACAAAGCAAACGAGGCGAGGCTAAACGAGCAGATCAGATATATCGCAGCGATAAATGAAGCTAGTCTAATCATAGGTCTTTGCTTGCTAACGCTTGGAAATTTCTTCGGCGGAATCTGGGCAAACGAGAGCTGGGGGCGCTACTGGGGCTGGGATAGCAAGGAGACGTGGTCGTACGTATCGATCCTAGTTTACGCGATCGCGCTACATCTGCGCTTTATACCAAAGCTAAATTCACTCTACGTATTTTTGATCGCATCGGTGTTTTCTTACGCTTCGATCGCGATGACTTATTTTGGCGTAAATTTTTACCTAACGGGCATGCACTCTTACGCTAGCGGAGATTTGCCGCCGGTGCATATTAGCGTCTATATCGCGCTTGGTTGCATACTTTTGATAACCGCGCTAGCCTTTAGAGGACGTGACGTAAAAACGATTTAAAAGGAGAAAAAATGTATAAAAAACTACTAGCGGCGGCGATTTTATGCGCTAGCGCAAACGCAGGCTTTATCCAGGAGGGCATGCAGGCCCAGCAAAGCGGCGACCATAAAAAGCTGATAGAAATCTACGAAAAAGCCTGCCACGAGGAAAACAAGGCATCGGGCTGCTACAACCTTGCAGTGGTGTATTTTGAAGGCACGGGTGGCGTGGAGAAAAATTACGAAAAGGCGATAAATTTATACCAAAAAGCTTGCAACGCCAAATTTGCGCTTGCTTGCAATAACCTAGGCTACATCTACGAAAGCGGCAACGGCGCGACTCAGGACTTCGCTAAAGCCGCTGCGTACTACGAAAAAGCCTGCCAAGACGACGAAGGCTGCACCGCACTAGGACTACTTTATGCAAACGGCGCGGGCGTCAAAACCGATATCAAAAAAGCCATCTCGCTCTACACCAAAGCCTGCAACTACGGCGATATGATGGGCTGCAATAACCTAGGCTACCTACACCTTGAGGGCATGGGCGTAGAAAAAGACTACGCTAAAGCAAAAGCCTTTTACGAAAAGGCCTGCGCTGGCGGCGTGGGTATCGGCTGCGACAACCTCGGCTTTTTATATGCATTCGGCCAAGGCACGGAGCAAGACTACGCCAAAGCTAAAGAATTTTACGAAAAATCCTGCAACCTAAACTACGACAAAGGCTGCAACAACCTAGCCATAATGTACGCCGAGGGCAAAGGCGTCGCGGCCGATATCGCCAAGGCTAAAGAGCTCTTTGACAAAAGCTGTGCAAAAGGCCTAAAAGTAGCGTGCGAGAATGCAGAGTTTTTAAAACCGGAAACAAATAAAACTAAATAATTTAAGGAGATAATATGATTTTACGTTCTATTTTGGGTTCGGCGCTACTAGCGGCGCTACTTTTCGGTGCCGAAGCAAACGAGCAAGCCGGCAAGATGAAGCCGATGTTTCAAAGCGTGGATCCAAGCAAAGCTACACTAGTAGGAAGCGGCGAGGATAAAGAGTACTGCGCCGTTTGCGGGATGAATTTGGTTAAATTTTACAAAACTAACCACGTTTATAACGGCAAGCAAGTAGCATCGCTGCACTGCCTATACGAGCTCACGGAAGGAAAAATCCCAAGCGACGCGCAGGTCGTCGATACGAAAAATCTAAAATTGATCGATGCAAATAAAGCCTTTTACGTCGTCGGCAGCAAGATCGGCGGCACGATGACTAGAAATAGCAAATACGCCTTTTCAACCGAGACCGACGCGAAAGAGTTCCAGGCTGAAAACGGCGGCGAGATAATGGACTTTGCCAAAGCATACGAGATCGCTGGACAGGACTTTGAAGGCGATAACAAGATGATCAAAGCTAAACGCGAAGGCGGCGTTTATGCGCACGGTAAGGAATTTTACGAAGCAAACTGCGAGAAAGTCGACCCAAAAAGCTTTAAAGCCATCTCAGAGCTAAAAGCTCACCTCAAAAAAACATGCGACGCAAAGGGCGCAAGCAAAGCTCCAGAATACGACAAACACCTACAAGCCGCCGCTTTGTATCTATGGGACGCTCCGGCAAATTTAGGCGCGAGCGATCAAGCCTCAAAATCTAAACAAAAAGCGCAAAAAGCCGAGAGAATCGTCGTGCCAAAAGGCGCGCGCTGCCCTGTTTGCGGTATGCTAATCGGCAAAAACCCACAGTGGGCGACGATGATGAAAACAAGCAAAGAGGAGCTTTATTTTGACGGCGTCAAGGATATGATGAAGTATTATTTCGAAAAAGGCAAAAAGGACGATCAAATTTACGTTAGCGACTACTACAAGCTAAACAAAATCGACGCTAGAACCGCCTACTACGTAACCGGCTCAAACGTACTCGGACCTATGGGCAACGAGCTGATACCGTTTGCCAGCGAAGAGGACGCTAAGACCTTTGCCAAAGATCACGGCGGCAAACAGATCGTCAAATTTGACGAGATCACGACTCTTTTAGTAGAGAGGTTGATGTGAGACTCATCTGCGTTTTAGCGGGCTTTTTTGCGATCCTTTACGTTTGTATCGGGGCGCATTATCTGGGCTTTGATAGAGCCGGCAAGGAAGCTCAGCTAAATTTGATCCAAAAATCCGTCAAAGACGCGCAAATTTCGACGAATTTTATTTCAAAAGAGTACGGGAAGTTTATCTATGCCGAGTAAAAATTTTATCGATTACGCCGTTACGCTGCTCTATAAAGACCGCGCCGATCACGCTTTTAGCTTTTTTATATTCGCTTTTATCGTGTTTATCTTAAGTGCGGTTCTTTTTGTTTCAAGCTCCATCCAAAGCGACCTTACAAATTTGACCCGCTCAAAACCGGAAGTTACGGTCGATGCTCTACGCGCAGGCAAACGCGACCTAATGCACGACGGCTACATCTACGACGTCTCAAAGATCCCCGGCGTTGCTAGCGTCGAGGGCGCGGTCGAGGGAGAGTATTATTTCGCGCAAAAAAGAGTCTGGTTTCACATCGTCGGCGATGAAAATTTAGACGAAAACGAGATGATCGTGGGCGAAGGCGTGAAAAAAGAGATGGCGGAGCTTTATTACGAGGATGTTTTTAACTTTTTAACCGAAGAAAAGATGATCCCGATAAAGATCAACAAAACCGCGCCGCATGAAACGGGCATCGTCTCAAACGACGTCATCTATATGAATCCAGCCACCGCTCGCGAGGTGCTAAGCCTAAAAGAGGGCGAATACACGAGACTCTACGTTGAAGTACCAAACGTCAACGAGATCAGCGAAGTAGCGCTAAAGATCCAAAACGTCTATCCAAACACCGAGGTTACGAGTATCGAGGACGGAGTAGCCAAAATAAGGCACCTTTACTACTACAAAGGCGGCATTTTCATGGTGCTTTACGTCGTGGCGATGGTTTCGTTTTTTATCCTGCTGAAAAATCAAATTTCGCTCGCTTACGGCGAGAAGAAAAAGGAGATCGCGATATTGCGCAGTATCGGCTTTAGCGTGAGAAACATCATCGCACTTAAATTTATCCAAAACATAGTAGTTTCTTTTAGTGCCTATTTGCTAGGCGTTGCGGGAGCCTATATCTACGTGTTTTTATTCGGCGCGCCGTTTTTACGCGATATATTTTTAGGCAGCGAGGTGGCGAATTTTACTGATTTCACGCCAATCATCGACTTTAATATGCTATTTTTGATCTTCGTTTTTAGCGTGATTCCGTTTTTGGCATTCGTCATCATCCCGTCGTGGCGTATCGCCGTTAGCGACATGAGCGAGGCGGTAAAATGAACGCGATAGAAGTAAAAAATCTCTGTAAAATTTACAATCAAAATAAACCAAATGAATTTCACGCGCTGAAAAATATAAATTTGACCGTAAAAAGCGGCGACCTAGTCATCCTAAAAGGCGTGAGCGGTAGCGGCAAAAGCACGCTGCTAGGCATTCTAGGCGCGCTTAGCAAACCAAGCAGCGGCGAAGCGCTGATTAACGGTCGCAACGTCTCAAAGCTGCCCGATATCATGAGTTCAAATTTTAGACACAGCGAGGTCGGGTTTATATTTCAGTCCTTTAACCTGATCGAGGGCCTTAGCGTCTATCAAAACGTACTGGCGCCGCTAAGCCTAACAAGTCTTAAAAAAGCCGAGCTAAATTCGCAAATCGATCGCGCGCTAAATCTCGCCAACATCGCGCACAAAAAAGATCAAATAATCTCAAAGCTAAGCGGCGGCGAGAAGCAAAGATGCGCGATAGCAAGGGCTCTAGCGATGGATCCTAGCGTCATACTAGCCGACGAGCCGACGGCAAATTTGGACAAGCAAAACTCGCTTATTTTTATCGAAATGCTAAAAAAATTTAAAGAGCTAAAAAAGACCGTCGTCGTCGCCACGCACGATATTTTATTTGACGATCTGGACTTCGTGGACGGCTACGTGAGGATGCAGGACGGAGAGATGCTGTGAGCGTATTTTTATCGGACGTTGTTATCGCGTTTTTGCTAATCGAGCTCATCATCATCGTGCTGATGGGTATTTCGCAGTATTTCGTCGTGCGTATCATGCGGCTATGGGACTTTAACTCGACGTCAAATTTACAGTACGACCTAGAAAAACGCAACTACCTCGTAAATACGATTTTGTTTTTTGCCGTAGTTTGCAAGATCGTTTTGTTCGTATTTTTCGCGCTATCTCTAAACGAGCTAGCAGACGTGGTGCCCGGCGCCATGTGCTCGGCTGGCGTCATCGGATCAAATCAATTTGGCGGCATTTTGCTGCTGCTAAAACTGCTGCTCATCTTTGGCTTTGGGCTGTGGCTCATCATAAATTCGCTTGATTTAAAGGCGACAAATTTCCCGTATTTAAAGCGAAAATACATCATTTTCACGATACTTTTTATCACCGTTTTGATCGAATTTGCCACCGAGATTCTATTTTTTAGCAACGTGCCTTTAAAAGTGCCCGTCTTTTGCTGCTCGGTCGTGTTTCAGGCGCCAAAGCTACCGTTTGGCTACACGAAGTTAAATTTGGTCATATTTTACTACGCCATTTTTGCGGTCATTTTGACGCTAAATTTACTCAAACAGACGATGGCGAGCTTTGTTTGCAACTTGCTGTTTTTGTTTATCGCATACTACGCGATTACTTATTTTTTCGGGCTTTACGTCTACGAACAGCCAAATCACAAATGCCCGTACTGCATGCTAAAGGGTGAGTATTTTTACGTCGGTTACCTCATCTGGGGCTCGCTGTTTTTGGGCATTTTCTACGGTATCGCGGCGTTTTTGGTGGAGCTAATCGTGAAAAAACCTTACGAGCATTTGCTCAAAATTTCATCTTTTTGGCTGATCGTAAATGCTCTTGTTTGTAGCTTTTTCGTCGCTAAATACTACCTTTTGCGAGGAGTTTTATTATGATAAAGCAAATTTTCGCCACCGTGCTACTCATCGGCGTGGTGGCGCTACTTGCGTTTTCGGTGGATACTAGCGAGGGCAAGATCGTCGTTCGCCACGACAACACAGAAAAAAAACCGCTAGACATCGAGCTTGGCAAATACCTCTGCTTTGAGAGCAAGGTTCTTATCAGCGACCTAAACAACACGGCTCAGGCGGTAATGCCAAACGGCGATACGTACTTTTTCTACGACATCTCAAACTCGTTTACGTGGCTAATGCGACAAAAGAACAAAGACGACGTCGTGCTGTGGGTCTATTCTCAGGACACCAGCCGCTATATCCTGGCTAAAAACGCCTGGTATTCGCGCGTGGACATCACTCCGATGGGATACGGCATCGGTGCGTACGAGTATCATGTTTACGGCATAAACGACAACTATTTCGAGGACGTCATGCTCTACGCCGCACGCGGAGAAACGCTGATAAATCCGCTGATTTTTATACTGCTTTCGGAGAATAAAATTTAGCTTTTAAAGCCTGTTTGTTTTTATTCTCCTAAATTATCTCTACAAAGTAAGATAGTTAAATTTGACGGATTTAATTTTAAATTTGCCTATATTTTACGGCTAAAATTTAGTAAAAAACTTAATAAGTCTCCTCATAGTTTGCAAATTTGACGTCCAAACAGGCGTTTAAACGTTAGTAAATTTACTGCTAGAGGAGATGACTTATTAACGGTAAATGTTGAAATTTCATCTTTGTCGGTTAAATTTGCACGTATTCCAAAAATTTGATCAATTTTTCCGCCAGTTTACCAGTTTGATGAACTATTAGCTAACGTTAATTTTTAACTATGAATTTTACATAACTGACGGATAAAGTTTTACAAAAGGTTAGTACCTAACGTTATTTACCTTTAGAAAATCTCTCAGCGCTTCGTATTCGCCGTTTTCAAAGTATCGCCATTTACCGGGCTTTAGCATGCCAAGATCGACGCGACCGAAACTAACGCGCTTTAAATCCATCACTTCAAGGTCGAAATACCCGAAAAATCGGCGTAGCTCGCGGTTTTGTCCCTCGTTTATCACGACTTTTAGCTTCGTAAAGCCGCCGCTCGAGCCAAAAATTTTATAGTCTAAAAAAGGCTTAAATTCCATCGACTTTATCGCAGTTTTAGCATGTGCGCCCTTGGTAGCGTCCGCAGCGAAAAACCCCTCGTTCATCGCCGTTATCACTTCAGGCGTTATCTCACCTTTTACCTTGAGATAATACTCGCGCTCGATGTCGCTATTCATCAGCGCGGTAGCGATCGCTGGAGCGTCCGTTAGCAAAAGTAGTCCCTCGCTAGCGTAGTCAAGCCGCCCGATACTAACAAATTTAGCAAACTGTCGGTCAAGGCTATCATAGATAGTTTTGCGTCCGCGGTCGTCTTTTTTACTAACCAGTTCGCCCTTTTGTTTGTGATAAACGATCATCGTAAATTCTTTTTTTAGCCTTACTATGCGACCGTTTATCTTTACTTTATCCTCATCGCTAACGCTAGTGGCTAGCTCGCTAACGACGCGGCCGTTTACGCTAACTTTGCCCTGTTTTATGAGCTCATCAGCCTCTCTACGCGAATAACTCGTGTTATGCGATATAAATTTATTTAATCTGCTTTTTTGCATTTTATAGTCCTAAATTTGCAAGGTCGTGTATGTGTAAAACGCCGACCGGAACGCCGTTTTCTACGACGGCTAGTAGCTGTATCTTATACCGCTCGATGAGCGCTAACGCATCTATCGCTAACATCTCTTTATCATTTAGCTCTTTTGGCTTTATCGTCGCGTATTTGATCGCAGCGTCGTTTAGATCAAAGTCCTCTCTCATCAGCGCGCGCCTAAGGTCTCCGTCGCTTAAAATCGCATCCAAAACGCCGTCTTTATCGACGATCAAAACTGTACCGAGTTTGCCGTGCGTCATCGTGTCGATCGCCTGTTTTAAGCTCGCATTCCAGCGTACTATCGGCAAATTTTCGCTTCTCATCACGTCTTTTACTTTTAAAAATAATCTCTTGCCAAGACTTCCACCTGGATGAAAATTTGCAAAATCCTCTTTTTTAAAGCCTCGCTTTTCCATCAGGCAAACGGCTAACGCATCACCTAGAGCTAACGTTAGCGTCGTCGAGCTAGTCGGTGCGGCATCTAGCGGGCAGGCCTCTTTGCTAACGTCAAGCTTCACAAACGCGTCGCTAAATTTACCCAGCGTGCTAAATTTATCCCTCGCCATCGCAACTATCGGTACGCCAAAACGCTGCACATGAGGTAGGATCTTGGTTAGCTCCTCGCTCTCGCCGCTAAAGCTGATAGCTAGCAGCGTATCGTCCTTGCCGATCATACCCAGGTCGCCGTGCATCGCCTCGGTCGGATGCATGAAAAAGCTAGGCGTACCAGTGCTAGCAAGCGTCGCGGCGATCTTTGCGCCGACGTGTCCACTTTTACCCACGCCCGTAACCACGACTTTGCCTTTGGTTTGGTATAAAATCTCGACCGCTTTTTCAAATTCGCCGTCTAAAATTTCGGCATTTCTTGTTAGCTCGTTAGCTTCGGTCTTTAGCACGTTAGCAGCTATTTTTATCATCTCGCTCATTTTACGCCCTTACATCAGGTATATGATCGGCACGATAGTCGGGTATTTTTTGACTTTTCTAAATATATGCTTGCGGATGACTTGGCGCACCTGCCCCTCGAGTATCCTGCCGTCTTTTAAAAGCTCCTCTTTAACGTTACTTAGATACTGCTCCAGCACTCCCTCCATCTCTTTTCTAAACTCGCCGTCTTGCTTATCGCCCACGAGTCCGTAGCTGATGACGCGAGGCTTGTTTATGAGCTTAGCGCCGTGGCGGGAAATTTGCGCGATGATCATCACGACGCCCGCTTCGGCCAAATTTTGCCTGTCGATCACGACGTCGTCTGAAATTTGCTTGTTGATTTGGTTATCGATAAAGACTTTGCCAGTTTTTACCGTCTTGGCGCGCTTCATGTATTTTTGGCAAATTTCTATCTGATCGCCGTCGCTCATCAGATAGATGTTTCGCTCGTCCACGCCACATGCCACGGCCGTTTCTTTATGTTTTGCGATGTGGTTGTACTCGCCGTGGATCGGGAGGAAAAATTTAGGCTTTATCAGGCGCAGCATCAGCTTTTGCTCCTCTTGCGCTGCGTGACCGCTCACGTGTATCTCGCTAAAGTCCTGATACGCGACGCTAGCGCCTGATTTGATGAGGAAATTTAGCACCGTAGAGACGCTGCTTTCGTTGCCCGGGATCGCCTTTGAGCTGATGATGATCTGATCGGTCGGCTTTATTTTTATATATTTGTGCTCATCGGTAGCCATGCGGTATAGCGCGCTCATCGTCTCGCCCTGAGAGCCGGTGGTGACGATCAGCACCTCGTTATCTTTAAATTTGCCGACTTCGTTAGCGTCGATAAAAATTTTCTTATCCAGCTTGATGTAGCCAAGCTCCATCGCAGTGTAGAGGTTGCGCTCCATGCTGCGGCCGATGACGCAGACCTTGCGGTTGTATTTTAGTCCCCAGTCGATCGCCTGATAAACGCGATGGATGTTGGAGCTAAACGTGCTCATTATCACGCGGCCTTTGGCTTTGGAAAATATCGCGTCAAAGGTCTTACCCACGCTGCTTTCGCTTTTAGTAAAGCCCTCTCGGTAGCTGTTCGTGCTATCGCTCATGAGGCACAGTACGCCGCGTTCGCCGTAATAGGCTAGGCGCCCCAGATCGGTAGGATAGCCGTCGATCGGGGTGTGGTCAATCTTAAAGTCGCCCGTGTGGATGATGGTACCCGCCTTTGTCGTGATGGCAAGCGCGCTGGCATCGATGATAGAGTGCGTGATATGTATCCACTCGACCTCAAAATCTCCTATCAGATACGGCTTACGCTTTTCAACCGAGCGGAAAAGCGAACGCTCCTGCTTTAGGCCGTGCTCTTCAAATTTGTTATTTATCATACCCAGCGGCAACGGCGTGGCGTAAATAGGAAATTTAAACTCTTTATAAAAGTAGGGAACCGCACCGATGTGATCCTCGTGTGCGTGCGTGATGACGACGCCTTTTATCTTGTCTTTTATCTTGCGTACGTAGTCAAAGTCGGGGATCAGGATATCCACGCCGTGCATACTCTCGCTAGGAAAGCTCATGCCAATATCTACGATGATCGCGCTCGTGTCAGTTTCAAAAACGGTCATATTTCCGCCGATTTCGCCCAGCCCACCAAGAGGCGTGATGCGGATCCTGTGATCGGTCGAGTTTAGGTATTTCATCGGCTCCAGGCGCAGTTCGTGGACGGCCTTATTTGCCTCCATAGACGCGGCGATATCTTGCTGCCACTGCTCGTTACCGTTTAGCTTAGCGGGTAAATTTTTCTTTGGTTTTCTCTGTTTTTTCGGTTTAGCTTCGCCCGTTTGATTTTCGGTGTTAGCAGCTTGTTTGTTAGCGTTTTTATTATCGTTTTGCACGCTGTTTTGAGAGTTTTGTTTGTTATTTTTACTGCGATTTCTTTTGCCGTTTTGTTTGTTAGTATTAGCTTGCTCGCCGTTTTGCGCCTGCTGTTCGCCGCCGTCAAAAGGCTCTAAAAAGAAATTATCTATCACGCTTTGACTAGCTTTTTGCTCGCCATTTTGCGTGTTTTGGTCTAAATTTTCTTGCTTATTTTTATTTCTCGGGCGAAATCTGCGCTTTTTATTGCTCTTGCCCTGAGAAACTACCGCTTTTTCTTCGTTTTTGTCGTTCATTATCTTCCTTTAAATTTTTAAATACTTCTAGATAAAGATCGACATTTAGCTCATGCGGACGGATGTTTGTGCTCAAATTTAGCATGCTGAAAATTCGCTCGACTTCGGGCTTTTCGTAGCTTGAGCTCAAATTTTTCATCAGCGTTTTTCTGGGCGCGCTAAAGGCGATTTTGAGGTAAGTTTTAAATTTTTCGTATTCAAATTTACTCTCAAATATACCCGTTTCGCCTATTAAATTTTTACTTTTTTGCAGTTTTATAACCGAGGAAGTCACCTTCGGCGGTGGGTTAAAGTAGCTCGCATCCACGTCAAAAAGCAGCTCGCAGCTACCTTGAAGCGAGGCTAAAATCGCCAAAGAGCTAAAATCTCTATCGCCGCTTTTCGCGCTAAATTTGAGCGCGACTTCTTTTTGTATCATCACGACCAGGCCGCGACATTTCTCGTCTTCGATCGCATTTAGGATCATCTTCGTAGCAACGTAGTAGGGCAGGTTTGCCGCTAAAAAATACGGCTCATCGTTTAAGCCGCTTTCGCTCCACTGATCCAGCGCGTCTTTGCAAAAAAGTTTCAATCGTCCGTTTTGAATTTCGTTTGCGAATTTTTTCTGTAGCAACGCAAAAAGCTCGGTATCTATCTCGTAGCTAGTTACGCCGCAAATCCGCAAAATTCTAAATGTCAAATCACCTAAGCCAGGCCCAATCTCAACGATATTTTGCGTATATTTGGGAATCGCTTGGATGATTTTGTTTAGCGTCGCTTCGTCGTGTAAAAAATTTTGTCCGAAGCATTTTTTTGCTTTGATATTTTCCATTTTTTTCCTAAATTTCGCCGATTTTACCCAAAAATATCTTATGTAATGATTAGATAAGTCAAATTTAGGTAAAATAAAGCAAAATTTTAGCTAAAGAAGAGCGATGAATCATTTTGCAAAACGCATAATCCCATGCCTAGACGTCAAAGACGGACGGGTGGTAAAGGGCGTAAATTTCGTAGGTCTCGTGGACGCTGGCGACCCGGTCGAGATAGCCAAACGCTACAACGAGGAGGGCGCAGACGAGCTGTGCTTCCTCGATATCACGGCGTCGCACCTTGAGTGCGATACGATCGTAGACGTCGTAGAGCGGGTCGCGCGCGAGCTTTTTATCCCGCTGACTGTTGGTGGCGGCATACGCACGATCGACGATATATCGCGCCTACTAAACGTCGGTTGCGACAAAATCAGCCTCAACTCAGCCGCGATAAAAAATCCAAATTTGATAGACGAAGCGGCAAATAAATTCGGCTCGCAGTGCGTCGTAGTTGCGATCGACGCGAAGAAAACGGACGAGGGCTATAGCGTTTTTATAAACGGCGGCAGGCTAAATACCGGCAAAGATGCTCTTGCCTGGGCAAAAGAGGCGCAGGAGCGAGGCGCAGGCGAAATTTTACTCACGTCGATGGACTGCGACGGCGTCAAAAACGGCTTTGAGTTAAATTTGACGCGGATTTTTAGCGCGCTTGATATCCCCGTGATCGCAAGCGGTGGTGCGGGCAATATGGAGCACTTTAAGGACGCATTTTTGGCGGGTGCAGACGCGTGCTTGGCAGCCTCTATCTTCCACTTTAGAGAGATCGAAATCAAGGGGCTTAAGAGATATTTGCGAGAGCAAGGTATCGAGGTTAGGCTGTGAAATTTGAGCTCAAATTTAGTGCGCAAAAGGACGGGACGTGATTATCTCAGCCGGACGAAACGAAATATTTGCATTCGCTCTACCTATGGGCGTGGGGCTAGTGGATATGAGCATAAATTTGACGGCGCTTTTGCAAAAGCGAGCTATGGCTGATGGTCGCGGTAGATACGAGCAAAATTTGACGGCTAAGCAGCAGCTTGACGAGAGGCTAAATTTGATAGATTCGCCTATTTTGCAAAGTGTAAAAACCTCACAAAACCCGGATAAAATTCTTAACGCGTTACCGAGTGAAATCATTTTTATAGGCTCGGCAGGACTTTACAAGGAAGGTGAAATTTTTAAAATTTACGAGAGCTCGGTCGTAGCAAATATTGAAATTTCAAGCCTAGAGAACAAAAACTATTCGCCGATAGAGAGTGAAATAGCTTCTGTTGTTCCACGTGGAACATGCAAGGTAAATTCCTCAAATTTCATCACGACCGATCAAAATTTAGCTCACGAGCTTTTTGATCGCGGATATTTTTTAGAAAATATGGAATTTTTTGCCGTCCTTAAAGTCGCACAAAAATTTCAAATCCCCGCTTACGGCATATTCGTAGCGACGAATTTCTGCGACAAAAACGCGCACGCAGACTTTAGCAAAAACCACGAGCAAGCCAAAAAAGAGCTCGAAAAATACCTAAAACAAAAGGGAAACATTTGAAAAATTTGCTTGATTTTACATTTGACGAGCTAAAAGAACAGCTCTCGCCGCCGTTTCGCGCGAAGCAAATTTTCGAATGGCTATATAAGAAAAATGCAACTAGTTTTGATGAAATGCTAAATTTGCCAAAGGATTTGCGCGCGAATTTGGCGCGGGAGTTTTACCTCGATCCGTTAAAATGCGTCAAATTTGAGCAGAGCAGCGACGGCTCTATAAAGTATCTTTTCGAGCTCAAAGACGGGCTGCGTATCGAAAGCGTGTTGCTGCCGATGAAAGAGGAGCTCAACGATAAAAACGGCGAGGTGGCGCGCCACGCTCGTTATACGATCTGCGTTAGCTCGCAGGTAGGCTGCCGCATGGGCTGTTCGTTTTGCCTAACGGGCAAGAGCGGACTAACGAGAAACCTAACGCCGGGCGAGATCGTAGGGCAAATTTTATGGATAAAAAGAGAAAATAAAATCCCCTACGAACGCCGCGTAAACGTCGTATATATGGGTATGGGCGAGCCACTAGATAACCTAGAAAACGTTAGTAAAGCCATAAAAATTTTAAAGGAAAACGACGGGTTAGCTATCGCACCGCGCCGCCAGACCGTTAGTACGAGCGGTCTAGGCAGCCAGATAAAAAAGCTCGGCGAGATGGATCTGGGCGTGCTGTTAGCGATATCTTTGCACGCCGTTACTAACGAGCTTCGCAGCAAACTGATGCCGATAAATAACGCCTACAAAATCGAGTCCGTTATGGAGGCGGTGAGGGGGTTTCCCATCGATATGCGCAAGCGAGTGATGTTTGAATATCTCGTCATAAAAGATATGAACGACGGTATAAGGGACGCCAAAAAGCTCGTTTCGCTGCTACACGGCATCAAGGCAAAGGTAAATTTGATCTACTTTAATCCGCACGAGGGTAGCGAATACGGACGCCCAAACACAGCCGACATGGAGGCATTTCAGACGTATCTGCGCGATCACGGCGTGACCTGCACCATCAGGCAGAGCAAGGGGCTAGATATCAGCGCAGCGTGCGGTCAGCTAAAAGAGCGCGACAACCAAACGAGCGGCAAAACGATAGCCAAGGCGGCAAAATGACGCTACTTGATATATCCCAGATAGTTTTCGTCTGCGTTGTTGTTTTTGCAGGGCTCGGACTGATTATAAAGACGGCTTTTTATGATGAACAAAACCGATGATATAGCATTTTTGAGAGAGCAAATAGACAGAAATAACGACAGCTCGTTTTTTGTTTTGCTCTACGATTTTTGCTATTTTGATAAGAAAATTTTCAAAAAATCCTAAAAATCTGCCTAGAAACCGAGATAGAAGATAAAAAATTTAAGGACCGAAATTTTAGATATTTTGCACTTTACGACCTATTTGATGCTCTGTCACCGTGATAAAAAGGATGTATACAAGATAAAAAATTTCAAAAAAGTAGAAAAAAATTCGGCGATTATTTTTAAACCATAAGGCAGATCGGTAAAAATTTATAATGCAATAACAGCGAAAACAAAACCGTAAAGTTTATGAGTTGCGATTAAATTTTATTTTTTAATAAACATACAATATTCCGTCGTCGTAGCTAAATTTATCCTGCCTTCTTACGCTATCGCCTACAAATGTAATCGGATTATAAGCCTGTCGGGGCTTTGGCGCATTGCACTCCCAACCGCAAGGAAGGTAGCCTAAATTTAATATTTTTAGCAAATTTGTATTGAAATCAATGCGGAAATTTAGGCAAATTTTACGTATACCGCACTCTTGAAATGCGCGCAAAACAATCGGAAGCACCGAATAGCCATAGGTCTCGCTCGGAAAGTCGCATGTCTGAATATCTTGAATCAATCGCTCTTTTTTAGTTGACAAAATCTCTCGCGCAGTAACTGCGAGATCATCCGTAAGCAAGTATTGCCGTAAAATTTGATCGCTAAAACGGCAAATTTCGGCAAAAATATCAAGATCGATATCGCTCACTCGTTTGATTTTAACAGCTTTGGTAGCTGCTTAAATTTTGTAAATTTAACGCGAAACGGAGCGAAAATTTTATCAACATATAACGAGTGTTTGCCAACGCTTTTAAACCAGTTTTGCGTATTTAGTCCGCTTTCAAATTCTGATTTTAATTGCTTGATGTCTAAATTCATTGCTTATCTTTTATTTTAATTTTACGAGGTTATAAAACTCATTTTTAGCGTCAAATTTGGATTTTATTTTGTACTCTACGCCATCAAATTTAAAACTAATTTCATCCGAATGTAGTAGCAACCTCAGTGCACCAGTCGTTAAAATTCGCTCGCTTTCGCTTATCTCTTTATCTAAAATTTTCTCGATTTGCGGTCGTGATAGCCCGTAGAGCGGTTCGCCTAAAATCTTATGTTCCACGTGGAACAAATGTAAGCGAATTTGATGCTGCCTGCCCGTGAGTGGTACAGCTCGAACCAGCGTCGCATCGATATCGGCAAAATACTCTATCGGCAAAATCTCCGTTACTGCACTTTTGCCATCCTCGCAAATTCGCATTCGCATTTTCACGTCGTCATAGTCGTTTGCTAGATCCATATTCGCTTCGATACGCAAATTTTCGCTTATTTTTCCGTACACGAGCGCGACGTAACTTTTATAAACCTGTCTGTTTTCAAAAAGTTTTTTCAAATTTACGACCGCATTTTTATCTTTACCAACGACGATGAGTCCGCTAGTTTCACAGTCCAGCCGATGTGCGACCGACGCCTCGCGGCCGTAGAGCGACCAAATTTCGTCATTTAGCGAGTACTCGCAGTGCCTGCCGTTTGGGTGACTGAGCACGCCGCTAGGTTTATCAAAAACGGCAAATTTATCGCACTCAAAAATCGGCTGTAAACCGCGCGGGTTCGTCTCATACTCTATCAAGCAAATTTCGCCGCTTAGCAATGCGTTTTTCTCGCTGACGACTACGCCGTCGCAGATAAGTCTGCCTTTGTCAATGAGCCGCTGGGCTTCGCGCATCTTATAGCCGTTTTGCAGTAAAATTTCGTACGCTTTTTGCCCTTCGGCATTCGCGATAAATTTATGAATATAAGGCAATTTTCACTCTTTAAATCTAAAATTTAAGGGCAAATTTAGCGGATACTAACCGCCTTTTCAGCCCAGTTTTTATATAATCTTTCCTTAAAAAATTATATAAAAATTCGCATAAAAAAGGCTAAAGATGGTAGAGAGATATTCGCGCGAACAGATGGCGCAGAAGTGGAATATGCAGGCAAAATACAGTGCGTGGCTGGAAGTCGAAAAGGCTGCGGTCAAGGCATGGAATAAGCTGGGCTTCATCAGCGATGTGGACTGCGAGAAAATTTGCAAAAACGCCAAATTTGACGTAGCACGCATTGACGAGATCGAAAAGACGACCAAGCACGACGTGATCGCGTTTCTAACGAGCGTGAGCGAGAGTCTGGGCGAGGAGAGCCGCTTCGTGCACTACGGCATGACTAGCTCAGACTGCATCGACACCGCCGTCGCGCTTCAGATCAAAAGCAGCATGGAGCTTATTATCGAGGACGTAAAAGGCCTCATGAGCGCGATCAAAACCAGAGCTCAGGAGCACAAAAACACGATGATGGTCGGCCGCAGCCACGGCATCCACGGCGAACCGATCACCTTCGGGCTCGTGCTCGCGGTGTGGTACGACGAGGTCGCGCGCGCACTAAAGCTACTGCAAGACGCCAAAGAGGTCGCAGCATACGGCAAACTAAGCGGCGCGATGGGAAATTTCGCTCACGCTCCGCTCGAGTTTGAGGAGCTAACCTGCGAGCAGCTAGGCCTAAAGCCAGCCCCAGCGTCAAATCAAGTCATCCAGCGCGATCGCTACGCCCACGTCATCAGCGCGATCGCTGTCTTAGCCGCCACCTGCGAAAAGATCGCCGTCGCCGTGCGCCACTTCCAAAGGACGGAGGTTTACGAGGCCGAGGAGTACTTTAGCCCAGGTC
The DNA here is from genome assembly GCF_938039205.1 of uncultured Campylobacter sp. GTDB lineage: Bacteria > Campylobacterota > Campylobacteria > Campylobacterales > Campylobacteraceae > Campylobacter_A. Next base: position 69,722 of record NZ_CALHVM010000049.1, read on the forward strand.
AAAAGGGCTCTAGCGCGATGCCGCACAAGCGCAATCCCGTGCTTAGCGAAAACATCACCGGACTTTGCAGGATGCTACGCTCATACGTGACGCCCGCGCTCGAAAACGTCGCGCTCTGGCACGAACGCGACATCAGCCACAGCTCGGTCGAGAGATTTATCCTGCCGGACGCCTTCATCACGGCTGATTTCATGCTAGCGCGCATTACGAATTTGATCGCAAATTTGGTAGTTTATCCGGAAAATATGATGAAAAATCTAAATTTGACCGGTGGGCTAGTATTTTCTCAGCGCGTGCTTCTGCAGCTTCCGCAACGCGGGATTTCGCGCGAAGACGCGTACAAGATCGTACAGCGCAACGCGATGAAGGTTTGGGCGGATCTGCAAGGGGGCAAAAAGGCGATAAACGAAAACGGCGAGAGCCTGTTTTTACAAAATTTGCTCGCCGACGAGGAGCTACGCGCTAGCCTAGGCGAGGCAGAGATAAAAGAGTGCTTTGATTATGCGTATTACGCCAGGCACGTGGATGGGATTTTCGCGAGAGTATTCGGAAAGCAGGGCGAAATTTAATGAAAGTACTCAAACGAAACGGACGCACGGAAGAGCTTGACGTAAGCAAGATCAAAAAATACACGAGCGAGGCGGTCGCAGGGCTAGCAAACGTAAGCCTAAGTGAGCTTGAGGTGGATGCGAAAATTCAATTTCGCGATATGATAACGACCGAGGAGATCCAGCAAACCCTCATCAAAACGGCCGTCGAAAAGATCGACATCGACCGCCCAAACTGGACATTTGTCGCAGCAAGGCTATTTTTATACGACCTTTATCACAAGGTTACGGGCTTTAGCGGCTACAACCACCTACGCGACTATCTGCAAAAAGGCGAAAAAACAGGTCGCGTTATCCCAGGGCTAAAAGAAAAATACGACCTGGACGACCTAAACGACTACATCAGGCCCGAGCGCGACTTACAGTTTGCGTATCTAGGCATCAAGACGCTATACGACCGCTACCTGATCAAAGACCGCAGCGGCGCGCCGATAGAGCTACCGCAGCAGATGTTTATGGCCATAGCGATGTTTCTCGCGCAAAACGAACTAGACTGCCAAGGCTGGGCGAAGAAATTTTACGACCTCATATCTAAATTTGAAGTCATGCTCGCCACTCCGACGCTTTCAAACGCCCGTACGACGCGTCACCAGCTAAGCTCCTGCTACGTAGGAAGCACGCCCGATAATATCGAGGGGATTTTCGATAGTTACAAAGAGATGGCCTTGCTTAGCAAATTTGGCGGCGGTATCGGCTGGGACTGGTGCAAGGTGCGCGCTATGGGAGGCAGCATCGACGGACATAAAAACGCGGCCGGCGGCATCATACCGTTTCTAAAAGTCACGAACGACATCGCCGTCGCCGTCGATCAGCTAGGCACAAGAAAGGGTGCGATAGCCGTCTACGTCGAGCCGTGGCACATGGACGTGAGCGATTTCCTCGATCTACGCAAAAACTCGGGCGAAGAGCGACGCAGAGCGCATGAGCTATTCCCTGCGCTTTGGATAAACGACCTTTTCATGAAGCGCGTCAAAGAAAACGCTCGCTGGAGCCTCTTTGATCCAGCAGAGGTTGCCGATCTGTGCGATCTATACGGCGAAGCATTCGAGGAACGCTACCTAGCATACGAAAACGACGAAAAGATCCAAAAAAACGTCGTCATGGCAAAGGAGCTGTGGAAGAAAATTTTAACTAGCTATTTTGAATCTGGCATGCCATTTTTGTGCTTTAAAGATAATGCCAACAAAGCCAATCCAAACGACCACGACGGCATTATCAGAAGCTCAAATTTATGCACCGAAATTTTCCAAAATACGCAGCCAAACTACTACAAGATCAAGATCACGTTTGAGGGCGGCTCCGAGCAGCTATTTGACGAAGAAGAAGACGTCACGGTTGATAGCGGCATAACCAAAAAGGCCAAAAAGCTAAGCGCGCTAGATAGCATCGATGGGAAACAAATTTTCATCGTCGAAAAAGAAAGCGTCGAGGGCAAAACCGCCGTGTGCAACCTCGCGAGCATAAATTTAAGCAAAATCAACAAAAAAGAGGACATCGAGCGCGTCGTACCGATCGCCGTACGTATGCTAGATAACGTCATCGATCTAAATTTCTACCCGCACAAAAAGGTCAAGCACACCAACCTAGCCTCCCGTTCGATCGGCCTTGGCGTCATGGGCGAGGCGCAGATGTTAGCCGAGCGCGGCGTGAAATGGGGCAGCTACGAGCACCTAGCGCTGATCGATAGCGTGATGGAAAACATAAGCTACAACGCCATCTACGCCAGCTCAAATTTGGCGGTAGAAAAGGGCGTGTATCCGCTTTTTGAAGGCTCAAAGTGGAGTAGGGGAGTGATGCCTATCGACACGGCAAATGCAAACGCCAAAGCGCTTCTAAACGATAGAGGCGGGCTGTTTGACGAGAACGCCTGCGACTGGAGCAAACTACGCGAAAAGGTCAAAAAAGACGGTATGCGAAACGGCTATCTGATGGCGATCGCACCGACGTCGAGCATCAGCATACTCGTGGGCACCACGCAGACGATCGAGCCCGTGTATAAGCGCAAATGGTTCGAGCACAACCTAAGCGGTATGATACCAAACGTCGTGCCAAATCTCAGCCCTGAGACGTGGCAGTTCTACACGCCTGCCTACGAGCTAGATCAGCGCGTACTCGTACGTGCCGGCGCCATCCGCCAAAAGTGGATCGACCAGGGACAGAGCCTAAATATATTTATGAGCCTAGACAAAGCTAGCGGCGGATATCTGAGCGAAATTTACACGCTAGCGTGGGAGCTGGGACTAAAATCGACCTACTATCTACGCTCCGAAAGCCCAGATAGCGAAAAACTAAACAACGTCGCCGATCGCTCAATCGAGTGCGAGGGGTGTCAGTAAAATTTAGATTAAATTTTACTGGTGAGTGCTTAAATTTGCCATAAAATCCAAGCAAATTTAAGCGTGGCTCGCTTTTTCTATATTTGGTTTTACCAAACTCTCTACACCGTTAATTCACAGGCGCTGGCAAAAATAATTTTAATTTTATGGATATTAGTTAAAATTTGATATCGTTATATTAAAAGATGAGAAGCAAATTTAGGTGTAAAAATTTGATAATTTTTGCAGAAAAGACCGCTCTCGCGGCCTTTAAATTTCGCGGCTTACATACACCCGCACCCACAACCTCCGCTTGATTTTATCGCGTCAAATACCGCGTCGTAGTTCGGCTCGTCCGTGATCTCTGGGACGATTTGTTTGTGGATGACGACACCGTCTTTGATAACGAAAACGGCTCTAGCTAAAAGCCCCGCAAGCGGCCCTTCGCCGATGATTATGCCGTATTTTTCGCCAAACTCTCTAGCTCTAAAGTCGCTGCCGACTTTTAAATTTTTGATGCCCTCCGTAGAGCAAAATCTCCCCATCGCAAACGGCAGATCCATAGAAATCAAGCTTAGTTTGATCGCTTGTTTCGCTGCCATTTTTTCGTTAAATTTACGCGTCTCAGTCGCGCAAACGCCCGTATCTAGCGACGGCACTGCGACTAGTATCTCGATGCCGCTGTTGCCGCCAACCTTAAACTCGCCTAGATCCTGCCCGACTAGCGCGACCTCTGGCGCATACGAACCTACAAATACCTCTTCGCCTTTTAGCGCGACGTCTGCGCCGTGAAATTTGACTTTTGTCATATTTTTCCTTTGTTTTAAATTTAATCGTAACGTGGATATTACCATACTTTTAACAATGGCTGAAAAATAAAGACGTGCCGAGAAATTTAAGACGGTAGTTATCTACAAAGTGCTATACTATTTGACATCAATTATCAAGGAGTGACAAATGAGCGACAAAGAAATCCTAGCTTCACTCGAAGCAAAACGCACGAAATGCGTCGTCTACACCCGCGTAATGGGCTACCACCGCCCTGTAGAGAGCTTTAACCTCGGCAAAAAAGGCGAGCACAAAGAGCGCGTCAAATTTTGCGAGCCCAAATCCCACTAAAATCTTGCGAGTAAAACGTGAAAGACGCTGATTTTCCGCTTTACTCGCTCACCTCATTTACGACCCTCGACTACCCCGACAAAACGGCCTGTATAGCGTGGTTTGCAGGCTGCAACATGCGTTGCGCCTACTGTTACAACGTCCCTATCGTCACGGGCGTCGGACAGATCAGCCGTGCTGAGTTTATCAAATTTTTAGACAAGCGCAAAGGCAAACTTAGCGGTGTAGTTTTTAGCGGCGGCGAATGCACGCTTAGTCCAGCTTTTTTGCCGCTAGCTCGCGAGGTAAAGTCGCGCGGCTTTTCGCTCAAAGTCGATACTAACGGCTCAAATTTAACCGCGCTTGGACAGGCTATCTCATTAAATTTGATCGACTATATCGCGCTTGATTTTAAAGCGCCGAAAGAGAAATTTCTAAAGGTTACCAGCTCAAATTTGTATAAAAACTTCTTGCAAACGCTTGAGTTTTTGCTGCAAAATGGCCTTAAATTTGAAGTTAGAACGACGGTGCACGCGGACTTGCTGGATGAGGGCGATATCTCGGCGATGAGCGAGATATTGTACGAGCACGGATACAGAGGCGTTTACTATCTACAAAATTTCCTAAACACGGGCGAAAATTTTGGAAATTTAGCGCAGGCAAAGGCTAAATTTGATCCAAATTTGATACGTTCAAATTTGGAAATAGGGCTTAGGAATTTTTAGTAAATTTAGTCAAATTTGACGCTCAAAAGGGCAAATTTGGCGCTCAAAATCTCGCAAATCATCACTTCCAGTTGTGATATTTGCTGATTTTAATAAATGTCACGATCTTTTTTAGCTCGGGCGCATCGCTTAGAGCCTGCATTTTATGCCATATTTGCCTTTTTTGAGCTCAGCACGAAGCAAAACTTTACCGTGCGCAAAGCCTCCGTTTTGCACGCTGCACCATGAAGTCTCACCGTATTTTGACAGATCAAACGTTTCGGTTATGGCGCTCAAATTTTGCTTTAGCTCGTTTATTTCGCCACCTTTTGCGTAGCTTATTTTGCGGTTTTGTATGGATTTTAGCACTACTTTTAGCAATATTTTTTCGCCAGTACAGGCCGCTTTTTCCTCTTCACTCGTGCCAATTGGCTCAGGGACGCCCTGCGCCGTATAACCGTAGTATCCAGCCAGCTTAGCAGCTATAGACCTCTCGCAAAACCACTTCGTAAATGCATCGCTGCCGTATCCCGGGAAGGCCTCCTCGCTGAGCTTTTCTTCCTCTTTTTGCTTTTGCGGATCTTGTGCGTAGATGAAACTTATCTCGTAGATACCGGCTTTTTTGACGGTAAAATTTATGTCGGTTGCGCTACCGGCCTCAGGCATGCCGACCCTTTATAAATGCCGTCATCAAGCGCATCGCCTCCCAAAAAATCAAATCCATAATAAAAAGCCACATAAAAAACACCGCTAAAGAGCAGTAAAAATAGGCAAAATTTGAGCTTCAAATTTGAGGTTTTATCTGTTTGGCGCGTAGGTTTTTACCTCATATAGTAAAAAATCATACACGCGCTGCTGCACGAGACCTTCGTGTTCGTCGGCGTCTATGAGCCTGCGCAGATGCTCGAAGTCGATCTTTAGCGCGTAGTTTTTGTTTGCTCTGATGGCCTGATCGATCGCTAAGAGCAAGCTATCAAGCGTCATCGGGTCTTTGCGTTTGATGCGGGAAACATACTCTCTGGTAGTTTCGATAAGTACGCGTTTGCGGTTCTCGTCACTGCCGTAAATTTCGCTTGATATGTCGTATAAATTTGCAAAATCGTCCTCTTCGGGATTGAGCTTGGCTGAGATGATAGCCGCGAAGATCTTCGCGCGAAACTCCAGCGAGCGGTGGTGATAGACCAAAAACTCCCTAAACAACGACAAAAATTTACATTTTATATCAAATCCCATGCTGCCGCCTAAAATATATTTAAGTAAAATTTGAGTAAAATCGCTCTTGCCCTTTCTTAGACCTGTGCAATGTCTCTTCTAAGCACCGCTTCAGGGTGGGAACACAGCAGAGCACTTAGGCTAGGCGTGTGCCGCAGTCATCTGAGGGAGGGTTTTTAAACCTGTAAAAGCGAAAAATGCTCCTTAAAGTCATCACAGATTTTTGAGAAATTCACTCCGTCCAAGCTCTGATTTTTCTGAAAAAATTTATCCATATTATTAAAGCCTTCGGTTAGTTCGTTTGACTTTACGCCGTAGCTGATCGAGATCCCCGCCTCAAAAAACGCCGCGAGCTTGTCACAAAATTTAAGTGCTTTGCCGTCGATGGCGTTAAATTTATCCTCGTTTACGTTCTCCATCGTGCCCTCGTGATGCAGAGGCTTTTTCTCGCAGATCCTGTTTTCAAACTCGTTTTTGATAAATTTGCTGCCTTCCATACGGATGCCCAGGATATAGCTAAACTCGTCTCTAAAATTTTCAGGCACGAAAGGCAAAATTTTCTCGTCTATCAGGCGCATTTCGTATTCGCTGATTATCTCGTTTAGCCCTTCGATACCGTATTTTACGGGGCTGATTATATCGCGCGTTAGCGATTCGGGCAGATCGTGAAAGAGCGCGCAAAAGAAATTATTTTCTAGCCTAGTTTTGCAGGCCTTAACCTCAAGCGAGTAAAAATAACTCAAAATCGCCACGACTAGCATGTGGCCAAGCACTGCCGTTTCAGGTATACGCGGCGTCTGTGCCCAGCGCTTTTGAAAGCGCAGTCTGCCGGCTAGATCGACTAGCTTAGCTAGCTTTTGATTCATCACGATTTTGCGCACGCCTATTAGCTCGTAATAATCCTCCAGCTCCTCCTCCACGCGCGCTTTTAGCTCGTCTATATCGCTTAAAAATTTGCTCGTTTGATAAACGATCGAAAACTCCCAGCGCGTCGCGAGGTAGCTAGCGGCCTTTAGGATCAGGCGCTCTTTAGCGTGAGCCTTGTCTTTATGCGTGAGATAGCGGCGCATCCGCTCTAAGAATTTACCACCCTCGACGTCCTTTACGAGCCCTTCTAGGATCGTTAACACCCAGGCGTTGATCTGTTCGTTTTTGGTTTTTTGCATCTGATGAAACACATCTGGGCGTATATCCGTGACCACGACTCGCGCGAGAAACTCGAAAATACCGGCCTCGATAATGTAGTTCATATCGACGCCGTGCTCGAGCTTTGCGATGAAATACGCGATGATAAATTTGTGCGCTTGCTTATCAAGCTCGACTAAATTCGTCATCTTGGGATAGTCGTTCCAGCGCGAGATGGACGCAGCCTTAAAGATGTGTTCGATGAGCTGCGCGCTTATCATTTATCTTCCGATGATTTTTTCACGACTCTAGCGCGTTTTTCGCCGGCGAATTCAGGCTTTTTAAAGCCGTCTTTGCTGCCCGATCTTCGCGGTTTATCGTCAAATTTATCTTTACTCACACTCGCGCGAGGTTTTCTATCGCCGCTTTTTGTATCTCTTCTATCGGCTCCGAAACTCTTACCGCGAGAGCCGTCTTTGCTAAATTTAGACTCGCGTCCGCCGTAACCGCCTCTATCAAAACTACGCTCGCTATCTCGCGAAAATTTCTCAAATTTAGGTGCTTCAAAGCTTTGTTCTTGCGTTTTTTTGATTATCTCGTCAGAGCAAATTTCGATCACCGTATGGACGTTGCCGCGCGGGTTAAAGTCGCCCGTGATCTTCATCCATTTTGGCGCTAGCTTTCGCTCTAAAACGTCGTAAATTTCGTTTATGCTATCTTCGTGGCTGATGTTGCGCGTCATGAAGCTATTGATGTAGAGTTTGATCGCTTTTAGCTCGACGACGAATTTAGCAGGCACGTACTCAAGATATATCGTCGCAAAATCAGGATAACCAGAGCGCGGGCATAGGCAGCAAAACTCCGGCAACGTGATTTTGATCTTATAATCGCGCTCGTGCTTGTTTTCCCAGATTTCCAGGTCTTTTTCTACGTCAAATTCGCTTACTATTTTCTCGCCGTATTTTGGCTCTACGACCTCATTTTCTTGCATTTTTTTCCTTTAAATTTCTTTTGGCTTCTCTATGAAAAAGCCCTGTGCGAAGTCGGTCTGATAGCGCTCCGCGATGTTGTAAAACTCGTCGTCCTCCACAAATCTCACGATGGATTTTACGCCTACTCTTTTTGCGGTCAAATTTAGATTTTCAAACAGAGTTTTAAATTTGTCGTTTTTGATATTTTTGTTAAATTCGATATCGTAAATAACAAAATCTATCGGCAAATATTTAAAATATTCAAAGCCAGCGTTGTTGCCGCCGAATTTATTAAGCGCAAAGCGGAAACCGAGGTTTTTATACTCCGTCAAAATTTCTCTAAATCTATTTATCTCGTCATATACTAGTTTCTCGCTAAACTCGAAAATAACGCGATTTGGATCGATTTTACCTAGCTGCACGAACTCTTTTATAAAATTCGTAAATTTCAAATTTCTAATCGAGACCGACGAAATTTCAATCACGATCGGATCTTCGTCTTTAAATTTAAGCTCGGATAGCTTTTTGATAACGTTTATGTCAAAAAGCACCTCATAGCCGTTTTTGTTCGCGATATTTTGCACTTTTGCTTTTGAGACGAGACCTTGCTTATCGGTGTAAACTTTTATGATGATATTTTTCAAATTTTGGCCGAAACGAAGGCTTTTTACGAGCTGAGTTTGAAAGATAAACCTTTGCATGTCGATACAGTTGCAGACGTCTTTTTCAAGATCGTCCGTGATGTCCACTTTATCTTCGCTATCGCTCTCGTTTAGCTTTTGGATGAGATAAGAAACCGAGTTTTTGAGGCTTGCCGAGTGATTTATGTCGATAGCGTCAAATTTGATCTTTAGCTCGATATTGTAAATTCCGTCGCTCAAAATGCTCTTTTCAAAAACGTTTAAAAGATGGATTAGCTCGGTGCTTTTACTCTCGCAAAATATCAAAAAATATTCATTTGAATATCTGCCGATTAGAGTGTTTTTAGATACTTTTTCGTTTAAAAATTTCTCCAGTCGCTCGACTAGTCGTTTGAGCAAAATATCGGTACTAACAAAGCTATAACGCTCATTTAGATCGTTTAAATTTTCGATCTTTAGCATTAGCATATTGCCGCCATTTTTGCCTTTAAATTTAGAAGCTTGCTTTGATAAAAGTCTTAAAATTTCGTCTCTATTATAGGCTTTCGTAACTTGATCAAGCACGCTCGTTTGAAAGCTTTGATAAATTTTGTAGGCCGTAAAATAAACTTGACATAGAACTAAAATAGTGATCAAAATGATGTCATTGATGTCAAAATCTATATCATCTTTTTTAACGAAAATATACATCAAAATAATAACGCTGAAAATAAAAATAGAAGAGATCTCGAGCGCAGTTTTAAACCTATTTGATCGTTCTTTTAGTTCTGATTTTAGCATTTATACGTCCAAATGTTTCACGTCTTTTGCGTGCTCTTGTATGTAGTTTCTTCGCGGTTCAACCTCGTCGCCCATAAATAGATTAAACGTATCTGAGGCGCTTACTACATCGTTTATGTTTATCTTTAACAAACGGCGATTTTCAGGGTTCATCGTCGTTTCCCATAGCTGTTCTGGATTCATCTCACCAAGGCCTTTATAGCGTTGTATATAGGCGCCTTTTTTGGCATTTTTTTCGATCTCGTCTAGTACGTCTATTACGTCGCCTTTTAGCTCAATACCGCGCTCTTTTATCTTTTGGCTGATGTAAAGCGCTTCTTCGTAAAGAGGATTTGTAAACAAATTTTCATTTACCAAAAGCTCTTCCAAGCCACTTTCGGTTTGTACGTAAATTCGCGCTTCTTCTTCGCTGACGTATGAGTTTAGGATATTGTGTCCCTGAGCTTCTAAATAATTTTTCAAAATTTCATAAATTTCACCGTAGCTTTTTGAGACGATATCAGGATTTTCGATCATATATCTAACAGCAGAAATCACGCTAAAACGTTTTTCAAGCTCTTTTAATACGCTTCTATAAGCCGCGACTATCTTTAAAAAGTCTATGAGATCAGCGTTTCCTATACCTTCAAACTCGACACCTTCGATGCCAGTTTCTATTAGAAATTCATTGAGCGCTCTTTCGTCTTTTAGATAAATTTCTTTTTTACCCTTTTTATAGCGGTAAAGAGGCGGCTGAGCTAGATAAATATGACCGTTTTCCACGACTTTGTGTAAAAATCTAAAGAAAAACGTCAAAAGTAGCGTCTGAATATGACTACCGTCGACGTCGGCATCGGTCATGATGATGATTTTGTGGTAGCGAAGCCTCTCGGCGTCAAATTCGTCTCCGATACCGCAGCCTAGAGCAGTTATCATATTTTTTATTTCGTCTGATTTTAAAATTTTATCTAAGCGTGATTTTTCAACGTTTAAAATTTTACCTTTTAACGGCAAAATCGCCTGAAATACCCTATCGCGTCCTTGCTTGGCCGAGCCGCCCGCGGAGTCGCCCTCCACCAGATAAAGCTCGCTGATCGTTGGATCTTTACTCTGACAGTCAGCTAGTTTACCGGGCAGAGTTCCTATGCTTAGACCCTCTTTTTTACGCGTTAGATCGCGAGCTTTTTTAGCAGCTTCACGTCCGCGTGCCGCCATTAACGCTTTTTCCATTATCGCGCGAGCTTCAATCGGATTTTCTTCAAAATACTTGCTAAGTACCTCAAAAACCATCTTTTGAACGATCGGTTTTACGTAGCTTGAGCCTAATTTTCCTTTCGTTTGGCCTTCAAACTGCGGTTCTGGTACTTTGACGCTTATAACTGCGATGAGGCCTTCGCGGATATCTTCGCCCGTGATTTTCGTGTCTTTTTCGCGGGCTGCAGCGTTTGCTGCGATATAGTTTGTTATCACGCGAGTTAAACCCGCACGAAATCCAGCTTCGTGCGTACCGCCGTCAGGGGTTTTGATATTATTTACGAAGCTTAGTAAATTTTCGCTATAAGTATCGTTGTACATCAGTGCAAAATCGACTAAAACGTCCTCTTCGCCGCCGCTAAATGATACGGCTTTGCTTACGGCTTCGTTTTTATTCATATCCGTTACAAAGCTCTCAAGTCCGCCCTCGTAGTGAAAGCTCTCGCTTCTACCGTTTCTTTGATCCTTAAAATTTATCGTTATTTTTGGATTTAGATAGGCTAGCTCGCGAAAACGTTTAGCTAAAATTTCATCGTTAAATTCCGTAACCTCAAAAATACTGTCATCCGGCCAAAACTCTACCTGAGTTCCGGTTCTATTTGTGGTTTTTATAACCTCAAGGTCGCTTTGCGGGATACCTTTTGAGAATTCTTGTCTATGTAGTTTGCCGTCACGTTTGATATTTACGACCAGTTTTTTAGAAAGGGCGTTTACTACGCTAACGCCAACTCCGTGCAAGCCGCCTGAGACTTTGTAAGTGTCCTTATCAAATTTACCGCCAGCGTGAAGCACGGTTAAAACGACCGTTGCAGCTGAAATTTTCTCCGTCGGATGCATACCTACCGGTATACCGCGACCATTATCGCTGATTATCGCCGAGCCTTCGCGCGTTAGCTCGATATCGATCGTATCGCAGTAGCCAGCCATCGCCTCGTCTATTGAGTTATCGACGACCTCGTAGATCATGTGATGTAGGCCGCTTATGTTAGTATCGCCGATATACATGCCGGGGCGTTTTCTAACCGCTTCGAGCCCTTTTAAAACTTTAATATTTTCCGCGCCGTAATTTTGCTGCATTATTTACCTTTGTTATTTTATAAATTTATCGGCATGATTACCGTTTTTAGCTCGTTTGAGCTCACCGTAAAGGCTAAATTTGAGTCGTTAAATCCAAATTCGAAATATTCCTCTTCGATGTTTTGTAGGAAATCAAGCAAGTATCTATTTTTCACGCCGACGTAGATCTCTTCTTCAAGTCCGGTTGCAAATTCTATCGTCGTTTTAGCTTCCGAGTTATCTTCGACGATGCTTTCAAAGCTTATGGTTTGAGGAGCAAATACTATTTTCGTGCTCTCAGAGATGATTGAGACGGTTTTGATGCCTTCTATCATCTTATCTCTGCTTAGTCTTAGTCTTCGTTTGATTTCTTGCGGGATTACTCTGTTGTAGTCAGGAAATCTGCCGTTTATAAGCTTTGTAAAAAACTCGAAATTTGCGCTTTGAGCGATCAGAGTCGTATCGTCGTAGTAAATTTCAATCTTGTCAAAAAATAGCTTTTGTATCTCGCTAATGGCTTTTTTTGGGATTATTAGGGAAAATTCGTTCTGAGTTGGCGTTTCAAATCTAAAAACGCTAAGCCTTTTCGTGTCGGTGCCGACTATGTTTATATAGTTTTGCTTAATGTCAATAAGAGCGCCGTTTAGCTCAAATTTAGGGTTATTATTATCTATGCTTGTAAAAATTTTCTTTAAACTTCGTCCAAGCATTACGGCGTCGACTTCAAATTTATTTTTGTTTTCTATCGTCGGAAAATTTGGAAAATCCTCAAATTTATACATTGGAAGCTTATATTTTGAGTTTTTTTGTTTTATGTAGAGGTAGTTATTTACCGTCTCTAGCGTTATTTCTTCGTCTTTTAAGCTTCTTATGATGTCAAGTAACTTCTTACCGTTTGCAGTAGCATTTCCCTCGTCCATGATTTTGACGTTTGAGAGCTTATAGGCTAGACCGATCTCGTGGTCTGTTGCTTTTATATTTAGGATACCGTCTTTAGCTCCAATAAATATATGCGAAGTTATAGCGCTTAGATCTTTTTTCTCTAGGTAAGAATTGCTATTTGTTACGATGCTTTCTAAAGCGTTTTTATTAATCGCGACTTTCATTTTTTTCCTTTTGTTTTTAAATTTCTTTTAGTAGCATTAGTAGTGGGCGTGAAAAGTTTAAAACTGCTTTTATTTGCTTTAAATAGGGCATTTGCAGCGTTAAAAAAACTGCTTATTTTTTCACTTTTATTCACGTTTTTACTCTTTGGTTAAAATTTTATTTTTTAGTTCTTCGACGCGAACTTTAAAATATTCGTTCGTTTCTATTAGTTCGTTTATTTTTTTTATGCTGTGACTTACAGCGGAGTGATCTTTCATGTTGAAAAATTGCGCAATCTGCGGCATCGAGTTTGGCGTCAAATTTTTAGCCAGATATATCACGATGCGCCTAGCTTCGACGATATTTTTTGAGCGTGATTTGCTTTTCATCTCGCTTGGTTTGACGTTTAGCTCTTTGCTTACGATTTCTACGATATTTTCTAGGTTTATATTTTCGCGCTTTTCTTTTATCTGATCGCGCAGGATATTTTTAGCAAACTCTAGCGTGATTTCCTGCCTCATTAGTCTTGCGTAAGCGTTTAAATTTATTATCGCGCTTTCGATTTCTCGGATGTTATCGCCCATATTCGTTGCGATGTAGTTTATGACGTCTTTGTCGAGATAAATTTTATCAAACTCGCATTTTTTCTTGATGATTGCGATTTTAGTATCGAGCTCCGGCGGCGTGATGTCTGCGATGATACCCCACTCAAAACGCGTTCTTAGCCTATCTTCAAAGCCTTTTAGCAGCTTTGGTTGGCGGTCCGAGGTCATTACTATCTGACCGTTTTTGGCATGAAGTTCGTTAAACGTGTGAAAAAATTCCTCTTGGATTTTATCAGTTTTTCCTAAAAACTGCACGTCGTCGATGAGTAAAACATCGCAGTTTCGGTATTTTTCGCGAAATCGCTCCATCGAGTGGTTGTTGAGGTTATAAGTAAAGTCCGTGATAAACTGCTCGCTTGTTACGCAAATGACCATTTTGCCGCCGTTTAGACAAAAATTTCCGACCGATTGTAAAAGGTGAGTTTTGCCAAGTCCAGTCGGGCCATAGATAAAAAGCGGATTGTAAATTTTACCCAGCTGCTCGGAAACAGCTTTTGCGCTTAAAAATGCAAACTGGTTCGAGTCGCCGACGACGAAATTTTCAAACGTGTAGCTTGGATTTAGCAGGCTGCTTTGCGCTTTTATCTCTTTGACGTCCACTTTTTTGGCCGGTTTGCTTGCGGTTTTGGTCGGGGCTTGGACTTCAACGACCGGTTTTTGCCCGGTTTTTACTTCAAAAAGGTGAGCGATTTTTGAGGCGTATTTGGTCTGGATAAATTTGGCGATAATCTCGTTTGGCGCGTTAAATACGACGTTTGTCGAATTTGAGCTTTTTTCGTTAAATTTAAGCTGCTTGATGTAGCATTCAAATTCTGACGGTAAAATTTCTTTGGAAAGTAGCTCCAAAACCTCGTTTGCGACCAAATTTTTGCCTTTAAGATTGATTCGCTAGATTTTATCTTAAATTTGTTAAAATGGCGTTGAAATTCGTTTTTCACGCCGTGAAAAAAGCGTGAAAAACCGTTGAAAAGGATGAGATGAAAATTTTAGGAATCGATCCGGGATCGCGAAATTGCGGCTATGCGATCGTCGAAAAGACGCCCGTGAAAACTATTTTGATCGAGGCGGGACTAATCAAAATAAAACCGAATTCTTTGCAGTATCAAATCACCGAACTTTGCGAGGGACTCGACCTGATTTTTAAAAATCACAAATTTGACGAGGTGGCGATCGAGGACATATTTTTTGCTTATAATCCAAAAACGGTTTTAAAACTCGCGCAGTTTCGAGGAGCGCTTAGTCTTAAAATTTTGCAGCTTCACGGAGATTTTGCCGAGTATACGCCGCTTCAGGTCAAAAAAACGGTCACGGGCAAAGCCAAGGCCGACAAAGAGCAGGTGGCCTTTATGGTTAAGAAAATCCTCGGTATAACAAAGGAGATCAAACCGCTTGATATCACCGACGCCATCGCTATCGCGCTAACGCACGCGAATAATTTACGCTTAAAATAAGCTCAAATTTTCGCTTGTTTTTTTAGTAAAATTTGGCTTCAAATTTTGCCATTTTTGAGTGCAAAATTTGATTGTTTAAAATTTATCTCCGCGCCTAATCAACTATCGTAATTCCCGCATCCGCGCAGGTTTTTCGCGCCTTTTTGGATATGCCGATGCCGGTCGTTTCGATTTTTTTAAGATTTTTGAGGGGCGCAAGCTCGGCGGCATCTATGTTTTTAATGTCGAAAATCTCGTCCTCGCCGTCCCAATCAGGCGCGATTTGCAGATAAATTTCATTTCCGCCGTCAAGATATAGCTCGCTCAGCTGCTCCGCCAAATCCACAGGAACCGGATAGTCCTTGAACCACTTTTTGGCTTGCGGCAGCGCGCCGAAGTCCGCGTACGGATCGATGCCGCGCTCCTCGCAGTATTCAAACACGTCAAATTTAGGCTGTAGCAGGGCTTTTTCGTACATCAGCTCGTTCATCACGGCGATTTTAAAATTGAAATTTTTAAACGCTAGCGTCTCGCCCACCGCACACGGAAGCTTAAATTTATCGCTCGGCCTCGGCTTTAGCTTTTTCTCTTTTTGATTGATACAGACGCGCCCTATCGGCATTTTCGCAGCTCGCACGATGTCTGCGATCTCGTCGGTGTCGCGCTTAGCGAAGCGCTCGGCGAAGTCCATCGCGCCTATGCGCTCCTGTACGGCCTGCGCGAGAGCTAGTGATACTTCAAATTTACCCAGGCTAAGCTCCAAAAATATATATGCGCCGCGCAGCTCCTGCTCCGGTACAGCCTCAAGCGGCGGTCTGCCCTCTAGCGTGAACGCGCCGCAGTATAGCTTGCGCGGAACCTCGTGCTGCACGCCCTTTGCGACCTCAAGCATCAAATTTATCTCGGAAAGCTTCGGTTCTGCGAGCTCGTCTGCGCGCACGAAGGCAAAAATCCCCGCCTCATCCCAAAAATAGCGGCTTATGCCCTCTCCGTCATCGATCACGCGCGGCTGGCCCAAGGCTTCATTAAATTTAGCTAGATCAAACCCGCAGTTTACGCCGCCGATGAAAACGCCGTCCGAGCGCACATCGACGTCAAATTTATCCTTTTTAAAAATATCAAATAGTTCCATTTATCGCCCCTGATCTTGCCTTAAATTTCGTCTTAAAATTTTCACATAGCATTGCTTTTATCTTGGAGGCGTCACAAAGCGCTCTATTACTCCTGATTTACGTGATCCTCGAATATAAATTTATGCTCCTGCGGTAGCGACTCGTAAAGTTTTAGCGATAGGTTTCTGATCTCCCAAAGAGCTGATTTTGAGCTGCGAAGCGAGAGGAAATTTTGCAAACTGCGCGCGTTTACGCTCCACGTTAGCTCGGTTTTGTAGCACTCTGGTAGGCAGTATTTGACGATGTCGAGGCTTTTTGTCGTGTTTGCGAGGATTTCGCGCAGGTTTTCCAGCGCTTTGATGCTTGCGTTATCGACCGTTTCGTCGCCCGTTAATACTATAAATCTCGCCGCTCGATCAAAGTCGCCAAGCTCAAATTTAGCCTCTTTTTTGAGCTCTTTTAGCGTGTAGCGCGTTGATTTGACGCTGAGGCTAGCTACGCGGTGACGGGCTAGCTCTTGCAGTAGGGCGCGCGAGATACCCTGGATGTAGAAGTTGTAGTAGAGGTGCTCAAGCGTGCTGGCGTGTTTAAATTTATTACCGACGCGCTCGATGAGCTCGACATCTTTTTCGCCGCCGTTGTCGCCTTTTTCAAAGCTTTGCCAGCACGTTCGGATAGCGTGCGAGCAGATGTTTAGCGGGGTGTAATTTAGAAGCGTTACTTGCATTTTTGACTCTTTTAGTTAAATTTAGCGGTAAATTTAGCTAAAAATGAATAAAAAGGGCTTTAGACGAAACTAAAGCCCGAAGAAATAAATTATTTTAATTGAAGCAGCGTGTTTAGCATTTCGTCGCTCGTGGTTATCGTCTTTGAGTTGGCCTGGAAGCCGCGCTGTACGACGATGAGCTGAGTTAGCGAGCGAGATAGATCGACGTTACTCATCTCTAGGCTCGAGGCTGAGATCTTACCGCGTCCAGCCGTCTGAGCCGCACCGATGATCGGATCGCCGGAGTTTGCCGTGCGTGAGAAGAGGTTTCCGCCTTCGCCGGCTAAGCCTTGGTTATTTGCAAATTTAGCCACGCCCACTTGCGCTAGTCCTAGGCTTCGGCCGTTCGTAAATGATCCTACTAGCGTTCCGCTTTGATCTATCCTGATACCGTTTAGCTCGCCGCTAGCGTAGCCGTCTTGACTGATGTCTGCGGTGCTTGAGTTATTATCGGTGCTCGTTAGTCCGTCGGTGGTCTGCGTAGTACCGAATTTTAGCTCGATGTGCTGGCCGATAGCCGAACCGTTTTGTGCGCCGAAAGTGATACTGGCAGGACTATACGTCGCTAGCGAACCGTCCGGGTTAAATCTCACGTAACCTGTTACTACGTTTCTAGGTTCTACGGTATTTATAGAGTTTGGCTCGGCCACTTGGATGACCATCGTCCACTCTGTTCCTCCGTTTTCTGTATAGCCGCGTTTTATAAAATCCATTTTTACGTTATGTTTTGTGCCTAAGCTATCGTAAAGATCGGTACTTGAACTATGGGCAGCCATATTTAAGCTATCGGTTACCCTAGTTGCTCCGCCTGCGCTTAAAGATCCTGAAATAGGCGCCATAGATGCTGTAAATTTGACGTTTTCGGTTACGTTTTTAGTAGCGTTTGTTAAACCGGTTACGGCAATATTCATGTCTTTGGCGCCGGCAGCGCTAGGATTTTTAAATTGATATTGGCCGTGTTCGTTTACGATAACTTGTGCGCCGTTATTTTGATTTGCTGCCGGTAATGGGTTAGTTCCGGTTACTGCTGGATTTTGCACATGATCATAGTTGGTAAATTCTCTTGCATCTCTTTGCATGGCTTCACGTAAATCCTCAGTAGTGGTTACTTCTCTTTCTTTTGTATCGTCGTAAGCATGCGTAGCAGATACGTGTGTTTTATTATATACGTATTGATACGCAGTTATAATTTTTATATCGGTTAATCCTGTGTCATCTGCAGGAACTCCACCTGTATTTACGGTCATTTTTATATTTTTCATATTTGCCGTAGTGCCAAGATTATTTCTATTAGTTAGCACTAGTTTATTGCCGTTTACTACGCTAGCTTCTACGCCGGTTTCGCTATATTTACCGTTTATTATACCTGCTAATTGGCCGATAGTTAGTATATTTTCACCAGTTATATTTTTCCCATTTAGCGTTATATTGAGTTTTTTGCCAGGAGCAGCGAAAGACCCATCAGCTCCTACACCAGCTACGGTTAATCCATCGGTTTTGGCGTCTGCATAGCTAGCCCATATACCTTGTCCGCCGGTTCCCTGAGCGTCTCTTAGGTTATATGCATCGCCGTTTCCGTTAAATAATACTCCTAAATCGGCTCCGCGCTCCGTCATCCTTTGTTCGCCGTTTTTATTTACGTAGAATCTATTTGCACCGACGTTATTTTCGTCGTGCACTTCGCTACCGGCTATAGTTCCGTCGTTATCTAAATCTACGCCGTTATGAAACTGGTCTAGTTTGTAGATAGGTATCTTTTTATTTCCTACGTCGTTACCGCTGTCTAAGTTTCCTTTTAGCGCGATGTTTGTCGTAGCGCGCGCAGGCACGGTTAGGCCGACTGGGATCTTTATATCGCCGATAGGTCTAGTAGGATCTATCTCTCCTGTTTCCTCATCTCTCATCCAGCCTTGTACGATGTTACCGCCGTTATCGACGAAGTTACCTTCGCTGTCTCTTGAAAAGTCGCCGTTTCTGGTGTAGTAGGTGGTTTTGCCGCCGTCGGAGCTCACCATGAAAAATCCGTCGCCTTGAAGCGCGATATCGGTTTGCTTGTCGGTGGTTTGCAACGAGCCTTGCTTGAAAATCCTCGTAGTGGAGTTTATCTGCGTGCCTAGGCCAACTTCCATGTTATTTACGCCGCCGTGTTGATTTTGCGGTGCGGTGGCGATACGCGAAGTTTGGTAGATAAGGTCGTCGAAATTTGCACGGTTGTATTTAAATCCGACTGTGTTGACGTTAGCGATGTTGTTACCCTCAACATCCATAGCGATCTGGTGAGCTTGTAGTCCCGTAACGCCCGACCAAAGTGATCTCATCATAGCTTTATCCTTTTTGAAAAGTGAATTTTAAGATGACTTAAGCAAAAGACGTTCCAAATTTAAATTTGATTTTAGTTTAGTGTTGTAGAAGGTAACGACGGAAAAGAGTGTATGAGTCAAAATTTACAAATTCGGCTTCAAATTTGAACGTAAAAAGTCAAGGCGAAGTATTTTTTCGCTAGGCAAGGCGGAATTTAAATTTTAAGCGTAGGCTAGACATATAGTCTGCCGAGCTTAAAATTTAAATTTCAATGCCGTATAGCGGAAAAAGACGAGCCGCCAAATTTAGAGAATCATCGCGCCTATAACGCCGCCGATTAGTAGCGGTATATTAAAGAATATAAAAGTCGGCACGCACGTATCGTAGATGTGATTGTGCTGGCCGTCGGCGTTTAGACCACTCGTAGGCCCTAGCGTGCTGTCGCTAGCGGGACTGCCCGCATCGCCCAGAGCCGCCGCGATACCAACTAACAAGATGATCGCCGCCGGAGAAAATCCCAGCGATAGCGAAAACGGCACGTAGATCGCCGCGATGATCGGTATCGTGCCAAAGCTCGTGCCTATACCCATAGTAACGAGCAGACCGATAGCTAGCATCAGTATCGCGCCGCCTATTTTGCCGCCCACCACCTCGCTAGCAAAGCCCACTAGCTGCTCGATACCGCCGCTCTCGCGCAAAACCGAGCCAAAGCCTGCGGCAACGAGCATAATAAATGCGATAAAGCCCATCATCGCTAGGCCGCTATCCATGATTTTGTCGATTTTACGGTACTCGATACCGCCCAAAGCTATCATGACTAAAAGCCCAAGAAGCGCGCCAAGAGGCATGCTTTCTGTGTAAATTTGCACCCCAAAGGCTACTACTGCGCCGCCTAGCACCGCCCACTCTTTTTTAGTCATTTCTAGGCTTGCGGCCAACTGTGCCTCTTGCTCTTCGCTCGTTTCAAATTTAGTGTGCGCGTAGTCGCGTCTTTTGCGGTAAAAGACGAAAATCGCCAAAAAAAGTCCGACTAGCATCGAGGCTCCGCCTATCCACATCACGCTTGAGATCTCGCTCATCTGTACCGTTACGCCGTTGTTTGCGAGCTCTTTTTGTATGATACCGTGAAAGATAAGGCCAAAACCGACGCTAAGGCTCACGTATGGCGCCTTTAGTCCGAAAGTTAGTGCGCACGCGACGGCTCGGCGGTCGATGCCTAGGCGGTTCATCAGCGGCAAAAGCGGAGGAATGAGAATCGGGATAAAAGCGATATGCACGGGAATCAAATTTTGCGACAAGCACGCGATCGCGGCGATGATAAGCGCGAAATAGGTACTGGTTTTTGCTAGAGCCTTGCTAACGGCGTTTATGAGGATCGCCGTTAGGTTCGTATTAGCTATCGCGGCTGCGAGAGCGCCGAGCAGGATGTAGCTGAGCGAGGTTTCTAGGTTGCCTTTCATGCCGGTTATCAGCGTCGATGTGGTAGCTGTTAGCGCGCCAAAAAAGGCCTCTACGCCGGCAAATCCGCCGTGATAGATGAGACCCGCGACTAGGGCGGAGACGAGGATGGAAAGCAGGATGTTAAATCTCAGCAAACAAAGCGCAGTCATCACTAGGATACTGATCACGACGGGGTTGGTTAGCATTATTTTCCTTTTTGTAAATCAAATTCGTAAATCAAATTTCGCCGCCGGTCAAATTTGACGACTAGCGGCGAACGGGCGTCAAATTTATCTAACGCGGATGCCTACTTGCGGGCGAGGCGAATAGTAATAATCGTCGCGTCTATCGCGGTATCCATCGTCGTATCCGTCGTCATAGCCTCTCTCGTAGCTTCGATCGTCCGATTTGCTCGAGCCGCCTTTTTTTATGTTATTGTTTTTTATGTACTGATCGACTAGTTTGTCGCGGTAGTCCCTGCCTCGGTCGGTTTGTTTGTAGCCGCCGTATGGAGGGTCCATATATATCACTACGTCGTCGTCGTATCTATCTCGGTGGCGGCGTTTTTTGTATTTGTAGCTGTTATCCGGGATGACTATTAAAGATTCGTTTGAATAACGGTCGTAAGCGTTTGCCAAATTTAAACAAAACGCTGAAAAAATAGCGATTAAAACAAGTTTTTTCATGTTAAATCCTTCCTGGTTATTTCTAAATCATTTTATAACATCAAATTTAAAATAAAGTAAATTTTTAGCGCAAATATATTACAATTTTGTAAATTTATCTAAGGAGTTATAAATGAAAAAATCGTTTTTTAACGCATCGAAGATTGCGACTTTGGCTTTGCCTTTTCTTTTGACGGGTTGTATGTCGTCGATGAGTATGGGATCGCCTGGGGCTAAAACGACGGCTACTGGCTCAGCTGCGGGTTCAAGCGCGCACAATACTAACTCTGGACTAACCAGATGTACCGAGTCTATGGGTACGGTTACGATTTATGAGGATAGAAATAGCGACTGGTACTCCGTCGTAACCGGGCAGTACAAACTAACATCTACTATCCCGGTTCTTAGGCTCCTAGCTCAGCAGTCAAACTGCTTCGTAGTCGTCGAGCGTAGCAAGGCATTTAACCAAATGTTAGAAGAGCGCGCGTTGATGGAGTCGGGCGAGCTTAGAAAGAACTCAAATTTCAAAAAAGGTCAGATGGTCGCCGCGGACTATACCTTAACTCCTACGATAACATTTAGCGAGAGCAATACTAGCGGACTAGGCGGCGTTGTCGGCGCATTTTTCGGCTCGGTTGCAGGTACCGTAGCCGGCGGGTTTAGCACGAGCGACGTAAGTACTGTTCTAACGCTAATCGAAAACCGATCGGGCGTACAGTTAGCGGCAGCCGAGGGAAGCGCTAGAAACACGGACTTTGCAGGACTTGGAGGCTTATTTGGTAGTAAGGTAGGCGGAGGACTTGGGGCCTATGCTAATACGCCTGAAGGTAAGGTTATAGTAGCAGCCTTCACCGACTCGATGAATAACCTAATAGAAGCCGTCAGAAACTACAAAATGCAAACCGTAAAAGGCGGTTTGGGCGCGGGCGGCGCGATGAAAGTAGCGGATTAATTTTTATCTTCGTTAGGCTAGATGCGACCAAAAGGCGTTCTAGCTTTTTTAAGCGCAAGGTAATCTCTCTGCTTTGCGCTTAAATTTGGGCTTTCGGGCTCAAATTTGCATATTTTTCTACGTCAAATTTCGATTTCCTATTTAAAAAGACCTGCGTTAAATTTACTTCAAATTCTAGTTCGAAAAATTATGACGGTGAGTAAAATTTACTCAAATTTAACTTAGTTAGAAAGCAAAAGTCCAAATTTACGCTCGCTAGTAAATATTAAATTTTACTTCGCGTGTAGCTCTTTTGCGTATTTTGACTTTTCGAGATTTTCGATTAGCTTTTGCGTGCGCATATCTCTGGCCTCGGGTACTAGATGAAACCACGTGTCGTGCAGAAATTTACGCGGGAAATAGCTATCTTTATAATCGCCGATCATCTCAAAGCCGTTATCTTCGATGAGCTTTTTTACCTCTTTTAGAAATTTTTGATTATCCGCGGCGTGCGGGTCGTTTAGATCGTAGCAATCATCGCCCGCGACGGCCGGGTAGGTAAAGATAAATTTAATCCCTTTTTCGCGCTCAAGCTTTTTCATAAAATTTAAATTTTCTTTGAAAATATCGCTTATACCGATTTTGCCGCCTGAAAAATCGGTGAAAAATATGTATTTTTGGCACGCCATCTGCGTGTCTTTGGCTTCTTCTACTTTGCCGATGTATTTGTAGTCGCCGCGTTCGCCGTTTTTAAAATCCGGCGAAAAATCATGCACGGCTTGAGGTTTTTTGTTGATAAAGTTATCGAAATTTATCTCAAACGCCGCTATTTCTTTATAGTCTCTTATCGCCGCGTTTATAAATGCTTGAAACGGGATTTGCGATATAGTTTTTAGCTTTTCAAAAAACGGTAAATAGTCGTAAAAATGGTGAATCTCAAAAAAAAGTCCGTAGTAATAAGTATCGGGCGGAACATCGTTAATGTAGTACCTGTACTCCAAAGGCAGGATAAAAATATCTCCTTTATGCGCTAGTTTGGCCGCTCGGTAGAGTCTGTGGCGTAGCGGATAACCGCCGTGATCGGCTAAATTTATAACCAGCTTGCCAAAGTGCTTTTCAAGCATCTGGGAGTTGATACCGTGATAGGAGTTTGAGCCGCTTTCGACGATGATACGGTTTTGTTCGGTCGTATTTGAGATGAGGTAGTTTTTATACGCGTAGTGATGAGCCGACGAAACCCTGATGAGAAACATCGCAAACGCCATATAAAACGCGATCATAACTAGCGTCAAAATAGGAAGCGTCAAAAGAAAAATTTTATATTTTTTCAAATTTAATCCTAAAAGTTAAAGTACAAAAACGGCGACTCCTGCGCGCCGGAGTTAATCGCAAAAACCAAAGCAAGCAAAAATGCCGTAAAGAGTGCGGTAAGAAAGCCAAATTTTGCTCTAGCGGCCATTTCGTTCGAGTTTCGCCCAAAAATCGTAACCAAAAGCGTAATACCCATAATAGCGCAGAACGTACCCATGGCTATTTGCGGTGTTTCCATAAAATTTATTTGATTGTATCCCAGAGAGTTGCTTATGTACTCTAAGTAGTTAAAATTTATCTTAACCGAGCTAAAATCAAACATGCCTTTTAGCACTTTCATCGCGCTATCTAGGTCTCTGGCGCGGAAAAATATCCAAGTGATATTTATAAAATTAAACGTTATAAACCAAGCTAAAAATTTATTCATCGGGCGAAAATGCGCGCCGTAAAATCTGCAAATCATCATCGCAAACCCGTGTAGCGCGCCCCAGATGATAAACATCCAACCAGCCCCGTGCCAAAGTCCGCCTAGCAAAAATACTGCAAAAACGTTAGCGTAAGTGCGGTATTCGCCCTTACGGTTACCGCCTAGCGGGATATAGATGTAGTCGCGTAAAAATCTCGAAAGCGTCATATGCCATCTGTGCCAAAAGTCTTGGATATTTAGCGCTTTGTAGGGGGAGTTGAAATTTAACGGCAAGATAATGTTAAACATATATGAAATGCCGATCGCCATATCGGTGTAACCGCTAAAGTCAAAATATAGCTGAAAAGTGTAGCTAAGGCTCGTGATCCATGCCTCGCTCATACTAAGAGTCGTATACACGTCAAAACCGTGAAGGGCAAATCTAGCGAAAAAATCGGCCACTACGACCTTTTTAAAAAGTCCGATCGAAAATAAAAAAAGTCCGATGCTTAAATTTTTATAGTTTATGCGCTTTAAACGTAAATTTGCAAACTGCGGCATCATCTCGGCGTGGTGGATGATAGGACCGGCTAAAAGATGCGGGAAATACGTAACGAAAAGCGCGTAGCGAAGGAAGCTGGGTTCTTTTACTTTTTCATGGTAGCAATCCACTAAAAACGCTATTTGCGTAAATGTAAAAAAGCTAATGCCAAGAGGCAAAATAACGTGGTGCAAAGGTACGTCGGTACCGAAAATTCCGTTAAAATTTTCTATCAAAAAGTCGGTGTATTTGTAGTAGGCCAATAGGGCTAAATTTGCCGCGACGCCCGCCCATAAAATAAGTTTTTTGCGAGATGGGTGAGCGCAGAGCAGATGACCGACGTAGAAGTTAAACGTAATCGAACCTAAAATAAGCGGGATATAAATAAAATTCCAATATCCATAAAAAAATAGCGAAGCGACCGTGAGCCAAAAGATACTGAGTTGAACGAATTTAAGTTTATTTAAAACAAAATAAACTCCAAAAGTAATCGGTAAGAAAAAAACTATAAACGCAAATGAGTTAAAAAGCATTTTTACCCTTATTTTAAAAGAGTTTAAATATACTCAAATTTGATTTAAATTAAGCTTTTTAAAGCTAAATTCGATAAAATCGCCCAAATTTCACCAAAAGGATCAAATTTGAGAAGCGACATCATCAAAAAAGGCTATACGCGCGCGCCGCACAGAAGCTTGCTAAGAGCGACGGGGCTAAAGGACGAGGACTTTGAAAAACCCTTTATCGGCGTAGCAAACAGCTTCATCGAGATCATCCCGGGGCACTTTTTCCTCAACAAATACTCCGAAATTT
>NZ_CALHVM010000050.1 GCF_938039205.1 uncultured Campylobacter sp.
CAAGCTCCGCAGGCGGCCATCCGAAAAACATCATCTTCCTAACAGCCGACGCATTTGGCGTTTTGCCTCCGGTCGCAAAACTAACCAAAGAGCAGGCGATGTATTATTTCCTAAGCGGCTATACGGCCAAAGTCGCAGGCACCGAGCGCGGTATCACCGAGCCCGTGGCGACATTTAGCGCGTGCTTTGGCGAGCCGTTTATGCCGCTACACCCGACCGTTTACGCTAAGCTGCTGGGCGAAAAGATCGATAAACATAACGTCAGCGTCTATCTGGTAAACACAGGCTGGAGCGGCGGCGCGTACGGCGTGGGCAAGCGAATGAGTATCAAAGCTACGCGCGCGTGCATAAACGCGATCCTAGACAGCAGTATCAAAAAGTGTGAATTTGAAAATTTCGAGAAATTTAACCTCGCGATCCCAAAAGAGCTCGCAGGCGTCGAGACGAAGCTGTTAAATCCGATCAATACGTGGGAAAACAAGGACGAATACGTCGCGACTCGCGATAAACTAGCAAGCATGTTTGAGGCGAATTTTAAACGCTACGAGGACGTAAAAGAGGGCGTGGAATACGCAAAAGCCGGCCCTAAGGCTTAAATTTAAAGGGCGCTGGTTGAAAATTTACTCTGTAAAACGCGGGCTTAAATTTAGCCTTTTAGCCTGCGCCCTTTTTCTTGCGGGTTGCGATATCTTTGGCGGGCAGGGTAAAGACTCCGCGCTAAAGTCCGCCAAGCAGCCCGAGTTTTCTTTTGTTCCTGACTCCGACGCGGTCGCGTATCTAAACGAGTATCGCCGCGGCTCCGGACTCTCCGGTCTAAAACCAAATCAAATTTTAAGCCAGGCTGCAAAAAATCACGCCGAGTATAGCGCCCAAAACGAATACATGGGGCACGACGAAGCGGCGGGACGGGCCAAATTTAGCGGCGCGACTCCAGCCGATAGAGCCCTAGCCGTAGGCTACAAATCAACCCTAGTGCTTGAAAATATCGCCTATAAAAGCGACTTTAAAGAGGCGGTGGATGGGCTGTTTTCCGCGATCTATCACCGGTTTGCGTTTTTAAATTTGAGCGTCGATGAGGTCGGCTACGCGCTCGCGTCCAAGGATAAATTTAACGCCTTCGTCTTTGAAATGGGTAACTCGCGGTTAAACGGCTTTTGCGCTAAAGGCGCTAGCGATACTGGCGCAGAGCGGTTTTATACCAACGTCTGCGCCGATAAAAATCTAAAAATAAAAGACGCTAAATTTGATAATTTCACCGGCTCCAGCAAGCCTTTCGTCAAATTTCCGGACGCTACTGCAGTGACACCGTATTTTAGCGGCGAGATTCCGGACCCATTCCCTGAGTGCAAGATCACGGCAAATCCCGTTAGTGTCGAGTTTAACGCAAACGCAGGCGAGGTTAAATTTAAGGATTTTGAGATATTTAAAGACGGGCGAAAACTTCAAAATTTGCACGTCATCACGAGTGCCAACGATATAAACTCCAAATTTTCGTCCAAGCAGTTCGCGGCTTTTTCGCGCGAGGTTTTTGACTTCGGCGCGCAGTACGAGGCGGTTTTTAGCTACGAGCAAGCAAACGCCCAAAGCACTGGCGCGCAGGTAAAGCAGATAAAGTGGAGCTTTAAAATCAAAACTCCGCAAAATCCGTATTTTGACGCGCGCGACGGCGACGTGCTAGGCGTGGATGCGGACAAGACCTACGAGATATTTTTCCGCCCCAAAGACTGCAACGACCTCATGACGCGCTACTCCTACAAGGCTTCGGGCTTTATGACGCCTACGGTCGCGCAAAGCGGTACGAACACGCTAAGCATAAAACTAAAAGGCATGGCTGGCGATACGCTAAGCATCGTCGCGGGCGACATGAGCGTCAAGGTGCGGCTCAAAACCAGCTCGCCAGAAGCCGTGCGCGAGAGGAGGGCGTTTTACGTCAAGGCGGGGCTGATGATCGCCGGCGTGATCGTGATTTTTGCGCTAATCGGCAGAAAGATGAGACGGTAAATCGGCTATAGTAAATCCGCCGCGCTTAACTATTTATAAATTGCCGATTTTCGCATTTGCGACAAAACGGCGTAAAGCCATTTTCATGAAGCGCATAAATGCTAAGATTTGCGTTTATATAAGCCGTTGCGTCTTATTTTGCCGGATATCTAGGGCGCAATGTTTGGCGCAAGTAGCGGGGCCTAAAATTTCAAATTTACCGTTTTGCGGTTACGGCGGATTTATTTTGCCGGCTCTATCTTGATCTCCCCGTCTTTTGCGACCAAGCCTACATCGCCATCTATCACGCCTAGGCGCACGATGCCCTCGTAGTAAGGCTGGTAGCCGTAGTAGATGACAAAGTTATTCCACGGAGCAAAGTACGAGATCTCGCCCTTTTTGCCGTCGCTACCGATTGGAGATCCGCTTGTGTCAAGCCGTTTTGGCAGTTTAGCTACCTTTTTGCGTCCGCCGTAGTCCTCTAAATTTAGCGTTAGCGGCGGCTGTGCGGCAAAGCTTCTTGCTGTCGCCGTATCATCTAGGATCGCCGTAGCTTCGCCGCTAGAAGTCTTTAGGACTATCTTTAAATTTTGCATTTTCTCTCCTGCTGCTAAATTTAACTCCGCAAAAAGCATAAAGACGGCTAAAATTTTTCTCATTTTTACCTTCCTTATCTCTCGAATTTACCCCTGCAAAGCGCAGGGGGTGCTTGTTTATTTCAAATTTGCTTTGAAAAATTCCTCAAATTTATCGTATGGGATCTTATTGTTTTTATTGTCATATAGATCCGTATGCACGGCGCCAGGGACGATAACTAGCTCTTTGTTTGCGCTGCCAAGCGACTTGTAAGCGTCCTCGCTAAAGTATCTAGAGTGCGCTTTCTCGCAGGCTACGATAAGAGTCGGAGTTCTCATCTCGCTTGCGTAGGCAAGGATAGGCATATTTATAAATGATATAGGATTTGTGACGATCCAGCCGTGCTCGCCAGAGTTTGAGTTGACGGCGCGTTTGTGATAGCCGCGATCCGTGCGGTAATACTTCGCATACTCAGCGATAAACTGCGGCGTGCTTGCATCTATCTTTTTTGGATCAACGGTTACCGCACCCGTATATGTCGGTTTGCCATTTTTAGCATCGACCCAGCGTTGCTCGGCTAGCTTCTTTTTAGTTTCATATCTCTCATCGGCGCCCACGCTATCGTTGTAGCCCTTTGCCATCACTCGCGTCACATCATACATCGTGCTGGTCGCAACCGCCTTTATGCGAGGATCGGCAAGAGCTGCGTTTAGAGCAAAACCGCCCCAGCCACATATGCCTAAAATGCCGATCTTATCTCGATCTATATTGCTCTGGGTGCCTAGAAAATCCACCGCAGCGCTAAAATCGTCAGTGTTTATCTCCGGACTTGCTAAATTTCTTGGCTCTCCGCCGCTCTCTCCGGTGTAGCTCGGATCAAAGGCAAGCGTGATAAAGCCGCGCTCGGCTAAAGTTTGGGCGTAAAGACCGCTCGATTGCTCTTTGACTGCGCCAAAAGGTCCGCTAACTGCGATCGCAGCAGCTTTACCATGCAAATTTTTAGGCGTATAAAGATCGCCGACGATCTCCAGGCCTTAGCGATTTTTAAATTTAACTTTCTTGTGATCTACTTTATCGCTTTTAGCGAAAACTTTGTCCCACTCGCTTACCATCGATACCGCTTCTAGCGGTGATTTTGCCACGTTTGTGTTAGCCATTGCATTGCCTCCTAAAATAAAATTGACGCTACAAGCGTCGCCGCAAATTTTTTAAGATTCATCTCTTATCCTTTAAATTTTTGATATTTTGGCTAGCTTTGGATTCTCCTTGTCCCGCATATCGTTTTGTTGGGTGTATTATATCTGTATTGTAAATTTTACGCTAGAACGATCCTCTAAATTTCATGCCTAATCCTGCAAATTTTCTAAAAAATTGTATAATCTTGCAAAATTTGGCTTAAAGGCGCGAAAATGGCTGATGTAAATTTACTAAAAGAGCAGACAAAAGAGTTTTTATTAGATAGATGCGGCGTAAACGGCCTTGTTCAAAGCGACATCGACTCGCTTGATTTTTACATCAGCGAAAAGACGCATGATTTTATCAATGTCATCTACAATCCATCCTTGTGCATTATCTTGCAGGGGGCAAAGTCGGTGGGCTTTGGCGATGAGATGAGCGGATACAACGAGCAAAGGTATCTGCTCACATCGACCTATATGCCTCTAAGAGTGAGCCTAACCGACGCCTCAAAAGAGAGGCCATATATCTCGCTTACCCTTAAATTTAGCATGGATGAAATTTATGAAGTGCTGAAAAACGTCGAGATAAAAGAAGATAACATGCAAAAGAGCCAAAAGGGGGTATTTTTCGGCGATCTTACGGAGGAGATACTAGAGCCTGTTTTGCGCTTTATCCTGTTGCTTGAAAAGCCAAAAGAAAAGATCAAATTTCTCTCAGATCTTGCTAAAAAAGAGATCCTTTATACCCTTGTAACAAGCGACAAAAGCGGCTATTTTTTAAATAAATTTGCGATGCAAGGAAGTGTTTCTAATAAAATTTTACATGCCATCGCAAAGATAAAAAACGAGTTTACGCAAAAGCTAAATATGAAAGAGGTCGCGCGCGCTTGCGATATGAGCGAGTCTTCGCTATATCATAACTTCAAAATCGTAACCTCGCTAAGTCCCATCGCATTTCAAAAAAAGATCCGCCTAGAAGAGGCAAAAAATCTGCTCGCGACCAAAAATATCGGCGTAGCGCAGGCCGCCTTTGACGTAGGATACGAGAGCGCGTCGCAGTTTAGCCGCGAATACGCAAGGATGTTTGGCGTGCCGCCTAAAATTCACAGCGAAATTCTACGCTCCGGCGTGGCGTAAGTTTAAATTTGATCTAAATTTGACGAAAAAGGCAGAGGAAAGGGCTATTTAAATTTGGCGGTAAAATTTAGCTCGCACCGCTAGCTGCATTTTTCGGCTCGCCTCAAGCTCCGCCGTTTTTAAATTTTACGCAGGCTTTAGCGCATAAAATTTAAGCGCCGTTTTCTAAATTTAGGCGTGCTCTTAGAATGGCACGCGTCTAAATTTAACGTCCTAAAATTTCAAATTTATCCCCGCGTACTGCGATCGCCTCGGCGTTATTTATAGGCGCCAAATTTAGCTTACTGCCGTAAGCTTTTAAAATTTCAGCCGCGCTTTGCACGAACGGCTCCTCGCCGTAGTGCGGCACCGGGTAAAATTTAACCAGATCAAACCCCGTTTGCACCGCGGCCCCGTAGTCGCCCACCTCGTCCATCACGCTTGCGTACTCCACGCTGGGAGCTGCGATCATAGCGCCCGCCGACTCGCCCACATACACGAGCTCGCCGCTTTGGACACGACTAGCGATGAGGGTTGCTAGACCTTTCTTTTTAAGCTCGCGTAAAAGATAAAAGGTGTTGCCGCCGCTTACGTAAAGCACCCGCGCTGCGCCGATCTTTGCCTTCGCTTCGGCCTCGTTCGCCTTAGAAATATCCAAAATTTGAACCTCAAAGCCCATTTTGACAAACGCCTCTTTCGCCTCGTCCACGTAGTCTCGGTATTCCTCGACGTTTGCCGCAGTCGGGATAAAAAGCACCTCTTTAGCGCGGATATTTTGTCTCGCATAGTCCTCAAAAAGCGTCGCCGCACCCGCAAAATAGGAGCATAAAAACATCTCTATCATCGTTTTTCCTTTCAAAAGGCCGAAATTTTGCGCTATTTTAGCTTAAATTTTATAAAATCACCGAAAATTTAAACGAAGGAGCGAGCGTGAAAAAAATGTGGGAGGGGCGCTTTAGCGAGGCGAGTTCGGCGCTTTTGGAGGAGTTTAACGCCTCGATCGGCTTTGATAGGGCGCTTTGGCAGGAGGATATCGCAGGCAGCAAGGCGCACGCTC
>NZ_CALHVM010000051.1 GCF_938039205.1 uncultured Campylobacter sp.
ATGAAAAGTACAACGCGCGCGATTTCGCAGAAGTTACGAGCAGCACGGACGGAAAATTCTACGCGCGTACACTTATAGCGAGCGGAAAATTCTTCACGCGCGATTTTGCGGCTTATGATGCGGGGAAAAACCTCGCGCTATCAACCTTTCGGCGCAAGGCACGGACGGAAAATTTTGCGCAAACAAACAAAGCGCGTGCCTCAAGGAGAGAAACCTGGCCGTTTTCGATCAAACTAGGCGCTGGCTCGATCTGTATTTTAGCGGACGCGAGCCGGGTTTTACGCCCGCTCTAAATCCCGCGGGCTCGGCGTTTAGGCGCGTCGTGTGGGATATTTTGCTCAAAATTCCATACGGCAAAACCACGACCTACGGGCAGATCGCACGCGAAATCGCCGCGGCACGCGGGCTAGCAAAGATGTCCGCGCAAGCCGTGGGCGGCGCCGTAGGACACAACGAAATCTCGATCATCATCCCCTGCCACCGCGTCGTAGGCACGCACGGCAGCCTCACGGGCTATGCGGGCGGCATCGATAGAAAAATCAAGCTGCTGCAGCCAGGGGGCGTCGATATGCAAGGGTTTTTCACGCCCGCGAAAGGCACCGCCCTATAAGGTGGCGCGGCAAAATTTGAAAGGTCGCAAAAGATTTTAATACTCGCGCGCAAAAGTGTGATAAAATTTGAATACTTAAATTTAGACGCTGCACAGCGCATCGCTTGCAAATCGAAGGCGAGCGGCGATTTTAAACGATTACACCGCGCGCAGGACGGCGATCATTAAATTTAAAGCCGAAGCGGGCACGCTTTGAAATTTTAAATTTTTCCGCCGCGTAAAAATTAAAATTTTATGCCGAGATGCCGACCTTAGCGGCGTAAAATATATTTACAGCGACTCTAAAAGCGTTTTAGCCGCCAGTTTGCCGAGGTTATTGGCCGCTAGCGGACTATCGCCCGAGAGCAGGTTGCGGTCTTTGTGCACGGCGCCGTCGATACCTTCGTTTAGGATTCTCATCCCAAGTTTTGCTAGCCGCAAGCCCATATACCAGCGCAGATGGCCCGGCATGTAGCCTATATCGGGCGAGGTGCGGTCAATGACGTCGGGCAGCAGCACGAGCTCGTAGCCCTCGAACAAAAACTTATCCTCGTCAAGCGCCGCGGCTAGCAGTCCGGCTGGGCCGTGGCAGATCGTGATGATGTATTTGCCCTGCTCATGAAACCATTTTAGCGCGGCCTTTACGTCGCGACTCTCGTCAAGCCCGATCAGCGCGCCGTGACCGCCCGGGATATATAGCGCAAAATACTCGTCAAATCCCTTCTTTACGATATCAGCGAGCTTTTTAGGCTCTTTAAATTTAGTCGCGTAGCTCTCAAAAAAGCCCTTGAGCCGCTCGTCCTTCGCAGGCATCGCCCAAAACTCGAATTTTACGGGATTTCCAGAGAGCGTCGCGATCTCGAAGTCCCAGCCCGCCTGCGCCAGATGATACATCGGCACGAGCGTCTCGACGGGGTGGTTGCCAGTGGAGAAAAAAGTCCCGTTGTCCATCAGCAAATACCGCTCGTCGGCCGCGATGATGAGGATTTTTTTATCGCCGTCGTATTTTTTCTCGTAATTAAAATCCGCCAGATCGCTCACGGGCGCCGTAAACTGTGACAGCGAAAACGGCGACGCGGGAAAAACGCGCCGTGCTCGGCGATATCGGGAGTCGGGAGTTTTGATAGTTTAGACATATTTAACCTTTCAAATGAAACTTTGCCGATTATATAGGCTTTCGTTTAATCCGAAATAAATTTTAAAATTTCGCCCCTTTTCTCCGCCTCCCGCAGAAGCCGCATCGATTTAAAATTTTTAACGCGCCGAGGACGGATAGATCGGCCGCCGGTTCGGCCGCTACAAAATTTGCGATAGCCAAAATCTACAAGCGGCGCCGAAACGGGCGCGAAAGCCTGCAGCGAAAA
>NZ_CALHVM010000052.1 GCF_938039205.1 uncultured Campylobacter sp.
GGGGATCTGCACGGCGAAATACCCGCTCTTTTCGATGAGCGTCCTCGTGTACGAGTCATTGTGCGGTACGATGGTAACCTTGTCGTAGTCAAGCGCCTGCGCCCACGTTATCGCCATCGCGTTGACGTCGTCACCGTATTTGGCCGATACGAGCGTGGTCGCGCCCGGGTTTAGGATACGGTATGATTTTTGTAGATCGACTTTAATGATAGCCATTTTTGCTCCTTTGACCTGGTTTTTGTTAAATTTGCCCACCTTTTTGAGCCGCCTTAGCGAGCTTTTCAAATTTGACTTTAACTCGCCAGACCGCCATATCAAGCCCAAAAGCCGCAAATTTAGCTAAATTTACCGTGCCTTTTCACAGTGTTCTCCGTACGGCACCAGCTCGCAAAGCCGCGCATGCAGCCGCTTTACCTCAGCTTCACCGGAGATCTCGCGTAGCTCTTTTTCGTGATATTTAGCCAGCATGATGCAGCCAGCGAGCATATCTGTTTCGTAGCAGCTTCTAGCAAGCGCTTTTATAGCTTCCTTGGCCCCGTAAGGCATCGCCATCGTGCCAAATCTAAAACATCGCCAAGCGTCCATCTCGCAGGCCTTACGCATGTAGCCCACGGCCTGCTCCGGCGCGCTGCTGCCGATCGCTAACCCTAGATGCTCGCATCCTAGCGCCGAGCCCTTTTCGCATGCGGTTTCGTATAGCTTTTTCGCGCGTTTTTCGTCCTTGCCTGGCGCGCCGTCAGCCTCAAAGCTCTTGCCGTACTGCACGCAAGCATCCTGATAGCCGCTATCGCAAGCCGGGCTCAAAATCTCTCTGGCGGCGATGAAGTCTTTGTTATTTATGTACATTTCGCCCGCCGCCGCGCACGCGTCAAATTTGCCCTCCTTGCACGCGCCGAGTAAAATTTGCATCGCCTCGCGGATGTCTTTTTCGTTTTGCTTTTTGGCCTGTTTTTGGTAAAACAAGATCACTCGCTTGCAGGCTCTCGCGTCCTTTTGGGCGCAGGATTTTTTGAGATCCTCGTATCTCGCGTTTAAAAACGCCTCTTTTTCGGGGCTTAGTTCGCCTTTTTTGGGCTCGCCGGCCATAGCCGCGATAGCAAAAAGTATCAACGCGATCAAATTTTTCATTTTATTCCTTAAATTT
>NZ_CALHVM010000053.1 GCF_938039205.1 uncultured Campylobacter sp.
ACTGACCGCTTCTAACTTGAAAGCGACCGGCTTTTTCTAGGACGATAACCCTTGCACCTTTTTCAGTTGCAGCGCGCGCAGCGTGGAGTCCCGAAACGCCGGCACCTATGATAAGTACATCGGTTTCAAGCGTCTCTTTGATATCTTTGTCTGAAATTTGCGGCTCAGCGCCCAGCCATTTTGGCACTTCAGGGGCTTTTGCAACTTCCTTTTTTGGATGGATGAGGTGATTGTTCGGGTTATCACAGCCTGTTAGTAGCGCAGATCCAGCCACAACCGAGCCAAGCGTGAGCGCTCCGCTACGTTTTAAAAACGAGCGGCGTGATAGTTCATTTTTTTCTACCATTTTATACTCCTTGTTTCAAATTTATTTTAATAAATCAAAGTCGTAAGAGGCTCTTAGCCAAAGCTCTTCATCTCTTGTCTTGCCGTTAGAGCCGCCATTGGTATATTTTAGCTTTCTATCCATAGTTTCGTAGATAGCAGATAGCTTTAAGCCTTTTACTGCAGGAACTTTATAGCTAACTTGCACGTCCCAGCCCTCTACATCTATCCTAGTTCCTGGCGCTTGACCATGAAGGCCGCCTGAGCGAACGTTGCTGCCGTTATGCTGCTTGCCATACCAGTAGTCAGCGTCCACCCTAAGACCGTCGACGCCTACGTTGCTAAAGTCATAGCCTGCGCTAAATTTATGTAAATTCATACCAGCAAAATTCATAAATAAAAACGGACCATAGATCGGAGTGGCCGTAAATGAGCCAACGTCGTTTCCTATGCCTTGAAGCGACATCTGGTTTTTGCTAACGGTTGAGTATGCGTATCTAAGATCAAAGCCGTAAGCGTTATAAAGCCCTATCATGCCTGCGTAGTAGTTGCCGTTAAAGTCGAAATTCTCTTTTAAAGTACCGTTTGTTCTTGAGCCTTTATACATAAAGTCTATTCCAACTACCGCGTTTTCAAAAAGCGTAGGCGTTTTGTAGCCAGCAGCTGCGAAGTAGAAATTTATATCGCCTTTTGAATTGGCCGCGTCATCGTATTCAAGACCAGATACGTTTGCATAACCGGCCGTGAGCGAGACGCCGGGAAGGCCGCTATATGTCACAAATGAGTTAAAGATATTGTCAAATTTATAGCCGTAAGGCCCAAAGCCGCCGATAACAACTCTGTCTTTAAATCTCGGCGCGCCGTGATCGCCGCCCGTTACGGCGCTTGATCTGCCGGCAAATTTCCAAAAGTCTGCTAGGCCGATAACGGTATCTATGCTATCAAGCTTTATCCTAGCGCTCACGCCCTCAAATGCCTCTTTGTAGCCCACGT
>NZ_CALHVM010000054.1 GCF_938039205.1 uncultured Campylobacter sp.
AAGGCGTTCAAGATATTTCTTTAAAAGCCGAAGGATTAAAGAATTTAAGCGTAGCCGCAAACGATAAAATATATACCACTAGAGACGTAAGCCTAATATCTACTACGGATAAAGAGGACTCTACGGTAACGTACGGCTTTATAGGCCTTCTTGATAATAATACCCCAACTAACACATATCAGGTTAATAATGTAACCATAAATGCTAATGGGCAAAAAACATTGGATGTAACTTCTATTAACGCCGCAGGTGATGTAAATTTAACAACATACTTTACGCAGGAGGGCTCTAGAGCTACCTATGGCGCCAATAGCAATGCTTATACTATAGGTAGAAACGTAACCATCAATCATACCTCAGATAGTAGCGTAACGGACGGTGAAGTATTTGTGAGAAACCTTTTGAAGGCAAACAAAGACTTGAATGTAACCGCTAGCGGATACAAGAGCTTGAAGCTTGGTGAAACTACTAATGATATACAAGTTGCCGGCTCGGCCACTATTAAAACTACGGCCACGGTTGCACAAAGTACCACTAATATCCAGGGTGTAATCGGAACAACAAAAGGTCTGACGGTAAATGCAAATGCAGCTTATGGTATAACAGATGCTGTTTTAACATATGGAAATTTGACTGCCAATGCAAAAGATATCAATGTGACTGTATCTAACCAAAAATCCGTAACTATAGGTAACGTATCCGCAAACGGAGCTACGGCTGCTACTAGAGGCGATGTAAATATTACAACCAATACAAACATACAAGATGCTAGTGTTCAAGTGGGTAGTGTATCCTCATTAAATAAAGACGTTACTTTGAAATTTGCCGGTCAGGAAACATTAAGTGTAGGCGCAGTAACTGCTGACGATAACTCTACCGGCGTTAAAAATTTCGGTAAAGTAAATATTGATGTTACCACTAACGACAATGACGCTACGGCAACGTTTGGGGCCATAAGAGGCGTGAGCGTAAATTTAAACGCAAATAACCTAAAATCATTGAGCGTACAAAGTGCAACTGCAACCGATGGCGACGTAATGATCAATACTGGAACAAATACATACCTAGAAACGGCATCATTTGGCACCGTAAGCGGCAAAAACGTAACTATGGAAGTTTCAAACGTAACTGCGCCAATAACTGGTGTCACAACTGTAAATGTCCAAAACAATCTAACTATAAATGGATACGCAGGCGATGACGTAAGCCAATTTGCAATTACTCTTCAAACACCTGTGGATACGACAGCAAAAGACTTTGTAGCAAATTTAACTAACGTTAAAGGAACTATAAATGCAGTAGTTGGTGGTAACTCTGTCATAGAGACCATGACTATAAAAGGTAGTATAACCAACCCTTCTAGCTTGAAAAGCGCTGGTCAAAATTCAGATTTGCGAGTAGACGCGTCTAATTTAACTGCATTAAAATCTATTGATCTAAGTGGCTACACAAACGGTAGCGGAAAAGTTGAGCTAACTACATCAGTAGCAAGCACGGATCTAACTGCAATCAAAGGCGCAACTACTGCAACCCAAATGAATATATATTCTACTGGCTTAAAAACTGTAGAGGGCGGTGCAGGCAACGATAAGGTGGTGTTTTACGCTGCTCAAACCAAGGATATCAAAGTAAGCCTAGGTGCTGGCGATGACGATTTTGTATTTGACGGTACTGCAGCCCTAACTGCTAATAAGAAATTTGAAATCAGCGGTGGAGCCGGCAACGATACGTTTGACTTGTCTGCTGTAAAAACTGATGCTACTGCTAGCAAATACACAACTATCACCGATATCAACAGGGGTGATAAGATTAAGCTAGGAGCAACTGCTGCTTTTGAAAAATATACCGCTACAGATCTAGATAGTGAAGTTAGCCTATCGGCTGCTGCAAATAAAGTGTTGACCCATAGCAATGCTAATGTTGCAAATAAAGTTTGGGCTTTCGTATATAAAAACGACACCTATTTGGTAAACGATAGCGATGGTAATAGTAGTGCATTAAATGCTAACGATAATCTTGTTAAACTTGCAGGATTGTCGCATTTTGATAGGTTTGATGCATCCTTGGATTCGGGCATGCTAACCGTAACAAATACTAATTTTTAAAAAGCAAAAATTCGGCGGTTTTAATATCGCCGAATTTTTATTCAAAATTTGATATCTTTGATCTATTATTTTATAAATCGAAGTCGCTTCTCTCTAAAACTTTTTTAAAATACTTAAACAAATTTTATTCCTTTTAATTTTTTTATGCTATAATTAGCAATAGTATTCTGTAAAGATACCCAAAAACTCAAGAAACACACTAAAAAGGAGTCCTTAATGGCAGTAACACAAGCACAAGTTGCACAGCTTTACGTAGCGTTATTTAATCGTGCGGCAGAAGGAGAAGGCCTTAGAAACTGGATGGCCGACGGCGTCAACAAAACTATGGCGCAAGTTGCCGACACTATGCTTCAAGCCCCTGCAGTAAAAACGTATTTTAACGGCGCTATCGACAATGATAGAGATTTTGTAGAGATGATTTATAAAAACATCTTAGGCAAAGACTATACTCAGGATCCAAACGGTATCGACTCATGGGTTCTTCACCTACAACTAGGCCACACCAGAGGCGAAACGCTAGTTAAATTATTTGAAGTAGCGCAGTCTGATATAGCAAGAGCCGCAGACCCTGTAGCTGCTAAAGTATTTGAAAACAAGATAGCTATATCTGAATACGTTTCTCAAAGAATAGGCAACGTAGATAAAGACGAAGAAGGCAACTATAACTATACTCTATTCAAGCAAATCATCAGCGAAACAAACGCCAACAACCTAGCTCATCAAAAAAGACTAGTTGATGACGCCGTAAAAGTAAATTTTACTACAAACGTAGACGATATCAAAGGCAATAATAGCGACAATATTTTTGAAACCGTTGTAAGCGGCTTTATGGGTAAAAATACTTTCCAGGCAGCAGACAAGCTTGACGGTCAAGGCGGTAACGATACGTTGAAAGTATCACTTGATACGAACTTTACAGGCCTAACTACCGGTAGTGTTAAAAATATCGAAAATCTTGAAATTACAAACACTTCAAATGCTGTTAGATATTTCAATATGAACAACATGGAAGATGTTCAAAATGTGGTTATGATAGGCGACTATGCTTCAAGACTAACAAATGAAGCAAAAATCGTAACCTTGTCTGCCAACGATATCAAAAGAGGCGAGATAGCGATAGTGTACAACCCAAGTACCGTTGCCGGCTCAAATGACTCTCAAGAGCTAGTACTAGAAAACGTAGGTAATAAAACGGACGATCTAGTTTCAAACCCTGCTTACAATTACTATAAAAATCACGTAGGCGTTAAATTTGACGGTATTGAAAATCTAAACATCACCACAAGAACCCAAGAGAGCTATATCAAAGATGTAAATAATAAAAACATAACCGTGAAAGGAAATGTAAATTTAGACATTAACACCGGTGCAGACGTGGAGAGCTTAGATGCTTCAGGCTTTACCGGAAATTTGACGGCCGGACTAAAAACTTCTACTCAGCTAAAAAGCGTAAAAGGCGGTAGCGGTAAGGATCTATTTAAATTTAACGGTATAGCAGGAGCGAATCCTGATCTAGTCATAGACGGTGGCGCTAACGATGATAGCATAGAGTTTGAGGACCTGTCTGGAACTAGAAGATTAAACTCAAGCAACGTAGAAAACGTAACATTTGTAAAGGATAACAGCGGTACTATAGACCTAGCTAATGCCCAAGACGTGAAGTCTGTAACGGTCGTAGAGAATAATAATACTATAAATGTTACAAATTCAGCTATCACTACTTTAAACATCGATACTGATTATGTAGAGAATACAAGAGTGAACGTAACTACGGCTACTTTAGATACCATAAATTTCACCGATCGAGACTTGAGCACTTACCGTGTGCCAAATTTTGCGACTACAAAGCAAATAGTTGCCAATAGCGCTACAAAGCTTACTATGAACATAGACAAATACTCAAATGTGAGCGACTTGGGCGGTGGTGAGCAGTCTTTGGAGGCTACGAGTTTAAAGATTTTAAATATGAACATAGAAAAATCAGCAGACGAGACCAAGTATAGCGTCGATAGCTTTAGACTAATCGATACAGCATCTCTCGAGACTATTAACTATGTAAATGAGGGTAAGGATTTTGAACTACGAGTAAACAATACGCTCCAAGCACTTGAT
This sequence comes from uncultured Campylobacter sp., assembly GCF_938039205.1. Taxonomy (GTDB): domain Bacteria; phylum Campylobacterota; class Campylobacteria; order Campylobacterales; family Campylobacteraceae; genus Campylobacter_A. The sequence goes on from NZ_CALHVM010000054.1 coordinate 4,218, forward strand.
AAACTAGCCACATTAAACGTAAAAACTGCTTCTAGCTTTAACATCAAAGATTTGAACACAAACGACGAGGCTCATTTGAGAAATATCTCCGAAATCAGTCTTCAAGGTATTATCAAATCTGACGATACAACTGACTCTGATGTTATTTTGGGCAACTTGGGTCACAACAGCTCGCTTCACGGCATAAATTTGACAGCCAAACAGCTTGGCGTTCTAAAGGTAGGTAACGTAACAACAAATACCCAAATAAACGCTAGATTTAACGTAAATTTAGAAGATATTAGAGACGATGCAACTATTGGCAATATAAAGTCAGGTAATACGGTAATAATCGCAAAAACTTTAGCAAAAGACCTAACTATAGGCAATATGGATGCCGATACTATCGCTACAGAGAGTACCGATAACGTGAGAATGGCTATATTTGACGTCGAAGGAGGAGTAGATATAGGAAACATCGTAAACCTAAGCTCTCTTGACGGCGACTATAGAAATATCAAAAAGGCATTTGCTTTAGGAAATATCACAAATTCAAAGGAAAAATCCGCAATATTGCTAAATTTCTTGAATATGAAAGATGACGTAGCTGTGGGCACTACCAATATAGAGGCTAGCGAAATAAAAATCGTGGCAAAAAATGTAGAAAAAACTTTTAAAGTAGCAGATATTGATCTAATGGCAACCCCTACCAACGGTAAAGCTCATGAGGCTAATCTATCGCTAGACGGTATCAAAGACGCCGTAACTATAGGCGACATCTCAAATCTAAATTCGCTAAACGGCGACTTTAAAAATTTGGGCGATAAGATTGATATCGGCAACATCAGCGGAACCCAGATAGACTCTACCGCTACGCTTAAATTTACTAATGTAAAAGATTCCGTGACCGTAGGTACTTTTGGCAATGGCGACCAAAACGAAGGCACTACATATACAGTAACAGCCGATAAACTAGCAAAAGAGTTAAATGTAGGTGCTATAACTATAAAAGAGTCCCCAAATTTCTACGACGTTCATAAGAGTGCGGTAAACATTAACTCTGGTGTAACAGAAGGCATAGTAAACATAGGCAATATCGACACCGGCGCAGACTCAAAGGTAACGGTAGATCTAAGCAAATCTCTACAAGCTAACACCATAGGAAATATCAAGGGCGGTGAGATCGTTTATAAAAGCTCTGCTATAACAGCCAGCGCAGCTGTAACCCTAGAAGCGGCTTCAAAAGATAAGATAAACGTAGACTCGAAGATAGACGTAACCGGTTCCGTAGGACAAGATGAATTTGTATTCAAATCAACCGCAGATGCTAAAACATTTACGGTAACCGGAACTCTAGGCGACGGCGAAGATAAATATACTCTTGATCTGGTCGCTTCAAATAATCTAAAAACGGTAAATTTAAGCGGACTAAAAGGCGTTGAGCACGGCATTATCGATTTAACGACCATAATGACCGTAAACAAGCAATCTCTAAGCTTAGTAGCAACAGATGGTAAAGACGAGATCACTGTCGGTGCGATAACAGTTGCAGGCACTACGGAAAAACCTAACGTAGTCACTATAGACGGCGGTAGAGGCGTAGATACATTTAAGTTAGATGCAGCAGTAACTGATGCAAATGCTAGCAAATACGTATCTCTAGTCAATATCGAAAAAGGCGACAAGATAGAGCTAGGTACTGTAAGCGAGTGGGCTAAATATACAGCCGCGGATCTAAATGCTGAAGCTACACTAAAAGATGCTGTAAATAAAGTGTTGACTGATGCTGCCGCTACTGTAGCTAATAAGGTATGGGCATTTACTTATAAAAATGATACATACTTAGTAAAAGATGCTGATGGTGGAAGTTCAGCTCTTACGGCTAGCGACAATCTAGTAAAACTAGCGGGCCAAAATATCGAAGACCTAAATCCGTTCTTGGATAGCGGAACATTTACGATCTAAACCGGCTTTAATGCAGTATAACCTGCAGTTAAATTTAACTGCAGGTTAACTCTTATAAAATTTTTTATTCTTTTTTCTTCATTTGAATTTCTAAATTTATCCATCCATTTTCTCTTTTCCGGTATTTTTATGCTATAATTAGCAATAGTATTCTGTAAAGATACCCAAAAACTCAAGAAACACACTAAAAAGGAGTCCTTAATGGCAGTAACACAAGCACAAGTTGCACAGCTTTACGTAGCGTTATTTAATCGTGCCCCTGAAGGCGCGGGATTTAACGCATGGGTGGCGGCGGGAGCCAACAAAACCCAAGCTCAGCTAGCCCAGCTAATGCTAGAGTCCCCTGCGGCTTTGGCATACTATGGAAATACGATAGATAGCGATAGAGGCTACATCGAAACAATATATAAAAACATCCTGGGCAAAGACTATACTCAAGACCCAAACGGTATTGATTCGTGGGTTTTGCACCTTCAGCTAGGTCACAGTAGAGGTGAAACTCTAGTTAAATTATTTGAAGTTGCAACTTCCGACATCGCAAAAGCGGCAGATCCTGTGGCGGCTAAGATTTTTGAAAACAAGACTGCTATATCTGCTTACATGGCTGAAAAAATACCAAACATTCAAACCGATAGTTCAGGCAACTATGATTATGGAATATTCCAAGAAATTATTAGAACGACCACGGCTACAAATTTGGATGAACAGAAGGCTAAAATCGATGCCTTGGCAAATGCCACCGTGCATACGCTAAACAACACGACTGAAACACTGACCGGAAGTGCAGGCGTGGATATATATAGCGCGGTCGTTAGCTCATTTGCTGATAAAAATACCCTTGGCGTTGAAGACAAGATAGACGGCGGGGCCGGTAATGATATGTTGAATGTTAAAATCGACGATAGTTTTACTGGCTTTACAACCGGATATGCTAAAAATATTGAGGGATTAAATTTAGTCAATACTTCAAATAGCCAAAGAGTATTTAATGCAGATAAGGTAGAGGGCTTACAGTCTGTGTCTACTCATGGTGCAAACGGCGTTAGAGTAACAAATCTATCTAATATAGTTGATCTAACGGTAATAGATCAAAAAGATTCAACCGAAGTTGGTATTGCCTATAACACTGATCTAGTAAAAGGCAATAATGACGCGCAAAATTTAATCCTAAACAATGTGGGCAGGGTTACTCCAGATACGGAAGCCGACAGCCACAAAAACTCTCTTAAGGTCAAATTTAACGGTATCGAGACTTTAAATATTACGACTAGAGAAAACGCTAGTTATATAAAAGAGGTGGAAAATAAGTTTATCACGGTAAAAGGCGAGGCGGATTTAACTATATCCACCAAAGATAAAAACCCAGATGCTCCATTTAAAGACTTTGTCAATAGCCTTGATGCATCGGCGCTTATTGGAAATTTGACGGCTGATTTAACCGAGTCTGCTTACTACACTAGCATCAAAAGCGGCAACGGCAATGACACGATAAAGATAGGAAAACTTGAGTCTAACTCTGTTTCTATAGATATGGGTGCCGGCAATGATACTCTTCAGATAGAAAAAGTAGATGCATTAAAACAAATGAAACTAAAAGGCGTTGATAATATCGAAATCTTTGATAAAAATGATAGCGTGAGCGCTCTAGACTTGACTGGACAAACTGACGTTAAGAGTCTAAAAGTAGGCCAGCTTGATCAAACGTTAGTTGTTACAAGCTCTAGTATAAAGACTATAAATTTAACGGATAAAGTAGACTCAAAAGCTGCTAGCGCAGGAAACGGTCACGGCATATTGCATATAAACGACAAATTTGTTGACACCATTAACTATGCGATAGATAATGTGACTACGCCACAAGATATAATCGGCAAAGTAAGAGTTTCTGAGTCCAAAAACCTTACTGTAAATTTGGATAAATCGGTTAAAACTGTAAATGGTAACCTTACTGATAACGCAGCTAGCGTTATTGAGGCGCCAAAGGCTACTACAATCAACGTGAATGTAAATATGGTTGAAAATTCAGGCCTTTCTCTAAGAAATATTCATGAGTTGAAGACTATAAATTTAACCAATAACAATCCTAAGAAATTTACTTTTGATATCCATGAAGACGCAAGAGTGAAAACTCTAAATATAGCTACATTGGGTGCTCTTGATGTTTTAAATAATGGCCTCAAATATATATCTGAGATAAACGTAAAAGGCCTGGCTAATATGCCTGTAGCAAGCCTAGTCGAGCTTCACAATCTTGGCTCGATAGATTCTGAAAACGGCGTAAAACTAAATGTAAATGATCTTGTTACCGTTTATCAAGGCTCAAGCCACGTAACGGCTTTAAAGGTAGGGGACGTAGCTACGAAAAAGACGACAAATGCCGGTGCAAATTTTAACTTTAAAAATGTCACAAACGATATCGAAGTAAATAAATTTGACGTAGGCGGCGAGATAACTTTCGTAGCTAATAAGATCGGTAACGTCAAAGTAGCAGATGAAATCAAGTCTAAGAATAGTGGCGCTACATTTGATATTAGTGATTCTAGGTTTAATGTCGAAATAAGTAGTGGTAACGGCATAGACGTTAAAAATGACGTAAACTTTACAGCCAAAGACGTAACAGGCAAAGTATCTATCGCGAATATAAAAGCAGAGAACGTAAATATCAGCTTAACTAATATTAAGGGTCAAAATGAGACTAGCGCGGTCGGGATAGGAGATATAAACGGCAACTACGTCAAAAACGTAAATATTACGCTAAAAGACGTATTAAAAGACGTTAAAGTCGGTACTCTAGACCTAAAAAGTGCTGCCGTTATAGATGGCAAGATAAAAGTAAAAGAAAGCACGAGCATAAACATTGATGCTGGAAACACAAAGGGTATCGTTGATCTTGGCAATACAGGACCTGTAAGTGCTGATAGCGTAACGGTAGACCTAAGTAAAACTATAGGTGCAAATAAGTTTGCCAGTATCGTGGCAGATACTGTAGTCTATAAGGGCTCTACTCAAACTCCACTTTCAACAGATGTTAAAATCACTATGAAGCAAGATATCAATTCAAAAGATTTTGTTGCAAATATTACTACGTCTGCTCAGGCTGATAAGTTGGTTGTAACTGCTGCTGCAAAATTCTCGCTTGTTAATGGTTCTGAAAGAGTTGACGGTAATGATCTAAAAACAGCTACTATCTCGGGCGATATGGGTACAGACGCTACCGACGAGTACACGTTTGACGATACCAATGCTGAAAAGCTAACAAAAATTGACTTTAGCGGCTTAAAAAATGTAGAGAAAGGTACTATAACAAATACTGCAAGTAAAGTTATAGAGGACATAAAAGCTACCGATGGAGACGATACTATTACTCTAGCGGGCGATCAAAAAGCTGCAAAAATTTCAATCGATGCAGGCGAAGGCGAGAATACCATTAAGACAGGAACTTTCCTAACCCCAGGTCATGCCGACGCAGATCCAAAAGGTCAAAATATAACCATCAAAAGCGGTTCGGGCAATGATACATTCGATGTTAGTACTTCGGTTATAGGCGCAGGTTTTGATAGTGCCAACGAGTCTCACACTAGACTTGTGACAATAGATAAGATCAATGTAGGTGATAAGATCAAATTTGCCGGCGGTACCACTGCTATAGAAAAAGTAACTCTAAATGCCAACGGAAACGCACAAGATAACTTTGCTCTTGCGGCTAAACTTGGCGGATTCTTTGATGGCACCAATAACCAAGCCGGTAAGATATATGCTTATTCATATCTAAATGATACGTATTTGGTATACAACGCTGCTGCAGGTGATACTGACTTTGGCGCAGGCGACACTATCGTCAAACTATCGGGCGTAAATATTGCCAACCTCAACACAACAGTTAATGCTGGTGAAGTTACTATTAACGCATTCTGATTTCTCCTTCTTTTCGGCAGGTTTTTACCTGCCGAACCTCTTTTTTGCAAATTTAATTTTATATAAAAATCAATTTTTAGCGATATATAATGTTTGCGATTTTGCATTTTTCTATTTAGTATCAAGTTTATGACTTTAGTCTAGATCTCCAAGCTAAAACTGGCATAAAAAAGTAGTCAAAATTGGCAATTTTGGCCGTCTATGAGCCAACTTTGATATCTTAATGTCTAAAATCAAGTCGCTCAAGGTTTTTATATAAAAATAGATAGAATAATTGTAATGTCAGATTTTGGTAAATGGCACCAAAGTATATTAAGATCTAAAGCATAGAATATAGTAGTTTCTCTATATCTCCGTCGCAAGGAGCTATGTCGTAGCTTAGCAGCTTTGCCGTATCGCAGACGAGTAGGGCGGGATCGTTTGCTCTGATAAATCGGGGATCGCTTTGCACAGCTATATCGTGTCCGCTTAGGCAGCGTAAAATTTGTAAAATTTGCTCAATACTATAAGCCTTACCAGAGCCAATGTTAAAAATTTCATCGTTAGCTTCGAGTTTTAGTAGTTGCTCGTATATTCTCACGACGTCGTTTATGTCGTTATATTCGCGCTTTGGCGTCAAATTTCCAAGTTTTATTGTATGAGCTCTATCTTTAAAATGTCGCACTATTTTTGGTATGAGGAAATTTTCGCTTTGTCCAGTACCTGTGTAGTTAAATGGGCGCGCGATGATAAAAGGCAGTCCGCTTTTAGCTATCTGCTCCTCCATAAAAATTTTACTTTCGGCATATATGCTTTGCGGATTTAGCGGAGAGTTTTCGCACATGGGCATATCTCCTCCGCCGTAGACACTAGCTGAGCTTGCAAAGATCGCCTTTTCAAATTTAACGGAACCTAGAGCCTCTAGCAAATTTAGCGTACCGATTTCGTTTGCGTTTTTTATCTCGGCGGGATCGGCCATAGCAAAAGACACCGCTGCCAGGTGGATGATGTAGTCAAATTTGACGCTAAAAGCAGCTTTTATGCTGTCTTTATCAAGCAGATCAAGGCGCGTATGATTAGGCGCGCTAGGGCTCAGGGCGCCGCCTGAGACCTCGTAACCGAGCGCACAAAGGTATCGCTCCAGATAGCGACCCGTAAAGCCCTCAATCCCCGTGATAAAAACTCGCTTAGAACTCAAATCCCGCCTCGATGCGTCTTAGATCGGCTTTTATCATCATATCGCAAAGTCCCTTTAGATCAGTCTTTGCGCTCCAACCGAGCTTTTGCTTGGCTTTTGAGGCGTCGCCTATTAGTAGATCGACCTCCGCGGGTCTAAAAAATGCCGGATTTATCTTTACGATTACGTCGCCCTTATCGTTTAGCCCGACTTCGTTTATGCCTTCGCCCTCAAATTTTATTCCGATATCTAGCGCTTCAAAGCTAAGCTTTACAAAATCCCTGACAGTGGTCGTTACGCCGGTAGCGAGCACGAAGGTATCCGAAGTTGGCGCTTGTAGCATCGCGTGCATGCCTTCGACGTATTCTTTAGCGTAGCCCCAGTCACGCTTTGCGTCTAGGTTGCCTAGTTCCAAAGTTTTAGCCTTTTTTAGGGCGATTTTTGCGGCTGTATTCGTGATTTTTCTCGTGACGAACTCAAGTCCTCTTAGCGGACTTTCGTGGTTAAATAAAATGCCGCTTGAGGCGAAAATATCGTAGCTTTCTTGATAGTTTACCGTGATAAAGTGTGCATAAAGCTTTGCCACTCCGTAAGGCGAACGCGGATAAAACGGCGTCGTTTCGCTTTGCGGGACGGCTTGGACTTTGCCGAACATCTCTGATGTGCTAGCTTGGTAAAATTTGATACTTTTATCTACCGTTTTGATTGCTTCTAGTATATTTAGCGCGCCGATGCCAGTAGCGTTTGCTGTGTGAAAAGGCTCTTTAAAACTAACGCCTACGAAACTTTGGGCGGCTAGGTTGTAGATTTCCTCGGGTCTTATTTCATTGACGACGCTTAGGATATTAAACGGGTCAGTTAGCTCAAACTCGACTAGATGAAAATTCGGCTCGTTTAAAAGACCTAGCTCGTTTAATCTCCAAAAATTCGGGCTCACCGCTCGTCTGTAACCGCCGTAGATCTCATATCCCAGATCGATCAGATATCTAGCCAGATACGCGCCGTCTTGGCCTCCGACGCCCGTGATTATAGCTTTTTTCATTATTCTTCTCCGTTTTTTAAATGTCGCATAAAATTATGATCAGTATTTATGGCTTTAAAGATTCTTAAATAAAGAGCGGCGATGTTTTGCCAGCTGTTTTCTTCTAGCCATTTTATGCGCTTATCATAAATTTTACCATCTATTTCATTATTTTTTACTTTTTCGAGTTGTTCTAGGATATCCTCGTCGCTAAAACCGTCCGCCGCTATCGTGATATTTTGCATCTCGCTAAAGATTCTTGACGGCGTAACTATAACGTTTTTACAAAGACTTAGAGAGACTCTGGCTGCTGCGCTACTACCCTCGTCGGTCTGTCCGTACGGCAATACGATCGCATCGCAACAACTTAGTTTTTCGTTTACAGTTTCTATCGGTAAAAAGCTCGTATGCCACTCTATTTTTTCACTCAAATTTAGCTTTTCGCAAATCTTGCGGCATCTTTGTAGCTCTGCCTCGCCGTCCGCGCTTGCGACCGGACTGATTATGACTAGTTTTGCGTCTATATTTTGACTGAATTTCGCAAAAGCTTCTAGTAGCACAGGTAGGTTTTTATGCGCAAATAGCAGTCCTAAAAATCCTACCATAAATTTGCCGTCCGTTTCCTTATGTTTGTTTTGCTCGGGCGCTAAATTTTGCGTTCCGTGCGGTACTAGCGTGACATTATCGATAAGTCCAAGCAGCCTAAGCGTATTTAGATCGTCGATGCTGTGGACGAAAACTCGGTCAAATTCGTAAAGCGTATCGTGCCAGTTTTGCTGAGTTTGGCGTGGGTAGTTTAGGATTTGCTTCGTGGCGTGAAGCGTGATGAAGCAAATTTTTCCCTGCGATTTTAGCGCGGCGACGTCTGATTTTAGCTTTTCATCTATCTCGAAAAATGTAAAATGGTGTTGCAGCCAGATGATATTCGCATCCGTCTCAAGCCCCGATAGTAGCTTTTCTTGCTCTATTTCATAGACTTTTATATCGTTGTTTTCTTTGCTTAAATTTGACGTCCCTGCGCGCTTTTGCTCGCTCCAAGTGTAAATTTCTAAATTTGCGCCCGCTCGCGCAAGCTCGTCCGTTAAGTATTTTGAGTATTCGGCTATGCCGCAAACAGCGTTATACGTCGAAAAGTAGGCGATTTTTAGCTCTACGGGCTTGTTTTTAAAGGATTTTAGATGCGAGATGCTCGAGATAAAATTTAGCGCATTTTTCTCGCCGAACATCATTTCATCGACTTTGTGTTTTAGCGGTTTTATACTAGGAGCGCGGTTTTGTAAAATTTGCTCTGATACTTTGATAATCTTTTCGCACAGATCATTTACGCTAGGCTCCGCCCAAAACGAATAATTTAGATTAAAATGCGTAACCGCGGGCGCGAATTTATATCCGATAAACTCGCAACTACCGTCCAAAAACTCGCACTGGCCGCTATAGTCGGTGGAGATAACGGGCTTTTCGTAGTGTACGCCTTCGATTGCCGGCATATTTAGCCCCTCGCCGCGCGTCGGCAGCACGACGATATCGCACTGCTCATAAAGGTTTGCCACGTCAAGCGCGGTTAGATCTTCGTTTAGTATGACGCGGATTTTATCGCGGTACTTTTTATCGACTAAAAGCTCGATTTGCTCAGTTACGCTATTGTGCGGGTTAGGGAAGCTTTTTATAGTTAGGCTTAACTCAAATTTGGCTTTTTTGCAGGCTTCGTTAAAGGCTCGCAGTAGCACGTCGGCACCCTTTCTAGGTAGGCACGAGGAGATGTGAAAGAGCTTTATCTCGCGCTTTTGTTCGCTATTTTCTTGCGAAACGCTTGGCGCAGGCGGCGTTTTTAGCGGTATATCGGCTACTTTTACCGGCGTATAGCAGCCGTTATCTATTAGGATTTTTTTGATAAAAAATGTCGAAACTAAAATGCCTTTATACTTGGAGTTTAAAATTTCTATCGTTCGCGGCGGGATACGCGACTCTTCCCAGAAAAACACCGCAATCTCAAAGCCGTATCCCTCGCGCATGTCTTCTATCAGCGGGTAGTGGTGATAGATCGCGACTTTGTCGTCGCTTCCTTTTGGGTGCGCGTTTTTATCGGGCACTATGCTTCTTAGTGTTTCATACTCGTCTTTGGTTATCGCGATGTCTTCGATTTTATCGAAATAGTTCTCGTGATAGCAGATTACAAAGACGTTTTTTACCTTACCGAGCAGCCTAAATACGATGTTTCTGTTTATCGCGGCCAAACTATAGTGTCCGCTGATGCTGCCAATGACGGTTAGCTCGCTAAAGTTTTCGTTAAATTTGAGATTTTTTAGCTCCAAATTTCGCTCGTACTCTTTTGAGTGCCTTAAAACAAAAACGTTCGGTTCAAAAACGCCCTCTTGCGAGACGTAGATATCGTCTCTAACCTGGCCTTTTAGGCTAAAGATTCTTGCCCTAAGAGCCGGAAATTTATTTAAAAATATCTTGAGATTTTTCTTAAATTTCGGATTGTTATTTGCCACCTTTTCCGTCAAATTTATACCAAATTTAAGCGCTTTTTTGAGATTTTCTTTAGCTAAATTTTTACAAAATCTCAAAAATTTATAGACCCAAATAAGCGGCTTTGCGACTCTTTTAAATTTAGCGACGAAAATTTTAAGCTGCTCGATATCGTTTTTGATAACGGGAGCTTCGTTTTCTAGGACGTAGACTTTGTGATTTAGCGCGAGATATTTACCGAGTAGATTTTCTAAATCTTCGTGTAGGCGCGCATTTTCGTTTTGCAAATTTGAGATTTGACTTTTGCTTTCCATCAGCTCGAGCGAGCTTTTCCAAAGAGCCTCTTTTGTCTCCAAAGACTCCTTCCAAACGTCGTTTTTTAGCTCGAGCATCTGAGTTTTATTTTCAAATGTCGACACGTCGAACCTATCGGCTAGCTCTTCAAAGCTAAAGCCACTTTTGGTCGCGCTCAAAAACGCCTCGCGGGTTTTTTCGTCGCCGTTTTTAAGCCCCAAAACCGCGTAATCAAGCCCGACGCTGCTTAAAACGTCTCTTAATGTGACGTTTTGATTTTGCAAATCCTCGCTAAAGCTCAAATTTGAGTTTAGTCTCATCATAAAAGTATCGCTAAAGCCTTCAAATTCGCACAGATACTCAAGTAACATCGGTGGGATAGGCTTAACGTGCGTAATGTCTAGATAGAAATTTAGCGTAGCAACGCGTAAGTTTTCGGGATTTGGCGTTTCAAGTATCAAGATGCCGCCGTCTTTGAGAACTCGGCGCGCTTGTTTTATTAGCTCGCAAAGCTCGTTAAACTCCAAGTGCTCCACAAGCTGAAATGCGCTAACGAGCGCAAGGCTTGCGTCTTCTAGCTCGCTTAAAAACTCTATCGCTCCTTGTTTTTTGGCTTCAAGATCGTTTTTCTCGCACTCTTTTATCATCTCGTCGCTAACGTCGCAACCGCGCGCGGCAAAGCCGTTTTGCTTTAAAATTTCAAGCCACTCGCCTCTGCCGCAGCCTAGATCGACCGCCGCCAGCTTTTCATCGTTTTGCTTTAAGATTTGCAAAAACGGCTCGTAAGCAAGCAGGCGTTTTTTGATCTCGCTCCTCTGGCCTCTAAATTTATCTTCGAAACTTTTATAAAATTTATCCATTTATTCTCTTTATTTCCAAACTCGGTTCAAGATACGCAAGGCCGACAAAATCGGGCTTGCTAAAATTTACGACGTTAAAAATGATTGCGTTGTCGCGCCATTCGTAGTTATTTTGCAGATGGTTGTCACTATCGTGTAGCGCTATCGTTACAGAAAACGACCCGACGCCCAAATTTGCGTCAAATTCAAAACTAAAGTCGTACTCCTCGCCTTTTTTGAGATTTTTTAAAGCTTGCTTTAGGTGGTAAGTGTTTGTGCCGTAGACGACCTGCGAGAAGCGATTTTTGATCTGATAGCCCAGTACCAGCGAGGGCAAATTTTCGTTTGCCAGCACCGTTACTTTTAGCTTGATTTTTCTGCCGACTTCTAAATTTTGTATCTTTTTGCCTGCGGCGTCTAAAATTTCAATGTTTTTTATACAGGCTTTTTTGTTGCCGGATATGGTTGCTGTTTTACCGTTTTCTAGGGCTATTTGCGAGATTTGTACGTCTTGTTTTTTTGAGATTAGGGCGTTGTAATAATCAAGCACGGCTTCAGGCTCGCCGTCTTTTAAAATTTGCCCTTTTTCCAGCAAGATTACTCGGTCGCAGATGGATTTTATCGCGCCGCTATCGTGCGAAACGATAATGAGCGTCGTGCCTAGGCTTTTAAATTCTTTTATCTTATCAAAGCTTTTATGCTGGAAATACACATCGCCTACCGATAGCGCCTCGTCGATGATGAGTATATCTGGGCGATTTGCCGTGACGACCGAAAAAGCAAGGCGCATCTGCATGCCGCTGCTGTAAATTCGCACCGGATAATCAAAATACTCGCCTATCTCGGCAAAGTCTTCGATATAGGCTATTATTTCGTCGATTTGCTCTTTTGAGTAGCCCATGAGAGAGCAGGACTGATAGGCGTTTTGCCTACCGGTTAGATCGCCGTGAAAGCCCATGCCCAGCTCCAAAATAGACGAAATTTTAGCCCCGCTAACTACTCGGCCGCTTGATGGCTTTAGCGTGTGCGAGATGATTTTTAAAAGAGTGCTTTTGCCCGCTCCGTTTTGTCCGATTAGCCCGACTACCTCGCCGGCTCCCACGTCAAAGCTTACGTCTTTTAGCACTGTTTTTATGTTTTTTTCTTCTTTATTTTTACTAAACCACGAGGCAAATCGCTTAAAGTTGCTCTCGTAATCCAAGTAAGTTTTGCAGATATTTTGAACCGATAAAATCATAAAACGTCCGCCATCTCTTCTTCGGCTCGTTTATAAACGAAAAACGCAGCCCCAAGGCTTGCCGCGCCGATAAAGGCCGGATAAATCAAAAGCGAAAAATCGGGCATCTTGTCGTAAATCAAAATATCGTGATAGCCGCTAACTACGCCAACAAGCGGATTTATGTAGATAAGCTCTTGCAAATTTGACGGCAAAATGCCCGTCATATAAACGATTGGCGTTAGCCAAAATAAAAACTGCAAGACGATGGCGATGATCTGGCCTACGTCGCGCATAAAGACGTTTATCACGCCAAAAAACAGCCCGAACCCTACGGCTAGCATCATCGTAACTATGGAAAAGATCGGCAAAAAGATCAAATTTGCACCCACAAAATGCCCCAAAAACGCAAATACCACCGCAATAGATACGAATAAAATGAGATTGTTTATCGCCGAGCTTAAAACCACGGTAGCCGGAAGGACGATTTTAGGGAAGGACATTTTTTTGATTATGTTGGCGTTATCGGTAAAAATGCCGATGCAGCGCGAAAAAATCTCGCTAAAAAGCATCCAGCAAAGCATCCCGCTCATTAGGTAGATCGCGTAGGCGTATTTGCTATCAATGCCTGGCAGCTTGGCTGAGAGCACGGAGGAGAGTATGGTCGCGTAGATGAGCACCTGGGCTAGCGGATGCAGTATCGCCCACGCTACGCCCAGCTTGCTTTTTGCAAATTTTGTTATAAATTCGTTTTTGACCGAATTTACGATAAAAAACCTATACGTATAAATATTTGAAAACAATCTTTCGTCCGATTAGCTAAATTTGCGTGATTTTACCAAATAAAGGCTAAAAATAAAGAAAAATCGAAATTTAAATGCTTAGCTTAAACTCCTCTTTCACCTCTCCGATTTCGCTTGTTTCTATTAGTCCTCGCTTCTTTAGCTCTTTGACTAAATTTTCGGACGCTTTTTTGGTTACTTCCATATCTGCATTTATGCCGCCTGCAGCCGAAAACATCCAGTATTTGTGCATCTCGGCCCACTCGAGCAGCTTGTTTACTTTTTCCATTTTAGTATCGCTGGGTGCGACCGAAATTTTGGCTAGCTCTAGTTCTTGATGATATACGGCGATTTGCAAGACGTTTTCTATATATTTTTTTAGATTTTGTCCGCTAATGTAATTTTTTAGCTTATCTATTTTGTCGATAATTTTTACTAGCGGATCAAATAGGCTTTCGTCTACTTTGCCTTCATCTTTGATCTTCATTATCTTATCGATCTTGGGAACTAGCTCTAGGAATGTTTTTTCTATTCTTTGTTTTACTTTATTTTGAGTTTGTACTTTTTTTACGATAAATTTGTAGGCTTTGAGCAAGTCTTTGTTTGCCGTTTTTTCGCCGGTTTTTTCTATGTGTGGTAGCTTTTTGATCTTTTTATCTTTGCTAAGCTCTTCTGCGGTTTCCAAAAACGGTCTTTCGGTGCTTCCTTGTATTCTGGCGCCGCCTTCCGTGCAGTTATATGTCGTGATTTGCTCGTTTTTAGCCTGCTCTATATCTTTTTCAAACTGATTTTTAAATTTGTCCCATATATAGGTCGTTCTTACTTCGCCTTCTCCGCCGTAAGCTTCTACGTATAGGTATTCATCAGCCTGAGCAAATGCATGCCCGCTGGCGTGAGATTTGCCGTCCGGAGCAAAGGCTAAATCTTGGCCTATTAAAATAATATTTTTATGCCCGAGAGCGTAAGCTAACTGATAAGCCTGGTTTGCCGTAGAGTGTCCGATGCCGAGATAGCCGTATTTTGGCATATTAAACGCCATTTCGCTTTGTTGCGGCCTCATCGTAAGAGTTAGGCGGCGCGGTAAAATATTATCTACCGTTTGTTTATGCGTTAGCGACGCTACTATAAAATAAATATCTTCGTCTATTTTTTTGTTTTTGTTTTTAAAAAAGCTGGACGTAGCCTCTACGCGCTCGATTGAGGTTACGTAGTCCGGCTTTATACCGTGCTTTAATAAAATAGGATACGACGCGTCAAGGCTGATAACGGTAAAATACGGCGTAAATTTTTTAAGAGTTTCTAGTTGTTTATCTAGGCTCGGTCCGGTAGATACGATGATGGCGGTATCCATGAGCCCGTGTCTTTTTTTGATCAGATCCGTATAGCAATAGTTTGTAACCATCTCGGGGATGTGCTCTATGTGGTGTTTTATGCCTATTAGAGTATCGTCTATGCTATTGCCGTGAGCGACGACCATTTGAGATATAGCCTTGGTGAAGTCTTTGTTTATCCTTACGATATCTTCATGGAAATTTTCATAAAACGGCGTGTGAATATGCAGGTTATAAGTTTTTGCGTATGAAGAGAAAAGTTGGCTAGAAACCGCAAAATAAAACTGCGAGTATGTCGCAAATTCCGAGAAAAATAAAACCAGCCTTTCGCTAATCAGTTCATCCGATAAGTCGATTAAATTTAATGCTATATAAATAATCTCTATCTCAGGCTCTACGACGATAACTTTTTGATGCGTTTCGTTTTTTAGCAAGGCTTTATAAAAAATACCGTTGCCAAGACCGTAAAAGTACATAATAGGATATCTTTTATACTCTTTTTCGGTCGACTCTAGGATGCGTAGAACATCTTTAGCCGGGCTTTCGTAGACGTATTTTAGGGTTTTATTGTCGATGATGTTTATATCTATCGGATCTTTTCCTATAAAAACATCATATTTTTCGGTCTCTTTCATTCCCCAAAGGCGCGCGGCTAAAATTTCGTCCTGTTGAAAAAGCGCTTGAAGATTTTTTTTGAAAATAGGATTTGCAATATTTGTGACGGTTTCATCGATATTTTTATCGCCTTTGCCGCTTGTTTGATTTTCGCGAGCGCCTTTTTTTTGTAAGCTATTTAGTTTTAGGTACTCGTCCTCTTTTTTCTTAGCCATTATATATCCTCCTTTGTGATTCTCTCGCCAAATTTTATATCTCTTTTTGCTTTTTTGCCTAGTAATTCGGGTAAAAATTTAGGGTGCAAGCCATATCCCGGGCGTACGCTTTTTACGTTTTTTTCGCTAAAGATTTCGCCCTCTTTGATGTCCGCGCAGGCGTAAAGCGAGCGCGAAAAGCGGCGATTTTGCACGGCCTTATCGTCTAGTTCGTAGTTTACTTTGCCAAGCAGCGCTTCGGTATCTCGCACGGCTTTTACCATTTCGCTAAATTCCCGCTCGTCCAGGCTAAAGGCCTCATCGACGCTGCGAACGCTTTTATCTAGGATAAAGTGCTTTTCTACGATACGAGCGCCAAGACTCACGGCGACAACTGGCGCTACGATACCTAGCGTGTGGTCTGAAAAGCCGACCTCGACGCCAAATTTTCGTTTCATATCGGCGATCGTGCGCAGGTTCATCCCATCAAGCGGAGCAGGGTAGCTAGACGTGCATTTTAAAAGCGCGATCTGCTCGTTTCCCGCATCTTTGCAAATTTGCACGACGTCGGCGATTTCCTGCTCGGTTGCTATGCCTGTGGAGATGATGACCGGTTTGCCCTTGAGTGCGACGTACCGCACGAAATCATAGTCCGTGACCTCAAAGCTCGCTATCTTGTAAGCGGGCGGGTTAAATTTCTCTAAAAAGTCCGCGTCGTCTCTGCAAAATGGGCTTGAAAAGCAGACTAGTCCCTCATCCCGCGCCACCTCAAAAAGCTGCTCGTGCCACTCGCGAGGCGTCAGAGCTTGCCGGTAGAGCTCGTATAAATTTGCCCCGTCCCACAGCCCGCCTTTTATCATAAAGTCCTCGCCGCGCGAATCTAGCGTGAGGCTATCTGGCGTGTATGTTTGCAGTTTTATGGCGTCTGCACCTGCGCGTTTAGCGGCTTTGATCGTATCAAGCGCCGTTTGTAGGCTGCCGGAGTGATTTGCCGAGAGTTCGGCGATGATAAAGACCTTTTCGTCCGTGTCGAAATTTGCTATTTTCATAAATTTTCCTAACTTTTAGCCATTATATCAAGTTTGCGTAAAGATAACGACATATAGCTCATTTGCTCGTCGCGCTCGTAAATTTCAAAGCCGAATTTGCGGTATAGCGCGATGGCTTTTTCGTTTTCGTTGTAGGCGCATGATTTTAGCTCGCCGACCTTAAGCGTTTTGGCGGCGTATTCTACGATTGTTTGCATTAAGACTTTGCCTTTGCCTTTTAGCTCAGGATTTGCGTAAATGCCAAATTCGCACGAGTCCGCCGCGATACCCACGAAATCGATCACGCCGATGTAGTCGCTATCCTCTTTTACTAAAAAATATCTTTTCGTTTCGTCGTTTTTCAAATTTGCGATAAATTTTCTGTGCTCTTGCTCGCTCACGCTTTTGTTTTTCATGTATTTCGCGACTCGCTCGTCGTTTCGCCAACGCAAAATCATCAAAATTTGCTCGTCCGTTAGATCGGTGAAATTTATAAGCTCAAGCATATCTCGTCCGCCTCGTAGATCTCGCATCCGTTTGCCGCTAGCCACTGCGCCATCTCGTTTTGATTGTCCGCGACGCGCACGGCTTTAAATTTGGCGCCTAAAACCAGCGCTTCGTTTACAAGCGAGCTAGCCGAAATCACTAAAATTTCGCTCTCGTTCATAAGTCGCGCGACCTCGTTTGAATTTATAAAAAGGCTAAAATTTGGCTCGCTATCCGCTAAAATTTGCAAATTTGCTAAATTTACGTTTGCGCTCGTCGTAACGACGGCTACTTTTTTGTTTTTCGTGAGCAAATTTGAGGCGATTTTGGCGGTCAAATTTAGTGCGTCAGTGCCGCCTAGCGCGATGAGGTAATTAAATTTTTTCTCGCGTTTGATTTTTGCTTCGCCATAAAACTCGCTCCTAACTAGCGGCGAAAGTATCAGTTCGCAGTTTGTGGGCACGAGATTTGCGTATTTTTGGGGCTGGGCGTAGATATTTACGTTTAGCAAGTAGTCGCAAAAATGCTCTTTATAGTTGTCGTCAAAGCTTAAAATTTTGACGTTCGTTTGCTCTTTGATTAGCTTTTCATCCGCCGCGCTAATGCCGTAATTATCGATCACCAGAAGCTCAAATTTATGCTCTTTTATCAAATTTACCAGCTCATTTACATCCGCGCTTTTTAGCGTAAAAACTGGGTGGGGTATCTCGCCTATGAGACTACCCGGCAGGTCGATGCAGGCAAAGCTAACGTCTTTAAAATTTTGCGCCAAGATAAGGTCGCGTCTAACGTGTCCGTGCCCGATTTTCGAGCCGCTATCTGCGCGGATGAGAGTTTTTAGATTTGAGATTTTGTCAAAATTCATCGAGTTTTTCCGCTAAATTTAAAATCCTAAGCGTCAAACATACGGCAGCGATGAGGTAAACGGCGCCGGCCGCGGCGAAAAACAGGATCTGAATCTCGTTTAAGCTGCGGTAGCTGGCCGCCAGATAAAATATGTGCAAGATACCAGCAACCGCAAAGATCTGCATGAGCGTTCTAGCTACCGATATTTTGGCCTTTAGGTAATCTTTTTGCATTTTTCCTCAGTAATAATTTATCCGGTAGAGCTTCTGCGCAAACTCAAAATCCTCGGGTGTGTCGATGTCACAGACTAAATTTCGCGGCAGCAAAAACGCCCTGGAATGCGGCGCAAAGATCGGTTTTTTCTCCAGCCACGCCTCGCGCTTGCCGAAATAAAACGCGCCCGCATCGTGATAGGCTCGCTCTAAATCCTGCGAACGAGTTAACGCAAACTGCGGGTAAAACATATTTACGGTGCCGTCCTCGCCAAGCCTGATCGCGCGCTGGATGGGGAAGCAAAACTCGGTCGCGGAAAATAAAAACTCGCACTCCGCCTCCTCAAATTTGCCGTAAGCCTCGCGTAAAATTTCACCCGTGATGAGCGGTGCGGTCGCGTAAAGGCAGCAAACGTGGGGGTATCCGCCCAGCCTCGCCGCCGCGTCCGCTACGGCGTCGCTACTCGTGGCGTAGTCGTCGCTCAGCGCGGCGTCCCTCATAAACGGAACTTGAGCGCCGAATTTGACGGCGACGTCTGCTATATCGGCGTCGTCGGTGCTAACGATCACTCGCTCAAAAACGCCCGAATTTAGTGCCGCTTCGATGCTGTAGGCTATCAGCGGCTTGCCTAAAAAATCTTTAACGTTTTTGCGCGGTATGCGCTTGCTACCGCCTCGAGCGGGAATGACGCAAAGGGCGCGGTTTTGGTTATATATCATCAAATTTACCGCCTAAACCCTGCAGCCTTGCGGCGCGTCAAAGCTCTTTAATACCTCAAAAAGCGCGTCCGCGACGAAATTTGCGTCCTCTAAACTCATGCACTGATGGCACGGGATGCTAAGCTCTGCCGCGTAAAAATCCTCGGCGCTAGGCACCGAGATATCGCCGTAGCGCTCGCGGTAAAAGCTAAATTTATAAGTCGGCTTATAGTGCACCTGTACGCCGATACCGCGCTCGTGAAGGGCGGCGAAGATGTCCTCTTTGGCGCACCAAAACTGGCGAAAGAGCAAGATAGGGTATAGGTGGCGCGAGCTAACGACGTCGCTAGGTAGCTTAACGGTGCTAAAATACGGGTTTTTCTCAAATTTTTCGTCGTAAAATTTGGCGATTTTCTCGCGCGCCGCGATGGTTTCGTCTAGCCTTTTTAGCTGATTTAGCCCTAGTGCGCAGGCGACGTCGGGTAGGCGGTAGTTGTAGCCAAGCACGCTCTGGTCGCTATCCCAGAGGCGTTTTTTAGCTATGCCGTGCGAGCGGTAGAGGCGTGCTAGGCGCGCGATCTCGTCGTCGTTTGTCGCTAGCGCGCCGCCCTCAAACGTCGTTAGCGGCTTAACCGGGTGAAAGCTAAAAATGCTAACGTCCGCTTTTGCGCCGACTTTTACGCCGTTTTGCGAGCTGCCCAGCGCGTGCGACGCGTCGTCTAGCACCTTTATGCCGCGCTGTTTGGCTAGTTTTAAGATGGCTTCTAAATTTACGGGATTGCCGCCGAAATCAACTGCCGTTATGACTTTGGTTTTGGGCGTGATTAGGCTTGCAAGCGCGTTTTCATCGATATTTCCGTCAAATTTAACGGGCGCAAATTTAACCTCGGCTCCAGCCATTAACGCCGCGTTTGCCGTTGCCGCAAACGTGATGGGCGTCGTTACGACCTCGCCTCCTTCTCTCACGCCTAGCGCCAGATATGCGACGTGAAGTGCACTCGTCGCCGAGTTCATCGCTACGACGTGCTTTACGCCGACGTATTTTGCGATCGCCTGCTCAAATTCGCCGACCTTGTCGCCGCCCGTTAGGATATCGTCTTTTAGTGCGCTCACGACGACGGCGATGTCGGAGTCGGTGATTTGTTGTCTGCTGTAGGGTATCATTTTTATCCTTTTTCGGCTTATCTTTATTGCGGCTTGTCTTTTTGGTTTATACTTCGTTAGAAATTTCGCCGAAGCTCGGTTACATACTATATGTATGCGCCCTCGCTCGGCTCATTTCCACCTCGTCTAAACGCAAAAATACTTCGCCTTGTTTTTCTAAAATTTTAGATTTCGGCTCAAATTTTGTAAATTTCGCCAAATTTATTTACTTGCCTCGATCATCTCTAAAAGTCCGTCTTTATCTAGCCAAATTTTATTTTTATCCGAGCTGTACTCGAAATTTTCTTCCACGAGATGCCCTTTTTCGCCCAGCGCGTTTATGCTAAAGTCGTCGTCCTTGCTCGTAAATTTGATCGACGGGCTGATCACGTAGTGGTCCTCAAACTCGTAGGTTAGGTGCGCGTCGTCCTTGCCGACCATGACCTCGTGCATCTTTTCGCCCGGACGGATGCCGATTATTTTTACGCCAAGTTGCGGCGCCATGGAGCGAGCAAGCTCTATCATCGTCATCGATGGGATTTTTGGGATGAAAATTTCGCCGCCCTTCATGCGCTCAAAGTTTTTAAGTACGAAATTTACGCCCTGTTCTAGCGTAATCCAAAACCGCGTCATATCAGCATGCGTGATAGGTAGCTCCTTCGCGCCTTCTGCGATCAGTCTTTTAAACAGCGGCACTACCGAGCCGCGCGAGCCCACGACGTTGCCGTATCTAACGACGCTAAAGCGCGTTTTTTTGCTGCCTGCGATGTTGTTTGCTGCGACGAAAAGTTTATCGCTGGCAAGCTTGGTCGCGCCGTATAAATTTACCGGGTTGCACGCCTTATCGGTCGAGAGCGCGATGACCTTGCTCACGCCGCACTCTAGCGCCGCGTCGATGACGTTTTGCGCGCCGTTGATGTTGGTTTTTATGCACTCCATCGGGTTGTATTCTGCGATTGGTACGTGCTTCATGGCTGCTGCGTGGATGACGTAGTCTATGCCGTTCATCGCGGTCATCAGGCGCTTTTCGTCGCGCACGTCGCCGATAAAAAATCGCATCGCCGGGTCTTTAAAAACCTGCGCCATCTCGTACTGTTTTAGCTCGTCGCGAGAGTAGATGACTAGCCTTTTTGGCTTAAATTTGGAGAGTAAAATTTCGGTGTATTTCTTGCCGAATGACCCGGTGCCGCCGGTGATGAGGATGGATTTTCCGTTAAACATTTATTTTTGCCTTTCGCGGCTCGTTTTTGCCGTACGTCGCAAACTAAATTCGTTCGATCGCGCATTTCATATACGCTCCTTCGCAAATTTTTAGATTTGTCTCGTCTGACGAAAACGATTCGCCGTTTATTTAAATTTTATTCAGCCGGAGCAAAAACCGTGCCTTAAATTTGATTCAAAATTTTATCCATAAATTTAATGCGGGCGCAGTATTTTTCGCTTTTACTTCACGCTTTGCGCTCGTAATGAGACTTTGCTACGAGGAGGCGAGGCGAATTTAAATTTTTAAGCGTAGGCTAACCGCAAAAAGGTTGTCTGGCTTAAAAATTTAAATACAACGAAGCATAAGCAAAAAAGACAAGCCCCTAAACTACTTCAAAATCCTAGGCAGAGTAATACCCTCCTGCGCCTGATATTTGCCCTTTTTGTCCGCATACGTCACTTCGCACGGCTCGTCGCCCTCGATAAATAGCACCTGCGCGATGCCTTCGTTCGCGTAAATTTTAGCCGGCAGCGGCGTCGTGTTTGAAATTTCTATCGTGATGTGCCCTTTAAATCCTGGTTCAAAAGGCGTGACGTTTACGATGATACCGCAACGAGCGTAGGTGCTTTTGCCCAGGCAGATGGCTAGCACGTTATCTGGCATGTTAAAATACTCGATTGTGCGCGCTAGAGCGAATGAATTTGGCGGGACGATGCACACGTCGCCTTTAAAATCTACCACGTTTTTCTCGTCGAAATTTTTTGGATCAACGACGGTGCCGCCGATATTCGTAAAGATTTTAAACTCGTCGCCCACGCGGATATCGTAGCCGTAGCTGGACACTCCGTAGCTAACCACGCCGCGTCCGACTTGCTCCTCGGCAAACGGCACTATCATCGCCTTTTCGTGCGACATTTTGCGTATCCAGGCGTCAGATTTTAGCCCCATTTTTTACCTTTATTTTAAATTTAAGCGATTATAACATAATTTAAATTTACGTAAAATTTGAGTGCCGTTTTACACCAAAATTTATCAAATTTGAATACGTTATCAGCAAATTTTCTTATTTTTTATAATTAATTTTTAAATTAAAGCAAAGTATAATAACACATTTTAAATTCTCTTAAACGAAAGGAAAACAATGCATTCAAACACGTCGCGTAAATTTGCAAATTTACGCAGTAACAAGGGCTCAAATTTGCCTCTTTCGGCGCTCACCTGCCTGCTACTAGCCGCAAGCGGAGCTTATGCTTACACCGAAGCCGGAGTATCCGGAAATACTTCTAGCTGGGAGAGTGCGGAGTATAAAAAAGATTGGGGGCTAGTCTCTATGAACGCCTCCACGGCTTACGCGCTAGGCTTTAACGGTAGCGGAACGAAGATCGGCGTCATGGACTCTGGCGTACTTTTGAGCCACCCGGAGTTTCAAGACGGTAGGATTCACATCGTAAAAACTATCGGCAACTATGCTAAAAACGGCATGAGATACCCCGATGCCGCGCTAGGAAACGGCCCGATAGATAAAAATCAACCAGTAAAAGACGGCAAGCGAAATTTTAATAAAAACGACAACGGCGTGTTTAAAAAGGGTGAAGCTTTTAACGACGACGGTAGTTGGGTAAGGGGCGTAAACGACGCTCACGGCACCCACGTGGGCGGTACGATGGCGGCTAGTAGAGACGGTAGCGGCATGCACGGCGTGGCGTTTGGCGCACAACTATACTCCGCAAATACCGGCGGCAACGACAACATGACGTATGGACCAAACCAAGACTACAACTACTTTCTAAAGGGCTACACCGCTTTAGCTGACGCGGGCGCAAAGGTGATAAACAATAGCTGGGGTTCTAATAGGCGCGTAAATTCATCCTTTGCGGGCGCACTGGGATATAAGCCTACTTATGGCTGGCGAGCCGTGCCTGAATACGACGTGGAATTTTATGACGTAACGGTGGCTAATCAAACTACCGCAGCAAAAGACCATATAAATTTAAAAGATATGAACGAGGCCAAAAAGGCTTATTATCAGTTCGTAACTAGCGGCGAAAAAAGCTTCTTGGACGCGGCTTACGAAGTAGCGGTAAAAAGAGGGATTATCCAGGTATTTACGGCCGGAAACAGAAGCTTGATGGCTGAGTCTTTCACGCGTGCGGCATTGCCTTATTTTAGGCCGGATGCCGAGGATTATTGGGTTAACGTTACCGGCCAAACGGGTGCGGACGGCTATCCTAATGATTCTAGCGAATATATAAGAGGATATAAGGCGTCTTCGGACATTCAAGAATTTAACCTTGCCGGCCACTCGAAGTGGTGGACGATCGCTGCGCCGGCCGAAGAGATCTATTCCGCATACGTCGAGCTTACAGACAATGCGACATACGGCAAGGCTATATATAAATCATCTGGCGGTACTTCTATGGCCGCTCCGCACGTTAGCGGGGCTTTGGGCGTCATAATGCAGCGCTATCCATACATGAGCATGCCTCAGATTAGAGAAACGATGCTAACTACGGCTAGACAAAGGACGCTAAGAGCCGGTCACGGTGCAGGCGGCATGCTAGAGCGTTGGGGTAGCGACGGCGAGGGCGTACCTAGTAACGTCTGGGGCTGGGGCATACTTGACCTTGGTAAAGCGATGTTTGGTCCTGGGCAGTTCTTAGGAAACTTCGACGTTACGATGAATCAAAACGATATCTGGACAAATAACATTTCAGACGTCGCCATCAAATTTAGAAAAACCGAGGACGATAGCGATGCTGCGGCTTGGGCGGCTAGAAAAGCGGCTCTTAACGCCAAGTCAAATTTGAGTGCGGAAGAAAAAGCCGAGATGACCTTTGAAGCTGCAAGAGAGCAGGCTAGAGCCGCAAGAGCGGCGGAAGGCTATGAAGGCTCGCTAACTAAAAGAGGAGACGGCGCTTTGACTCTTACTGGAGATAATAGCTTTACCGGAGCTGTAAATATATACGGCGGTAAAATTTCGGCCTTAAATCAATCAATCTCAACTTCAAGAAGTATAAACGTCCACAAAGGCGGCGAGTTTGAGGTTTTGAACGCTCTTACTTACCAAACTCCAAGCGCGGGCGGTTTCGTGAGCACGACCAAGGCAAGCGACGCTACGCAAGTTAACGCCGTTATAAATGCAGGCGGCGCATTTGTAGTTAGCGACGGCGCTCATAATCTAAATTTAACCTTTAAAGAGGGCTCTTTATTGAAAGCGGCTATGCTATCAAACGCCGAGCTTGCAAATTTGGCCGCAAATCCGACTCTAAAGAAAACCATAAATGCCAGCGGAAACTTCGCGGGCGTAAATTTAGCTAACGTCGAGGATAGCTATGCGTTCTTTAAAACCGCTAAAGAAACTGTTAGCGGCTCAAATTTGGCTCTTTCTTTGCAAAAAGGCAAAAGTATGGAGGAGGTAGCCTCTACTAGCGCCGAGAAGTCATTTGCGAGATTAGTCGAGGCAAATCCTAGCAGCGCTATTTATTCGTCTATACTAGGAGCCACTCATAGCGTAGCGGCGGCATACTTCGGCGCGTTTTCAAACGATCTAGACTTCAAATCGCAAAACAACTCCGCCGTAGACTCGTTTATGTTAGCAAATTCTGTTAAAAACAAAAACGGAGCCAAAAGAGCCGATATCGACACGGGAGTCGAGCTTTGGTTGCTTAGCAGCGCAAGCAGGGTGACTTCTGACAATAACGTCGGCGGCAGACTGGGCACGAACGCATTTACGAATTTAGTAGGCGTCGATTTTCTAGTAGGCGATAGCTCAAAAGCAGGCGTATTCGTAGGCCTTGGCAAAACAAATCACAAGCTAGGCGATAGCAAAGCGGTCAAAAGCAAAGACGCGCATGCGGGTATCTACGGAGATATAGGACTTGATCCTATCAAAATCAGCCTAGGCGCTATCTACTCGAAATTTGATCAAGAAAAAAGAGTCGTTAGCTCATACGCTCCTTTGGCTTACGAGTATAAAGATGCCGATGCGTCCGCTATCAGCGCATTTGCTCAGATCGCCTATACGGGGCTAAGCTATGAAAACGGCTTTAGTCTTGAGCCTTATGCAGGGCTAACCTATATCCGCTTTAAAAACGACGACGTAGCAAATTCTTTGGTACAGATCAGAAACGAGGATAGAGATTTGCAAGTCGCAAGCGTGGGCATAAAACCTAGTATCGCATTTACCATGGACGGCGTAGGCCTAGTGGCAAAAGCCGATATAGCCTACAACCGCTTCCTAGGCGATAAAACTCCGAGTGCTCATATGAACGTTACAGGCCTTGGTGCAACTAAACTAGAGGGTGAAAAGCTAAAAGATCTAGCCACTACCGAGCTTGGTATCGAGGCTGCATTTACCAGAAATTTTAGAGTCGGCCTCAGCTACGTTGGAGCATACGGCAGCAATGTAAAATCAAACGGCGTAAACGCCAAATTTAGTTGGGCGTTTTAATCTTTTGGATTAAAAGCTTAAATTTGCCTAGAGCGAGCTAAATTTACTTAGCTCGCTACGGGTTTAAATTTGACTTTGTAAATTTGCCGCATTTTGGAGATAGAAATTTGTCTCTAAAATGCGGCTTAGAAAATTAATTGGATTGAGTCTCTACTTATAAGACCTCTTATCGTCTTGCTTCGCCGCGCTAGTAGCTGCACCTTGAAAAGCTACAAGCGCAGCCAGATTGGGCATAATACGTTACCGAGGAAGCCACAATTAACGTTGCGTTCGTCGGCACGTGGATCAGCCGGGTGGGTAATGCTAGTAGCCTATTTCATTTAGTATTCTATAATTATTGCACCCTGGCTGAAGTCCTAAATCACAAGCTTTACCGTAGTACTCTTTCGCGGTGGAGAAATTCTGCCTTACGCCTTTACCGTTTTGATATAAAAATCCTAAACTGAAACAACTCACGTCAACTCCGCCATCGCAAGCTTTTTGATAAAACTGCACTGCTTTTTGATAATCTTGTCTTACTCCTTTACCATATTCATATAAAGCTCCTAAACCGCTACAACCACCGGCATCTCCCTCGTCGCAAGCTTTCTGCCATAATTTGGCCGCTTTTTGGTAGTCGCCCTTGCCATAGGCTTCTTGCCCTAGCTCAAAAATATTTTTGGAAAATCCAATGGAAAACAAAATGACGAGTAAAATAAAAACTCTTTTCATCTCTACTCCTTTATATATAAAATATTTAAATTGTATTTTGTCTTTTTTGGGCTTAGATTGTTATTAATTATTTTAGCTCGAGGTAAACTAAGCGGATTTTAGCCGCGACGGTATCATATCTAAATACTACTTTGCTACGTTTTGCCTACAGGAACGCGGTTTTCATCGAAACCTACCGGCGCTTATATCAGCATTAAATTCTGCCGAATAAATTTAAAAACTCGGTTTATTATTTTATGCGGATATAAATAATACCAAAATTTTTTTCTTATACTCTAAATATGATTTATCTAAAAAATTTAATAAATAATAAGCATTGCGGGGGTACAATTTCGTTTAACAAATACCTTCAAAAGGAGCAAAAATGAAAATCAAGTCTTTGGCGCTTATGCTTTTGGGCGTTAGCGCTTATGCGCATTTTGGTATGGTCGTACCGTCAAATTCGACCGTGGACGACGAGAAAGAGGCAAATTTGCAGATCACCTATAAATTTACCCATCCTTTTGAGGGCGATATGATGAACCTGGTCCTTCCAAACGAGGCGGGCGTTTTCGTAAACGGCAAAAAAGAGGCGATAAAAGGCCTAAAAGAGCTAAAAGAGGATAAATTTAGCTACTTTACGGCTAGCTACGACGTAAAGGAGCCCGGCATTTATCAGTTTTATATGGATCCAAAGCCGTATTTCGAGCCTGCGGAGGATAAATTTATAAGGCATATAACAAAAACCGTCGTCGATGCCTACGGCTACGGCGAGGGCTGGGACAAACCGGCCGGACTAAAAGCCGAGATAGTGCCGCTAACGCGACCGTACGGACTTTATAAGGGAAATTTGTTCTCAGGCGTGGTTTATTATAAAGGAAAACCCGCTAAAAACGTAACCGTCGAGGTAGAGTACTATAATACCAAAGGGCTAAAAGCTCCGTCCGACGCCCACGTAACACAGGTCGTAAATACTAACGAGCAGGGCGAATTTAGCTTTGCGATGCCGCTTGAGGGCTGGTGGGGATTTGCCGCGCTGATAGACGACGACCAAAAGATAAAACACGAGGGCAAAGAGTATCCCGTGGAGCTTGGAGCCGTTATCTGGGTGCAAACCAAAGAGTATAAATAATGCACATTAGCGAAGGCGTTTTAAAACCCGAAATCATCGTACCTTGCTCGGCCCTTTGCGTCGTTTTGGTCTCAAGCTTGATTTACAAGCTAAAAACGAGCGAGATACCCAAGGTAGCGGCCGTCAGCGCGATGTTTTTTATGGCGTCTTTTATCCATATGCCTATCGGCGTCACGTCGATACATCTCGTGCTAAGTGGCCTTGTGGGGGCGTTTTTGGGTGCAAATGCCGTTTTGGCTATTTTTATCGCGCTATTTTTTCAGGCCTTGCTTTTTGGTTACGGCGGACTTAGCGCGCTTGGCGTAAATTTGCTGATCATCGCTTCTCCGGCGCTTCTTAGCCCATATCTTTTAAAGCTTTCTTTTAAGCGATATAGATCGTTTTTTTGGTTTTTGATCGGGTTTTTGCCTATACTTTGCTCATCGGTTTTGCTATCCTCGGTTCTAGTTTTAAACGGTAAAGAGTTTGCGCCCGTGGCCGCGCTTGTTTTTACTTCAAATTTAGCCCTTATGGCGCTTGAGGGGATCATCTCGCTTTTTGCGCTTTCTTTTATTTACAGGGTTAAAAAGGATCTTTTGATTTGCTAAAAATATTTTTGATCATGCTTTTAGCAAGCTTCCTAAACGCGCACTCTCTAAAAGGCTTTGCAAAGCAAGAGGGCGAATTTATCGAGATAAAAAGCTATTTTTACGGGAATTCCCCTTGTAAAAACTGCCCCGTAGCTTTTATAAAAGACGGCACCCAGATAGGAGGCGCGCAAACTGATGAAAACGGTTTTGCCAGAGCTAAAATCCCCGCAGATGAATTTGAAATCCTGATCGACGGCGGACTAGCGCACGAAAAAAGGATCAAATTTACCGCAAACAAAGCCGAGCTAAAAAGCGCCGAAAGTAACGCGTCAAGCGATGCCTCAAAGGCCAAATTTGACGAAAGCGAGGAGGATTTTGGGGCTTACGCGCTTAAATTTATCCTTGCGTTTGCCGGAATCGGGCTATTTTTCGGCGGAATTTATCTGGTAAAAAGAGGCAAATGAACCTATCCGTTTTGCTCGTTTGCTTTACTTTTTTTAGCTTCAGAGTCTCGCTTTCAAGCAGCACGGACGTGGTTTTCATCGCGCCCGTGCTTTTTTTGGCTATTTTAAATTTTAAAAATCTTTTTGAAATTTTAAAATCCGTTTTAAAACTAAATATTTTTGTAATCTTAGTCGTCTTAAGCCTCGTTCTTTACGGAGAATACGCGCTTGCAAAGCTGATATTCGTAAGGTCAAATTTGATCATACTTTTTGGGCGGCTGGCTTTTTATAGAAGCGATTATTTTAGCATCGCGCTTGCCGTTTCGTCGCTAAATTTAGGTGACAAGCTGACGGCGATTTTTTATTTTAGCGCCAAATTTACGGCCGATCTTAAAACGATATTTACAAGGCTAAAAAAGACTTTAAAAGTTCGGGGATTTGAGCCTAAAGCTTCGCTTTTTACCTATAAAATTTACGCAAATTTAGTCGCTATGCTTTTTTTGGAGGCGTTTTATAAGGCGAGCGTTCTTGAAAAAACCTTTGTTTGCAGGGGATTTGACGGCAAACTTTACGGAGATAAAAGCCTCAAAATAGGCGCAAAAGACGCCGCTATAATCGCTTTAACGGCGTGTTGTTATATTTTTAGTTTAGGAGTCACGATATGAGCTGCACGATAAGCCTAAAAAACGTCTGCGCAAAAATAGGCGAAAGAACGCTTTTTGAAAATCTAAATTTAAACGCGACGCACAAGGACAAAATCGCGCTCATAGGCCCAAACGGCTGCGGTAAAAGCACGTTGCTCGAGATAATGGCTGGGCTTAAAGCGCCTTGTGGCGGGCATATCGAGCTTTTTCACTATAAAATTTCAAATTTAGACGAGTACAAGCCGTTTCGCCGCGACGTGGGCTATCTTTTTCAAGAGAGCAATGATTGTTTTATCTGTCCTAGCGTACTTGACGACGTGATGTTTTCGCTACTTAGCCGCGGCAAGGACAAAGACGGCTCTTGCGCAAAAGCCGAGAAAATTTTACGTGAGCTTGAAATTTGGCATCTAAAAGACGAGATCGTTTTTAACCTCTCCGGAGGCGAGAAAAAGCTCGTCGCGCTAGCTGGGATACTGGTGGCCGAGCCTAAAATTTTACTACTTGACGAGCCTACGACCGCGCTTGATGCTGACATGCAAAGAAGGATAGCCGCTATCTTAAAATCCCTCGACGTCACGCAGATAATCGTCTCTCACGACAAGGAATTTATAAGCGACGTAGCAAGCGTAATGTACCGCCTAACCAAAAACGGACTAGAGCCGATATAAAATATCCTTATCTATACTTCTTTAAAAAAATCTCCGAAAACAGCAAAATTTATCAATGTATAATGATATATTTCATAAAATTGATAAATTTTATTTCAAAGGAGAATTTTATGAAAAAATTACTACTTATTTCTATCGCGGCCGCGGTTGCCTTTGGCGGCGAAAATTTGCTCGTAGGAGCTGGCGGCGGATACAAAAAACCCGTCACTGAAGTGATAGAAAATCTCAAAAAAGAGGGCGTTCAGATCGAGGGCGCGTTTGCAAATTTGGGCCAGATAACCATCCAAGCAAAAGAGGGCAAGATGGCTGCGATCGTGGGCGACGAGGCGTTTTTAAAGAAAACGGATCTAGATATAAAGGGCTATGAGCGCATCGGCAAGGGCGCTTTGGTGCTAGTCACGCCAAAAGGCAAGCAGATAAAAGACGTCAGCGAGCTAAAAAATCTCGCCAAAATCGCGATGCCCGATGCCAAAAAAGCGATCTACGGCGTTAGAACTACCGAGTTTTTGAAAAACTCGGGGCTTGAGGCCGATCTAGCGCCTAAGATGCTACCGGTCGCGGGCGTACCGCAAGTAGTCGCCTACGTCACGAACGGCGAAGTGGACGCTGGCTTTATCAACTCAACCGAGGCTGTGGCTAGAGAGGGCGAGTTTGGTAGCGTGATATATATCGACGAGGCGCTTTATAGCCCGGTTTTCATCTCGGCGGCCAAACTTCCGGCGTGCGAAGGTAGCGAGGTGTGCGCTAAATTTATAGACGAGATAAAAACTTCTCGCTCAAAGGAAATTTTCGCTAAATTTGGGCTAAGATAATTTAAATCGCCGGCTTTTGGCTCAGCCGAATTACCTTCAAATTTGACGTAAAATTTGCTCGCTAAATTTAACTCTAACGAAAAGCAAAATTTAACGAAAAAAGGAAAGATTTGCAGGAATTTGCCTGGCTCGTTCACCCGCTGCTTTTAAGCGCCAAAACGCTTGCCGTAACCTTTGTGCTACTTCTATTTTTGGGGCTTGGTGCGGCTTATTTTTTGGCGTTTTACCGCGGCAAATTTAAGGCCGTTTTGGAAGCGGCCGTGATGTTTCCGCTCATTTTTCCGCCGATTGCTACGGGATTTTTGCTACTTTACGTCTTGGGGCGAAACGGCGTGATCGGCAAGGCGTTAAATTTACAGATCGTTTTTAGCTTTTCGGCGCTTGTTATAGCTTCGTTTTTGGCGGGCTTGCCGCTATTTGTAAAGCCCGTTCAAAGCGCGCTTGAAAGCCTGCCCAAAAGTCTAATCGAAGCGGGTCAGAGTCTAGGCAAAAATCGCTTTGAGATTGCCGTTTTTATCCTCATCCCAAACGTCTTTAAAAGCGTCGTTTCGGCGCTGGTTTTGGCTCTGGCTCGCGGCCTTGGCGAGGTTGGCATCACGCTGATGTTAGGTGGAAATATCGTGGGCAAAACCGACACCGTTTCGCTAGCGATTTATAACGCGGTTTACGACGGCGAAAACGGCCACGCGCTCATTTTGAGCGTTATTTTGGTCGTGCTTAGCTTGGTGCTTTTCGGGTTTATAAATTTTCTCGAGCGAGCTAAAAAATAAATTTGCTATTTTAAACGCATAAAGCGACGAAGGCTCCGAATTTAGCCCGAGCGTAAAAACAAAATACGGCTTTGCGAGTATAAATTCATTATTTTTTTGCTACAATAAGAAGTTTTGAACTTTAACTATTTAGGAGAAATTTCTATGAAAAAAGAAGACATAAAAGAGCTGATCGAGTTTTTTAACGACATGGATATGAACCGCATAAAGATAAAAAGCGGGGATTTTGAGGTCGAGCTTGAAAAATTCGCCGACTGCTGCGAGCTGCCAAAGCCCGTCATCCAGGCTCCCGTCCCGACTCCGACTCCGGTAAACGTCGTGGTAAGCTCGGAGGTCAAAGCTCCTGCTAATTCTCCAAAAGACAGCATAAAATCGCCTATGGTCGGTACTTTCTACGCTGCTCCAAGCCCTGGCGCGGCGCCGTTTGTCAAAGTAGGTCAACGCGTGAGAAAAGGCGACGTCGTGGGCATCATAGAAGCGATGAAGATAATGAACGAGATCGAGGCTGAATTTGACTGCCAGATCAGCGAACTGCTCGTATCAGACGGTCAGCCGGTCGAGTTTGGCTTGCCGCTATTTGGCGTGGAGAAAATTTGATGGAAATAAAAAGAATTTTAATCGCAAATCGCGGCGAAATCGCGCTGCGAACCTTGCGAACGATAAAGGAAATGGGCAAAGAAGCAGTCGTAGTCTACTCCACGGCCGATAAAGACGCGCTCTACGTCAAATACGCCGATGTGGCGATCTGTATCGGCAAGGAGCGCTCAAGCGACAGCTACCTAAATATCCCGGCCATAATCAGCGCAGCCGAGATCAGCGAAGCCGACGCGATATTTCCGGGCTACGGATTTTTAAGCGAAAATCAAAATTTCGTCGAAATTTGCTCGCACCACAAGCTAAAATTTATCGGTCCTAGCGTGGCCGCGATGGCGCTGATGAGCGATAAAAGCAAAGCAAAGCAAGTGATGCAGCGCGCGGGCGTTCCCGTGATCCCTGGCTCTGACGGCGCGGTAGCCGACACCAAAGCGGCCAAAGAGCTAGCTAAAAAAATCGGCTATCCGGTCATCCTAAAAGCAGCAGCCGGCGGCGGCGGACGCGGCATGCGCGTGGTCGAGCGCGAAGAGGATATCGAAAAGGCGTTTTGGTCGGCCGAGAGCGAGGCGATGAGCGCGTTTGGCGACGGAACGATGTACATGGAAAAATACATCCTAAACCCGCGCCACATCGAGGTTCAGATCATCGGCGACAGCCACGGCAACGTCCTGCATATCGGCGAGCGCGACTGCTCTATGCAGCGTCGCCACCAAAAACTGATCGAAGAAAGCCCTGCAATACTACTAGACGAAGCGACGCGAGAGAGGCTACACGAAACCGCGATAAAAGCGGCAAAAGCTATCGGTTACGAGGGTGCGGGAACGTTTGAGTTTTTAGTCGATAAAAATTTGGATTTTTACTTCATCGAGATGAACACGCGCCTGCAAGTCGAGCACTGCGTGAGCGAGATGGTGAGCGGCCTAGACATCATCGAGCTAATGATAAAAGTAGCCCAGGGCGAGGCGCTACCGCCGCAAGAGAGCATCACGCTAAAAGGCCACGCCATCGAGTGCCGCATCACGGCCGAGGATCCAAATACGTTTACGCCAAGTCCAGGCAAGATAACAAAATACGTCTGCCCCGGCGGCCGAAACGTGCGCATGGATAGCCACATCTATCAGGACTACTCGATCCCGCCGTACTACGACAGTATGATCGGCAAACTCATCGTCTGGGACACCGATAGAAATAGAGCCATCCACAAGATGAAGGTGACGCTCGAGCAGCTCATCATCGGCGGCATCAAGACCACGCGCGATTTTCACATCGCGATGATGGAGAATCAAGACTTTATCGACAACAACTACGATACTAACTACCTATCCCGCCGCTAAATTTGCGGCGCGGTTTGCCTTGCTCGCGGCTTTTAATCGGCTGCAAGCAAGGCGATCTAACTTTAAATTTATTACTATGGCGATAAAATTTTACTCAAAGCTTTTTGACGAGTGATTTTATCGGTAGCCGCGACATTTGTCTTTTGCGTTATTTTAAAACTTGTCCGTAAGTTTTGTTTGCTTCTGCTAAAATTACTACATTTGTTTGCTGTGATTGCGGTAGCATCTTTTAAATTTGCGCATTTAAACCGCAAATCTTGCGTCTTTGCTTGCGATATTCAAATTTACATAAATGATTGATTTTTGAAATGTATTTTGGATTTTAGGCGAGTAATGCGGATAAGTTTTTCGTAGTTAAAAATAACGTAAAGTTAAAATCGAATTCGTCGGATATATATTTTAAAATTCGCTACGCTACGATGCTATGCGGGCTTGGGTTACCAAGTGTAAATTTCGCTCCCAAAAAGCCCTTGCACTTTGCTTGTTGCTCGACGAAAACAGTGCTGGCTTTCTATTTTGGTCTATAAAAATTAGCGACTTTTTGTCTAAATCAAGGCGCATTTTTAAATTTAGCCTCGCTTTTTGACTTTCTCTGCACTTTGTCACGCTTTTTGCATCATGGTCATTTGCGCGCCTGCTATGCCAATATAGCCAGCTGAAATACAGATTTCTTAACTGTTAAACCGTGTAGCGTCACGCGCTTGCCTAAAGAGCTTTTTGTATGCACGCAGTATTTCTGCGCACGCAAGGTGCGACGAAGCTCGGTGCTAGATGATTTTATCAGCATTAGGCGATGGTTTTCTCTCTTTGGCTATTTTTATCGCACCGCATAATGGTTTGGTATTGGCTGCGGGTCGGCTCAGCAGAGCATCCAAGCATAAGATGCACGCAGCCCTTCACGGTAAAATATCTCCTCATCAAACGGATCAGGTAATGTGTGTGGTGGTGTCAGATATGGCTTTTAAGGTCGCATTAGTTATCAAAAATTTAGCTTTAATTTTTGGATTTGAAGCCGAATTTTGGACAATAAAATTCGGCTTCATTTCTGATGATTTTGCTTAAGGGACAAAAACGAGTTTGGAATCAAATTTTATCGACTATTTATATAAAAATGCGAGTAAATTTGTCACACATCCGGTATCGGTAAAAATTTAAATTTTACCGCATATCACGAGTAACAACCAAATCAAGACAAAATCTCAAATTTTACGCGCTCGTTTTCCTCCGCTAGATCGGTAAAAACGGCGATTAGATCGTCTGCATAGTCGCCAAGTGCGCTAAGAGCGGCGCGATTTTTTAGATTTATCTGCGTTGGTTCGTTTATCTCGCCCAGAGCGTCGTAAAGCGCGTCAAGGTTTTTTACATCGGGAT
Source organism: uncultured Campylobacter sp. (assembly GCF_938039205.1). GTDB lineage: Bacteria > Campylobacterota > Campylobacteria > Campylobacterales > Campylobacteraceae > Campylobacter_A. The sequence continues at coordinate 39,092 of NZ_CALHVM010000054.1, forward strand.
CAAGGCCGAATTTTCGCGCTAGATACTCAAAGGCCGCCGTTTTCTCGCGCATTTTCGCTCCGTTTAGAGTTATAGTTTTCACTGCTGTCTCCGCTCATAAAGTAGATAAAAGTTCTCATAATGATCGGGCGTGTAGTAGATCAGCCCGTCGCTAGAAAACACGATACGCTCGGCTCCGCGTCGCCCTCCGCGGTATCCGATATCGCACTCAAACCACTTGCGCCCGCTAGCTTCGGGTAACCTTTTTTCTCTGTTTGAAAAGCGGTCGCCGCCGATACTTTTTTTATCCGTGACTTGCCATAGATTGCCGCTTTTAGCGTCCCATCCGAGCGCGAGCGCATCTTTTTTGGTGATAAAGTTTCGCGGCAATCCGCCAAATTTATAAATATACGCAGCAACCTCGTCTTTTGAGGTGTAAGTGCCGTCTTTTACGACGTTTACGCTCGGTACGGCGACTACGTTTTTGCCTGTGCCGCTTCCTCTAAATTCGCTTTGCGGTTGATTTTGTTTCGGGGCGGCCGAGTTATCCGGGATGATAAATTTAAACAGCGCCGCGAGTAGCAAAACAGCCAGCGGCAAGATAACGTTTCTAAGTAGTTGTTTGTTCAAAAAAGACCTTTTGGAATAAATTTGAAGCGCTCGCTTCGGGGTTAAATTTAACGTCAAATTTTACGAGTTAAATCCAAATTTGATAATGTCGCGCCGTAAAGACGAGAGTAAATTTACGCTAAATTTGACTAGACAAAAGCCGAATCTAACCGCATAAATCGCAGTCAAATTCGGCTAAATTTACGGCACAATTAAGCTAAATTTGCTCGTCCGAGTTCGTCAAATTTAAAGCGTATTAAACACCCTATCGCCAGCGTCGCCAAGGCCCGGCACGATGTAGTTTTTCTCGTTTAGTCGCTCGTCGATCGCAGCCGTATAGACCTCTACGTCCGGGTAAATCTCGCTAAAGCGCTTTAGCCCTTCTGGAGCGGCGATGATAGAGATAAATTTGATCTGCTTTATGCCGTTTTCGCGCAGAAATTTAACCGCGTCGATAGCCGTACCGCCGGTAGCAAACATCGGATCGATGATGATGGCTAGGCGGTTTTTGGCGTCGCGAGGCAGCTTGGCGTAGAAAAACTCCGCCTCTGCGGTCTTTTCGTTTCGCTGAAAGCCCAAAAAGCCAACGCTAGCATCTGGAATGATCGTAAATACGCTATCAAGCATACCCAGAGCTGCTCGCAAAATCGGGCAAATCATCACCTTTGTCGCGAGCTTTTTGGCCTGGGCCTGGGCGACAGGAGTCTGCACGCTCACGTCGCGCAGCGCCAGATCCCTAGTCGCCTCAAATATCATCAGATGGCTGATCTCGTCCACGAGCATCCTAAACTGAAACGGCTCGGTGTTTTTATCCCTTAAAATCGCTAGTTTGTGCTCGATGAGCGGGTGAGAGATGAGCCTGACGTTTTTCATTTACAGACCCTTTGCGAGCTTTTCGGTATAGGCTTTTACGTCAAAATCCTTCACTCTAGCTACACCGTCGTCGACCGCAGCTTGCGCTACGGCAGGAGCTACCGCCGTTAGGACGCGTTTGTCAAACGGTTTTGGTATGATGTAGTCTTTGCCGAATTTTAGCTCTTTTACGCCAAATGCCTCGCAAACCTCCGCAGGCACGGGCTCTTTAGCCAAATTTGCAAGCGCGCGCGCCGCAGCCATTTTCATATTTTCGGTGATTTTTTTAGCTCTGACGTCTAACGCGCCGCGGAATATAAACGGAAAGCCAAGAACGTTATTTACCTGGTTTGGATAGTCGCTACGGCCGGTTCCCATCATCACGTCGTTTCGCACGCTAGCGACGTCTTCAGGGAAGATTTCCGGAGTCGGGTTAGCAAGCGCGAAAATAATCGGCTCGTCGTTCATCGACGCGACCATTTCTTTGGTTACGACGCCGGGTTTGCTAAGGCCTAGGAACATATCCGCGCCCTTCATCGCGTCCGCTAGCGTCCTATCTGCGGTTTCAAGGGCGAATTCGACCTTTTCCGGAGTTAGATCGGTGCGGCCTTTGTGGATCACGCCTTTGCTATCTACCATCACGATGTGTTTTGCGCCAAGCGCTTTATACATCTTCGCGCATGCGATGCCCGCTGCGCCCGCTCCGCTAACTACGATTTTGATTTTTGAGATATCTTTGCCCGAAATCTCCATCGCGTTTATTATGCCAGCGCTTGTTATCATCGCCGTGCCGTGCTGATCGTCGTGCATGACCGGGATATCGACTGCTTCTTGTAGTTTGCGCTCGATCTCAAAGCACTTTGGAGCGCGGATATCTTCTAAATTTATACCGCCGAAAGTCGGAGCTAGAGCCTTGCAGATCTCTACGATCTTATCAGGATTATGCTCATCTAGCTCGATGTCAAAGGCGTCTACGTTTGCAAATTTTTTAAACAAAACCGCCTTGCCTTCCATCACGGGTTTGCCGGCTACCGCGCCGATGTCGCCTAGGCCTAGCACAGCCGTACCGTCGGTGATGACGGCTACTAAATTTGCTTTGTTGGTGTATTTGTAGGCTAGCTCGTTGTCGGCCTCGATCTCTTTACAAGGTACCGCAACGCCCGGCGTGTACGCCATAGATAGGTCTCTAGCCGTCACGCATGGGGTTTTTACTTTTATCTCTATCTTGCCGCCCTCGTGATACGCGAGCGCCTCTTCGTTAGTTACGTGTGTCATTTATTCTCCTTTAAAATATTTTTTATTCGTTTTTTCGTCTCGTCCGCGCCTAAAACCTCGAGCACCTCAAATATCCCTGGGCTTACGCTATTTCCCGTTAGCGCGACGCGCAGCGCCTGAGCTAAGTCTTTTAGCTTTAAGCCGTTTGCTTCTAAAAATTTACCCGTCGTCTCTTCGTAGCCCTTGGCGTCTAAATTTCCGTCCAAAATTTCGGCAAATTTAGCCAAATTTTCCTTGCTTTCGGGCGTGATAAATTTAGCATAGGCTTTCTCGTCGTATGCGCTTGGAGCGTTTATGATCGTTCTTGCGCTCTGGCTCATTTCAACTAGCGTTTTTGAGCGTTCTCGCAATGAATTTAACAGCACCTCACCCTTTGGCATCGCTTTAAAATCTATCTCAAATTCAAGCATCTCGCTTGCCAGCCTCTCGTACGGCAAAGTCTTGATGTAGTGGGCGTTTAGCCACTCTAGCTTGCTTGCGTTATAGGTGCTTGAGCTCTTGTTTATATCGTGCGGATCGAAGTACTTTAGCATATCGTCCATGCCGAAAATTTCGTCGTTTCCGTGGCTCCAGCCTAGGCGAACGAGGAAATTTAAAAGAGCCTCAGGTAGATAACCCATGCGCTTATACTCCATCACGTCGGTCGCGCCGTGGCGTTTGCTTAGTTTGCTACCGTCTTCGCCGTTTATCATCGCGACGTGATAAAATTTCGGCGCCTTAAAACCAAGCGCATCGTAAAGTACGATTTGTTTTGGGGTATTTGATAGATGATCGTCGCCGCGGATGACGTCGGTTACGCCCATTAGCGCGTCGTCGATCACAACTGTAAAGTTATAGGTCGGAGTGCCGTCAGAGCGTGCGATGATAAAATCATCCAGGATATCCTCGACTCTAAATTTGACCTCACCTTTGATACCGTCGTCGATCACGATCTCGCCGCTTAGAGGCGCTTTGATACGGATGACGGGCTCGACTCCCGCGGGCGGAGTACCGGTAAATTCGCGGTAGCGATTGTCGTATTTGGGCCTCTCTTTTCGCGCTTCTTGCTCGGCGCGCAGAGCGTCTAGCTCGTCTTTGCTCATGTAGCATTTGTAGGCTTTGCCCTCGGCTAGCAGCTTTTGTACGTACTCTTTATATACGTCAAATCTACGAGACTGATAGGTCACCTCGCCGTCGTGATCCAGCCCGCACCATGCAAAGGCCTCTTTTATCGCTTGCGTGGCTTCTTCGGAGTTGCGTTTTAGGTCGGTATCTTCGATACGCAGCAGAAATTTGCCGCCGTTTGCTCTAGCGTATAAGTAGTTATAAAGCGCCGTCCTAAGCCCGCCGATGTGTAGATATCCGGTCGGAGAGGGGGCAAATCTAGTTACTATTTGTGAATTTTGCATTAAATTTTACCTTTATAGCTTGCGCTTAAATTTAAAATGTTATAATGCTCAAATTATATTTACTTTAGACTTAAACAAAGGTTTTATATGTTAAAAAAGATCTCATTCGCCGCGTTTTTTCTCGGTTTTTGTATGGCTAACGCGAGCCAGATCTCAAACGGCATCGCCGTCATCATCGAAAACGAACCCATCACCGTAAACGAAGTGCGCAAAGCCGCCGCGCAGCTACAAACAAGCGAAGCAAACGCGCTAAATTTACTGATCCGCGATAGACTCGAAACCGCACAGATCAAAAACCTAAAAATCGAAGCTAGCGACTACGAGCTAAATCAAAGGCTGCAAAAGATAGCAAGCGAGAGCGGTATGAGCGCCTCAGATCTGCGCTCGGCCGTGCTATCAAAGGGCGGCGACTACGCGCAGTTTAAAGACGACGTCGCAAAAAGTATAAAACAAGAAAAGCTATATCAAAGCATATTTGCCGACGCTAAAATCAACATCTCGGAAAACGCAGCGAGAGCGTATTTCGAGCAAAATCGCGACCTTTTCGCGCACTTTACCGACGTGAGCGTGACTAGATACGTGGCGCCTACGATGCAGCTTTTAGAAGCAGCTAGACACAGCTCCCCGATGAATACCAACCACAGCGTGCACATGGACGTCCTGGATCTAAAAAGCGAGCAGATCCCGCCTCAACTACGAACGATATTTCAGCAGACCCCGGATGGCACTTTCACGCAGATTTTTCAGACTCCAGAGGGCTTTGAGATGTTTTACGTAGCGTCTAAAAAGGGACAAACGATGCCTGAATTTGACGAGGTCAGAGACGAGGCGATGAACGCGCTTTATAAACTCGAGCAAGACCGCGTCATCGGCGAATATTTCAACAAACTCCGCGCCAAAGCCAACGTCAAATATCTACGATAAACTCAAATTTGAGCGCAAATTTAAGCCGATTTGATTCGGCTTAAATCCTTTTATTTTTAGTCAAATTTGACCGATTTTTTAAATTTAGTTGCTTACTCGCCAAGACCCGCACCTTTACGGCATAAATTTATCTCCAAACGATATCAAATTTAATCTCACGAAGTCATGGATACCATAAGCTACGATAGGCTTTCACTTTCTGAGTGATAGTTTTATGTGGGAAGCAATGAAATACACACAACCTTTTAGCGGCTCGGTCTTGGTCTGTGAGTTTTACAAGAAATTTAACGGTCAAACGATAGTGGCGAGCCGTACGCTAAATACTAAATTTTTAGGCGAAAAAGAGCAGATGGACGATACTCTTTTTAACGATGAATTTAGAGTTTTTACGGATGACAAAGTAGGGGCGAGATATCTTTTGACGCCTACGTTTATGAGACGTTTGTACGAGCTAAAGGAAAAATTTGCGGGAGATATGGGGGTGAGCGCGGCATTTATGGACGACAAATTTTACCTATTTTTAAACGGAGCGGAAAATAGATTTGAAACAACTCTCTTTTCGCTACCGCCTAGCCTTTATGAGGTAAAGCAGATAAAAAAGGAAATTTCAGAGCTTTTATCTATCATAGACGAATTAAATTTGAACCTTGATATTTTTAAGTGAGGGCAAATTTGACGGCTTAGATGATTGGGGATTTTGCAGATAAATTTGAGCGAGAATTTACGGCCGTACCATCTAGTGTCTTACTAGTTAAAATTTAGCCGCTCGCCTTAACCCGTTTTTAGGCTTTTGATGATATAATTTCTCAAAAATAAGACTTTTGCGGTTTGAGGAGAGTTTAAAAATCAGCAAATTTAATCAGCTTAAATTTAACGTCCCAAAAGCGCAAATGCTCTAAAATTTATCAAAAAAGGAGCCAAAATGAAAACGCTAGTAGTTTTATCTCACCCAAATTTCGCCGCCTCTCGCCTAAACAAGGCGCTGGTAAACGCCGCTAAAAGCGCAGGCGCCGAGGTTCGCCACCTAGAGGGGCTATATGGCACCGACGCCCTAAAAATCGACGTCGAAGCAGAGCAAGAGGCGTTTTTGCGCGCCGATCGCATCGTGTTTTTGTTCCCGATGATGGGCTTTAACGTGCCCTCCATGCTAAAGGCCTACATCGACTACGTGCTCAGCCGCGGCTTTGCCTACGGCGAGGGCGCGAAGATCGCGGGCAAACAGCTACAAATCGCCGTGAGCGCGGGCGGCGGGCTAGGCGAATACTCCAAGCACGGCGCGATCAAATTTACCCTAAACGAGATTTTGCTGCCGCTTCAGTGCTGCGCGGACTTTTGCGAGCTCGTTTACGGGCGCATCTTTGCTAGCTGCGGCGTGGAGCCGGGCGTTCCTGATAGCGCGATAGAGGCGCATGCAGCGAGATTTACGAAGCTCTTGAACGACGAGCTTGAAGAGCACGAATATCAAATTTAACGATGCAAAATAGCTCGGCCTTGAGCCCAAATTTGCACCGCTAGCGGCGATTTCCCGTGCGGAGTCGCCGCTTTTTCAAATTTAACCGCGCAAAGTGCCCGCTTTGGTTTTAGCGAGCGGTTCGGCGCGTTTTGGCGGTTTTTCATCGTTGCCTATTGGGGCGAGCTTTTGCTGGGCGGCCTAGACCTGCGCCATTTTCGTTTAACTTTAGTTCGGGCGTATTTTGCGGCGCGAATCGGTTAAATTTGCGGTATCGCACCAAAGCTCGCGACCGTATCTTTTGCCGCGAGCGACGATTTTGGTTTTAGAAATTTTACGCATTAGGATTCGGCTTTAAATTTGGCTCGTTTTAAAACGGCGCAAATCCTTATAAATTCGGAGTTTTTATGATTTTTGGCAAGATTGATTATCTAAATTTGCTTCCTTTTCACGTATTTTTAAAGCGCTCGCGCCTAAGCTCTCAGGACAAAAAAATCATCGAATTTAAAAAGGGCGTGCCAAGCAAACTAAACCGCGATCTGTGCTGCCGTAGGATCGACGCAGCCGTGATTTCAAGCATCGAAAGCGGCAAAAAACGCTATAAAAAGGTGAGCCTGGGCATCATCGCAAAAGGCGACGTCAAAAGCGTGCTCGTGCGAAAGGGCACTGCCGCGCGTCTCGACCCCGCGTCTGCTAGCTCAAACGCGCTAGCAGCAGTGCTGGGGCTTGAGGGCGAGGTGCTCATCGGCGACCGCGCGCTAAAGGCGTATCTGCGGGAGGGCGAGGATGCGTTTTACGATATGGGGCGGGCGTGGCGCGAGCGGACGGGCTTGCCGTTTGTTTTCGGGCGATTTTCCTGCGTGAAGGGGCGCGGCGCGTATGAGCGATTGGCGCGCGAGTTTTTGCGAGCAAATGTCAAAATCCCAAACTATATCCTCGCCAAATACGCCCAAACTAGGGGCATCAGCGCGGACGATATCAAATGGTATCTCAAATTTATCAGCTACGAAATCGGCGCAAAGGAGCAAAAGGCGCTGCGGATATTTTTCAAAGAAGTGCGAAAAAACGGACGCACGGCAAAGCTTTTGGCGCGAGACGAGCGGTAAGCGCAAATTTACTCTAGCGCACCGCTTTTTAAATTTGCCTTTTTATCTCGGGCGGTTTTCGCAGTCGCTTCAAATGCTGTAGTTTAGAGCCTAACCACCGCATAGCGCTAAATTTTAACCACTCTAAGCGGCGCATTTTTAGAAGCTAGCAAGATTTGGTCAAATTTGAAATTTGACGGGCAAATTTACGTCCGTTCTCGTCAAATTTCGCCTGCTTAAATTTTAAATTTGCGCCGCCGCGAGCTCAAATTTTATTCGGTCAAATTTATATTTTAGCTTCGTCTTTGCGCCGAGATTATTTACTTCAAATTCGAGCCAGGGCTAGATTTACTTCGGTTACTATCTACGTAAATCACCTTGGTCGGGTCGTTTTCAAAACTATTTGTAAAACTTGATATAGAGCCCATTTTTTTATTATCATTTGCCCAGCTGATAAATTCTCTAATTGTAAAAGTAGAATTTTCGTCTGGACAATGTTTTTCATAATGATTAATTCTTAGTTTTTTCCTAAAGTTAAAAAATACGGGATTTACTTTTGTAGGAGTTTCGCCTTGACTTATTGTAATTTCATCTAATCTTTTTTTATTATATTCGTAGTGTTTATAGAAATTTTTATCTATCTGATTTTCTTTATAGCACTCCTCATACGCCTCCTTTAGCTGCTCCTTAGTTGGAGCATTAGGGAGGT
>NZ_CALHVM010000055.1 GCF_938039205.1 uncultured Campylobacter sp.
CCTGCGCGAGCGCTAGTTTGCCGTTATCTAGGGCTTTTTGCGCCTGATAGAGATCGACGTCCATCGGATAGGGCGCGACCGAGATCACGATATCTGCCTTGCGCGGGATATTTACGCAAAAGACCTCGTCTGCCTTTTTCACGCAGTCGTAAAAGCTGTCGTTTAGGTGTCCCGCACTCGCGTAATACACGCCGTGCTCGCTATCAAGCACCGTCTGGATCGAAAAAACGTCGATGTGCGCGAGCACCTTCATCGCGTCGATCATATCTTCATGCACGGGGTTACCCTCTAGGCGCAGCGCCTGCGCGTCGGAGCTTAGGGCGAGCTTGTGGTTTTGCGTGATGCTCTCATAAGACGCGGTGCCCGGCAAAAAGGCCTTTCTACCGCCGGTGTAGCCCGCAAAATAGTGCGGCTCGACCGAGCCTATGACGATCACCTTTTTCGCTTCGGCCACGATTTTGTTTAGATACATCTGCGTGCCGTTTTTGGACTCGCCTAAAAAGACCATCTCGTCGTGCTTGGAGTCGTGATCGTGAACTTCGTTTTTGGCGTTAAGCTCGGCGTAAATTTCTTTGCCAAATATCATCTCGTACTCATCGAGCGTACCCTCTCTATGGCAGCCCGTGGCGATGATGAAAATTTTATTTTTATCGCGGATTTTCGGGTAAATTTGCTTTAAAACTTTTGCCGTCGGCGTGGGCCTGGTGCCGTCGTTTACGATGATGACGATCTTTTCGTCGCCCGCGATAAACTCGTCAAAGCTTTTTTGATTTATCGGATTTGCCAGAGCCTTTGCGATGAGCGCCGTTTCGTCAAATTTAGCCACGGGGTTTGGATCGAAAACGCCGAGCAAATTTTTCTCGTTTATCTCTAGATTTAGATGATCATCTTTGCCGTATGCGATAGGGATTTGCATATTTCCTCCTTAAGCAGATTTATTAATTTTTTTGTCTTGGGATTATATATCAAATTTTCTTTTAAATGCATTTAGATCGATTAAATTTGACTGGCGGCACATCAAATTTGGTTAAATATATGATTAATACTTACAAATGTATTTTTAATTTTTTTATTAGTATTTAATTTTAATATTTATATAATCGCGGCGTAATTTCCAAAAAGGAGAACAAATGGAATTCCTAACCAGTTTGAGTGAAAGCACTCAGTTCACTCTACAACTAATCGTAGTGCTCGGATGTTTATTCTACGGCGCTAAAAAAGGCGGTATGGCTCTAGGCGTACTAGGCGGTATCGGTCTTGTTATCTTGGTGTTTGCATTCGGTATGAAGCCAGGCAAACCAGCAGTAGACGTCATCCTAACGATCCTAGCCGTCGTCGTAGCAAGCGCTACGCTGCAAGCTGCAGGTGGTCTTGACGTTATGCTTCAGATAGCGGAAAAAGCGCTAAGAAAAAATCCTAAATTCGTCTGTATCCTAGCTCCTATTTGCGGCTGGACGCTAACGGTTCTATGCGGCACCGGACACACGGTTTATACGCTGCTACCGATCATCTACGACGTATCTATCAAAAGCGGCATCCGTCCGGAAAGACCGCTGGCTGCTACTACGATCTCGTCTCAGCTAGCCATCATCGCTAGCCCGGTTTCGGTTGCGGGCGTATCTATGGTCGCCGTTTTGCTAGGCACTGGCACAGTTCATATCGATGGATTTACTAGCTACGTGGATCTACTAAAAGTAACTATCCCGTCAACCTTTATCGGTATGCTTATCATCGGTACTTACTCGATTTTTAGAGGTAAAGACCTAGATAAAGACCCTGATTTCCAAGAGAGGATCAAAGACCCTGAGCAAAGAAAATATATCTACGGCTCAGACGAATCTCACTCTCTAATCGGCGCAAAACTCCCTGCTAAACAGTGGAACGTGATGTGGATATTCCTAGCTACTATCGCTATCGTGGCGGTTCTAGGCTACTATAAACAACTACGCCCTAGCTGGACTAGCAACGTCCCTGGCAAATCTATCGAAATCGTAGTAGGTGAAAAAGTAGTTAAAAACATCACCGTAAAAGACGGACAAGTAGTCTCTACCGTAGATGGTAGCAAAGTCGTCTCAAACGTAAAAGACAGTAAAGTAAAAGACGCTACTAAATTTACGAACGTAGAAGTCCTAGATAAAGACAAAAAAGTAACTCAAACTATCGTGCTTCAAGACGGCAATGTAGTTATCACTAAAGAGGGTAAAACCGAAACCGTCGCAAACGCTAGCATCGTAGTAAAAGATACTATGAAAAAGACCGCCCCTCTAGGCATGGTAGATACGATCCAAATTTTCATGCTACTAGCCGCGTCTATCATGATGATCTACTCAGGCATAAAGGCTGCCAAGATCGCTCAAAACGAGATCTTCCACAGCGGTATGGTTGCGCTCGTAGCGATTTACGGCATAAGCTGGATGGCCGATACGATGTTCCACTCTCACATCGAGATGCTAAAAGGCTCGCTAGGAGAGGTGATGAGGGCCTATCCGTGGATGTATATCGTAGTAGGTATGCTGATTTCTAAGTTCCTAAACTCTCAAGCAGCAGCTGCTGCGACATTCGTACCGCTTGCGGTTCAGATCGGCGTGGATCCAGGTATCATCGTCGCGTTTGCTACGGCTTGCTACGGATACTTTATCCTTCCTACATATCCGAGCGACCTTGCCGCGATCCAGTTTGACCGCTCAGGTACGACAAAGATCGGCAAATACGTCATCAACCACAGCTTCATCATCCCTGGCCTTATCGGCGTGTTTAGCTCGTGCGCGGTGGGTTGGGTGCTAGCTAACCTTTACGGATTTATTAAATAATTTTGCTTTTAGACAAGCTGCCTTTGCGGCTTGTCTTTTTCCTTTATACTTCGTTGGAAACTCGGTCGTCTTCGGTCACGGACGACTAGTCCGCTCCCTTGCCTCCGTCGTTTCCGCCTCGTCTAAAGAAAAAATACTTCGCCTTATCGTTTTACGTTCAAATTTGAAGTCAAATTTGCAAATTTCGGTCTTAAATTTTACCTGCCGAGACCCGCGCCGCAAAATCGATAAATTTAAAATTTGCGACGCTTTGCGCAAGCAAAGCTATGTCGCCACCTTAAAAGCGTCGTAGGGGGAGGGGAGCGACTTCGCAATTTAAGCCCCCACCCCCTTTACAACAAAGTAAAAAACAACCTTAAACGGTTGTTTTTTACTCAAAGAACTTAATTTACAATGCTAAATTTGATAAAACCAAATTTAGCGCCTTAAAGGTGCGGGTCTCGGCGAGTAAAATTCTAAAATTTATTCAAATTTGAGCGGCGCAAATTTGACTCCAAATTTGGCTTCAAATTTACAGCTAAAAAGTCAAATTTAAATTTCACTTCAGCCTATCGCCGAATTTTTGTTTGTCGCTCATATAGACGAAGCTTAGCACCTCGGCGACGGCGCGAAAGAGCTCCGCAGGTATCATATCGTTTACCTCGCACATCTTGTATAGCTCGCGCGCTAGCGGCGGATTTTCGACGATTTTGACGTTATTTTGCACTCCGATTTGCTTGATGCGAAGCGCTAGAAAATCCACGCCTTTAGCGAGGATCACTGGCGCTTTTTCCTTTGTTTTGTCGTAGCGAAGCGCGACGGCGTAGTGGGTCGGGTTTGTGATGATGACGTCTGCTTGCGGGATATTTTGCATCATTCTATTGCGCGCGGCTCGCATTTGCAGCTGGCGGATGCGACCTTTTACCTGCGGGTCGCCCTCCATCTGTTTGTATTCGTCCTTGATTTCTTGCTTGCTCATGCGCAGGTCGCGAAAATACTGAAAACGCACGATCAGCACGTCAAGAAGCCCGATGATAAACATCACGATGAGCATCACGGCGGCTAAAATCAGCATTTTTTCTTTTAGCCACGCTAGCTGCGCCGCCATCGAGAAAAACAGCGTATGCGGCAACTCTTTGATAAAGCTTAAAAACATCAAAAATCCGACCGTAAAAACCGCCGTGACCTTGAGCACCATTTTGATGCCGTCTATCAGTTTTTTAAGAGAAAAGAGATTTTTGAGCCCTTTTATCGGATTGATTTTGTTTAAATTTGGCTCTAAAGGCTTGGTTGTGAATATAAATCCAAACTGCATGAGGTTGGCGACGACGCCCGCGATCGCGATGCAAACGGCGATAGGTAGGATGATGAGCAGCGTGCGAAATATCGTCGTGATCGCGACGCTAAAGAGTAGCTTGCGCGTAAACTCCTGGCCGATTAGACTCTGATAGTAGTTATACAGCGTGAAAAACTGATCGCCGATGAAGCCAAGAAGTGCCACAACGACAAAGATCGCGACCGCGAGCGTGACGAAGCCGGCTAGGTCTTGGCTTTTGGGGACGTTGCCGTCCTTGCGCGCGTCTTCGATCTTTTTGGAGGTGGGTTCTTCGGTTTTTTCTTGGTCTTCGCCTGCCATCTCTATCCTGAGTTTGCTTAAATTTGGGCGATTATACCTAAAACGAGGTTAAATTTTACGCTACAATTGCCTAAATTTAAAGGAATAAAATGCAAAAGCTTGACGATCACGTAAGCGAGTGGTTTGGGCAGATGAAGGCGCGCAACGAGGCTGCCGCGGATCACTTCAAAAGCCGCAAAATCCCCTACGACGAGTCAAATTTGATAGAGGTTTTGCAAAGCTCGCAGGATAAATTTGACCTCCTTTGGGCTACTATCGCCTTGCGCGAGCTAGGCACGGTGCGTGCGATACCCGCTCTAAAATGCGCCGCCAAATTTAAAAGTCTAGATGTACAAGGCAATGCGGCTCTAACTACCGCGTTTTTAGCTGACGGCGTCGAGAACGGCTTTTTGGCGAGTTTGCTTTCTTGCAAAGAGTACCGCGCTAAATTTTACGCAATGACGGGGATTTTATATAAAGAGGACGGGGCGCACTCGGCCTTGCCTTTTGTTTTGGAGTATTCGGCCAGGGCTACTAAAGGCGGCAAGGCGCTTTCCAAAACGCCGTGCGAAGGGCTAGACTGGCTCTATCTGGCCAGATACGGCGCGCATTTGCCCCTGGCGCAAGAAGTTTTTGATAAAATAAATAAAAATAGGGAGTATGTAGATGAAAACGTTTTTGCAAGACTCGCAGGAGAATTCCCGCAAATTTTCACAATCTAAAAAACCGCAAAAAAGCGAAACCGAGCTGCTTTTGGACGAGTGCGGCGAAGTTTTAGCTAAGCTAAAAAAGAAAAATTTGAGCGAGCGCGAGTTTTTGTGCGAGTTGATAAAACTGATGGCTTTTTCGATACCGCAAATTCCTTATGAAATTTGGCTGGAAAAATGTATAGAAAGCGGCGATGTGGAGGCTCTAAACGATCTAGTTTTTCAGTACGCCAGAAACGAGCTGCTACCGGGCTGCGAGGGCGGGTACGATCAGTGTGAGAGGCTTATTCATTCGTTTCTTGCGCTGGCGTGCGGCGACATGAACGGCGTAAAAAACGTAATGACGCACTCTATGCCGCCTAGTACGAACGGATATAGATTTTTATGCGTGATGAGCGATCTGGTTTCGGCGCTGCTATGGGACGATAAAAAATCGCTCGAGCCCGCACTGAAAAAAGCGCGTAGATTTGCGGACTCCAAAAAGCCGATAAATGAAAGAGAAGCGGTAAAATTCGTCCTTGCCTTGCACGAAAAAGACGCGGCCGCGATGAGCGAGAGTTTGAGTAATTTTTGTGTAAAAGTTGCCAGAACCGCCGCGCCGCAATTTGAAAAGAGGATTAGCTTTTTCGCGCACGGACTTTATGCCTTGGCGCATTACCTCTTGTCTTTTGAGATTTTTGAGCGCATTAGCTTGCCGAAAGCTAAAAATTTCAGCGTAATTTACGCAAAAAGGCTTTTGGGCGGCGAACCGGCGCAGCCAAAATTATATTTTAGCTTTCCGCCGGAATTTGACGTTTTTAATCAAATTTTAAACGCGCCGCCGGCTAAAACAGTGCTTTATAAGCCTTTTGACGGGCCTTCGCCGAGCGATCAAATACGGTTTCTCGATCACGACGCGATGGTCGAAAATTTGGCGGATGAAATTTTAAAAGCTGGGGCATTAAACCAAAATTTATAAATTTTTGGATATCATCCGTCTCTTACAACCAACAAAGCTCCCCCAAGTCTTTTGAAATCCAAAAGCGCTTTTTGGTCTTACCAAATTTAGAAAGGTAGAGTATGTCAAAATACGCTATATTTAAGCACGGCGGCAAGCAGTATCGCGTCAGCGAAGGCGAATATCTTAAGCTTGACCATTTCAGTGCTGAAGCAAAATCATCAGTCGAGATTACGGACGTTTTGTGCGTAAACGACGGTGAAGTAAAGGTAGGCGCGCCGTTCGTAAAGGGTGCGAAAGTCGTTCTTGAAGTCGTAAACGAGGGCAAGGATAAAAAAGTCGTTATTTACAAAAAACGCAGACGCAAAGACTCAAAACTAAAACGCGGTTTTAGAAGACAGTTTACACGCGTAAAAGTCGTAAGTATCGCAGCTTAAGGAGATAAGAAATGGCACACAAAAAAGGTCAAGGCTCAACCCAGAATAACCGAGATAGTATCGGACGACGCTTAGGCGTTAAAAAATTCGGCGGCGAATTCGTTCGCGCGGGCAACATCATCATCCGCCAGCGCGGTACCGCCACTCACGCGGGCAGCAACGTCGGTCTAGGCAAAGATCACACGATTTTCGCACTAATCGACGGTTTTGTTAAATTCGAAAGACTAGATAAAAATAGAAAAAAAGTTTCTGTTTATCCCGCTGCGTAATCCTTGGGGCGAAAGCCCCTTTTTAAAAATAACTCAATTTTCATGAAATCTAAAGGTTTTTCTCGCTCAAAACGGCTTCGCTATCCCAACTCTCTTAGAAAAGATTTAAAATTTATCAAAAAATCTCGTATTAGAAACGATCGTCGCTCTATTCGTCAAATCCTGAAATTTGATCCAAACCGCGAAAATTTACCGCAAACGATCCGCATAAATAACGGTGCATGGCAAATCGTTTAAACTTTGCGGCAAATCAAATTTTAATTAATAAACCGATATAATCCGAAAATTTCGCAAAATTACGAACCGAAAAATAATGAAATAAAATTTAAAAACTAAGGCAAAAAATGTTTATAGATAGCGTAAATTTAACCCTAAGCTCGGGTCACGGCGGAGCCGGCTCGGTGAGCTTTCGCCGCGAAAAGCACGTGATTTTGGGCGGGCCGGACGGCGGCGACGGCGGCGACGGCGGGGATGTATATTTCGTCGCTGACAACAACACCCACACGCTAGCGGCATATAAAGGCAAAAAAGTCATGCGCGCGCAAAACGGCGAAGCGGGCACGGGGCGCAGGATGCACGGCAAAAGAGGCGAGCACCTCGAGCTCATCGTGCCTCCAGGCACTGCGGTGTTAGATGCTGAGACGGGCGAGCTACTCTGTGATTTAACGAGCGAGGGGCAGCGCGAGCTATTTTTAAAAGGCGGCAAGGGCGGGCTTGGCAACGTGCACTTTAAAAGCTCGATCAACCAAGCTCCCGAATACGCGCAAAAAGGCCTTGAGGGCGAAATGCGCGAGGTGAGGCTGGAGCTTAAGCTCATCGCCGACGTGGGGCTCGTGGGCTTTCCAAACGTCGGTAAAAGCACGCTGATCTCGACCGTCTCAAATGCTAAACCTCAGATCGCAAACTACGAGTTTACCACTCTCACGCCAAAGCTAGGCCTAGTCGAGGTTGACGAATACAGCGGCTTTGTCATGGCCGATATCCCGGGCATCATCGAGGGTGCAAGCGAAGGGCGCGGCCTTGGCGTGCAGTTTTTAAAGCATGTTGAGCGCACTAAAATTTTGCTTTTTATGCTTGATCTTGCGAACTACCGCAGCCTTGAGGAGCAGTTTGACGCGCTGAGGGCCGAGACGGCGAAATTTTCCGGAG
The DNA here is from genome assembly GCF_938039205.1 of uncultured Campylobacter sp. GTDB lineage: Bacteria > Campylobacterota > Campylobacteria > Campylobacterales > Campylobacteraceae > Campylobacter_A. Next base: position 7,904 of record NZ_CALHVM010000055.1, read on the forward strand.
AGCTTGCAAAAAGAGATTACGCGATCGCTCTAACCCGCGCGGACGCGGCCGAAAATTTGCAGGAAAAATTTGACGCGTTTTTGGCGCATTTGGGGCTTTCGGGCACGGCTGGAGAAATGAAATTTAAGCAAGATATTTATGAGCTTGACGCCACCAAGCCGTTTTTTGTGATGCCGATATCTTCGGCGACTGGGCAAAATATCGGCGAGCTTAAATTTAGCCTGCTCGAACTACTCAAAAAGGAGCTGTAGATTGCGCCAAAAGCCGCGCCGTAGAGGGCTTATGTGAATGCAGGCCTTAAGCGCGCCCGTGTATGCGGTTAAATTTTATTTTTATCGCTCGCAAACGCCGCAAAAAGATAAAATTTAAGGAGGCGAAATGAATAAAATTTTTATTCTAGTATTTTTATGTTTCGGCGCATACGGTTGCGATCCCGCCGATCCGGTGCCAAATTTTATGGACTTTAACGACAAGGATAATGGCGGCGCGCTGGGCTTGTAGGAGTGGATGGCGAGCGAGGTGCCGTCTGGGCTGAGAGTAGAGTTAAATCTACGCTCAGGCTCGGAATTTAATAGGCTCGATGCTAATCGTGACGGCAAGATTAGCCTTGATGAGCTGGGGGCAAAACCGTCTGCAAAGATTTATTGGTCCGAAGATCCGTGCGCTTTTTGGCCTTGGTCGGACGGATCCGAGGATAAAAATCAATCCGCCGTTAAATAAGGCGCACGAGCGTGAACCCGTGTTTGCACTGCGGTATGCGTAAAATTTATTGCGAGCACGATTGCGCCCGTATGATCGCTCGCGCCCTGATTTGGCTAAATTTAAAGGAAAAGAATGAATATAGTTTTTATGGGTACTCCCGAGTATGCGGCTAAAATTTTACGCGCTCTTGCCGAGGCGAAATTTAAGATCGTTGCCGTATTTACGCAACCTGATAAGCCTGTGGGCAGGAAGCAAATTTTAACTCCGAGCGAGGTGAAAATTTACGCGCAGAAGCACCTGCCCGCCGTACCGATCTTTCAGCCTGCGACACTCAAAGATGAGGCGGTCGCGGCACAGATAAAAGAGCTAAAGCCTGATTTTATAGTGGTCGCGGCATACGGTAAAATTTTGCCGCAAAGCGTGCTTGATATCGTGCTTTGCATAAACCTGCACGCTTCGATCCTGCCTAAATACCGCGGCGCAAGCCCGATCCAAAGCGCAATACTAGCTGGCGAAAAGCGGACGGGCGTGACGGCGATGCTGATGGATGCGGGGCTTGACACGGGCGATATGCTTGATTTTGCCTACACGCCTTGCGAAGACAAGACGGCGGCGCAGCTCTTTGACGAGCTCGGGGATCTGGCGGGTGAGCTTATCGTGCGAGTGTTGCGAAATTTTGCAAATTTGACGCCGATTAAGCAAGATGACGCGCAGGCTACGCACTGCAAAAAAATAAGCAAATCTGACGGACTTTTTGGCTTTGAGCAGAGCGCAGAGCAAATTTGTAATAAATTTCGTGCGCTAACGCCCTGGCCCGGGATCTATCTAGCTAGCGGGTTAAAAATTTTAGAACTAGAGCTTTTGCGCGAATCCCGCGGGCGTAAATTTGAACGTACGGGCGAAATTTTAAGCGTCGACAAGCTCAGCTTTTGCGTTTCTTGCGGCGAGGGCGCTATCAAAATTTTAAAGGTGCAAGAGCCCGGCAAAAAGCCGGTGGACGCTAGCGCGTATCTAAACGGCAAGCGCCTTGGTATCGGCGATATAGCTTTGTAATATGAGCAGAGCAACGGTAGCAAGCGCGCCAAAACATCAAATTTAGCGTAAATTTAAAAGGAATAAAATTTGAGAATAGAGTTCGCAGATAGCGTCCCATCTACGCAAAAAGTTTTGGTCGAAGGGCTGCGAAACGGCGAAATACAGCCGCCTTTTGCGCTCGTGGCAAAAGAGCAGACGCAGGGTATCGGCAGCAGAAATAACACGTGGAGCGGGCTAGAGGGCAATCTGTTTTTTTCATTTTGCATGAGCGAGACGGCGCTACCTAGCGATCTAAGGGGCGAGTCGGCGTCTATTTACTTTTCGATGATAATGCGCGAAGTGCTCGCGGCTCGCGGCTCGAAAATCTGGCTAAAATGGCCGAATGACTTTTATGTCGGCGACAAAAAAATCGGCGGAACCTTGACGACGAGAGTCGGTGAAATTTACGTTTGCGGCATGGGCATAAATCTAAAAAACGCACCCGAAAATGCCGGAATTTTAGATATAGACGTGAGTCCTAGCGTTGCGGTCGGGGAGTTTTGTAAGAGATTACAAACCGCTCCGTCATGGGCGGAAATTTTTAAAAAATTTGAGAACGAATTTGAAAAATCGAGAGAATTTGTCACGCACTTTGAGGGCGAAGAAGTGGCGCTCAAAGACACAAAACTCCTATCTGACGGCTCTTTGGATATAAATGGTCGAAGGGTTTTTTCACTCAGATAAATTTGCTTAAATTTGACGTAAAATTTAATATTTTTACAAAATATCGGTGGGTACGCGCCGCGAAATTCTTTCAGAAATTTTAAAGCCGAAACTAAACTTGGACAAAGTAAGTTTTTTGTAAAATCAATCAATTAAAAAACAAAAAAATTGGAAAATTCTCATGTGTGAAATTATAACTATCGCAAACCAGAAAGGTGGCGTCGGAAAGACGACTACGGCGGTAAATTTGGCTGCATCGCTGGCGGTAGCCGAAAAAAAAGTCTTACTCATCGACATCGATCCACAAGCAAATGCGACGACTGGAATGGGTTTTAGTAGAAACGACTACGAATATAATATATATCACGTACTCACTGGCCGTAAAAAACTCTCGCAAATCGTGCTAAAAACCGAGATACCGACACTTTTTCTAGCGCCTTCAAACATCGGTCTCGTGGGTATAGAGCAAGAACTAAGCGAACAAAACAAAGACTATCAAAAGATACTAAAAAGTAAGATCGAAGAGGTCGAGGGGCAGTATGATTTTATCATCATCGATAGCCCTCCGGCGCTAGGCAGTATCACCGTAAACGCACTAAGTGCTAGCGATAGCGTGATAATTCCGATACAGTGCGAATTTTACGCATTAGAGGGACTTGCGCAAATTTTAAATACGGTAAAAATCATCAAAAAAACCATAAATCCGAAGCTAAATATCAAAGGATTTTTGCCGACTATGTACAGTTCGCAAAATAACCTCGCCAAGGAAACGGTGGCAAATTTAAAGCAGCATTTTGAAAATAAACTGTTTAAAAACAAGGATATGGGCGACGAATTCGTAATAGTACCGCGAAACGTAAAGCTTGCCGAAAGCCCGAGCTTTGGTAAGCCAGTGATTTTATATGACATAAAATCACCCGGCTCGGTAGCGTATCAAAATTTGGCATGCTGTATTTTAGGATAACGAATGGCTAAAAAAGGCGGACTAGGGCGCGGACTAGAAGCGATTTTGGGTGATGTAGAGCTTGCGTACAAAGCTGAGCTAAACGAGGGCAACAGCGATATAGTAAAGGATATTGATCTAGACCTGATTGTCGAAAACCCGTATCAGCCGCGTAAAAATTTCGATGAAACTGCGCTAAGAGAGCTTAGCGAAAGTATCAAAAGACACGGACTCATCCAACCGATCATCGTTATAGAAAAAGATGGCGGATATATGCTGATTGCGGGCGAGAGGAGATTTCGCGCGACTAAGCTACTAGGCGAAAGCAAGATAAAAGCCATAGTCGCCGACATCGAAAGCCAAAGCCTTCGCGAACTAGCACTCATAGAAAATATCCAAAGAGAAGACTTAAATCCGATCGAGCTTGCGAATTCCTACAAAGAGCTTATAGACGAATACAAAATTACGCAGGACGGGCTTGCAAACATCATCCACAAAAGCAGAGTTCAGATAACAAATACCATGCGGCTTTTGAGCCTTAGCGCCGTGACGCAGGAGTATATAAAAGAGGGCAAACTAACGCAAGGACACGCCAAAGTCATCGTAGGTCTTGAGCCAAACGACGAAAAAACGGCGGTTGATACTATCATCGGGCAGCGTCTTAGCGTGCGCGAGACGGAAAATTTAGTCAAAAATCTAAAAAATAAGCTGCCGCCTAAAGCCGCACTTAAGCTAGATGAGAGATACCTTGAAAGACTAACAAATTTAAAAGAGATTTTTTCTAAATTTGACGTGCCGGTTAAGATAAAAGGCAAAAAAATCACTATCGAATTTGATGACATAGCAGATATCGATAGGCTAATAAACAAGATAAAATAAAAATATTTCTTTAAATTTAGCTTGTTTTATCTTTTTTTTTTGTAAAATAAGCACGATTTTATTATGCTTAAGAAAATATTAAACTTTAAGGAGATTTGATGTTGGAAATTAATTTGCCGTTAGTCGTCCTGACGGCAGTTATTTTTCTAGGGCTTATCGCCGTTTTAAATTCCATCCTTTACAAGCCTCTACTTAATTTTATAGACGCTAGAAACGATGCGATAAAAAACGACGAAGAGAGCGCTAGCAAAAATACGAGCGATCTTGGCGTGTATGAAGCGCAGATAGAACAGCTCATAGCTGCCGCAAGAAACGAAGCTGGCAAGATCAAGCAGGAGGCTATCAATGCCGCAAAAGATGCGGCCGCTAAGATAGTTAGCGAAAAGCGCGGAGTTTTGGAGGCTGATTACGATGCTTTTATCCAAAATTTAAACTCTCAAAAGAGCGATTTTAGAGCTGATTTGCAGCAAAAATTGCCTGAACTTCAAGCTGCTTTAAAAGCAAAACTCGCAAGGATTTAATATGAAAAGCAAAATTTTACTTTTATTATGTCCTTTTGTTTTAATGGCGGACGGCGGATACGACATTGTGCCTAGGATGATAAACTTTATCGTTTTTGCCGCGATTTTGTATTATTTTATAGCGAACCCTATCAAAAATGCCTACAAAGGAAGAATCGCCGGTATCGCGGCGAGACTTGATAATATCGAGCAAAAGCTAAAGGACTCAAAAGCCAAAAAAGACGACGCTCTAAGGCGCGTAGAAGAGGCTAAAGCAAATGCGGCTAGCCTAGTAGAAACGGCTAGAAAAGAGGCTGTTTTGATTTCTGAGCGTATCAAAGAAGAAACCAGACAAGAGGTCGCAAATTTAGAAAAAAGCTTCCAAGACCAAAAAGAATTTGAAAAAAGACGCATGGTTAAGTCCGTTGTGGGCGAAATTTTAAATGAAATTTTTTCAAGCGACAGTGTGAAAATGGATCAAAGCGAGCTTATAAATATCATGCTTAAGAGGGTCGGCTAATGAAAGAACTTATAGCAAAAAAATACGTAAAAGCCCTAGTTGGTGACCTTAGCAAAGATGAGTTTAATAGCTTTACCGCCAAGCTACAAGAGATCGCAAATGCATTTGCAAATGAAAAATTTCAAAATATCATCGTTTCGCCGAATTTAAAAAATAGCCAAAAAGCGGATTTTGTTCTATCTTTAGTCGGTGAGGCGGATCAGAAATTTGTAAATTTCATAAAGCTACTCGGCGAAAATAAAAGGCTTGATATTTTGCCTAATATCGTTTCGGAGCTTTTGGCGCAAAAGTCAAAAATGGATAATGTTTTTTACGGTAAAATTTACGGTGGCTCGCAGATTAGTCAGGCTCAAATTTCAGAGCTCGAAAGCAGCTTTTCTAAGAGATTTAACGCAAAAATTATTTTAGAGGCGGTAAAAAGCGACTACAACGGTATCAAGATTGAACTAGACGATTTGGGCGTGGAGGCTAGCTTTTCGGTAGATAGGCTAAAAGCCCAAATGAGCGAATACATATTAAAAGCAATATAAAGGAGAAAAAGCGTGAGTGCAAAAATAAAAGCAGATGAAATCAGCGCCATCATCAAGGAAAGGATTGAAAATTTCAGCCTTAACGTTGATGTGAACGAGACGGGCAAAGTTATATCCGTAGCCGACGGCGTTGCTAACGTTTACGGCCTAAAAAACGTTATGGCCGGCGAGATGGTCGAGTTTGAGAACGGCGAAAAAGGCATGGCTCTAAACCTTGAGGAGAGCAGCGTCGGTATCGTTATTTTGGGCAAAACGGACGGCATCAAAGAGGGTTCGAGTGTAAAACGCCTAGCTAAGCTTTTGCGCGTTCCTGTGGGCGATGCTTTGATAGGCCGCGTCGTAAACTCGCTCGGCGAGCCGATAGATGCTAAAGGCCCGATCGAAGCTAGCGAGACTAGATTCGTCGAGGAAAAAGCAAAAGGCATCATGGCTAGAAAGAGCGTTCACGAGCCGCTTCAAACTGGTATCAAAGCTATCGACGCGCTAGTGCCGATCGGCCGCGGACAACGCGAGCTCATCATCGGCGACCGCCAAACAGGCAAAACTACCGTCGCGATAGATACCATCATCAACCAAAAAGGTCAAGACGTTATTTGTATCTATGTCGCGATCGGACAAAAACAATCAACAGTCGCGCAAGTTGTTAAAAAACTCGAAGAGTACGGTGCTATGGAGTATACCATCGTCGTAAATGCAGGCGCATCAGATGCTGCCGCGCTTCAATACCTAGCTCCATATGCGGGCGTAACTATGGGTGAATATTTTAGAGACAACTCTCGCCACGCCCTAATCATCTATGACGATCTTTCAAAACACGCCGTCGCATACCGCGAAATGAGCTTGATTCTTCGCAGACCGCCGGGCCGCGAAGCTTATCCTGGCGACGTTTTCTATCTACACTCTCGCTTGTTAGAGCGCGCATCTAAGCTAAATGATAAGCTAGGCGCAGGTTCTCTAACGGCTCTTCCTATTATCGAGACTCAAGCAGGCGACGTTTCTGCGTATATTCCGACAAACGTTATTTCTATCACCGACGGTCAAATTTTCCTTGAGTCTGACTTATTTAACTCAGGTATCCGCCCTGCGATCAATGTCGGTCTTTCGGTTTCTCGCGTCGGCGGTGCGGCTCAGATAAAGGCAACCAAACAAGTTTCTGGAACATTAAGACTTGACCTTGCGCAATACCGCGAGCTTCAAGCGTTTGCGCAGTTTGCGAGCGACCTTGACGAGAGTTCGAGAAAACAGCTCGAGCGCGGTCAGAGGATGGTCGAGGTATTAAAACAGCCTCCTTATAGCCCACTAGCCGTTGAAAAGCAAGTCGTTATCATCTTTGCCGGTACGAAAGGCTACCTAGATGACATCCCGACTGTAGCGGTTACAAAATTTGAAGCCGAGCTTTATCCTTATATAGAGGCGAAATATCCTGAGATTTTCGAGCAAATTCGAACTAAAAAAGCACTTGACAAAGAAATCGAGGAGCTTTTGCATAAGGCGCTAAAAGACTTTAAAGCGACGTTTGCCGCTAACTAAGGCTAGAATATGTCAAATTTAAAAGATATAAAACGAAAGATCAAGAGCGTCCAAAACACCCAAAAGACGACGCGCGCGATGAAGCTGGTGTCTACAGCCAAACTTCGCAAGGCTGAAGAGGCCGCTCGTCACTCTAGGGTTTATGCGCTCAAGATCAACGAAGTTTTATCTGAAATCGCCTATAAAATCAACCAATATCGCTCTGTAAATGCCGAGAGTAAATTTTTCGACGTTAAGGAGAATATCGAAAAGGTTGATATTATATTTGTTACCGCGGACAAGGGTCTTTGCGGCGGTTTTAATATTCAGACCATTAAAACCGTTAAAAATATGATTAACGAATTTAAGGCGAAAAAAGTAAAGATAAGACTCCGCGCGGTAGGTAAAAAAGGTATAGAATTTTTTAGCTTCCAGGGTATAAATTTGCTTGAAAAATACGTCGGCGTTAGCTCATCTCCGACTTATGAGAAAGCTCAAAATATTATAAAAGACGCGATAGACGACTTTATAAATGGTGCGACAGATAAGGTTATTTTGGTGCATAACGGCTACAATAACATGATCTCTCAGCAAATTCGCATAAACGATATCGTGCCGGTCGAGCCGCCGAAACTCGTTGAGGTTGAGACAAATTCTTTGATGGAATTTGAACCGAGCGATGACGGCAAAATTTTAAACGAACTACTTACGAAGTATTTCGAGTATAGTATGTATTATGCTTTAGTAGATAGCCTTGCGGCTGAGCATAGCGCTAGAATGCAGGCGATGGATAATGCGACTAATAACGCCAAAGAGCGCGTCGCACAGCTAAAACTATCGTATAATAAGGCTCGCCAAGAGTCTATCACCACTGAGCTTATCGAGATCATCAGTGGCGTCGAATCAATGAAATAATTAAGGAGTATGGATGAAAGGTATCATTTCTCAGGTAATGGGTCCGGTAGTCGACGTCGATTTCACGGATTATTTACCCAAGATCAACGAAGCCGTCGAAGTAAATTTCGAGGTTGAGGGCAAGCAAAATAGACTTGTGCTAGAGGTTGCCGCACACCTTGGCGATAACCGCGTAAGAACTATCGCCATGGATATGAGTGAAGGTTTAACTAGAGGCCTTGAGGCTACGGCTCTTGGCGCGCCTATTAGCGTTCCGGTTGGCGAAAAAGTTTTGGGAAGAATTTTCAACGTCGTCGGCGATCTAATCGACGAAGGCGAGGGTGTAGAATTTGACAAAAAATGGTCTATTCACCGCGATCCTCCACCGTTTGAAGAGCAAAGCACGAAGAGTGAAATTTTTGAAACAGGCATAAAGGTGGTTGACCTTTTGGCTCCTTACGCAAAGGGTGGTAAGGTCGGACTATTCGGTGGTGCTGGCGTTGGCAAAACGGTTATTATCATGGAGCTTATCCACAACGTTGCATTTAAACACAGCGGTTACTCTGTATTTGCAGGTGTTGGCGAGAGAACGCGCGAAGGAAACGACCTTTATCACGAAATGAAAGAAAGTAACGTTTTGGACAAAGTTGCCTTGTGCTACGGCCAAATGAACGAGCCACCAGGGGCAAGAAACCGTATCGCTCTAACAGGTCTTACAATGGCTGAGTACTTCCGCGACGAGATGGGACTTGACGTTTTGATGTTTATTGATAACATCTTCCGCTTCTCTCAGTCTGGTGCAGAGATGTCGGCGCTTCTTGGACGTATCCCGTCCGCCGTTGGTTATCAGCCGACTTTGGCGAGCGAAATGGGTAAATTCCAAGAGAGAATTACATCAACTAAAAAAGGTTCGATTACTTCGGTTCAAGCCGTTTACGTCCCTGCTGACGACCTTACCGACCCAGCTCCTGCGACCGTTTTTGCGCACCTTGATGCGACTACCGTTCTAAACAGAGCTATTGCGGAAAAGGGAATTTATCCTGCGGTTGACCCGCTTGATTCGACATCAAGAATGCTCGATCCTCAAATTTTAGGCGGCGAGCACTATAAGGTAGCTCGCGGCGTACAGGCGGTTTTACAAAAATATAAAGACCTTCAAGATATTATCGCGATCCTTGGTATGGACGAGCTTAGCGAAGAAGATAAGGTTACTGTCGACCGCGCTAGAAAGATCGAGAGATTTTTATCTCAGCCATTCTTCGTTGCCGAGGTATTTACTGGAAGCCCTGGTAAATACGTAAGTCTTGAGGAGAATATCGCCGGCTTTAAGGGAATTTTGGAAGGCAAATATGATGATTTGCCGGAAAACGCATTTTATATGGTAGGAAACATCGACGAGGCGATAGCAAAAGCTGAAAAACTTAAAGCCTAAATTTAAAGGAAAAAGTAATGAATAAATTACATTTAGAAATCGTTACGCCTGAGGGTTTAGTGTTTTCAAACGATATCAAAAGCGTAGTTTTGCCTGGTAGTGAGGGCGAGTTCGGGGTTTTGCCCGGACACGCTTCACTTATTTCGCTTTTGAAAGCCGGCGTTATAGATATCGAGAGCGAAGATAAAAGTCATGATGCCGTCGCGATCAACTGGGGATATGCTGAGATAAACGAAGGCAAGGCCACTATCCTTGCTGACGGCGCCGTTCATGTGTCTGGAAATTCCGAGAGCGAGATAGCAAATTCATTGCAAAAGGCGAAGGATTTAATTGTCGGTATGAGTAGCGAGAACAACGCTATGGCTGCTGCTGTAGCAAAATTAGATAGTATGGCTCGGACAAGATAGTGGCTGGGCTTGATATTTTTTTAAACTACTTATCTAGAAGTAGTTTTATTACCATATTTGTGCTGAGCTGGCTTTCTTTTTATTTCATTATAAGCCTTACTATACTATTTTCTCGTATGGCAGGGCTTAGATCATGGCAAAAAAAAGAACAAAATGCTCTTGAGTCGTTATTAATGGGCGGGTCTAAACATGTTTTAAACGAATCCATTTTAAAACGGTTTATAAGTGGCTCGATATCTAGAGAGAAGCTCTCGGTCGCCGTTAGTATCGCTGAGCGAAATGCAACTAGTGGCATTACTTGGCTTAGTATAGTTGCCTCTACGTCGCCTTTTATCGGACTTTTCGGCACGGTTGTTTCTATCTTGGAGACCTTTTCTCAGCTTGGTCAAGGCGGAGGAAATTCGTCGTTAGGAGTTATTGCTCCAGCTATTAGTGAGGCTCTCGTGGCTACCGGAGCAGGTATATTTGTAGCGATTCCCGCTTATACGTTTAGCTTGCTTATCAAACGAAAAGCGTATGAGCTCATGGGTGTCATCAGGCGTGAAGTCGATATCCTAGTAACGCTTAAAGAAGATCAATGATAAATCTCGACGAAACTCCGGAGCTAAACATAACTCCACTTGTGGATATCATGCTTGTTTTGCTGGCGATCCTTATGGTTACGACGCCTACTATCGTTTATGAGGAGCAAATTTTGCTACCGGACGGCTCAAAAACTAAAACATCCTCGGCTCAAAAAAAAGATTTGACTGTTATCGTTGATGCCACAAAAAAGGTTAGAATAGATCAAAATACCATGAATTTGCGCGAACTTCCTGACAATATAGTGCTTATCGGGGCAAAATACGATAAAAACTCGCCTGTTTATATTAAGGCTGACAAAAGCCTCATATACGATGATGTGATGTTTGTTTTAAAGAGCGTAAAAAACGCAGGCTTTACAAAGGTAGCGCTCCAAACTAATGGATAAATTTGATCTCAAATTTAACACTTCCGGTTACTTCTTACTATCGGCTTTTCTTTATCTTTGTATCATAAGCGGTATTTTTATTAAGCTTACCTATTTTAAGGAAGAGCCTAAAAAATACACCGATACTAAAGATGCTTTTATGGATATTATGATAGTTGAGCGCGAGCCCGACATCACCGTAAAAGCGCCCGAGCCCAAAAAAGAGATTGTAAAAGAGGAAAAACCTCAACCGGTAAAGGAAGAGGTTAAAAAAGAAGAGCCAAAGCCGGACACTACAAACAAGCCGCCTGAACCGGATCCTGCACCGCCAAAACCTGAAGAAAAAAAAGTTGAAGAACCAAATTTAAAGGATCTATTCGGCAGTATTGATACCTCTAAGCTAAAAGAGGATAAGGTTACGAAGAAAAAAGAGCAACCAAAAGAGCAAAGTCGTAAAAAACCGGAAAAAGTCCAGATAACGAGCCAGCAAAAAAAAGCTAGCGACGTTATAAATGCGCTTACTTTAGATCAGGTTGCCAAGACTCCAAAGTCGCAAATGACAGGCGAATACAACGAATACTTCGGTATGATTAGTAGAATTTTACAGAGCAAATGGAGTGCTTATAAGGCTGATTCTACCGATGAGGCGGAGGTTGAGATCGTCATTGGCATTGATGGATCGTTTAGTTACGATATAAAAAAGTTATCGTATAATAGCGAATTTAATAACAAAGTTAGGGATTTCTTGCAAAGTATGACTTTTGAGAAATTTCCGCCGCCTACCCAGATAGGCAGAGCTGTTAGGCTCGGAACCAAACTAGAAGACAAACTAGAATAATGGAGGAAAAATGAAGAAAATTTTACTTTTTCTTGCTTTTACCAGTTGGCTTTTTGCCGTTGATGCAACCATTTCGGTCGTCAACAAAGGCTTAGCCCTACCAAAAATCGTGCTTCAAGACGCTACAACCGCCGTCGGCGATCAGGCTTTTAAAAGCAAATTTCATAAAATCATGTTGGGAGACTTGAAGGTCAGCTCTGATTTTGAAGTTGTGGACGAATATATCGCCAGTAGCTATGAGGGCGACTCGAATACGAACGTCATGAGCGAAAAAGGTGCGCAGCTTATATTTAGATACGCGCTTGAGGGCTCTGCAAACTCGCCTCTAACCCTCAGAGTTAAGCTAATTAATGCAAAAACGGCGACTACTCAGTACGAGAAAATTTATAATATGAACGACGGATCAAAGTATCCGTTTATCGCGCATAAAGCGATAGTTGAGCTTATCAACGAGCTAAAAATGCCGCCTGTAAACTGGATGGAGAAATTTATCATCTTTGCCAAAGGAACTGGTTCAAAGCAAAGCGAGATCGTTATAGCCGACTACACTTTGACCTACCAAAAAGTACTTGTTCGCGGCGGTTTGAATATATTTCCTAAATGGGTAGGAGCTGATCAGAGTGCATTTTATTACTCTGATTACAGTGGCAAAAACTTAGTTCTTTATAGATATGACGTTGCAAGCGGCCAAAAAACTAAAATTTTAGATAGCAAGGGTGGTATGCTTATAGCCTCCGACGTTAGCCAAAACGGAGATAAAATTTTGCTAACTATGGCTCCGCAAGATCAGCCTGATATCTATATATACGATCTAAATTCAAAAAGACTATCTCAGGTAACCAACTATAGCGGCATAGACGTCAACGGCAACTTCGTCGATGGCGACAGACGCGTAGTTTTCGTTTCCGATAGACTCGGCTATCCTAACGTTTTCGCACAAAACGTCGATGGAAGCGGCTTTGAGCAGTTGGTCTATCACGGCAAAAACAACAACTCCGTCAGTACCTATCAAAACTATATAGTTTACTCTAGTAGAGAAGACGGCAAGAGTAGCTTTGGAACGAGAGATTTTAACATTTACATGATCTCTACGCAGACTGATTACATCAGACAGCTTACCGCAAGCGGTAAAAATTTATACCCTAGATTTTCTAGCGACGGGCAAAGCGTAGTGTTTATAAAAGAGCTTGGAGGACAGAGTTCACTTGGTATAATTCGCGTAAACGAGAACAAAAGTTTCCAATTTCCGTTAAAAATCGGCAAAATTCAGTCGATTGATTGGTAATATTTAGTAAATTTTATGATATAATCACGTTAAATTTCTATAAAAGGATGAAAATGAAAAAAGTAGTTTTAACTTCTGCTGCTATTGCGGCTTTATTGTTGAGCGGTTGTAGCTCTAAAAACCCTGAAGTTGATATGAGCGCTGACGCTAATCAAAATATGGGCGGTATGAACTCAAGCGATAACATGATGAGTGATAGCGAGAGATTGCAACAATTAATCTCAAGCATTGAAGGTCAAGTTCAAACTGTATACTTTGACTTTGATAAATTTAATATCAAAGGCGACATGCAGTCTGCTATCAACACAAACGCAAGCCTATTTAATCAATCAGAGGCTCAAGCTCTTTCTGTAAAAGTAGAGGGCAACTGCGACGAGTGGGGTACTGATGAGTACAACTATGCGCTTGGTCTAAAAAGAGCAAAAGCTGCTAAAGACGCGCTTGTAAAACAAGGCGTTGCGGCTGACAGAATCACGGTTGTAAGCTATGGCGAAAGCAATCCTGTTTGCACAGACAAAACAAAAGCTTGCGACGCTCAAAATAGACGTGCTGAATTTAAAGTTCTTCCATAATTAATTTTATGACGAATTTAAAAACTTTCGTGGCTCTTTTTATAGGAGCCACTCTCTCTTATTCCGCCTCCAATGAAATTTCGGTATTTGATGCTGGAAATTTAGATAGCTCGAGTCCCTACGGTTTGACCGATAACGAAAAAACTTTTCTAAAGAACAAGCAAAACGTAGAAAATTTAAGTAGAAACATGGGCGACGTCGAGTCAAATTTAAATGCTATGCAAGAGCGCTTAGAGGGCTTGCAAAGTGTACTAGACGGACTAAACTCAAGAATGTCTAGGATAGAAAAAAGACTAAACGATATCGAAGGAAACGACGGAAATTCTACCGCAAAAAGTGATTTTGACGAGCTTAAAAAATACGTAGAAGAAAGCCGAAAAATACAAGAGGCCAACAACGCTAAAATCACCAAAGCCCTTAAGGATATGGGCGCTTTGATAGATAAGAGCAACGCCGCACCCGCTACCACAAAAAAAAACGATGAAGACAAGCCGGTAGCTAGCAATAGCCCAGCCGCTGCTGAGCCACAAGCTCCGAAAATTGATTTTACCAAACAAAAAAATCAAGATGTAGCAAGCGAAGCTAAAAAGCTATTTGACGCAGGTAAGCTCGACGATGCAAAGGCTAGATACGAATATCTTTTAAGCAAAGATCATAAGCCTGCAATGGCGAATTTTTATCTCGGCGAGATAGCGTATCAGCAAAAAGCTTACAACAACGCCATAAAATACTACCAGCAAAGTATCCAGCTTTACGACAAGGCCGAATATACGCCAAAGCTTCTTTATCACACTGCTATTAGCTTTGATAAGATAAAAGACACGGCGAGTGCGAATAAATTTTACAAAGCGCTAAAATTAGGCTATCCGGACAGCAAAGAAGCCAAAGCTGCACCTACTCGAAACTAAAACATTCTTTAATAAATTTAACGATATAATCACGTTATTTTCATAAATAGGAGAAGAACGTGAAAGAACAAGTTATAGCTATGTTTTATGAGCTAAAAGACGCAAAAACGGGCGAAATTTTAGAGTCCAATATGCAGGTTGGGCAAGAAATTTCCTTTTTAACAGGTCGCGGACATATTATCGAGAAGCTAGAAGAAGAAGTTACTAAACTAGAAAAGGGCGAAACAAAGGTTATCGTTATCCCGGCTGCACAGGCTTGCGGAGAGTATGACTCTAGCGCGGTTCAAATGCTGCCTAAAGAGCAATTTGCGGGCATCGAGCTAAAAGAGGGCATGGAGCTTTTCGGTCAAGGCGAGCACGGCGAGAGCGTACGCGTGATTGTAAAATCTATCGGCGAGGACGACGTGACGGTTGATTTTAATCACCCTTATGCAGGCAAGGATTTGGAGTTTAAGGTTCAAATTTTCGACAAACGCGATGCTACAGAGGACGAGATAGCTACCGGCATGGTAGGCGGCGCACATACATGCGGTTGTGGCGGACACGACCACGACCATCACCACGGCGAAGGCGGTTGCTGCGGAGGCCACGGTCATCATCACGATGACGGCGGATGCGGTTGCCACTAAGAGTACCTAGATGAGAGCGGCGTTTATATTTCCGGGGCAAGGCTCGCAAAGTATCGGCATGGGTAAGGAAATTTACGAAAATTTCCGCCCGGCTGCCGAGCTTTTGCAAAATGCAAGCGATAGCCTAAAAATCGACTTTTCAAATCTACTTTTCAACGAAAATGACCTTATAAACAGGAGCGAATTTACTCAGCCCGCCATCGTTTTAAATTCGCTTATGTGCTATCTTGCTTTAAAGCAAAGCGTAAATTTAGAGCCTAGATTCGCGCTTGGCCACTCTTTGGGCGAGTTTAGCGCGCTTGCGGTTAGCGGCGCGTTTGATTTTGTCGATGCGCTTAGGATCGTAAATTTACGCGGTAAATTTATGCAAGAGGACTGCGCGGGCAAAGACGTGACGATGAGCGTTATTTTAGGGCTTAGCGACGAGACGGTCGAGCAAATTTGCAAAAACGCGCAAGCGGACGGCCATCAAATTTACGCCGCGAACTACAACTGCGACGGTCAGATCGTGATCGCAGGGCTAAAAGACGACATCTCCAAATTTGAGTCTGCGTTTAAAGAAGCAGGCGCTAAGCGCGTACTGCCTCTAAATATGTCCGTCATCAGCCACTGCCCGCTTTTGAAAAACGCGAGCGAGAAACTAACGGCGCAGCTAGAGCCGGCATTAGCCGCTAAATTTGCCCCAGTCGTTTCAAATGCGTCGGCGAAGCCTTACGGCTCGAAAGACGAAGCGTTAAATTTGCTAAAAGCCCAGCTCGTTAGCCCTGTTTTATACAAACAAAGTATCAAAAGCATCGAAAACGAGGTTGATATGTTTGTGGAGTTCGGTGGTAACGTGCTAAAAGGCATCAACAAAAAAATCACCGAAAAGCCGACCTTTAGCGTCACCGATCTTAGCAGCCTTGACGAGCTTTTAAAGGAGCTTAAATGATAGCGATCTTAGGCGCGATGCGCGAGGAGGTTGCCCCTCTACTTGAGCGCATCAAGGATTATAAAGAAGTTAAGCACGCAAATAACGTATTTTACCTAGCAAATTTTAGCAGCAAGGAGCTTGTGATCGCCTACTCTAAGATCGGCAAGGTAAACGCCGCTCTAACCGCAAGCGCGATGATAGAGAAATTCGGCGCCCGGAAGCTACTTTTTACCGGCGTCGCAGGCGCGCTAAATCCAAATTTAAAAATCGGCGATATGCTTTACGCGACTAGTCTAGTGCAGCACGACGTCGATATCACGGCGTTTGGGCACCCGCACGGCTACGTGCCCGAGACCAGTATCTTTATCAAAAGCGACGACGCTCTAAATGCGTTAGCCTCTAGCGTCGCGGCCGAAAAAGGCATCGAGCTAAAAGGCGGCATCATAGCCACGGGCGATCAGTTTATCTGCGACAACGCTAAAAAAGAGTGGCTAAAAGCGACCTTCAAAGCCGATGCGGCCGAGATGGAAGGCGCTAGCGTGGCGCTAGTTTGCGAGAGCCTGGGCGTGCCGTTTTTCGTGCTTCGCGCCATCAGCGACGAGGCGGGCGGTAGCGCGGAGTTTGACTTCGATAAGTTTTTACAAGACTCGGCAAACGTCAGCGCGCAGTTTATGCTCGCGATGATCGAGCGGCTATGATAGAGCTTAGCAAGCGGCTGCTGCGCCAGGTCGGGCAAACTAACGCCAGATACCGCATGGTGCGCGGCGGGGATAAAATTTTGCTCGGTCTTAGCGGCGGCAAGGACAGCCTCGCGCTCGCACACGTGCTAAAACACATGCAAAACGTCACGCCCGAAAAATTTGAGTTTAAGGCCGTGACGCTAAGCTACGGCATGGGCGAGGACTATGCATATCTCACGCGCCACTGCGCCGAGCACGGCATCGAGCACGACGTGATCGACAGCTCGATATTCGAGATATCCAAGGACAAGATCCGCAAAAACTCCAGCTTTTGCAGCTTTTTCTCGCGTATGAGGCGCGGCTATCTCTACACCTACGCGCTCGAACACGGTTTTAACAAGCTCGCCATCGCCCACCACCTCGACGACGCGGTCGAGAGCTTTTTTATGAATTTTACTTATAACGGCGCGCTACGAACGCTTGCCCCCAAATACGTCGCGGCAAACGGTATCGAGGTTATCAGGCCGTTTATATTCGTGCGCGAGCGACAGCTGCGCGAAAATGCCGTGCGAAACGGGCTTGCGGTTATCGGCGACGAGGCGTGTCCGGCGATGCGATTTGACGTCAAGATGCCTCACGCTAGAGCGGAAACTAAGGAGCTTTTGGCAAATTTAGAAAAGCAAAATCCAAAGCTTTTCGTCTCGCTAAAGGCCGCTTTTGAAAACATCCACAGCGATACGTTTTTCGCCGCTGGGGCACAAAATTTGACCGACGAGGAGTGAGCACTCGTCAAATTTAGCTTAAATTTGACCGCTCTTTCGGTCAAATTTGACTTTTGCCGGCCAGGTTGCCTCATTCTCCCGCCGCGCCATATTGCGATACGCTATCATCGCTCTGCGGCATCTTTGCTCCTTCGTTTTTGTATTAGTTTATTAGATATTAATTTTTCTTTGTCTTGACTACTTATATTGGCGTCGATATAGATCACCTTTGCCGTATCTCCTATGCGTATTATTGCATCCATCTTTTTTTGCTCGTTTGCCCACGACATAAATGTTCGTACGTCTTGAAAGGTTCCATCAGGCTCCGTGCAATATTTTTCTAAATTTTTTATTGGCATATCTACATAAAACGGCCTTTTTTTGTTTATATTTTCTCCGTCTATCCATCTTATTTTATACCATATATAAGTATCATGACACTTTTTATACGCCTCTTTTAGCTCCTCTTTAGTAGGTTGCCCCGAAACGTTGTTGTCTAGTAGTAAATTTAGCATAGGTTCGTAGTTTGGCATATATTCCATATCTTTAAAATAGTTGCCGTTCCCGTCAAAATACCCCATACTAAATAGTATTTGTAGCATCTCGGTAAAGTTGCCAAAGGTAATATAATCAAAAGGCAATATCCAGCCTTTTGAGCCTTCGTTTTTCTGACCGTATTTTACTTCGTACTCTACAAATATATTATCTCCGTCGATAGTCAAGCTTTTTATCCTATCGTTTTGGGGCGCTTTTAAGTACCTTTGAATTTTTTCTTTATTGCTAAATTTAACCCCGCTATCAAGCAGCAGCTTAACGGTCTTTGTAGAGTTGTTTTCTATGGCGTAGGCTAGGGGCGAGAGTTTGTAGTTATCTTGCGCGTGAGTGTCCGCACCCATATCCATGAGTCTTTTTGCTGTGGTTTCGTCGCCATAAAAGCTAGCGTACATCAGCGGAGTCGTGTTAGCCTTCATCTTTACGTCGGCGCTAAGCCCGTTTCTTGTCATAAAATTTAAAATCTTATCCGTATCTTTTAGCCTCAGTAAATTTCTTAAAGCGTTAAGAGTGGCGTTGTTTTCCTCGTATTCGTCTATATCCCAGTATCTAAAACCAAAGTCGTCTATCTCCTCTTGCGTTACGTATTTGGCTAGCTCGGAGTTTGGGTCTATTTTAGTATCAGGAGTGACGGTAAAATGAGTAGGGCGAGACAGCTTTTCGTAAAGGAAATTTACAAAAACGATGAGGAAAAGAGCGGTGAAGCCAAGTGCGAATTTCTTCAAATTTATCCCTTAAATCAAATTTGCGAAATATTAGCCAAAACCCGGTAAAGAGGCGGTAAATTTGATGAAATTTGAGCCGATAAATTTGGATATCGGGGGCAGGGCGCGGCGAGATCCGTCCGCATAAAATTTGAGCGGGTTAAATTTAAAAGCAAATCCGGGAAAGCAAAATTTGAAACGGTAAAATTGATCAAAGCCCCTGAAGCAAAATGGAGTAGAGCGCGTCTATTTCGTCATCGTCAAGCAGCAGCGTAGAGCGCTCGCTAAAGAGCATTTTTATCTTTTCTAACGCAAAACCCTTTTGTGCGGCGCAGTGCTCGTGAGCGGGCAAGAAGCTCCTAGCTAGCGCAACTCTATCCTCCACGGGCTCGTCGCAGATAAAGCAAAAAAGCTCGTCGTGCAGCCTGCCCTCGGCCTCTAAAATGCGCACGTAGCTCTCGATGAGTAGGCGTTTGGGGGCGCCTCTATCAAAGCGCGAGGCGCAAAGCTCAAGCTCCCGAAAATACACCTCGTCTATCTGCTCGACGTCTCGCAGGTGCGCGTAGAGTAGGCGCATAAACTGCTGCCACACGAGCAGTCGCTCGCGCGAGAGTAGCCAGCGATAGCCTAGGTGTAGGACGCTGCGCAGGTGCGGGAGGAAGTTTTCGCCGCCTTCGAGCTCGAAGTCGATCTTGTAGCCTTGCAGGACGTTTGAGTGGCGCGCGCCGTAGAAGCGGTAGGATTTGACTAGCAGCGATGGCGTGAGGATGTAGACGAGTAGGTCCTCGTCGCGCACCTTTTGCGTGTGCAGGATGTAGCCTTGCATGGTTAGAAAAAGGCTTGGATTTTTTGGCGCAGGATGTCTGGCTCGGCGATGTGATTTATCTCGTCGCGAAAGGCGCTTGCGCCGTCTATACCTTTGGAGTAGCGGTGTAGGTGCTTGCGAAAGATCGCCGCTCCGTGCTCGCCGTAGTGCTCGATCATCGCGTCAAAATGCGCCAAGATGATCGCCTTTTTCGTCGCCGCGTCGATGCTGCCGCCCGTCTTTATCTCGTGGAAAACCCACGGCTTGCCGATGCAGGCGCGTCCTATCATTAGCGCGTCGGCGTTGGTTAAATTTAGCACGTCGGCCGCATTTTCGGGCGAGATGTCGCCGTTTGCGATGACGGGGATGGTTACAGCTTCTTTGGCTCGGCCGATCGCGGCGTAATCTACCGCTGCCGTGTAGCCGCCCGCTCTTGTGCGTCCGTGAAATGCGATGTAGTCTGCTCCTGCGTCCTGCGCGGCGAGGGCTAAAATTTCGGGTATTTTTTCATCAAAGCCCAGGCGTAGTTTGACGCTAGTTATTTGCTTATTTGAGGTTTTTTTGATGGTTTCTACGATGCGTTTTAGGTTCGAGATATCTTTTAGCAGAGCAGAGCCTGCGGACTGTTTGACGACCTTTGGCACGGGGCAGCCGCAGTTTAGATCGATACCGTCGATGCCTTCGATACCGTTTAAAATCTCCACCGCTTTTTTGACGATGTCCGCGTCGCTGCCTGCGATCTGCACGATATAGGGCATTTCAAGCGGTGATTTTTTGAGCATCTCAAGCGTTTTGCTACCCTCGTAGACTAGGGCGTTTGCGCTTATCATCTCGCTTACGGTCACGTCGCAGCCAAACTGCTTGACCACGCTTCTAAGCGGCAGATCCGAAAAGCCCGCGAGCGGAGCTAGAAAAAGCGGCTTTTTTGAAAAATCTATCAGCAATGCGCGTGCTTGAAAAATAGATCTGTCGGGACGTTTTTGCCGTTTTGTCTGAGGTATAGCAGGGTGCGGAAATTTTGGTATTCGCCGGCTTCAAGGCCTGCTAAAACCTCCTGCGCGCGCTCGAGCATCTCAAACTCAAACAGCAGATAGACGTACGCTTCCTGCGCCTCTTGGCGTTCGTTTTTGAGCCGCTCGAAGATGCCGATGATAGCGTCCGGAGCGATTTTGCTTTTTAGCGTCGCGGCGCTGATACTAAAGCTATCTTTTGAAATTTTATCCGAATTTAACAGCTCTAAAATCTCGTCGTTGCTCAAATTTATCTCGTCTTTGGCAAAGCGGGCGATAAGCGTCATGATCTCTTTTTCGTCCAGATCTGGAGCAAATTTTTTGATATCGGCGAGCGAGCCTAAATTTATTAGCTTTTGCCTTGCTTCGCGAGCGATTTCGCCTTGATCGCCCATAGATTTTTTAAGCGTTTCCAGATAGTATCCGTCCAAATTTGCTATTTTGTTTAGCTCGTTTTTGATAAAGAGCGGATTGTCTTTAGGTAGCTTAAATTTCTTTAGGTCTGCGACTTCGCCGTTTTTGACCGTGCGCATTATATCTAAGGCGTTTTGTAGTTCCTCGCCCTCGATATTTGCGTCCTTGTATCTATCCCACGGCGAGAGGACTCTGGCTATCTGGGATGGGATTTTATAAAAGTTCGTTTTAAAGTCTTTGTTCGTATCAAGGCCGAGTAAAATTTCTTTGCCGAGGTCTCTATAAAATTTCTCGTCGTGCGAAATTTTACGTTTAAAAGCGTAAAATTTAAAGCCGTGATAGGCCATATGAAGCACGCAAAATATCGTCAAAATCGCAGGCGGCAATATCATCCACACGGCGACGGGTAAATTTAACGCATACTCTACGTCGCTGCCTAAAAAGGCAAATTTAAGATGAAGCTCGTAAGAGCCTCCCTCGAAAAGATAAACTATCGCGCCGACTACGACCAGGTAAAGCGCGGCGCAAGCTATAAAACGTTTGATTTGCATGGCGTACCCCTATTTTGCGGTTTTTTCCACTATCTCACGGCAGGTGATGCAGTATTTTGCGTGCGGTTTGACGCGCAAACGCGCCAGTCCGATATCTTCCTCGCACATCTCGCAGATGCCGTAGGTTTTGTCGGCGATCTTTCGCAGCGAGACGTCGATCTCGGCTAGTTCTTGTCTTTGTTGAGCGCTGATTGATTGCTCGATGAGCTGATCGGCGTTTACGGAGGCGATATCAAACTCGTCGCTGACGCCGCTTTGGCGTAGTCCTGCCATCTCGTTTGACGAGTCAAAAATATTTTTAGTTATCTGTGCTTTTCGCTCCAGTAAAAGTGCCTTAAACTGCTCCAGGTCGCTTTTGCGCATTTTTTTCCTTTATTTGTGATATGGGTGGTTCGCGTTTATGCAAAGAGCTCTGAAAATCTGCTCGTGAAGCATAAGTTTAGCGATCTTGTGCGCCATCGTCATGCGGCTTAGGCTAACGACGGCGTCGGTTTTTTGTTTAAAATTTTGGCTCAGCCCGTAAGCTCCGCCGATAAAAAACGAAATTTGAGCCTTGTCCGAGATGAGTTTGGCAAACTCCTCGCTGTTAAATTCGCGACCCGCTTCGTCAAGAGCCACGCAAAAGCCGTTTAAATTTGGCTCATAAACCTCGTCGTAGGCTTTTAGCGCCTCATCTCGCCCTTTGCTTTGGGCTTTGGCGATTTTGTCGTTAAAGATAACGACGTCTGAAATTTTGGCGAATTTCGACGACATTTTCGCGTACTCTTTGATCTCGTTTTCAAAATTTTCACGTTTTGACTTTTGGATGCAAAACACGGAAATTTCCAAATTTATTCCTCGTCGTCCAAGCTTTGAGCGCTCGGCTGCTTAGCGGCGTAGGCCGGGTTGTTTGAGAGCAGCCTTATCATATCGCTTAAAAACTGCTTATGCTCTTTGCGCTCGACTATGGCGTCTATTAGACCGTGCTCTAGCAAAAACTCCGATCTTTGAAAACCTTCCGGCAGATCGGCTCCGATGGTTTGCTTGATAACGCGTTGTCCGGCAAAGCCGATGAGAGCGCCCGGCTCTGCGATGATGACGTCGCCCAGCCACGCAAAAGACGCGCTAACTCCGCCCATCGTAGGATCGGTTAGGACCGAGATATACGGCACTTTTGCCTCGTCAAGTAGCTTTAGCGCGGCGGAGGTTTTTGACATCTGCATCAACGAAAACGTACTCTCCTGCATCCTCGCTCCGCCCGAAGCTGAAACGATGATGAGAGGCTGCTTTTTATCGAGCGATCTTTTTACGGCGCGCACGATCTTTTCGCCCTCGACCGAGCCTAAAGAGCCGCCCATAAAGCTAAAATCAAAAACCGCTAGCTGTACGTTCATGCCGTCGATCTTGGCTTCGCCGCAGATCACGGCTGAGCTTCTGCCGGTCTTTTCCTCGTTTTCGCTTATACGTTTTTTATAGGATTTTTTATCGACGAATTTGATCGGATCGACGGGCTTTAGCTTGGTATCAAGCTCGATAAAACTGCCCTCGTCGCAGATCATCGCTATCCTCTTATCGGCGGCTAATCTCATGTGAAAACCACACTTTGGACAGACGTTAAAATTTGCTTCGACCTCTTTGTAATACATCAGCGAGTGACAGCTGTCGCATTTGACCCAGTGCGCCGGAGCCTCGCTAGGAGCGGATTGTTGCTTTCTCGTTTTGGAAAAAATATCTAAAAAGCTCATGATTCCTACTTTTTAAAAAATTTAGGGATTATAGCCAAAGTTAGCTTATGTTTTGCTAGACGGGTATTAAATTTACGCTACGCGCTTTCGGGAGTAGGCGGGTAGAATCGCGTAAATTTGCACTGTTATTTTTATGTTTTCCGTGGAAATTTTAAATTTATACGGAGTTGGTTTTAAAATTTGAAAGGTTAAATTTAAGAGATTTGACTGCGGTGTGTTTTAACTTTGCGATATAAATTTAAAGAGCTCAAATTTGTAAAATTTAACTCAAATAAATTTGAGCCTTTAAATTTACGGCTTACCACTCGATGTAGGTTTTCGCCTTTTTTATGTTTGCGATTTTTATTTTTAAAATTTGACCTTCGCTTTCAAACGATATTTCTTCATCGTCGGCGGATAAAATTTTGCCTTTTAGTTTTTTGTTTTCGCCGTCTACTTCGGCTGAAATTTTAGCCAGTTCGCCGATACTCGAGATAAAATGGCTCGGTTTTTCTAGCTTTCGCTCCAGACCCGGCGAGCTAACCTCTAGCACGTAGTCTCCGCTAAGCGGCGGCTCGACGTCAAATATCGGCGAAAGCAAACGTGAAACCTTTTCGCAGTCGTCTAAATTTACGCCGCCAGGTTTTGCGATGTAGATCCTATAAATAGCTCTGCCGTTTTCGTTTGCGACCTCGACGTCGTAGAGCTGCACGCCGCACTGCGAGATCAAATTTTCAAGATTTTGCATTTTTGTTTAGATCCTCTGAGATTTTTTCAAACAAATCGTCCATATGGTTTTGATACTCGAGCCTGTCGTCAAATTTAAAGTGAAAATTTGGCGCCCTATACCAGCCCTCAGCTGCCATGCAGTGGTTTTGTAGGTGCTTTGATACGCGTTTTAGGCGGTCTAGTATATAGGCCTGCTCGCGCTCGTCAAACATCATCTTATCGAGGTATACGAACGCGTCGTATCTGCCTTTTTTACACTCGACGTCGGTCACGCACAGTCCGCGTAAAAGCTCGTCCTCAAGCGTAGATAGAGCCTCAGGTAGAAGCTCTTTTAGTACGCTTTGCGTGCGCAGCCGCTTTATCTCCGAGGGGTTCATAGGCTGGCTTGCTCCTCTACTTCTTTAAAGCTCTCGATGTAGTCGCCTTCTCTGATGTCGTTATATCCGTCGATACCTACGCCGCACTCAAAGCCGCGCGCTACCTCTCTCACGTCGTCTTTGAAGCGTTTTAGCGAGCTTACGGTGCCCTCGTGTACGACTACGCCGTTTCTGATTAGGCGAATTTTCGCGCCGCGGTTTATCGTACCTTCCGTCACCATGCAGCCTGCGATCGCGCCTACTTTAGGGACGTTGATGACCTGGCGTACTTGGGCTTGTCCGAGCTGCTCCTCGTGGATGACAGGCGACATTAGGCCGCTTAGGATCGCCTTTACGTCGTCGAGTAGGTTATAGATGACGTTGTAGGTTTTGATCTCGACGCCGCTTTCCTTGGCTTTTTCTTTTACTTCGCCCGTCGGTCTTATGTTAAAGCCCAAAATCACGGAGTTTTCGCTCGCTCTGGCTAGCTCCACGTCGCTTTGTGTGATGCCGCCCACGCCTGAGTGGATGATATTTACTTTTATCTCGTCGTTGCGAAGTTTTTCTAGGCTTGCCTTGATGGCTTCTAGTGAGCCGCCCACGTCGGCTTTTACGATGACAGGGAGCGATTTTAGCTCACCCTCGGCGATCTTTTCGCTAAGCTCTTCTAGGCTTACTTTAGTAGTTTTGCTGAGCTCTTTTTGGCGCAAATATTCAGCTTTTTTCTGTGCGTATTCGCGGGCTTCTTTATCGGTTTTGACGCTTATTAGCGTTTCGCCGGCTTCCGGAATTTCGCTAAGTCCCATTATTACGCCGCATTCGCCCGGTTTTATCTCTTTTAAAATTTTGCCTTGATCGTCGGTTATCGTTCTTATCTTGCCGTATGCGACGCCTGCAACCACGATATCGCCGACTCTTAGAGTACCGTTTTCTACGATAACCGTAGCTACCGGACCGCGCCCTTTTTGCTGCGAGCTTTCTATTATGGCGGCTTTTGCGTTTGCTTGTGCATTTGCTTTTAGTTCTAAAATTTCAGCCTGCAAGAGTACGATCTCAAGCAGATCATCTATACCCATACCCATTTTTGCCGAGATCGGTACGAACTCGTACGTGCCGCCCCAGTCGGTAGATAGGATATCTAGCTCGGCTAGTTCGCTTTTTACTTTGTCAGGGTTTGCGGCCTCTTTATCCATCTTGTTTATCGCGATAATGATCGGCACGCCCGCGGCTTTTGCGTGGCTTACGGCTTCTTTGGTCTGCGGTTTTACGCCGTCGTCGGCTGCGACTACGATGATAACGATGTCGGTGATCTTGGCTCCTCTAGCGCGCATAGCCGTGAAAGCTTCATGGCCCGGAGTGTCGATAAAGGTAATATTTTTGCCGTTTTTATTTACCATGTAGGCGCCTACGTGCTGCGTGATGCCTCCAGCTTCGCCAGCTGCCACGCGCGAGTTTCTGATGTAGTCTAGTAGCGAGGTTTTACCGTGATCGACGTGACCCATGATGGTTATAACAGGAGCTCGGACGGTCAAATTTGCATCGTCTAGTTGCTCCTCTTCTTCGTCGTAGGCCTTAACGTAGTCAAACGCTTCTTGCGTATCGACGATATTTACCTCTATGCCGAATTCATCAGCCAAAATCTCTATCGCATCCTCGTCCAGGAAGTCGTTTTTGGTCGTCATCATGCCGAGCATAAAGAGCTTGCCGATGATTTCGCTCGGTTGCTTGTTGATTTTGTCAGCAAATTCGTAAAGACGGATCTCTTTTGGTATCTCAACGTAGGTTACCGCCTCGCCGTTATGGTCGGCTCGTTGCGATTTTTTATGTTTTTTGCGAGGCCTGCGCGCTGTGCCTTGTTCTAGAAACGAGCTTATGGAGGTATTTAGGACCGGCTTATAGCCCGTATTTGTCGGTTGTTTGATTTTTTGAGGCTCCGGAGTTTGCGTTCGTACTGAAAAATCGGGCAATATAACTACGTCTTCGTCGTCTATCACGATGTCCGCCATATCGCGGTCGCCGAGTAGATCCATCTTTGTAGCGCCGTCTTTTTTGGTTGCGACGACCGGTTTTTTCTCTTTTTTCTTTTTGCGTTCGATCTTTTCGTCGCTAAATTTAAACATATTTTCCAAATTTAGCGCCGGCGCAGACTCTCTTCTCTCGCTTGCTCTAGGTGCTGGCTGTTCGTCTTTTTTCTTTTTTACGATGACTAGGCCGCGTCTTTTTTGCAGGCTAACATCGGCTAAGCTTTCTTTTGGCTGAACGGGATCGGTAGCCACAGGTTGGGCCTCTGGCTCCTCTTTGGGAGCTGCTTGGATTTTTGGCTCCGGCGCTTTTTCGGCCGGTTTTTGAATGACTGTTTTTTGCTCTTTTTCAGATTTCTTATCGTTTTTTGTTTCTACTTTTTCTTTTGGCAAAGGCTTTTCTTCTTTTGCGGAGCTTGGTTTTTTAGCCTCTTTTGGCTTGCTTTCTTTTCCCTCTTTGCCCTCTTTAGCTTCCGCTTTTCTTACGGTCGGTTTTTTCTTTTCGGGTTTTTGCTTGAGAGCTTCGGGGATCTCGCCGGTTTGGATGTAGGTGTATAGCGCCGCCGCTTCTTCAGGACTAACGCCACTTGAGTGCGTTTTGACCTTTAGCCCAAGCTCAATAGCCTTTTCTAAAACCTCTTTGCTATTGTAGCCGAGCTCATTTGCTATCTCTGAAATTCGAACAGTCCCCATTTAAGAGTATCTCCTTTAAATTTTGCCCGTTTTGTAGCGTCGCTATAAAGCTGCCTGCGACTCTTCCGAGCGATTTTCTTAAAATTTTCTCGTCTTTTTTTAGACATTCCTCGCAAAGATAAAAGCTACGTCCGTTTCCGTTTCCGAAAAATAGCGAAGAATTTATCAGTCTGTATCTACGCAAAATTTGCTGTTCAAAGCGCTTTTTGCAGACCACGCACGTCCTGATAGGGATAAATTTTTGAGCCATTATTATAACTTCTTTTAGCTTTTTTTTAGCTTTGTAGGATTTTTATCCCGTCGTTGTCAAAATTAAAAATTTCAACTCGAAAGCTCTTAAATTTATCTTGAAGTTTTTGTTTTAAATTTGCCGTATCGTCCGCGTAAACGATGTTTAAAAAGCTAGACCCGCTGCCAGAAAGCGTACTCAAAAGAGCGCCGTTTTCGTAGGCCATCTTGCGCACCTCAAAGAGTTCTGGCAGGTTTTGCATGCGGATTTGTTCGTGCATGACGTCTTTTGCCGCCGTTCTTAAAAGATCGTAATTTTCGCTAAAAAAGCAAGCCGTGAGAAATGCGGCATGAGAGAGGTTGCTAACGCACTCACCCATCGTGAAATTTTTAGGTAGCTTGGCGCGCGATTCGTTCGTGCTCATGGGCTTATCGGGGATCACGACGACGGCTTTTATATCGGCGTTTAAAGGCTTTTTTAGAGATTTTACTTTGCCGTTTTCAACGACCGAGCTCACAAAGCCGCCAAGCGTCGCCGGAGCGATGTTGTCCGGGTGATTTTCGTAAACTAGAGCTTGGTTTAAAATGGCGCTTTTATCAGCCTTAAATCCAGCCGCCGCGTAAGCCGCCGCGATGGCTGAAGTGATAACCGCAGAGGAGCTACCAAGGCCGCGAGAGAAGGGAATTTGATTGGTAAAAATCATACGAAAAGTATCTTTTTTGCCCGTTAGTTTGACGTAAATTTCATTGAAAATAGATAAAAAAATGTTGTTTTTTTTAAGAAGCGCGTTGTCTTTGCCTTCGCCCAAAATGCTCACTGAGGCGAAATTCGCCCTTGTTATCTCGACAGTGTTGTGTAGCTCTAAGGCAAGTCCTAGAGCGTCAAAACCGGGGCCAATGTTTGCGCTCGTGGCGGGAACTAAAATTTGCAAGAAATCTCCTAAACGGCTTGAATAACGTAATTTGGTAGGGTATCTAAATTTAGATTTAAAACGGCTAAATTTTGTGGCAAGCCAAATTCGCCGGCCTCTGCTTTTTGCAGTTTGACGCCATCAGGCGTATCTACGAAGCTTAAATTTTTATTCGCTCGTATCGGTGCGCCGTCGTTTAGCTCAAAGCCGCTAACTGCATAAAATTCGCACTCTTTTACTATACTAATCGTCTTTAAAACGACGTATGCGACCTTGACTCCCATAAAACTACCAGGGCCGTTTGCGTAGATGATTTTTTGTAGATTAAATTTACCGTCGTTTAAAATCTCGTCCATTATTTTTACTAGGGAGACGTCGGATTTTTCTTCGCTAGAAATTTGCTCTAAAAGCTCGCCGTTTTCGTCATAAATGCCAACGATTAGCGGCGAGCTAAGAGCGATAACTAAAATTTGGATATTTTTTATGCAAATACCTTTTGGTACTCGCGCGCGAAATCGCCTTTTAGCGTGACGATTTCGTAGTTTTTATCGTCGCTTAGGATAGCTAGCGTTAGCTCGTGGTTTAGCTCGTGACTGCCCGCAAAGCTCGTATAGTCAGCCATCAATGGCGCACCCATCAGGCTTAGATCGCCAATCGCGTCTAAAATTTTATGACGAACGAATTCGTTTTCAAAGCGTAGGCCTTCAGGATTTAAAATTTTATTATCGTCGATAACCACGGCGTTATCTAGGCTACCGCCGAGGGCTAAATTTTGCGCTCTTAGCATCTGGACGTCTTTTAAAAATCCAAATGTTCTAGCGCGCGCGATCTCCTCGATGTAGGCTTGTTTGCTAAACTCGAACACGTAGTTTTGCTCGCCGATTATCGGGTGGGCAAATTTGATAGTAAAGTCGAATTTCGGGTTATTTGACGGCGTTACTCTGGCGAATTTTCCGTTTTTGTTTACTTCTACTGGGCGTTTGATTACGATTACCTTTTTATCTGCGTCAAGCTCCGATGTGCCGGCTTCATCCAGCATCATGCAGTAGCTTATCGCCGAGCCGTCCATGACCGGCACCTCGTTGGCGTCCAGGACGATACGGACGTTGTCGATGCCGTAGCCGTTTATCGCGCTAAGGAGATGTTCGATCGTCGAAATGTAGCCCTCTTTGCCGCCGATTACGGTTGCCATTTGAGTGTTTATCACGTTTTTCGGCTCTGCTTTAAAGCTCACTCCGAGGTCTTTTCTGTAAAATATTATTCCAGAATTTGCCCCGAGCGACTCAAGCGTGATTTTTATCGGCTCGCCCTTGTGAAGTCCGATACCTACGCCTTCTACAGTTGATTTTATAGTTGTTTGTTTCAAAATTTCGCCCTTATTTTTCTTACTCTTGCCATTATACAACAAATTTGCAACAAAACGGCAAATTTATTCGACCATTTTTTTAGCCGCATTCAAAACGCCCGTGACGTTATCCTTCATCCAGCCGTTATCCATCCACTCCTCCGGACGCACTTCTATGCCTTGAACTAGCATGCCAAAGTGCAAGTGATCACCCATCGCTAGACCCGTAACGCCCGTGTTTGCGATGACGTCGCCCGCCTTGACCGAGTCGCCGGCTTTGACATTTAGCGAACTGCAGTGTCCGTAGAGTGAAAAAAGGCCAAATCCGTGATTTATCAGGATGTTACGCCCGTAGATGCCGTTTTCTGCGGCAAATTCGACCGTGCCGTCGTTGTTGGCGACGATGTCGGCTTTTTGTGTCGAGGCTAGGTCGATGCCCATGTGCCAGCTTTCGCTGACGTCTTTATCTTCAAAGGTGTAGTATCTGTGGTCGCCGAAGCTCGCTACCGCTTTGCCGTTTTTTAGCGGGTAAAATTTATTTACGCTAAAGTTTTCCACCGCGTCTATCTCGACTTTTGCGGCGATTTGCGAGATTATTTTCTCATTTGCCTCGCGTAGATTTTCATTTACGAATTTCATCTTTTCCAGATTGCTCATGGCGTCGTAGTTTTTAGCGTATTGCTGCGCTAGTTCCGGGATTTTTTCGTTTAAAAATCTACTTTGGCCGTCTAGTTTTATTTTTGAGATGCGGTATTTTTTGTCTTGGTAGAAAAATCTTATCTTGCTTTTGGTTATATTTCCCGCCGCATCAAGCGCCACGACATCGGCGCTAAACGAGCCTTGCTGTGCTGGCCAGGCGACTAAAGAAGCGTAGTAGCCGTCTTTTACGAATTTGCTCGGGATAAATTTCTTGCCGTAATTCGTCTCGATATAGACCTCTTTTAGCATTTCATCAGTCGCCTTAAACACGACCGTCGCGCTACCGCCTTTAGTGATGGCGTATGAGTGGTTTAGGATGTTTACGTCGGGTTTTTTGTTATCGACGGTGATTTTGACCTCTTTTTTTTGCGTGTTGCCGAGGAAAAATCCCCACTTGCTAGTATCGGTGGCCTCGATTACGATGTTATAGATATCTTTTTGTGCGCCAAATCCCGTTTTGGGAAAGGTCAAATTTAAATCGACGATTTCAGACGGCGCTTCAAATTTTTGAGTCAGCAAATTTACGCTGCCTTTTTCGTCAACGAGTGAAATTTTAACTGATTTTACGCCGCCTTCGTCGGTTATCTTGATCGGTAGAGGCGAGGTTAGGTTCCAGTAAATTTGATCTGAGATAGCTATGCTCGGGGCTTCGCGCTCAAACGTTTTTGAGGTAAATAAAAAAGCTATCGCCGCAACTAAAAGCAAAATAATAACGCCAAAAAATATCAAATTTGGATTGCCGCGTCTTCTCATAAAATCTCCTAAATCTTAAAGAGACCGATTTTACTAAAAAGCGATAAATTTAAGGTAAATTTACCCTCGAATTTATAAAATTTCGCGTATTTTTCTAGCTTCATTCATCCATTCTCGCAGCTCGTCCCACTTCTCGTTTTTGATTAAATTTTCGCATTCGTCCAGTTCTTTTTTGAAAAGGTCTATCGAATTTATCAAATTTTGCTTGTTTTGTTTAAAGATATCCGTCCACATCACGGGCGAGCTTTTGGCGATCCTGATCATGCCGTTAAATCCAGTGCCGCTTAGCGCGATGATATTTTTTTTGTTTTCCTTTTTTAGTACGCTGCTAGCTAGCGAAAAGCTGATGGCGTGGGGTAGGTGAGAGATGACGCTGGCGTGATGATCGTGCTCGGCTGCGCTCATGAAGATAATCTTCATGCCCAGGTGCGAAAACAGCTCAACCGAGCGCTTGACGTGCATTTCGCCGCTTTCTTTAAAATCGCAGATAGCTACGACGGCATCTTTAAAAAGCCCCGAAAAAGCTGCGGTCGGGCCGGAGTACTCGGTACCCGCCATCGGGTGAGCGGGGATGAAATTTTGCCTGATGCTCTCGGGTACGGCTTCGATTATTTTTTGCTTAGTGCTACCAAGATCGACGATGGTCGTGTTTTCGCCGATGCCTTCAAATTCTTTGACGATTTTTATGATGCCTTCGACTGGGATGGCTAGAAATATCATATCGCACTTTTGCTTCATCTGCTCAAGGGTTAAAATTTCATGCACGAGGCCGAGCTGCATCGCCTGTTTTTCGTGCTCTTTGCTTAGATCCATGCCGCTAACGCAGCTGATTAGTTTTTCGTTTTTGAGACTGAGTCCGAGCGAGCCACCGATGAGTCCTAGGCCTACGATACCGATTTTCATAAATTCGCCTTTTAAATTTATATTGTTTAAAAATAAAATGTGCTATTATACAGCCTTATCATCACTTTTAGGTTAAATCAATGAAAAAAAGCGTTTTTCTACTACTTTTGGGCGCAGTTTTGGCGAATGCCGAGCAGATAACTTCCATAAATTTTAAAGGTCTCGTGCATCTGTCTCCAGAAACTGCAAAGGAGATAATGGGGCTAAAAGTCGGAGACGAGCTAAATGTCGATAGCACGGATAGGGCGATCGCAAAGCTGTTTAGACAGGGCTATTTCGACGATATCTACATCGAAAATAAGGGCGGCGACGTGACCGTAACGGTAAAAGAAAAACCTAGCATCGCTCGTATCGATATCAAAGGCGTAGTGACTAACGATAAAACCGCCATCGACGGACTAATCAACATCAAACAAGGCAATATGTACGACGAGTTAGCCATCGAGCGCGCAAAAGAGCGCATCAGGCAGTACTACGAGTCAAAAGGCTACTTCGACACGGTCATAGACGTAACCAAAGAGCCGGTGGCGGGCAATGAAAGCAGTCTTTTTGTCACGATGAACATAAACCGCGGCGAAAATATCATAATAGAAAACGTAAATTTAGTTGGCGCGAAGCTTTTTGATTACGGCGACATCGAGCCTGTGGTGGCTAATAAAGAGCGTGAATTTATGGGCTGGATGTGGGGCAGAAACGACGGTAAAGTTAAGCTTTTTGAGCTACCAAACGATCCTGCGAGAATCCAAGATAAATACTACCAAAAAGGCTACCTAGACGCGACGGTTTCAAACCCGTATCTAAACGCCTACATGGATAACTACACGGCAGATCTCACCTACTACGTGACCGAGGGCGAGCAGTATAGAGTATCTAGCGTAGATATCGAAGCGCCTGAGTTTTTAGAGCTTGATAAAGAGAAAATTTTAAAAGACTTTAGGCTAGAAAGCGGCGACGTGATGAACTCCGCTCGCCTAAGACAAGATATAAAAAAGCTCGACGATATGGTAGCGGATAAGGGCTACGCGTTTGTAAGGATAAATCCAAAAACCGAGAAAAACGTCGAAGACAAGACTGTAAGTATCGTCTACGAGGTTGTGCCTGACGAAAAAGTATATATAAGAAACGTGCAAATTTCAGGTAACGACAGAACCGTGGATAGGGTCGTTAGGCGTGAACTATATCTCACGGAGGGAAATTTATACAGCAGAACCGACCTACAAGACAGTAAGGACGCGCTAAAGCGAACGAGTTATTTTGATGAGGTCGAGATCGAGGAGCAGCGCGTCGGAGCAAACCAAGTCGATCTACTCGTAAAAGTAAAAGAGGCCTCCACGGGCTCGATCAGCGGCGGTATTGGATACGGTAGCTCGGACGGTTTGCTACTTAACGCGAGTGTGTCTGATACGAACGTATTTGGTAGCGGCATGAAAGGCGTCATAAGCGTTGATAGGAGCGACAACGAGCTCTCCGGCCAGATAGGTTTAACCAACCCGCGCCTTTTTGACTCAGAGTACAGCCTGGGTGGCACGCTATATGCTAACGACTATAGCTGGAATAACTACGACGAGAAATCATACGGTCTAAACGTCGTCGTAGGTAGAAAGCTGACTAGAAATCTAAGCGCGTCTTTGGGTTACATCATAGAGCAAAGCCGTATCAGTGGGCTTAGCGACGTGCTAAAAACCGTCGGGTACAAAGACGGCAAGAGCTTAAAAAGCTCGCTCATACCGTCTATTACATATAACAGCACGGATGATTATTACCTACCTCGCACGGGCATCATCGCAAGTACTAGCCTAGAGTTTGCAGGTGTAGGCGGCGATGAGAAATTTTTAAAGAGCAGAACAAATTTTAACTGGTATCAAGGTATCAGAGAGTGGGTGGATTATGACCTTATTTTTAGATTCAAATCAAGCTTCGGCAAAATTTGGGATCGCGGCTGGGTGCCTATTAATGAGAGACTATATCTAGGCGGCATCAGAAATCTACGCGGGTTTGAGAGTAGAACCGTCTCGCCTAAAGTCAAAGTTTCCAGCGGTAGCTGGTACGAGACGGGCGGCGATACGTCGTTTAACAGCTCGGCGGAACTTAGCTTCCCGCTAATAGAACGCGTAAAGATGCGCGGAGTGCTGTTTGTTGACTACGGCGTCATTCGTGGCAGGATTGCAAACGTAACGGCACCAGGCATCGTGGATTATGTCGACGGGCGTATCAGCAGATATAGCGCTGGCGCAGGTATCGAGTGGGTAACGCCTATGGGGCCGCTACAGCTAATCTTTGCCAAACCGCTCAAAAAGCAAGACGGCGACGATACGAGTACGTTTGAATTTACTATCGGACAACGTTTCTAATATTACAATAAAACGGCGTTTTGGTTTATAAGACGCCGTTTTTAACTTTCTATCCATAAATACAGCTTTTATCTCGATATAAATTTACAGTAAATTTTGCCTTATTTGCGTTGCGATTTAAATTTATCTATAAAATCCCCAATCATCTAAGCCGTCAAATTTGCCCTCACTTAAAAATATCAAGGTTTAAATTTAACTCGTCTATGATAGATAAAAAATCTGAAATTTCCTTTTTTATCTGATTTACGTCATAAAGGCTAGGCGGTAGCGAAAAGATAGTTGTTTCAAATTTATTTTCCGCTCCATTTAAAAATAGATAAAATTTATCGTCCATAAACGCAGCGCTCACGCCCATCTCTGCGGCGTATTTTATCTTTAACTCTCTCAAGCGCTTCATGAATGCGGGCGTCAAAAGATATCTTGCTTCGACTTTGTCATCTGCAAAAACCCTAAATTCATCGTTAAAAAGAGTATCGTCCATCTGCTCTTTTTCGCCTAAAAATTTAGTATTTAGCGTACGGCTCGCCACTATAGTTTGACCATTAAATTTCTTGTAAAACTCGTAGACCAAGACCGAGCCGCTAAAGGCCTGCATATCCTTCATTGACTCCCACGCAAAAATTATCGCGGAGAGTAAATTTAATGTCGCCGAGTCGCCTAAATTTAGCTTCGCGTCATTTGGGATATCGATCGCTTCGCTGAGGCTAAATTTGACGCCGTTATAAATGCCGCTGATTTGGTCTTCGGCGCGAAACTCACCTAGCGAATAGATGCCGATTTTGCGAAATTCTTTACGGCTGATGCCGGCATTCGGATCGTAGTTAAAATTTGGATCTACCTCGCGGATGGCGGCACGGACGAAGACGTCTTTATAAAACGCTTTGTAATCCCCCAGCTCGTCGATCACCCGGCTAGCGTTAGCCATTAGCGCGGCGAGAAAAAACGGAATATAGATAATGATGAAAAATAGCGGTGCAAGGCGATTTTCAAAAAGATGCCCTACGGCAAACCCGCCGCCTACGGGCAGCGCTATTATAAATAAAATTCCCAAAAACAGATACTTTATAAATGCTAGCCGGCACTCTTTTTGCCTTTTGGCGGTGGCAACTATCGCTTCGTTTATGTTCAAATTTTGTCTCTTTTGGGGTTTTACCTTTGAAGCGAATCTTAGCGAAATTTACGCTGTAAGGGTGCGGGTTTGGAGATCAAAATAGTAAAAATAAGTCGCTAAATTTAAAAATCAGCCGCGCAAATTTTAGTATAATACCCCAAATTTAACTAGGCGGCAGCGATGATAAACGACGAATTTTACATGTCTCTAGCCATAAAGAAGGCTTGGGAGTTTCAAATTTTAACCTACCCAAATCCCGCCGTCGGCTGCACGATCTTGGATGCCGGCGGTAGGCTACTCTCGGTCGCCGCGCATAAAAGAGCAGGCTTTTTGCACGCTGAGCCAAGCGCGATTCTTTTGGCGCTCTGCGAAAAAAGCGAAGCGTTTTTAAGGAGCTTTTTGCGAGACTACAACGCGACTTTGGGCGTAAAATTTGAAAACGCGGCCGAGCTTGAAAATGCGGACTTAGAGCCAAATTTCACCTACGAATACATCCTGCAAAATCACGGCGATCTGCTAAAAGGCGCCAAGGCCTACGTGACGCTCGAGCCATGCGCTCACCGCGGTAAAACTCCGCCTTGCGCCGAGCTTTTAAGTCGGCTAAAATTTGCCGAGGTCGTCATCGCTAGAGGCGACGAAAATGCCGTGGCAAGCGGCGGCGCGCATATCTTGCAAAGCAGCGGCATATCGGTCAAATTTGACGTGCTACGGCGCAAGGCGGACGAGCTGGTAGAGCCGTTTCTAACGTGGCAGAGGGGGAATTTTAGTTTTTTTAAGCTCGCTCTTAGCGCAAACGGCGTCGCAGTCGGCACCGCGCAGAGCAAGATCATCTCAAATTTAGCTAGCCGTACGCACTCTCACCGCCTTCGCAGTGCGGCCGAGCTGCTAGTTATCGGCGGCGCCACCGTCCGCGCCGACCGCCCGAGGCTAGACACCAGGCTGATAGAGGACGGCAAAAACCCAAACGTCATGATATACTCGCGCGAGCGGGAGCTTGACGCGTCTATACCGCTTTTTGGCGTGGAGGGTAGGAGCGTGCGCGTAACGAGCGATATAAACGAAGCTTTTGCGCCGCGTTTAACGATATTTGAGGGCGGCGAAAACGCGCTAAAAGCCCTAGACGAACGCGTAAAATGGCTGCTGCTTTACCGCTCTAGCGAGTTTTTGGACGCGCCCGCGGTAAGGCTGAATTTAAAACTCAAACCGCTATTTCACGGCGAGCTTGACGGAGATGTTTACGGGTGGTATAAAACCTAGTATTTGCAAAACAATAAATATCTGTTTTTAATATGGGATTAGCTGTTTCTGGTATAATTTAATAAAATATTTAGATTGGAGATAAAATGATAAAAAAATATTTTATTTTATATTTAGCAATAACGTTGGTGTTTTTATCTGGATGTTTGAGCGAAAAGGTTGCTGTAAAAAATCAAGAGCCAAATATAAACGAAGCTAGAATTTTTTATATTAGTAATCATAGTAAAAATTTCGAGGAACAAGCTACTATCAAAAATTATAAAATAAATGATACTCAAACATCTTATGTGGGTGAAAGTTTTATAAATTCAAAGGATATTTTAAATATGGTAGAAACGTTTGATATCTTTAAGCCGACTCAAAATTTTAATATATTAGATCCAATAAATGCTTCTTTTGTTCGGGACGATATATTTCTTGTACAAGGTAGCTATTCTATAAATAATAAAAAATATTTAGTCATAAATAATTATGCCTTAAAGAGTTACTATCAGCTACTATTGGATGACAAAAACAATGTAGCTGGTTTATTAAAATTTTCCAGGTCACTCAATGCAACTGATCCAGTGTATATAATAGATAAAAATATTTCATATGAACCAAAAGAGATAAAATTTCAAAAAAATGTTTATAGAAAAGAGACCAAAATTAAAGATGGAATGAGATATGAATTGATTTATACAGGATGTACAGCTGATAATTTAACTATGGTATACAGAGAATATACGCCGGACGATTTGGCCAGACCTGCTTTTTTTCAAAATCTAACATATAACATAAAACAAAAGCAGATAAGGTTTAAAAATTTACTAATCGAGATTATATTGGCAGATAACGAAAAGATAGTTTTTAAGGTTTTAAAAGATTAACGACCTAAATTAAATTTGCAAGAATGTGATTATTGAGAAATTGGTAAGTGTATTGTCGTTTTTGTCTAAAAATTCATGAAGCTTTTTGCCAATGCTAACATTTTATAAAATTTATCTCGCATTTACAAATCCGTGCCGGGTGAGGTTTTGGCAAAATTTGAAGCCTTTGCACGTCAAGCAAGCTCTAAAGCCATCGAATTTTCCTGAAGAACGTAGTTTACGACGCCTCTTTAACGAAGCATTTTATAAATTTGCGCTATGATTTTGTAAATTTAAAGGAGAAAAATGAAAGAGATAACGCTAAACGGAGCGAAATTTAAGGTCGCGGCAAACACGATGGAGGAGCTAAAAAACGAGGCTTTGGGCGACAAAAACAGCGAAATGTATAAATTTCTAGCCAAATTTAACGCTAGCGAGCCTGATATCTTTATCCTAGACGGCTTTGCGACGAAGGAAAATTTAGAGCTAAAAGAGGGCTCAAACGTCGTATTTATCAGGCGCGGCGTGATGCCCGGACGCGAAGTGCTAAAGGCCATGATCGCCTCCAGAAACAGCCCCGAGCTAAACGCGGCGCTAGCTAGCGGCTGCGTGGGCGTGGCGGGGCTGGGCGGTCTTGGCTCAAATATCGCGCTAAGCCTAGCGCGCACGGGAGTCGCCAAGCTCGTGCTGGCCGACTTTGACGTCGTGGAGCCTAGCAACCTAAACCGCCAGCAGTACTTCGTCCGCCACATCGGTATGAAAAAGACGGACGCCCTAAAAGAGCTCATCGCCGAGGTAAATCCATTTGTCGAGGTCGTGACGCACGACGTGACGCTAACTGCTGCCAACGTCGCCGAGATTTTCGCGCAGTGCAGCATCATCTGCGAGGCCTTTGACAACGTCGCGGGCAAGGCGATGATGGTAAATGAGGCGGGCGCGAGCCTGCGAGATAAAAAGATCGTCGGCGCGTCCGGTATGGCGGGCTACTTTAGCTCAAATCTCATAAAAACGGTCAAATTTGCGCGAAACGTATATCTGTGCGGCGATCTGCAAAACGCCGCAGGCGTAGGGCAGGGGCTCATGGCCGCGCGCGTGGCGATCTGCGCAAATCACGAGGCAAATCTTGCTATCAGGCTTTTGATGGGGCTTGAGGAGGTTTAAATTTGACTGCGGCAACGGCGTTTTAGCTTGCACTGGTTGCGGCCGAGATTTTTGACTCTCTTTTGCAAATTTGCTTGAGAATTGCTTGAAGTTGATTTTGTCGTCACGCTTAATTTCTGGTTTTTGACGAGTTTTTGTAGTTGCTCTAAATTTGAGCAAATTTGTAGCGACAAAATCAATACATTAGCGACTCTTTCACCGCTACAAATTTAGTATCAAAATTTAGCATAAATCTTGCCTTGCGAGGTAAAAATACGGACTAAATTTCCGAATTGACGTTTCGTTTTAAAAGCCTTTTCCTTTGTACCTGCGAGAGCCGGGTTTTTGCGGTCGTGAAAGGCTAGATTTTAAGACTATAAAATCTAGCCGTTTTTAAATTTACCTCGCCTTAGCTTCAAAAAATGCCGAGATTAGCGAGTTTGCGCTTTGATTTATAAATTTTTGCATTGCTTTTTGGTAGACGGACGGCTTTTCCCAGACGGGCTCGGCCACGCCGCTTAGCTTTTCTAGCTCGGCGCGCGCAGAATAATAATCGCTAACCTCGTCGATGAGCCCGAGCTTTGCCGCGTCTCGAGCCAAAAATACCCGCGCGTTGGCCCACTCTTTGCTTTTGTTGGCGTCTAGATTTCTATCGGCTGCCACGTCGCTTACGAACATCTCGTAGCTGGCGTTTACGAGCTCTTGCAGCTGCTCGCGCTCGATTTTGCTCCACGGGCGCAGAAACGTCCCAGCCTCTTTATACTCGCCCGCTTTTACGACTTGCTGCGAGACGCCGATTTTAGCCGCTAGCTCGCTAGCGTCGGCACCTTGCATTATCACGCCGATCGAGCCGATAAATGCGCCCGGATTTGCCAAAATCCTGTCCGCGCCCGCGCCCGCATAGTAGCTCCCGCTCGTCATCGACCCGCCCGCATACGCGACTACGGGCTTTTTGGCGCGCAGATTTTTGACCGCGAGGTGCAGCTCGACGCTAGGCGCGAGCGCGCCGCCCGGGCTATCGATGTAGAGCAGTACGCCCTTGATGTTGGCGTCCTTGCGCGCGGCCTCGATCTTTTCTAGCGCCTCGTTTGCGTCCATGATCGCGCCTGAGAGGTTGATCTGGGTTAGGTTGGGCGAATTTATGCTCTCACGCTCGCCGCTAAAAAATATCAAAAACACGATGAGCAAAAACAGCATCGTCTTAAAATACGTGTTTATGAACCTAAAAATCGCCCCAATCGGTGCAAAAATAAATCTCAAAAATCCCATTTTTTTCCTTTAAATTTATCGTTTTCGTGAAATTCGGGCGCATTTTACCATTTAAATTTATAAATTTAGCTAGCGGGCTGGATTTGGGAAAACTGCTTCAAATTTGAGCTTAAATTTGGCATTTGTTGCGCCAAAGTCTAAATCGCAAATTCGGCTCAATCGTTTAAATTTACCTCCGCGCCGCCTATCAATAGCCGCTCGCAGCCCCCCGCGTGCAAGATGAGCATTAGCGGTAGCTGCGCCGCGTCGGCGTCTGCAAAACCGTCGTAGAGCGCGAGGTCGGCCAGCTTGCCCTCTTTTATCTCGCCTGCGTCTAAATTTAGCGCCTTTGCGGCGTTTTTTGTCGATGCTAGAAGCAAGATTTTAGCTAGCTCTAGCGGATCAAAATCTGCATGAATGAGTAAATTTGCCCGCAGCTCATCAAGGAAATTTAGGCTCATATTTGAGCTAAGGCCGTCCGTGCCGATATTTATGCTCACTCCGGCATTTAGCGCGGCGCGTAAATTTAGCATGTGCTTGCTAAGCAGCCTGTTTGAGACCGCGCAGTGCGTGAGGCTGTGAAGCTCACGGTCAAAGCCCGAAAAATCATCGGCCCAAACGCAGTGCGTAAAGAGCGTGCGAATGCCCGCAAACATCGCTACAAACGAGCTTGGCGTATAAAGCGGGTGCGCAGCGGGGTTAAATTTGCCCAGCCACTCTTTAAAGCCGCCCGTGCCGCCCTCTAGCCAGCTTTTTTCGTGTTCGCTCTCCATAAAATGCGTCGAGACGACCAGGTCCCGCTCGCGGGCTAAATTTAGCGCTGTAGCAGCTAAATCAGGGTGCGTGGAGTAGGGCGAATGCACCGAAACCGCAGGCGTAAAAAGCGGACTTTTGCGCTTTTGCGACGCGTCAAATCGGGCGGTAAAATTTGCCAAATTTTGCTCTAACGCGGCTTCGTTCGTGCCCAAAATTTCGTTAAAAAACACGACCCTGCCACCGCAGTTCGCGCATGCATCCAAATCCCCGCCAAAGCTAGAAACCGCTCCAAAGCTCGCCACGCCGCTACGCTGCATGGTTTTTATCGCGGAGGCGATGACGGCGTCGTTTGCTGCCTGCGAGAGCGCGCCGCGAGAGGCGATAACCGAGCTTAGCCACTCTAAAAAATCGCCGTAAACGAGGCTGGTTTTGTTCGCGCTGAATTCCAGGTGCACGTGCGGGTTGATGAATGCCGGCGCCAAAACGGCGTCAGGATACTCGAAAAACTGCGCGCCCTCGTATCTTTTGCGTAGTTCCTCGGCCTCCCCAACCGCCTCGATACGCTCATCAAAAGCGACCGCCGCATCCTCTAAAACGGTAAAATTTTCGTCGCATAGCATTGTAAATTTTGGTTTAACTATGATCATTTTTAAGCTCCTATTTTTCGTGATTGTAGCGAAAATTTAGCTTAAAAAATGTATAATCAAGGCTAAATTTAAATCTTTTAAAAGGCTAAAAATGGAAACAAAATCTAAACTAATGGTCATCCAAGGCCCGAATATCAACATGCTGGGCACGCGCGAGCCTGATATCTACGGCTCGATGAAGATGGAGGATATCCACGCACAGATGAAGCTTTTTGCCGAGCAAAACGGCATCGAGATTGAGTTTTTTCAGAGCAATTTCGAGGGCGAGCTAGTGGATAAGATCCAAGAGTGCTTTGGCGAATTTGACGGCATCATCATAAACCCAGCTGCCTACACGCACACATCTATCGCGATCCGCGACGCTATCGCAGCCGTCGGGCTTCCGGTCATCGAGGTGCATATCAGCAACATCCATCGCCGCGAAGAATTCCGCCAAAAAAGCCTCATAGCGCCGGTAACTGCGGGACAGATCGTGGGCTTTGGACCCGTGGGCTACCACCTAGCTATGATTGCGATGCTGCAAATTTTCGAGCAGATAAAAGCTATGAAAGCCGCAAGAGCGGGCGAAAAAGCGGAGTAAAACGAGGCAAGATTTGAAAAATTTTATCCTAAAGGACGAAAACGCCGTATTTTGTGAGTGCGGATACAGCTGCGACAACGCGATATTTTTGAGCCTCGCGGGGCGCAAATTTTTCCTCACCGATGCGCGTTATAGCATCGAGGCGCGCGAGCTTTGCAAAGATACCGAGGTTATCGAGGTCGAGCGAAATTTGATAAAAGACGCGCGGCTATTTTTGCGAAAGGCGGGCGTTGCTGAGCTTAGCTATAACCCGTACGATTTTAGCGCGGGCGAGTGGGGGGCGCTTAGCAAGGGGCTTGGGATAAGATTTAAGGCGCGGGTGAATTTTTCACAAATTTCGCGCATAGTAAAATCAGAAGACGAGATAAAAATTTTAAAACGCGCGGCGCAGCTAGGCGCGGAAAGATTTGACGAATTTGCCGCGTTCGTGCGCTCTAGCGGCGAAGGGATGAGCGAAGAGGAGCTGTTTTTTAACGCCGAGCTCATCTTTAAGAAAAAGGGCGAGCTCGCG
The DNA here is from genome assembly GCF_938039205.1 of uncultured Campylobacter sp. GTDB lineage: Bacteria > Campylobacterota > Campylobacteria > Campylobacterales > Campylobacteraceae > Campylobacter_A. Next base: position 50,318 of record NZ_CALHVM010000055.1, read on the forward strand.
CTTAGCTTTTCGCCTATCGTCGCGATCAACGAAAACGCCGCAAAGGCGCACGCTCTGCCAAGCAAAAAGCGGCTACGGCAGGGCGATTTGCTCCTGCTGGACGCGGGGGTTAAATTTAACCGCTACTGCTCGGATAGGACGCGCACGGCGTGCTTTGACGAAAATTTTAACTTCGGCAAAGAGCAAAATTTTAAAAACGCCAAACGGCAAGAAATTTACGAAATCGTAAAAGAGGCGCAGGCTCTTGCTATCGCGGCGGTTGTGCCCGGCAAAAAGGCGCGCGAGATCGACGCGGCGGCTAGGGATTTTATCGCCGCTCAGAGCCTCGGCGAGGCGTTTTTTCACAGCACCGGACACGGCGTAGGAGTCGATATCCACGAGCTTCCGTTTATCTCAAAGCGCGGAGATACCGTGCTAAAAGAAGGCATGGTCTTTAGCGTGGAGCCCGGGATCTACCTGCCCGGCGAGTTTGGCGTGCGCATCGAGGACGTCGTGGTCGTGCGCGAAAACGGAGCCGAAATTTTATGAGGGTAGCGGGGGCGAGACGGTTTAGCAAATGCCTCTTTTTCCCGAAGGTTTTTGATTTTAGACCGGGCTTTAAAAATAGCGTTATTTTGGGGCTGGGCGGTAATATCGGCGACGTGAAAAAGCGCTTTAATGGGCTGCATTTTAAACTCAGCCGAGATAGTAGGTTTCACGTCGTGGAAAACTCGGCGCTCCTTATAAACGAAGCATTTGGTTTTAAAGAGCAGGCGGATTTTACAAATGCCGTAATGCTTGTGCAAACGAGCCTTGCCGCGAGGCAAATTTTAAAAATAACGGCAAATTTAGAAAGGCGTTTTGGACGCGTGAGAAGCTTTAAAAACGCGCCCAGAACGCTTGATATAGACATTTTGTATTTTAGCGGACGAAACAGAAACGATGCGCGGCTGGCGCTACCGCATCCCGGCGCGCAAAGCAGGGCTAGCGTGATTTTGCCGCTTGGGACGATGAAGCGCGTTAGCAAAAGCGGAGTGAGATTTTAAGATTTAGCGGCCGCAAAGCCTAAATTTGAGGCGGGAACGGAAAATGCATAGCCTTTGCCGCGACGATTTGGGCTAAAGGCGGCTAAATTTAGCGAGAAACGAAGGAGAAGATTTGGCGACGAAGTTTTATACGTTTACCGGCGAGAGCAGTATGGAAGCGCTAAAAAAGGCGCAGGCTCAGTGCGGCGAGAGGGCGATCTTGGTAACGACGAAGCAAATTCAGCCAAAGACGATAAACAAAAAGCCGCTTTATGAAATTTTAGTTAGCGTCGAAGAGGACGCGAGCGAGCAGAAAAAAAATCAGCCTCAAAAGCAAAATTTAAAGGGCTACGAGGAGTTTTTGCGCGCTCAGGCAGCAAAAGAGGAAAGGCCGCAAAAGATTATTTTAGACGAGCGCGAGCTTTTTGAAGTCGAAGCTCAAAGCGCTTTAGCTGCGGCAAATTTTAGCCAAAACTCCACGAGCTCAGCCTCGCAAAATCAAAACTACAAAACCGTTCAAAATAGCGGCGAGGACATACTCCTAAACATCTCAAAAGCCGCAAAAGAGATAAGCCAAATAGCAAATATCGAAACTATGCCTAGTCGCCAAGATCAAAACTACGATAAAAAGATAGACGACGTCGCAAGGCAAGTGAGTATGCTAAGCGAAAAAGTAAATATGATAGCCGATATGTTCTGGGAGGAGAGAGCGGGTGCTAGAAACAACCTAAGCATACCGCCCGAGTTTGCCAGCATCTACAAAGATGCCAAAAATAGCGGCATGAAAGAGGAACACCTAGAGCAGATAATGAAAATAACCGTGGAAAATATGTCGCCTCAGATGAAGGCTAATCCGACTGCGGTTAGGAGATATTTTAGCTCGCTGCTTAGAAAGATGCTGCCGTGCAGGAGCGAAGAGGACGATAGAAAACAAAAGATAATGATGCTGGTTGGGCCGACCGGAGTTGGTAAAACCACGACTCTAGCTAAACTTGCTGCAAGATTTGCGTATGGAGACGGTAAGCGTGCAAAAACGGGCATCATCACGCTTGATACCTACCGTATCGGGGCGGTCGAGCAGCTGTTTCAATACGCAAAGATGATGAAGCTACCGATCCTTGACGTTATCGAAGTTGATGATTTTAAAAACGCACTAAAGCAGCTAAATCACTGCGAGGTTATCCTTATAGACACCACGGGCAGCTCACAGTACGATAAAGAAAAGCTATCAAGGCTAGAAAAGTTTATAAAAAGTACGGATACGCATATAGACGTGCATCTGGTGCTATCGGCCGGGGCAAAGATCGAAGATATGCTTGAAATTTACAACGGTTTTAGCTTTCTTGACATTGATACCCTGATTATCACCAAATTTGACGAGACGAAGATTTTCGGCAATGTATTTTCGCTAGTTTACGAGACGAATAAACCGGTTAGTTTTTTCTCCGTCGGCCAGGAGGTGCCGGACGATATCTTGGTAGCAAAGAGCGAATTTTTAGTAAGCTGCGTATTAGAGGGATTTAGCAAGGAACATAATGAGTAATCAGGCCGAGAAACTAAAAGGCATAGTGGCCGCCCAAGCCAAGGCAAAAACTACGTATTTTATCGCTGTAACTAGCGGCAAGGGCGGAGTAGGTAAAAGCACCATAAGCGCAAATTTGGCTAACGTCTTGGCCAAAAGCGGGTATAGAGTTGCTCTTTTTGATGCGGATATCGGGCTAGCGAATTTAGATGTCATCTTAAACGTGCGCGTTAATAAAAATTTGCTTCACGTGCTAAAAGGCGAATGTTCCTTAAAAGATATTTTGATCGAAATAAAGCCGAATTTGACGCTGATTCCCGGTGAAAGCGGCGAGGAGATATTAAAATTTAACAATCAATTTTTGTGCGAGCAGTTTTTTGCCGAGTCGGCGAACCTTGACGGGCTTGATTTTATCATCATCGACACGGGCGCCGGTATTGGCGGCAACACTCGGCTATTTTTAGAGGCTGCAGACGAGGTCGTGGTGGTTACTATGCCCGATCCTGCAGCGATAACGGATGCCTATGCCGTTATAAAAATCACTTCAAAAGATAAAGACAATCTTTTGATGGTTTTTAACATGGTGAAAAACGAAAAAGAGGCAATGAGGATATTTGAGCATATACAAAAGGTAGCCAAAGCAAATATCGAAAATCCGCTAAATTTGGAGTTTTTAGGGGCTATTAGCGAGGATAAAAGCGTCTCAAAGAGCATAAAACAGCGTACGCTTTTTACCGACGATAGCGAATTTTGTCTGCCGAGCTTGGAGTTAAATCAGATAGCTCAAAGGCTTATTTCGAGATTGGAACAAAAAGTGCTTAAAGATGGTCAAGTCAATAGCTTTAGCGCCTTTTTTAAGCGCATGATTGAGCAATTTTAAATTTAGGATTTAGTTTTGAAAGCGGAAAATTTTATAGCATTTTTTACTGTTTGCGGATTTTTTACGGGAGTCGTTTTTTCGGCGTTAAAGTTAAGCGACCCGATACAGATGTTGTTTTATACTTTCGTGATTACGTTTTTCTTTTATCTCGTGATTCACGTTATCATAATGAACTATATCGACGTAAGATTATCTCTTAAAAAGAGATTTGATAAAGAGCAATACGAGCAAACAGCTGATTATCTTATCGGCGAACTAGCTCTTAGAGAAAAGCGTATAGATAATATATTAAGTAAGCTAGCTAGCGAAAATATCCTAATAAAACAAGCGCTAGGCAAAAATGGCGAAAGAAATGCAAAAGCCGCATAATCCTTATGCCTCAAATTTAAAAAAAGAACAAGACGAGGTCGTGCTAGCCTACACGCCAGCTCTTCGCGCGATGGCTTTTAGGCTAAAGGAGCGTTTGCCCGCTCATATCGACGTTAGCGACCTGATCGGCGCTGGGCTGGAGGAGATGGTAAAGCTCTCCAGAAAATACGACAAAGAGCAAAACGACTCCTTTTGGGGCTACGCGCAAAAGCGAGTTTACGGCGCGATGCTTGATTTTTTGCGCGGGCTTGACGTGGTTAGCCGCTCGGACCGTACTTTGGTAAAGTCTATCGAGGCTTTAGTAAATGAGTATTTTAATAAATTCGAGTGCGAACCGGACGATGTATATATCGCAAGTAAACTCGGTATCGAAGTAGAAAAGGTAAGCGAAGCAAGGAACGTTAGTGCGGTCGTCGCCGTCCTAAACATCGACGATCAAATGGAGCTAATGAGCGAGGAGAATACGCTAGAACGGGTCGAAAAAGAGGATTTGATAGAAAAGATAACTCAAATTTTAAACGAATTTGAGGAGCGCGATCAGCTCATCGTACAGCTTTATTATTACGAAGAGCTGAGTTTAAAGGAGATCAGCGAAATTTTGCAGATTACCGAGAGTAGGATCTCGCAGATACATAAGCGTTTGATGGAAAAAATAAGAAAAAAGCTTGAGGGTAAATAATGGCGGACATTTTAAGTCAAGAAGAGATAGACGCGCTACTAGAAGTCGTGGACGACGACGATGCTAGCGAATCTATCGGCGAAAAATCAAAAAAAGAAGAACAGCAGCAGGTAATAATTTACGATTTTAAACGCCCAAACCGCGTCAGCAAGGAACAACTGCGCGCGATAAAGGGCATACACGACAAGCTTGCGAGAAATTTGGCTTCTCAAATTTCAAGCGTTATGAGAAGTATCGTGGAGATCCGCCTGCATAGCGTCGATCAGATGACGTACGGCGAGTTTTTGATGAGTTTGCCGAGCCCTACTAGCTTTAACGTCTTTTCGATCAAGCCGCTTGACGGCAACTGCGTTTTGGAGATAAACCCAAGCATCGCGTTTCCGATGATAGATCGCTTGCTAGGCGGTAACGGTGAGGGCTTTGAGACCAGCAGGGAGCTAACCGATATCGAGGTAAATTTGCTCGATGCGATCCTAAGGATGATGATGCAGCGCCTAAAAGAGAGCTGGTCGATGATCACCGATATGTACCCAAACGTCGAGGCTAAAGAAAGTAGCCCAAACGTCGTGCAAATCGTAAGCCAAAACGAGATCGTGATAATGGTCGTCATGGAGATCATTGTAGGCAACTCAAGCGGCATGATAAATATCTGCTATCCGGTCATCTACCTAGAGCCGATCTTAAGCCGCCTAGCTAACCGCGATATAATGCTAGGCGAAACGAGCGCGAAAAAGAGCCGAAACAAAGAGCTAAAAACGCTGATCGGGCGCGCCGAGGTGCTATATGAGGCGATACTAGGTAAAAGTATCGTTAGCGTAAACGAGTTTTTAAATTTAAAAGAAGGCGACATACTGCGCCTTGACCGCTCGGCAAACGACAAAGCTATCGTAACGATCGATAAAAAAGAGGTGTTTTTGGCTGAGGTCGGGCTGCATAGATTTAGAAAATCTATCCGTATAGAAGAGCTAATCAGAAGCGACAAAGACGAGATCAAAAACATCCTCGAGCAGTACGAAGAAGAGCGCAGAGCAAAACTCATGAGCACAGAGCACGAGGATGAGTACGAAGACGATGACATATTAGGCGAGGATGAAAACAATGAATGATTTTTTTAAAATTTTCGTAAACGAGGTAAGGGCTACGGTCGAAGGGCTAACGGGTAGGACGCCTGAAATAGGCGAGAGAAACGAATACGACGCTCCTAAGCAAGAAGGCATAAAGCCGCCTCTAGCCGTTGCAAACATAGCCGTTAGCGGCGATACGACGGCAAAGATGATACTAGTAGCCACGCCGGTACTGATGAGCGCGATCGGCGAATGGATGCTCGGAGAAGAAGAGATCTCGCGCAACGAAAATCTAAGCGAGGACGAGCTGGATGCCGCTAAAGAGGTGTTTTCAAATATCATGGGCGCGTTTTCTACGAGCCTTGGCGCGCAAAAAGGTATGCCGAAGCTAAATTTCGAGGTCGCGAAAGTAAATTTCCTCGACGAGAGCGCAAATTTTGATTTGAACGCGTTTGAAAAAATATACGTCTATTCCGTTAAAATCGGAGACGTCAGCGAGCAAATCGCCGTAGTGCTTGATTTTGCATTGGTGAAATTTTTAAATAAAGATCACAAAGAGCCCGCCCAGCAAGCAACCCCCGCAAAAGGCGATTTAAGCATCGAGGAAATGCGAAATATCGGGCTCATAATGGATGTGCGCCTGCCGCTTCACGTACGTATCGGCTCAAAAAGAATGCTACTAAAAGACGTGCTCACGATGGACATAGGTTCGGTCATCGAGCTAAATCAGCTCGCAAACGACCCGCTTGAGATTTTGATCAGCGATAAGGTCGTAGCCCTAGGCGAGGTCGTCATTGTAGACGGAAACTTCGGCATCCAGATCACTCAGATCGGTACGAAAAAAGAGCGCCTTGAGCAGCTACGTTAAGGGCTAAAATCGGACGAATTTCGCCTTGGGGCGCTTTTTTAAAACCAAGTCGTATTCGGCCAAATTTAGCACGAAATCGCGAGCAAATTTGGAGGCCTAAATTTGCAAGCCGCCGCATTTTTAGAAACCACTGCATAAATTTGCGCTAAAGGTTAAGGCGGCGGTTTTGTGATTTTAAAATGGGTTTGCTTTACGAGTTTGCGCCGTTTAGCGCTAAAATTGCCAGCAAATTTGAGCAAAATTAAGCTGCTTTGATAGCTTTGCAAATTTGAAATCTACCTAAAATTAATCTCAAATTTAATTATGCGTCATTTGTTTTTAAATCCGTTTTGGCTATCATTGCTTTTAGATTCGTGTGGTAAATTTAGCCGCTATTTGCAGCTCTAGCACGTAAATTTAAACTAAGAAAAAGAGAAATAATGGATGAAATTTTAAACGATCTGGTCAAATTTAGGGATTTTGCGACTTATAAAAATCCTAGCGTTACGTTTTTCGGTTCGGCCAGATTTGACGAAAATAGTAAATACTGTAAAATGGCCTTTAGTCTCGCAAAGCAGCTTGCCGACGGCGGTTTTGCCGTCGTTAGCGGCGGCGGGCCTGGCGTGATGGAGGCCGCGAACAAGGGAGCGTACGAGAGCGGCAAAAGTCCGTCGATAGGCCTAAATATCGTGCTTCCGTTTGAGCAAGTGACGAATAAATACGCCACTAGCAACTTCGTTTTTTCAAATTTATCCGCTCGCAAATTTGCCCTTATCGAGCGCTCGAGCGCGTTTTTGGTGTTTCCGGGCGGCTTTGGGACGCTTGATGAGCTGTTTGAGATCCTAGTGCTCGCGCAAATCGGCGCCAAAAAAGCTAAAATTTTCCTCATCGGCAGCGAGTTTTGGAGCAAGCTCGATGATTTCATCAAAACCACGCTGATACGCGAAAAAGCCGTCAGCGAGGAGGATCTTTCGCTTTATACGATCAGCGATGATCTAGATACTGTGCGGAACGAGATTTTGGGGATATTAAACTAAATTAGCGTGCTAAAATTTTACGAATTTTGAGGATTTGGCGATGTTTGATAGGATGCGAGATAGGATCGCTTTTGCGCTGATTTGCCTCGTTTTTATCGCTATTTGCGGCTATTTTGCCGTCAAATTTGACGGCGTACAAAATAAAGATAGAAATCTAAAAGACGGTGAAACTCAAGCCATAGCCGTAAGCAGGCTTTGACGGCTATTTAAATTTGTTCTGCAAATTTGCTGGGTGCTTATATCTGGCGTTCGGCGTTAAATTTTGATTTTTGCAAATTTGTTTGCGCGGTTTGGTTTGTGTTTTTAAGCGGATTTGCCGATATGCTTGCCTTTTGCGTCAAATTCGGTAAATTTAACCGCGTCATCGCCGTTTGCAAATCCTGCATTGCCGTCTTGGCGGGTAAAATTCAGAGCCGAGCAAGGCGCGAAAGCTAAATGCCGGCTTAGCTCGCTATCCTTGGCTCGCAAATTTATAGCGCATTAAGCTAATTTTTATATAATCGCACCGAATTTATACGAATTTGCCTTATTGTGGGGCTAGGGCGAGATTTGTAAATTTTAAAGCTGAATTTAAAATACAAAACTTTAGGGTGCGGTATTTTTAGATGATTTTTGCGGCTGTGCGGTAAATTTTCGGCGTAGATAGAACATATAGTTCATCAAGCCGAAAATTTACAAACTCCGTAAAAAGCGCTAAAAAGACAAGCCCTCACAATAGGAAGAAAAATGAAAATACTAATGGCCATGAGCGGCGGCGTCGACTCCACCATGAGCGCCAAAATGCTGCTAGAAGCGGGTCACGAGGTAGTGGGCTGCTATATGAAACTACACAAAAAGCCCGGATATCATGAAAAAAATATCGATAAAGTCGCCCGTGCGTGCGGGTATCTGGGTATCACTTATCACGTGCTTGATTTGCAAGAACAGTTTGACAGATACGTCTATACGCCGTTTGTTAGCTCCTATAAAGAAGGCAAGACGCCAAATCCATGCGCGCTTTGTAACCACTTTATAAAATTTGGCGAACTACTAAAATTTGCCAAAAGTATCGGCTGCGAAAAGCTCGCCACGGGCCACTACATCCGCGTGCAAGACGGCATGATCAGGGTCGCCGCTGATCCCAGCAAAGACCAGAGCTACTTCGTCGCTCAGGTGCCAAAAGAGATAATCACCGATATGATTTTCCCGCTCGGGGACAAATTTAAAAAAGATATAAAAGAGCTGGCCAAATCTTTGCCGAGCTTTCGCGAGTACGGCGAGCAGGCCGAGAGCAGCGAGATTTGCTTCGTCGAGGACACCTATATCGAGGTGCTAAACAAGCACTACGAGACCGACCTGCCCGGCGACGTGGTCGATAGCTCTGGACGCGTGATCGGGCGACACAACGGCTATATGCGCTACACGATCGGCAAGAGGCGCGGATTTGAGGTGTTTGGGGCGCACGAGCCGCATTTCGTGCTCTCTATCGACGCTCAAAATAACCGCATCGTCGTCGGGCCAAAAGAGGAGCTTGAGCGCGGCAAAATCGCGGTAAATAGCCTAAATTTGTTTGTGGATGAGAGCGAGTTTGACTGCGACGTGAAGGTGCGCTACCGCAGCATCGGGCTAAATGCGCACGTAAAAGTCCTAGAGGGTGGCACCGCCGAGATCGAGCTAAAGCAGAGCGCATTTGGCGTGGCTAGCGGGCAGCTGGCGGTATTTTACAGAGGCGAGCTGGTTATCGGCAGCGGTTTTATCCTGTAAATTTTATCTTAAATTTGATCGCTTCGGGCGGTCGAATTTGACTCTCTTGCCGAGGCGTTTGCGGTAGCGGCGTTTCGGCGAAATCTACAAATTTAACTTCAAATTTTACTGTTTGGCGACATTTTTTATGCACTTAAATTTATAAATAATCGAGTTTTAGGAGCCCAGTACTCACGATCTAAATTTGCTTTTTTTAAAATCGGAAATCGCTTTGCGTATGGTTTGGTTTGTGGAAAAAGTGCCCTTATGGCCTCGTGGAGTAAAAATTAGTTTTACTGATTTGTATGCTCGTTAAGAGACTAACCGCGAAAGATTATTGCTCGGTTAGTAGGTAGGCTTAAATTTACTAAAAAGAGTTACATTTAGATATGTTTGCGTAAATTTGGCTATAGAGTTGATAGTCGTTAGTCGTATGGCGTAGGGAGCGGAAAAACTCCGCTCCACTTAAGACTACGCGTTAGTTATCTGGATATAGTTTACTCCGCCCTCGGTTACCGAGTTAGCGTTTAACAAGTCAAAATTTGAGATACCTGCTAGTTTAACTAAGTTATCATTAGCGTCTAACGCCTTATCGCCGTTAGCGTCTCTTACTAGATACGTATCGTTACCGTAGTATACCGCATAGATAGTATTTGCCGCAGTAGAGCTTAGACTACCTAGCGCATCGTTTATAGCCGTTTTTAGATCGGCTCTGCCGTCTACGTTTAGAGTTATTTTTTGTAACGTAGCCGCACCAGCACTACCTAAGCTTATCTTATCGCCTCTATTTGCGTCGGTTATGGTTACGTATTTGCTAGCGCTAGCGTCTGTCGTAGAAGCTCCTAGGTTAAACGTATCGTTACCCGCTCCGCCGCTGATTTGGAATTTTTTATTAGCGGTTAATGCCGCAGTAGTGACAGTATCGTTTCCTTCGCCTAGGTTGACGGTTACGTCTTTGGTTTGGGTTATCGTAAAGGTTACTTTATCGTCGCCTTTGCCGCTATCGACTAGTTTTAGGTTTGCCGAGTTTACGGTTATGTCGTCTTTGGTTGTGGAACCTTTGATGGTTGTTAGCTTTATATTGTTTGTGGATGTTCTAAATTCATTTATACCGCTAGGATTATTATATCCGCTTAGATCTACGATTTTTATATTATTTAGGTATGTAAGATTTACGAGTAGGTTTGAGTTCCCGCCATTTGCAGTGATACTGTCGGGATTTGTTATGGTTCCTTTTAGTACCATATGTTCGGTAGTAGCAGCACCTGTTAGCTCTCCTTTTACGTTTGTTATATTTGCCGTAAAATACTTACTTGGATTAGTGATTAGATTGCCTACCATTCTAGCATTATTGGCAAAGTTAGCACCGTAAGCATTTATTGTCAAATCAGTATCAAATCCTACATATATTGTATTTGTAGGTTGGGTTACGTTTGATAGCTCTAGCGTTACCTTTCTACCGGTTATAGAACCAAATTGGACGGTTTGCATATAATTATGCGCCCCAGTATCTATTGTCACATTGCCATAGTGGTTACCTATGTTGCTTGTTTGCAGTGATTTCAAATCACTTGCACGAATAACAATATCTTGTTTTGATTGATTTGCGCTTCCAACTTCGATAATACCAAGTTTTGCTGTTGCATCTATTCCATTGCCCTTAATATCGATATTTATATTTCCATCCCGCGATAAAATACTTCGAGTATCCAAGGTTTCCTGTCCATGAAATTTTAGGTTTATATCTTTGGTCGATACCATACGATCTCTTATAGTAACTGAACTGTTATCTATGTTAGTGTTCATATTCATAATTACGCTACCCCTATCCGCCTGTGCGGTACCGCGCGACCATACGACTGCCATTTCTACCGATTTTTGGTTGGTTGCTGTTATGTTTATATCCCCTCCCGTTGCATGCATATTGCTATACTTTATCGCAGAGTCTCTTATGCCCTCGGCTGCTGAGGCGTTGATGGTAATAGTCTTTGCTTGAAAGGCGTAATGAGACGTGCCCGGCCCAAGTCTCATTGATCCAACTTGAGCTATAGCCCCTGCTGTAGTCGCGACGGTGCTTATTACGGCATTTCCAGCTACAGTTATCTTTTCCCAATCATATGGAAAATGATAAGGAGGCGAGTATACACCGTCATCTTCGGTACCCATTTTTAACTCTTTATATCCGCTTGCATTAACGGTCAAATTTCCTGTTAAATTTAGATGTCCGTTTAGTTTGACAATACCGTCTAAGATGTCTGCATTTGCACTATGATTTAGTGTTAAATTTTTAGCCAGTATTGAGCCTAATACAGAACCTCCCGATATTGCTAGCCCATAACCAACACTCGACCCCTCCTGCGTAAATTTACTAGTCAGACTTACATCTCCCGCTGCGGTTATATTTCCTACGGTTAACGTCTTTTGTCCTACGGCACTTAGGGTTACGTTGTTTACCTTTTTATCGTTATCTCTATCCCCTATCTCTCCGTACGCTACCGTAGAGTCCTCTTTATCGGTAGTAGAGGTTAGGCTTACGTTTCTGGTAGTCATTATATATTCGCCGTTAGCTACGCTTAAATTCTTTAATCCTTCGGCTTTTAAAGAAATATCTTGAACGCCTT
>NZ_CALHVM010000056.1 GCF_938039205.1 uncultured Campylobacter sp.
CGTTCGGGGTTTTTTGTGATTTATTGGAGTCGGATTCGTCTACGTCAAATTTAACGACGCTTGCCGCATTGCATGCTTTATTTAAATTTATGTTAGATAGTGATGCATCGCACTCATCCGTTTGCGGCGATACCTAAGCGAGGCTGCCGGGCACGTTTGGCATACGCGATAGATCGCACTCGCTAGGTTGGGTTTGCTTTTGGCGTTATATTATAGTGTTTTTGGGGTAGTGTAAAATCTAAAAACTATGTTTTTGAAATTATTTTTAGTGTAATAATTTTATTGTAAAATAAGAATATCCTGAATATATTGTGACTAAAGAAATATAGTATAATTTGTTAAAAAATCAATTTATTACTTGCAACTTAATTTTTAGCCAAATTTAGAATAATATAAAATTTAACTTACCACCTAATTATTGTGTTTTAAATTTTTAAAGGATTGGAAGACCAATCCTTATTCATTAATCCATTTGGTTTCTGATATACGATGGCGTTTCTAGCATATTAGTTGCTTCTTCGCTATTGTATCCGCCGCTAACCTTTAGTCTGCTGATTCTTTCATCTAAAATCGGATTTCTTGACTTTTTAAATGCAGCGTCGGGCGTAGAGGCTACGGGTGTAGGCCTTTCTTCCTCTTTGTCTCTAAAGCCGGTGGCTATTATAGTAACTTGAATTTTGTTATTTTCAAAACTCTCGTCGCTTGTCGTACCGAATATGATATCGGCTTCATCGTCTACGGCTTTTTGCACTAGGTTCATAGCTTCCTCTATATCGCTGAAAGGAGAGTCTGGGTGATATTTGAAGTGTACCAGAACGCCGACCGCACCATTTATGGTAATGTCGCTTAGTAGTGGAGATTGTATTGCATTTTTTATTGCTTCCTGGGCTGCGCCTTCACCTTCTGATTCGCCTATGCCAAGTAGCGCCATACCGCGGTGTTCCATGACTTTTTTGACGTCGGCAAAGTCGGAGTTTATGTCGCTATTTCCCGAATCAAGAACTATGGTACACATACCGCTGACGGCTCGAGCTAAAACGTTATCAACTATTTTAAAACTTTCTTTTATACCGGCTTTTTTGTCTATAAGGGATTTTAGTCTTTGGTTTGGGATTACCACTATAGAATCAGACTCTTTTTTTAGTTCATTTAGTCCTTTTAAAGCCAGGTTATAGCGCTTTTTACCTTCAAATTCAAACGGCATAGTAACTACTGAGATTGTTAGAGCGCCGATCTCTTTAGCTGCCTGCGCTACTACCGGAGCTGCACCGGTACCTGTACCGCCTCCTAAACCTGATGCTATAAATACGATATCTGAGTACTCAAGTGTAGATTTGATCTCTTCGTAACTTTCTTGAGCGGCTTTGGTTCCTACGTCAGGATTCATACCAGCACCAAGACCTTTTGTAATCTTTTCGCCGAGTTGAAGTTTTGTAAAGGCCAAAGAGCTATCAAGTGCCTTTACATCGGTATTGGCGACTATTAGATCGATATCCATTTCATCGCCTTTTTCTCTAATAATATGATTTATCATATTTCCACCACCACCGCCTACGCCTACTACTTTTATCTTTGCGCCGTATGAAGGCTTTTTCTCTTCTACCATAAAGTTACCCATAGTTGATCCAATCTCCTTTTAAAATAGTTGTGTTATTTTATTCCAAATCACAGAAAAAATATTTGGTTTTTTTTCTTTTTTGTTTAAATCTTCATTTAGTTCGTCTTGTAAAGTTCTGTCATCATCGATTCTTAAATCATCTATATAGTTATCGTCTAGAGTGCTTCCTCTAAAGATTTTATTATCGACTTCTTCGATATTTTTTTTATCTTCGATTTTTACTCCATTGTCGTAGACTATATCTTTTAAAATCTTATTTTTTACTACAATCTCGTCTTTATATCGCATTTTCTTTTCAGAGTCGATTTCATAAGGTGTAAAGTAGCCTGCACCGTACATACAAAGTCCGATCGCACAAGAATTTGCCGGATCTCTTAAAATTTCATATAGCCCTTCCATTTCCTTCGGTCTTGCTATTCGCACCGGCATATTGTCAAATACTGCTATAGCAAGCTCTCTGATGCCTTCAAGCTTAGTCATGCCGCCGGTAAGAACTACGCCTGCGGCTATTGAGTTTTTGTATCCGCTATCTTCGAGCATTTTTGCAAGTATCATTAGTGTCTCTTCGGCTCTTGCATATATGACGTTTGAAATAACGTCAAGAGATACTTCCTGCACCTTGCCATCTTCGTTAATAGGCGGGATCTCAACTAGTTCGTTGGCATTATTTAGCAAAATTCCGTAATTTAATTTTATATCTTCTGCTTTTAAAATAGGCGTATGAAGCGCTGCTGATAGATCATTGGTTATATTTGACGAACCTATGCCTAAAAATTCGTTATATCTTATCGAATTTCCAGAGTGAATTATCATATTGCAAGTTGCACCGCCCATATCTATAAATGCTACACCCAAATCTTTTTCATCTTGATTTAGCGTCGCGATAGCCGAAGCGTAGCTGGAAAGTACGATATTATCAGGCTCGACTCCTGCTAAATTTAACGCTTTTCTTAGGTTACTAAGAGATGATTTTTGCGCCATTATGATATGCGTTTGCACCTCGAGCCTGCTACCGTTCATACCCAAAGGATCCTCTATATGCTCCTGGTCGTCTACTTTGAAATTATAAGGAAGTATGTGTAGTTTTTCGTAGTCGCTGTGGATTTGTGCCCTTCGCTCAGACTCGGACATCGAGCGTTGTATCTCTTTTATGCCTATTTCATACGTGGGAACATTTACCACACCGTTACTGTCAACGCTTTTTGTATAGGCTCCCGAGATTGAAACCACTACTTTTTCGTATCTTGTGCCCGCAACTCTTTGAGCGTCTATTAAAGCGCTTTTTATTGATTTTGATGCGAGCTCGATATTTGTTATTACGCCCTTTTTTATACCCTGAGTTTTTGCAGTTCCTATTCCGATTATTTTAAGTCCTGTTTCATCGTGCTGGCCTATAACAGCGCAAATTTGAACAGAGCCTACGTCAATACCTAAAATTTTAGTACTCAAAACAGATGCCTTCTTATTTTTTTGTATAATAATTTGTTACTTGGTAACGCTTGGACAACATGGCTGTTAAATCCCTAATGAGCTCGTTATTTTTCAAGAAGCCTACATTTTGCGTTATTATCTCTTTATACTCTTTCTCTTTTTCGCTATTTGTTAGTTTTTGTTCCGTTATCTCGTAAACTACGGCTTTATCGCCGAGTACAACATAGCCTTTTTTGCCGCCTTTTTCAAAAAGGCGATTGACGAAGATATTAAACTCACCCTCGCTTAACCCACCTTCGGCCTTCACGGTATCTCTACTAACAAATCCTATATCGGTACCTTGAAATCCTTTTTCAAGCAACTCTTTTGCTTTTGCTTCTAAGATTTCTTTCGTTTTTTGCTCTTTGTAAAGTTCTAAAATTTGCTCTTTCGCCTCGTCAAAACTCATTACTCTAGGCGCTACGATCTCTTTTACCTTCACTATCATATAGCCGTCTTCGTATTCAAACGGCTTTAGGGTATCGCCCTTTTTTGCTAGTTTTAGCTCATCCATCGGCAAGCTCGCATTATCTTCAAATGTAGATACCGAGACATCTGCTTGCTTCTCGTCTTTCTTGATTTTTAGATACTCTTCAAGGGCGACTTTTTTAGTTTGTTTGAGATTGTAGTCTTTTAGTACTTCATCTTTAACAGCTTCAAATTCTTTTATCTTATCGTCGCTACCTTTATATTCGTTTTTGTTTTCGTTGTAAAATTCTGTTAGCTCGTTAGTATTTGCATCGCTTGATATAGCTGGGATAAATTTGGTATCAAGCTTAAATTCGGTCATGGTTTTATATTCGTTCTTATGCTCTTCCCAGAGTTTTTTTAGCGCATCTTCATCTATTTTTATTTCGTCTGCGTTAGCCTCTACGACCTTAATGGAGATTTTATCCTGCATCAAAAAGCTAGCCGTTAGCATATCTATATCTTGAGCATTTGCGGGTAAATTTAGAGCATGTCTTAGCTTATCTAAAAGTATTACGTTTTTTAGGCTTTCTTCGTATTCGCTTTCGGTAGTTCTAGCTCTTTTTAAAGTATTTTTGTAAAGCTCTTTATCAAATTTGCCGTTTGAGTGGAAATTTTGGTCTGCAATAATGTATTTGACTATATCTTCGTCATTTACGCCAAGCCCCAAGTCATCTGCGAAATTTAAAAGCATAGCATCGTTTACTAACGCCTCTAAAGCTAAATTTTCAATGCCTAGCTCGCTTGCCTTTTCATCGCTTAGCTGTCCGTCAAAAAGCTGGCTATAGTACGCATGAAGCTGACCGTATCTGTTTTGAAATTCTTGGATGCTTATATTTCTGTGACCGACCTTAGCCACCGAGGTAGCTCTGCTTGCGTTTAGATCATAAGCTCCCCATCCGACGAAGCCTGCTCCGACGAATGCTATCGTGCTTACCCAGATCGTTACGACGAGGTATTTTCTATGCTTTTGCATCCAAGTTATCATCTAATTCCTTCAAATTTATAAAAATTTTATGCATTATTTTACTGAAATATCGTAAATATCACCTTAAAAACGCGCTTTTTATCGATAAAATTTCAAAAAAATTAACATTTTTAAAGACGTTAGTTTTGTTCAGATTCGTAAAGGCGAGCTACGCTTAGCAATTTGCACGTATTTTCAAGGATTGCGACGTCTTTTGCCAGCTGATACGAGGTCCTGCTATGCACGTATACTCCGTATCCTTTGATGACCATTATGTTAGTTTTATTCTCTAACATATAGCGATAAATTTCCGTATCCGCGCGCTCATACCAATCGTCAAACTGTTTTGGATCATAGATCGGGATCTCGTGGTGTTTGATATAACCAAAATAATCCCTCGGACGGATAAAAGAATGCCCCAAAGTATAAGCTGTTAGATAAGGTGGCATGGCATAACAGATATATTTGGCTTCGTTTATATTTTTGTATATATTTAGGTGGATGTCCGCGTCTATGCTCGCATCGTTCCAGCGATAATCCCTTTTTGAGTTTAGCATTATGAGATCTTCTTCTTTAAGATTGTCGAAAATCGTCGTTCTTTTATTTATCAAAAAAGAGTCGTGCTGAATTCTAGCTGAAATAGAGCCGTGAAAGACGCCGAAAAAGTTTTTTCTAAACATCGAAAGAGCGATGTTGCTGATCTCGCTTGCGCAGTATTTTAAGTCCATTTTAACCTTTTATAAACTTTTTTTGTTATTATACACAAAAAATAAAGGCTAAATTTGAACTCCCCACACGTTCCCGTGCTACTTAATGAAGTTTTGCAAGCTTTTGAGGATATAAAAAGCGGCGTGATTGTCGATTGTACGCTCGGATACGGCGGGCATTCTAGCGCGATTTTAGAGCAAAATCAAAACGTAAATTTGATAGCCTGCGATCAAGATGAAGAAGCAATCAAATTTAGCTCCGAAAGACTTAAAAAATTTGGCCAAAGAGCGCAAATTTTTAAGAGCAAATTTTCAGAAATTTTGGGCAAAGTAGAACAATCTCAAATCCGCGGTATCCTAGCCGACATCGGCGTTTCGTCGTTGCAGCTCGATAAAAACGAGCGCGGCTTTGGACTAAAGAGCGAAAATTTAGATATGCGGATGGATGCGCAGGCTAAATTTTCAGCTTACGACATTGTAAATTTTTATAGCGCAAAAGAGCTGGAGCGTATCTTTGCCAATTACGGCGAGCTACCTAGTCCTGCCAAATTTGCCGCCAAAATCATAGAAGCCAGGCAAAGCGGCGAGATAAAAAGCGCCGAACGTCTCGCGCAAATAATCGGGCTAAAGGGCGTAAACGGGCGCAGCGTTAGCGCGGCGACGTTAGCTTTTCAAGCGATCAGAATAGAAGTCAACAACGAGCTAGGTGAACTGCAAAATTTGCTACAAAGCATTGAGGATTCGCAGATCGACGAGTGTATCGTGGCGATAATCAGCTTTCATTCGCTAGAAGATCGTATCGTAAAAAATAAATTTAGGCAGTGGGCGCAAAGCTGCATTTGTCCGCCGCAGGCCCTTAGGTGCACGTGCGGAGGGGATAATGCGCTAGGTAAAATAGTCAGTAAAAAGGCAATAACGCCAAGCGCTACCGAAGTCAAGGCAAATCCGCGCTCAAGCTGCGCGAAAATGAGGATTTTTAAAATTTCAAGAGGTAAAAATGCAAGATAAAAACGAGGTTTTAGAGTTTAGCGGCGGTGAGCAAAAAAAGGAACGAAATTTAGACTACAAAACGCTAGCGACGGCGTATCTCGGGCTTTTTATCGCGCTTGCTTTGTTTTTGCCTAAAATTTACATCACAAATCAAATTTATTACATCAGCCGCGAAATCGGCGATCTAAGCGGCAAACGCGACGTCTTGCTCGAAGAAAACAGAGAGCTTCGCCTAAAACTCGAGAGAATGAAATACAAAAATCAAATTTTAGATCCGCTTATTTTGCAATAACTAAATCCCAGCCTCAGACTGCGCTACTAGGCGCTCTAGGACGTACTGCTCCAAGTCTTTGCGCGGGATTTCGTTTTTTACCGCTTCGTTGTAGATCATCTCGACTTTCGTGGAGTATTTTTCGTAGCTAAAATACGGAAAATGCACGCTCCAAGCCTTTTTTATAAGCTCTTTGCTAACGGCTTTTCTCGCCCAAATTTTAAACATATCAAAGCCGATAAAAACGGCCGAAGTACCCACCACCGCGCTAACGATCGAGAGGTGAAAGTCAAGTTTGGTAAAAAGACGGTGCGTCAAAATCAGCAAAACAAAAAACACGACGAAGCATAAAAGCCCGTAAACAAGGTAAGTTCTTGCATAGCGAAATTTAAAATTTAGCTTGGCAGGATCAACCAACATGCCTTCGTTAAAAAGGCAGTTTGCCTCGAGTAGATCGCGAAACAGCACGGGTTGCTTTGAGATAACGAAGATATTTTCTAGGATTAAATTTTTTAACGCGTTATTTTTCATCTTTTTGATTATCCTTAAATTTAGCCTCAATTATATCAAAAACTTCGTAATCCAAGCTAAAATTTGGACTTAAGGCAACGCTTTTTTAAGAGTATTTGAGCTAAAATTACTTAAATTTTAAGGAGAAAAAATGAACGGAATAGTATATCTAAACGGCGAATTTATAGACGCGGCGGCGGCTAAAGTTAGCGCATTTGACCGCGGATTTATCTTTGGCGACGGCATATACGAGGTCGTGCCGGTGCTAAACGGGCGGCTCGTGGATAGAGAGGATTTTTGGGAGAGATTTGAGAGAAGTCTAGCTGCGATCGAGCTAAGCTTGCCGCTTTCAAAGAGCGATTTTGGGGGAGTTTTAGAGGAAGTAGTCTGGCGAAACAACCTAAAAGAAGGCGGTGTTTATATGCAGATCACCCGCGGCGTCGCCGATAGGGATTTTAAATTTATAAAAGGCTTAAAGCCGACTTGTTTCGTCTTTTGCTACGAAAAAGATATCGTCGCAAACCCTGACGCCGCGACCGGTATCGAGGTCGTTAGCGTCGAGGATATCCGCTGGAAGCGCCGCGACATCAAGTCCATCTCGCTTTTGGCGCAGTGCTACGCCAAAGAACAAGCCGTAAAAGCCGGCGCCTACGAGGGGTTCATGGTCGAAAACGGCTTTGTTACCGAGGCGACTAGCTCGTCTGCTTTTATTATAAAAGATAACGTCCTGATAACCAAACCGCTCTCAAACGAGATTTTGCCGGGCATCCGCCGAAAGGTGATCCTAGGTTTTGCCGAAAAGGCGGGGCTTGAGATCAGGCAGCGACCGTTTACGATGCAGGACGTTTACGAAGCTGACGAGGTGTTTATCTCGGCTGCGACGCTGCCGCTACTGCCCGTCGTCAAGGCCGACGGCAAGCCGATAAACGGCGGCAAAGTCGGCAAATACGTGCCGATGCTAAGGCAGATGTATATAGATAAGATCAAAAAGGAGGCCGGGCTTTAGGATAATTCGGCGTTTTGAGTCGGCTTTATATTTTTTGCGTGAGCCGGCTCAAATTAGTCAAATTTGACGGTAAATTCGACTAATTCATTTAAATTACTAGCCGAAGCGTTAGTAAATTTGAGCCAAAATAACGCCTGCAGACCATCAAATTTCGGAACTAATGATGAAAAATAAACCCAAAATCTTAATCAGCGCCTGTTTGCTCGGCAAAAACTGCAAGTATAACGGCGGTAATAATACAGACGCTATCCCTGTGGACGAGCTCGATAAACTTAGGCAAATTTACGAGCTCATCGCCGTTTGTCCGGAGTGCATGGGCGGACTAACGACCCCGCGTGAGCCTGCCGAAATTTGCGCCAACGGACGGGTGCTTACTAAATTTAGCGGTCGCGACGTGACGCGGGAGTTTCTCTTGGGAGCACAAATTTGCGCCGATGTCGCTCGCGACAACTGCTGTAAAATCGCGGTTTTAAAAGAGCGAAGCCCAAGCTGCGGAAGCGGCGAAATTTATGACGGAAGCTTTACTGGGCGGATCGTTAGTGGCGACGGGATAACCGCAGCGGTGCTAAAAAAACTTGGCATTCGGGTAGTTGGCGAGAGTGCGCTTTTAGAGCTAAATTTAGAAAAAGAAGCAGAAAATGGCCGAGTGGATAAATGTTAAAGACATAGCGGACGGAGCGAAATTTTACGCCGGGGCGGCGATTAGGATAATGCCGACGCCGTGCGGGCTAGAGGAGGGAAATTTTATCCCCGAAAACGGGCTTGTTTACCTTATCTCGGACAATGCTTCGGACAAGAGCTATTTTAACTGCGTCTGCCTAAGCGCAGGCGAAGAAGGCAACGTGATCTGCCGTCTCGAGCGAAAGGGTAACTACGTACTTGGAAGCGAGATCAAGCGGATGTTTGAGAGTGAGCTACAAGAGGCATTTATAAGTAAAAGTATCGAGATTGCGGTAATATAAGGCGGTAAAATTTAACATCTTTAGTTTGTTAGTAAAATTCTGCTAGCTAGCGGCGCAAAAGTTGTTATAAATTTGTGCGTATCAAATTTCTAGCATGACTTTGGAAAATTTGCCGCTTGAAATTTTATCTAAATTTTTCGGTAAGATTTTCGGAGCCTTTAGGCTTGGTATAATCAAATTGTAGCCAAATTTGGCAAGCAAAACGTAGCCGTAAAACAAACGATAAGAATGGAAGCAAATTTGCGAGCGGCGTAAAATTTGTAAAAACGGTAAAAATATCGACGACGGCAAAACGGCAAATCGCCGCCCTAAGTTTAAAAAACGACGGGTTAAATTTTATCCTCGCCCGTCCCGCTTGCGCAAAATTTACGAACTACAAAATTATAAAACGTAGGCTAAAACAAGACCGTGTCGCTTCGGCGTCAAATTTAACCGCCCAGCAAATTTAACAAACCGCAAAAGGGTAGCGAGCCTCTCGCAATCGCTTGCAAATTTTCGCCAAATATCAAAAAAAACATGGAAATGCGGAAATGCAACGCTCGCCGAAATCAAACCGCCGAATTTAATCCACCTTTTACTAAAAATTTAGCCGAATTTGGCGGCAAATCTAAGTCCGGTTTAGCTCAAATTTGCCACAGAGGCGATAGATTTTTCGTGTCGTCTGCCTTAAATTTTACGCCAAAAAGCGGCAAAGCAAAATTTATTCGCGCCTTCTTGATTGTATCTTAAATTTACGGTCTGCGACGCCTCGCTACCAGCCAAAACATAACGATAAATTTGAGCCAAATTTCACCCAAATTTATCGTTAAAACCGCCGTCAAATTTATCTCAAATGCCAAAACTCCGGCCTATACTCAAAGTGCATCGTGTCAAAGCTCACCCAGCGCCCACCCCAGATGAAGCCGTGCTTTTCAAATACGCGCACGATCTCCTCTGGGATTTGATTGCGGTAGCGGCCGTCCTTGCTCCAGCGCCAGTAGTCGCTTTTGTCGGTATTTATGTCGATCGCGATGCCGTATGAGTGCGCGCTCTTTCGCTTTGTGCCCTCGATTGCACGCCAGTTAAACGTGCCAGACGGGTTATCAAGAAATTTTAGTAGCTCGGGTTTTTGCAGGGCCAGCGCATTAAGCTCGTTTGAGACGGCTTGCAGGGCGGTTGCCGCGCCGTTTTTAGAGTTAAATTTAAGCGTTTTGCTGCCGTGATTTTTTAGCCAAACGACGTCGGTTAAATTTGCCTTCACTTCCGCTTCGTTCGCACCGTAAATTTTATCCAAAAGCTCGTAGTTTCGGTATCTACCCGCGTCATTGCTAGGTAGTTCTAGAGGCTTAAATAATGGATAAGGCTGCGCAAAAGTATCCTCGACGTCGGCAAGGTTTAGCAGGCGGGCGGTATCTTTTGTCTCGCCGTCGTCAAATTTAATTTTGCTGCCGTCAGCGAAAATCACCTCGTTGCCGACGATTTTCACGCCATAAGCTTTTTCGATCGCCGATTTTTTCGCGCGCGACGCCTCCTCGCCGCTAGCCACTTCAAAGGTATTCATGGAGTTTATCCGCGAAACCAGCAAACGTTTTGGATCGATGTCTGAGACGTCCGAGCCGATTTTTAGCGTCGTGATCGCTATGCCGCCGATCATGGCTCTGCCGTTATCTTTCGTGCGGATACCCCAGACATCGTGCACGGCGAGCGGTTCGTCGCCGCGCATACCCGCATAAAGCATGATATGCCCGTTCATGTGAAATAGCGTTCTATACGGCACTGCTTGCGTTTTTATGACGCGTAGTTTTTCTTCCGCGCTTAAATTTGCCAGGCTTACGACCTTGCCGATTTGGCCTTGCGCCTTTGAGTTTCGCGGCAGCCACACGCCAAAGCTACCGAGAAAATCCTGCAAAAACAGCGAGCAGTCGCGCTTGCCGCCAAACCCGCCCCAGCCGTAGCTTTGCCCGAGCAACGATGATGCCAGCGTTCTTACGTTTTCGTCGCTAAATTTAAGCGGAAAGCGGCTTGCGCTTTGTTTTGAGATCTCGTAGTTTCTTAGCCCGCTTTGGGTCTGGATTTTGCCGTAAAATTTAAACTGATCCTCGCTTTGAAACGGCAAAATCGCGCCTATACGCCCGTAAAATAAAAAGTTGCCGTTTTTGTCGTAAACGGGCTCTTCATCTTTGATAACGCTTAAAAATTTAGAGTTTTTTAGCTCCTGCACTGCCTCTGCGCTTAAAATTTTGATCTCGGTCGATTTTACCCAGGCCCATGCGGCGTCGCTACCGACAAACGCCCAAGCGCCGTCGGCCGAAAAGTGCGAAACGTAAAGCGGATAGCCGATAGAGACGAAAGATAGTTGGGCGTAATCAAACGGTAGTCCCTCGCCGGCACGTGCCGGATTATAGAGTATGGCCTCGTCGGTCGGTACATTTCGCAGGCTAGTATTTGCCGTCGTTATCGCAGGTAGAGAGACTTTACCGAAGCTCTCTACGCTAGCGTTTTTACGCACCTTTTCAAACCATTCGTTCGGGATTTTACGCATATTTGAGAAATAATACTGCCTTTTTGCCGTATTTTTATAGTAGTCCAGAGCCCAAAACGCATCTTTTGCGGTGGTTGAAGGCGCTCTTAGATCAAGCGAGTTAAAGCGTTTTTGTAGCAGTGTCTGGCCGCTACTTTGAGCCTCAAAAGGCAGTATCGGTAGCGCATTTACATTTTGATCGACGTCAAATTTTAGATAGCTGATGTGGCCTAAATTTTCGCCCGCGCTCTCCTCGGGCATATCGTATGCCGACGCTGTATTGGCGCCTTGATCGGGTAAATTTACCGCACTAGTGGCATCTTTTGACGATGCGCAACCGCCTAGCATTACTAACGCTACTGCCGTAGAAAGCATAAATTTATTAATTTTCAATCTCACTCCTTAAAAATAAGCTATAATTTTACAAAAAATTAGGGAAATTTGTGTTAAACCAGCTGCTAGACATCTTAAAAAAATCAAACGTTTTTCTCACCGGACGCGGCGGCGTGGGCAAAAGCCACCTCACGCAAGCGGTCATCAAGCACTATAAAAGCGAGCTAAAAAACGTCGTGGTGCTGGGCAGCACCGGCATCGCAGCGGTAAACGTCGGCGGAGTGAGCGTACATAGTTTTTTTAAATTCGGCATTTGCTCAAACCTCGAGGAGCTGCGTGGCTACGACCGCAAACAGCGCGGAAAGCTCGGCGAACTAAAAAAGATGCTCGACGTCTGCGATCTCATCGTGATAGACGAGATCTCGATGATCAGTGCGGGGCTGATGGATATGATTTATTACCGCTTGATGAGCTCGCGATTCGTCGGGCGTGTGATGCTCGTGGGCGACTTTTACCAGCTACCGCCCGTACGAAAAAACGGCGATGACGGCAACTTGCTGTTTAAATTTCTTTATGCTTTTAATTCTAGCTCGTGGCATGAATTTGAGTTTAAAAATATTGAGCTAGTCGTATCAAAACGTACGAAGGATAAGAAATTTTACGATATCTTGTCCATGCTTCGCGTCGGGCGACTTAGCGAAGAGGTGTTTAGCTATATCGAAAATTTACGCGTGCCAAGGGTGCAGGTAGATGACGATACGAGCGTGCTTTTTGGGCGAAATTACGAAGCGGACGAGCTAAATAACAAGATGCTCTCTAAACTGCCAGCGCCGCTTGAAAGAGCCGAGGCGCTAGTTGAAATTTATGATGAAAATTTAAACGAAAACGCGCTGGATCGCTGGATCGCAAACCTTTACGCGCCTGAAATTTTAAACATAAAAATCGGTGCGAAAGTTATATTTACCGTAAATAAATGGGGCGAGTACTATAACGGCGAGCGCGGGCAGATAATGCAAATTTTAAAAGAAAACGGCGAGATAAAAAGCGTCATCGTGCAAAAAGCTGACGGCGGCGAGATCGTCGAGGTGGAGCGAGCGAGATTTGATATGAGCGAGTTTGTGATGGAGGGCGAGCATTTGCAGGAGCGCGCGAGGGCGTCATTGACTCAGTTTCCGCTAAAGCTAGCCTACGCGATCACGATCCACAAATCCCAAGGCATGAGTATCGAAAATTTAGTGTGCGACCTAAATCATATCTTTGCCAACGGGCAGCTCTACGTCGCGCTATCGCGGGCGATCGATCCAAAAAAGCTTAGGATATTTTACGGCAAAAGTCGGCCGTTTAGAGAGTATTTGCAAAGCGTCGTTAAAATAGACGAAGAGGTCGAGAAATTCTATCTTGAAAACAAATTTGAAAACATTAAGGAAGACGTATGAAAAAGATTTTTGCGCTGGCTTTTGCCGCGGTTATGGCCTTTGCCGAGACGTTAAATATCGACAACTTTGAAACCGATCTGTACTCCAGAGACGCCAAAAGCTCGATCAAAAAAGTAAGCGTGAGCCTGCGTCTAGAGGGGCGCGACGTCGCGGATAACGAAGCATACGTGCTTGACGCGCTAAACGTCGTTATAGGCAGCTTTTATGTCGAGGATCTGCTAACCTCGCTGGGTAAGGAAAAATTTAAAGAAACTCTTGTTAAATACACCGCTAAAAAACACTCCATAGATATCGACGAGGTGCTCATCATCTCGCTAAAAACCGTGCGCGAACCAAATATCGAAGAGCTACTTGAAGCGCTAAAAAACGTCAAAACTACAGGCTCAAAAAGATCGCAAAAAGAGCAGGTCGAGGATATACTAAGAGGAAATAAAAATCAGCTAAAACCGATGGATTTAAACCAGATAGATGATTTTGGCAAGGATTTTGGCGAGCAGTAAATTTGGGATTAAATTTATAAATTTTACTCGCCGAGACCCGAGTCTTGGCGGTGCTATAAGCTTTTTCTTTTTCTTTGAGAGAGGAAGAGGTTCTGCTTACGGTCTACTTGCACCTACAAGCGAAGCGAAGTAGAGCGTCGCCTTCTTTGCTTCGGCTTTGCCTCGCAACTGCCAAAAGCAGACCCTCTCCCGTCTGCTTGCAGCTGCTAGCGTAGCGATGCAGAAGCCTTCTCTAACCCCACTGCACGTGAGAAGTTGTTCCGCTACGCGCAGGTTAAATTTAGCGCTTTCTTGCTGCGTATTCAAATTTACGTTTTCAAGATGAGGGTTTCGGTGCGTCAAATTTACAAATTTAGCTTCAAATTTGAGCGTAAAACGATAAGGCGAAGTATTTTATAGAAACATTTTGCTTCACAAAAACGCTACGCTTGTTTTGAGATGGATTTGAATGTTGTGAAGCAAAAATGAGCAAGGCTAACCACGTAGGTTGCCGCAGCGATATTTTTGCAAACTCATTCAAAGACGCTCAAAAGACAAGCCGCTTTTTGAGAGAGTTTATTGGTTTATGACGTCATAATACGACGGTATCACCGGCGTCAGCAAATCATCGCTTATCTTAAAATCCTTTTTCGTATTGCTTAGCGTGATTTTGATTTTGTTGCCGAGCTTATCCTCGTAATCGATCCTTGTCGGGATGTAGTTTTTGACTGTGATTAGATACTCCACGCCGTCGTATTTGGCTTTGTAGAGAGTGTCGGTGATCTTAACCGCATTTCTAACGACGTCGATTAGATTTGGTGCCTTTTCAAATTTAGAGATGATCGCTTGCTCGAGCGCATCCTCGATCACGACGACGCGGTTTTTATCAAAGTAGATTTTTTTAGGCGTCGGGCGCTCGTAGATCCAGTAGGCGCGGTTGTTGCTTTTTGCGTAAAATTTACCGAAATAATCGACCGTTTCGTTCTCGCTAGTGATGGTTTGTACGAAGTCGCTTTGAAGCGTGACGAAATTTAACGTAACTCCGAAAGCCGAGGCGCAAAAGAGCAAAAATGCTAAAATTTTTTTCATATATTTTCCTTTATCGGGCGAAATTCTAGCTAAGTTTAAATAATAAAATGTTAAAATCCAAGCTTTAACAAAATTTAAAAAGGCTAAAAATGATAATGGCGTTTATGCAGAAGGTATTTGGCACAAAAAACGACAGGGAAGTAAAAAAATATTTCAAACGAGTCGCCTACATAAACTCGCTCGAGAGCAAATATCAAGCGATGAGCGACGATGAGCTAAAGGCAAAATTTAACGAATTTAAAGCGCAGGTACAAAACGGCGAAAAGAGCCAGGACGAGTTGCTAGACGATGTATTTGCCATCGTGCGAGAGGTGGGTAAAAGGACGCTAAACATGCGCCATTTCGACGTTCAGCTAATTGGCGGTATGGTACTAAACGACGGTAAGATCGCCGAGATGAAAACGGGCGAAGGTAAAACCCTCGTGGCAAGCTTGCCCGTCGTGCTAAACGCGATGAGCGGCAAGGGCGTGCACGTCGTGACCGTAAACGACTACCTAGCTAAGCGTGACGCGACACAAATGGGTGAGATTTATAAATTTCTAGGTCTTAGCGTCGGCGTGATACTAGGCGGCGAATACGACGACGCAGCGCGCAAAGCTGCATACGATAGCGACATCACGTACGGCACGAATAACGAATTTGGCTTTGACTACCTACGCGACAATATGAAAATGGATTTCAAAGATAAGGTGCAAAGAGAGCATAACTTCGTCATCGTGGACGAGGTCGATAGTATCCTTATAGACGAGGCCAGGACGCCACTCATTATCTCGGGGCCTACAAACCGCACGCTAGACGGCTACATCAAAGCAAATGAAGTCGCGCGCCAGATGAAGCGCGGCGAACCGCCTGCGACTCCGCAAGAAAAGGCCACTGGTGACTTCACCGTAGATGAGAAAAACCGCACGATAGCTATCACCGAAGAGGGCATCTCAAAGGCTGAAAAGCTCTTTGGCGTAGCAAATCTCTACGACATGGAAAACGCGATTTTGAGTCACCACCTAGACCAAGCTCTAAAGGCGCATAATCTCTTTGAAAAGGACGTGCACTACGTCGTTCGTGACGGGCAAGTCGTAATCGTCGACGAATTTACTGGGCGTCTTAGCGAAGGTCGAAGATTTAGCGAGGGCTTACACCAAGCGCTCGAGGCCAAAGAGGGCGTAAAGATCCAAGAAGAGAGCCAAACTCTAGCCGATATTACATTTCAAAACTACTTTAGGCTTTACAAAAAACTATCCGGCATGACGGGTACGGCGCAGACGGAGGCGACCGAGTTTTCGCAAATTTACAAGCTTGACGTCGTTTCGATCCCGACAAACGTGCCAGTTATCAGAAAAGACAACAACGATCTCATCTATAAAACGGAAAATGAGAAATTTAAAGCCGTCATCGACGAGATCAAAAAAGCTCACGACCGCGGTCAGCCCGTACTCGTGGGTACCGCCTCGATCGAAAAGAGCGAAAAACTGCATAACCTACTCGTAAAAGAAAAGATCCCGCACTCCGTGCTAAACGCTAAAAATCACGAAAAAGAAGCCGAGATCATCGCTCAAGCCGGCGCTCGCGGCGCGGTTACGATCGCGACGAATATGGCTGGACGCGGCGTAGATATCCGTATCGACGACGAGGTGCGAAACCTAGGTGGTCTATACATCATCGGCACCGAAAGACATGAAAGCCGCCGTATCGACAACCAGCTGCGAGGCCGCTCGGGACGTCAGGGCGATCCTGGAGTGAGCCGCTTCTACCTAAGCCTTGAGGATAATCTACTTCGGATATTCGGCAGCGACCGCATAAAAGCGATAATGACGCGCCTTGGTATCGAAGAGGGCGAAAGCATCGACTCGAAAATGGTCACTAGAGCCGTCGAAAATGCGCAAAAAAAGGTCGAAAGCCTGCACTTTGAAGCGCGAAAACACATCCTCGAGTACGACGACGTCGCAAACGAGCAGAGAAAAACGGTGTATAAATTTAGAAACGAGCTACTTGATCCAAATTTTGAAGTCGGCGAAAAAATCAAACAAAATCGTGCCGAATTTGTCGAGCATCTGCTAGCTCAGGCCGGAATTTACGCAGGCGAGCCAAAGAGCGAATACAATCTCGAAAAACTAAGCTCCGTGATAATCTCAAACGGCGCGTTCATGCAGCCAGACGAGCTAAAAGATCTCGACTACGCCGAGCTTGTTAAGAAGATAACAGCTAAATTTGAGTCCGACTACGAGGAAAAAATGGGCGTCATAGGCGAAGATCAGCGCAAATACCTAGAAAAGGTGCTTTGCCTACAAGTGCTAGACACTGCGTGGCGCGAGCATTTATATCAGATGGACATCCTAAAAACCGGCATCGGACTGCGCGGCTATAACCAAAAAGATCCGCTCACCGAGTATAAAAAAGAGAGCTTTAATCTCTTTATGGAGCTCGTTAGCCGCATTAAATTTGAAAGCATCAAGCTCCTAACGGCCGTACGCTTAAGCTTCTCCGAGCCTACAGAGTCTGCGCCGCAAGAAGCGCAAGATACCGAGATTGCTAGAGTGCCCGAGAGCGAAGAAAAGCCCGGCAAAAAAGTATCCAGAAACGACCCATGCCCGTGCGGAAGCGGCAAAAAGTACAAAGACTGCCACGGCAAGAGCGGCCCTAAAAAAGGAGCTTTTGCTGAGGATTGGGATAAAATTTAGCTTTGGGGTTTTGGCGGCGGTTTGCTAAATTTTGCATTTAAGTTAGCCGCCGTTTTTATAGCGGCGCGAAGTCGTAAATTTAACGCCTAGCTTTTGCAAGTGGTTTAAAAATTTGGCGTCAAATTTACACGGATGGACGATTTAAATTTTAAACTTGCCTCAGCGCAAATTTAAACAAGACAAAGCGACGCAAAAGTAGCGAGCAAACCAAAGCCCAAATTTAAACAACGGAAAATCAAATGAGCCTAACCAAATATCTACTTTTTAAATATCTACGGTTTGATAAAACCCAGCCATTTATCATGCTTTCGGCGCTGCTAGCATTTCTAGGTGTGGGCGTCGGGCTCATGGTGCTCATCGTTGCGATGGCGATCATGAACGGCTTTGACAAGGAATTTGAGCGCAAACTTTTTACCATGAACTACCCGATCACGATCCTCTCTGCCATACGCGGCAACATCGACGAGAGCGATGTTAACGAACTAAAGCAAAAGTTTCCGAATCTCAAATTTAGCCCATATATCATGAGTCAAGTTATCATAAAGGGGGCGAATAGCTTTGAGGGCGGACTGCTTTTTGGCGTAAATTCAGCCGACGAAAAGCAGATAAACTCAGTCGTTGCGGCCGGCCTTGAGGACCGCGAGCTTGACGGATACGGCCTGCTCGTAGGTCAAGGCGTCAAAAACGAGATGATGATAAACGAAAATGACAAACTCACGCTCATTTTTACCAAAAATGACCCGAGCGGCTTTGCTCTAACGCCCAAAATGAAGCGCTTTGACGTCGTGAGCTCGTTTAGCTCGGGGCTTGTGGCCTACGATAAAAGCTATCTATACACGAGCGTGGAGGCGCTGCGTAAGATACTTGAGTACGATGAGGGCAAATTTGACGGCATACATGTGTTTTCAGACGATCCGTTCGCCGATATCGAAAAGATCTCGCGCGAGCTACGGCTAGGACAAAAAGCCATCGGCTGGTGGCAGCAAAACGGCAACTTTTTCTCCGCTTTGGCGCTTGAAAAACGTGCGCTTTTCATCGTTTTGATGCTCATCATCCTGGTTGCCTCGCTAAATATCGTAAGCTCGCTGCTCATGACCGTCATGAACCGCCGCCAAGAGATCGCTCTACTACTCTCGCTGGGCGCTAGCAAGGCCGAGATCAAAAAGAGCTTTTTTGCGCTGGGAGCCACGATAGGCGGAGGCGGGATAGTGTTTGGACTCGTGCTCGGGCTCTTTGGCGTGTGGCTGCTCGGTAGCTTTGATATAGTAAATTTGCCCGCAGACGTTTACGGTAGCGCGAAGCTTCCTATGGAGTTATCTTTGCTTGATCTTGTTATGATTTTGGTCGGAGCGGTCGTTATCGTGGCGTTTTCGTCGTTTTACCCTGCTAAAAAAGCCGCGCAAATAAACGTACTTGAGACGCTTAGGAATGAATAAATCGGCATTTTAGCCGAAATGCTTTTGGGTTAAATTTGAGCGAATAAAAATTTGCTGTTTTGACCGCGCTGGCTCGTCTATTTTTTGAATTATATAAAAAGCGGCGAAATTTTATTTATATAAAAATACGCCGCTTTAAATTATTTTCGTTCGAGTTTTTATTCTCGCGCGTGTAAATTTTTAAATTTAAGCCGCCGTCGGCGTCAAATTTGCCCTCCAAACTAGAAATTGTACATCGTGTAAGGTATCCGCAACCAAGTAGTAGCCGTAAGTTTGCCTATGTTTTTTATACTGCAACGGTTGCTAAATTTACTTACGTCATTTAGAAAAGCTATGCTTAAGGTTGGTGCTTATGCTAAATTTACGCCATATTTTGCTGCTATTTTGAAAGTTATTATATTAATTTGCAAGCAAAAATTTGAGACCCTTTAAGATATAATGCTCAAAATTTAATCCAAATTTGGGGAGAAAAATGACGAATTTCGAGTATGCGCGCCGCATTGACGAGGCTGCAGGGCTGGATCTTGATTTAGATTGCAAAGAGATAGATCTGCAGGATAAGTTTTACGGACTTTTTCAGTGCTTTATGCCCGATGGCATCGGTATAGAAACGGTGTTTGCGCCGCTGCAAAACGGCACCGAGCTGCAAGCGCGCATAATGCCGATCTACTCAGTCACGGCGCAGCAAACGCGAGAGGCGTTCGATCAGGACGTGGCGCCGGGGTATTTTTGCCCGCCGCAGGATCCGAAATTTGATGACGAAGGACTTAAGAGCCTAGCTTTAGCGCACGTTCGAAATTTAAAAATTTTTGCCGAGTTTCTCGGTGATGACGAGTTTTTAAAAATGCTTAACGAAATAAAATCCGTGCGCGTGCAGGAGAGCTCTGATCTCGCAGATCACGAAGGTGGGCTTGCGGACGACGTTTACGGGGCGAGTGGATGATAGATTCGCCTAAGCTTGATGTGAAGCTATGGGTGCTCAGCGAGGCGTACTATTCGATCGACTGCGACTACCTTCTGTCGGCGTATTTGCAGTATCCAAACTACGCGCAAAGGCCACAAGAGGACTTTTTAAAGCCCTATTTTGAGCTGTATCTAGCGGGACGGCAGATCGCGTTTGAGCGCGGCGAGGTTGTCGTTTTTGCGCGTTAAATTTACGCTGGTAAGGAACTAAATGCAAACGGACGCTTTTGGCTGGCTAAAATTTGAGCTCTACGAGTATCTAAAACTATACGATGTGGGCTTAAAAAAGTGGGCAAACGAGCATCTAAAGGGCACTGTAAGTAAATTTAAAAGCGAATTTAGCCAGACGCAGCAGGACCATGCTCTAGGCGAACTTTGCCGCGAAATTTTAGACTAAGACCAAAGCGAGCTCAAAAATCTAAAAAACCGCGGCAACGGCGAGCTGCCGTTTCGGCTAGGCGAGCTAGTCGGCGAGTATCTAAAAGGGCGCTGCGACACAGGTGAGATGCCGCATCTGCGCTGGGCGTACCAGATCTGCACGCGCGGCTTGCGGGAGCTTGATAGGGATGAGCTTTTGCGCCACGCATACCGCCATGAGCATTGCGACGCACGAACCGTGGAGTTATACTTTTGTACGCTATTAGATGCGCTAGACTGGGGCGCACACCACTTTCCAGATGGCTGCCTGATAGAGCGCACATACTATGAGCAACTAACCAGCGAAGCTCGAGACTCAAGAGAAAAACACGAGATAAGCGAGCGGTTAAATTTAGAATTTGAAAACTTAGTAAAGCTTTACGAATGTTATTTTGAGTTTAAATCTAGCGGCGGCGAGGTTGATTTTTACGCGCTGTGCAAAGAGGCCGGGCTAAATTTCGTGCCTGTAAAGTCTTTTTATTATGAGTAGCGAGCGTTCACTAAATTTGACTATAAATTTGAAACGAGCGCCAAATTTGTAGCTCAAAATTTGGCGTTTAGTTGGCCACAAACGATACGCCGAATTTTAAAATTTAAGCAAATACGGCTCTTAAATTTTCTCTGTGTGTCGCAAACTCGACAAAACGCTCAAATTCACGCCTACGCCGCAATATTTTGCAGATTTTCAAAGCTAAACACGTTTAGCCCGTTTTTGTACTCGTAGCTTAGAGTTAGCTTATGGGCTTTGATTATATTTTCGACGATGTAGAGCCCCAGACCAAAGCTCTTTTGCGCACTTTCGCCTTTGGTAAAGGGCTCGACGTAGTGGCGCAGTTCCTTTGACAGCCGCTCGCCTTCGTTGATAAATTTGATAGATTCGCGCGTGATCGTGATATTTACGTGCTTGTTTGGGGAGTATTTTAGCGCGTTATCGATCATGTTTTTGGCGGCGATAGCCAGTAGCTTAAAGTCGGCATTTAGGTTCACGTCCTCTAGCTTGCTGATCGTGACTTGCCCCGGATCTACCATCGCGATATCCAGAGCCTCGTCGATGACGTCGTCGATACGGCAAATTTTAGTGTTATTTAGTGCGATGTTTGACGTGACTTGCTCGACGGCGGCAAATTCGTTTATGAGATTTTCGAGTTTTATAAACACCGACACGAGGCGCTCTTGGTTTTTGCTTTTTTCGATCATTTCGGCAGCTAGGCGACCTTTGGTGATCGGGGTTTTTAGTTCGTGCATTATGTTTCTTAAAAACAGCTTGCGCGATGCGTTTAAGCTTTTGATCTGGGACACTGCGTCATAAAACGCCTCCGCAACTTCGGAAATTTCGTCGTTACCGCTACTTACGTTTTGCACTTCTTCGATCTCGCCCGCGGCAAATTTAGCTATCTGGCGCTTTAGTTTTCTTAGCGGTTTTAGCTTTCTGATAACAAAAACGTAAGCGGCAAGAAGTATGATTGCGACTAGCAAAAAGATAATCTTGATGATGTCGTAGCGGTATGGCTGGTAGTCGTTATCCTTTAAAAGCAGGATTTTATCTACGTGCTGGACTTTTAGATAGTGGTGATTTTGATAGATCATGATGGCGCTAGAACCGATGTCTGCGGATATCTCCTCAAGCACGGTTGCGTTTGCTAGGATCTCTTCTTTTTGCTGTTCGTTTGTGATCTCAGGCATCTTAAAGTCGCCCGTTTGACGCTCGTACTCTTTTTCGTTTATGATACCGCTCATCAAAAAGAGCTGGTTTCTAGCGATCGTGGAGTACTTGGCGTTTAGCTCGCGCGCGTAGTTTTGCTTGTCGTAGTCCATCAGCCACAAAAACGCGAGAAATATGCTCGTAAGTGCAAGCGCAAAGATAAAAGTGATAGTGTAAAAAACCGATGAGCGTTTCATTTGCGGGGCTTTACGTCAAATTTACTGCACTAGCTTGTAGCCGATGCCACGGATGGCGTGGATGTATTTTGGCTCTTTTGGGTCGTCGCCTAGCTTGCCTCTGATACGCCCGATGATGACGTCGATGCTTTTATTTGTCGAGTCCTCGCTGATGCTCGCGCAGTTGTAGATAAACTCCTCGCGCGTGATGGCGCCGCCTTCTTTTTGAAGCATGTATTTTAGGATGTCGTACTCCGCTGCGGTTAAATTTAACGGCTCGCCTTTTAGCGTGATGACGTGTTTAAAATCATCTACCGCGATGTCTTTTTCGCGCGCTGGCTCTTTTGTGCCGCTTAAATTTGCACCCGCTACCGCGCTTTGGCGGCGTAGGTGGCTTTTGATACGAGCTAGCAGTTCCTGCGGGTCGTAGGGCTTTGGTAGGTAGTCGTCCGCGCCGTTATCTAGGGCGTTTACCTTGTCGGTGATGTCGTGGCGCGCGCTTGATATGATGATAGGCACGTCGTGGCGCTTGCGGATCTCTTTGCATACTTCTAGGCCGTCGAGTCCCGGCAGCGTGAGGTCTAAGATTACGAGGTCGAATTTTTCTACGTTTAGCGTCGAAAGCCCGATATACGGCTCCTCCGCCGTCGTTACACTCATATCGCTTTTTGCTAAAAACTCAGTCAAAATTTCCGCCAGCTCTAGGTCGTCTTCTATCATCAAAATTTTTATCATTTTATGTCCTTTTGGGGATTATAGCGAGTTTTGACTAAATTTTTAATGGCGGTAGCGGCTTATCCGGCTAGCGCTTTTTCGCTGCCGGCTAAATTTAGCTCGGCAAACTATCTGCCTAGCCTACGCTAAATTTTGTTTGCTAGTAAAATTTGAGTCAAACTAAGACGCGCAAATTTGAATCTATAAATTTAATCAGGTTAAATTTAAAATGATAGAGTGTCAAATTTGACTGGTAAAATTTGGAAAATTTAAAAGAAAAGGCGCAGTTTCCCGCGCCTTAAGGTAGAAATTATTTTATAACAAGACCTTGGAAAAGTCCGCCCCGGTTGACCCAAACGAGGGTCTTTTTGCCTTTCGCGTTTGCTAGGGCTTTGTTAAAATCATCCATATTTTTGATATTTTCCTCGGCGATTTGTATGATGATGTCACCTTTTTCAAAGCCGATTTTTTCA
This sequence comes from uncultured Campylobacter sp., assembly GCF_938039205.1. Taxonomy (GTDB): domain Bacteria; phylum Campylobacterota; class Campylobacteria; order Campylobacterales; family Campylobacteraceae; genus Campylobacter_A. The sequence continues at coordinate 23,363 of NZ_CALHVM010000056.1, forward strand.
GCATTCGAGCCCGCTTTTACGTCAGTTACCAGGATACCCGCTGCGTCCGCAGGTAGGCGGTATTTGTACCTTGCGTTGTCGTCGATCGCCGTGACGCTAAGACCCTCGATAGCCGTGCCGTTTTTTGCCGCCGGAGCGCTTGATTTCGCGTTTGCGTTAGCTAGTTTTATCTTGGCGGTTTCGATTTTACCGGAGCGTTCATAGGTTAGCGTGATCTCTTTGTTTGGAGCTAGCGAGCCGATGAGATTTTTTAGATCATTTGCGTTTTTGATCTCTTTATCGTCGATTTTGATTACGAGATCGCCTCGTTTTAGTCCCGCAACATCCGCAGGAAGGCCGCTTTCTACGCTGCTAATGAGCGCGCCTTCTTTGTTTTTGTATATCTCTTTTTGCTCTTCGTTTAGATTTGCTATCATCACGCCGATATATCCACGCTCAATCTTGCCGTCTTCGATGAGTTTTTTGGCGATATCTTTAGTCATATTTGACGGGATAGCAAAGCCGATGCCGTTGTTTCCGCCACTGCGGCTAAGTATGGCTGAGTTTATGCCTACTAGATAGCCGCGGCTATCGACTAGCGCGCCGCCCGAGTTACCCGGGTTTATCGAGGCGTCTGTCTGGATGAAATTTTCGTATTGATTTAGACCGATGTTGTCTTTGTTTAGGCCGGAAACTATGCCCTGAGTGATACTGCCGCCTACGCCGAACGGATTTCCGATGGCAAATACTATATCGCCCTCCATCAGCTTAGCCGAGTCGGCAAATGGTATGGCTTTTAGCTCTTTTGCGTCTACTTTGATGATGGCTAAGTCGGTTTTAGGGTCGGTGCCGACGATTTTGGCTTTATACTCTTTGTCGCTATCTAGCAGCGTGACTATGATCTCGTCGCTATCTTCTACGACATGGTTGTTTGTTACGATGTAGCCGTCGCTAGATATGACGACGCCAGATCCCAGCGAGCTGCTTTTTTGTTTTTCTTGAGGGATATTAAACTGAAATCCGAAAAAGTCCTTGAAAAACGGATCGCTAAACATATCGTTCATATCTGCTACGTTGCTGCTGACGGTTTTTGTGGTGGAGATATTTACGACCGATTTTTTAGCATCGGCTATGGAGCTATTGTAGGAGAGGACGACGTTTTTGTTAAATTCCGGATTTACTCTAGTGAAATCCTCTGCTGGTTCGTTAAAATTTATGCTTGCGGCAAAGATTGCGCAAGAAGTAGCCAAAGATAATACGGTTATCTTTTTCATTACTTTTCCTTTTGATAAAATTTTTTCAAAGCGCGATTATATGGCGCTAAGCTCAACGTAAAGTTAATTATTATTTAAGTCGTTTAAAATCGTTTTATTTACTATACTTGATTGACATACGCTAAACTTTTATGCTATAATCGCTATAAAATTAATTGACTATAAGGACATAACATGAGCAATAGTCTTTACGAAACGTTAGGGGTGTCCGAAAAGGCCACCGGCGACGAGATCAAAAAGGCCTATCGCAGGCTGGCTCGAAAGTATCATCCCGATATCAACAAAGACCCAGGCGCGGAGGATAAATTTAAAGAAATAAACGCCGCGTATGAAATTTTAAGCGACGAAAAAAAGCGCGCGCAGTACGACAGGCACGGCGACGCGATGTTTGGCGGGCAAAATTTCCATGACTTTGCGAGCAGCTCGGGTATGGGAAATTTGGACGAAATTTTAAAAAATATCTTCGGCGGAGGCGGTTTTGGCGCCTTTTCTAGCAGAGGCGGATTTGGTGGCTTTAGGCAAACTGGCGGATTTAGCGGTTTTGAGGACGATGAGGATCTAGACTCCCGCGCAAAGGTAACTATCCCGTTTGACGTAGCGGTAAAAGGTGGCGAACACTCGATAAATTTTAACGGCGAAAATATCAAAATAAAAATCCCAAACGGTATCAACGATGGCGAAAAGCTACGCATAAAAGGTAAGGGTAGTGGCGGACGCGGAGATCTGATCCTAACGGTAAATATCGCGCCTAGCGACGAATACGAAAGAGACGGCGACGATCTATATAAAGACGTGCTAATCCCGCTAAAAACGATGATGTTTGGCGGTAAGATAGAGGTAAAAACGCCTAAAAAAGACGTAACGATAAAAATCGCCGAAAACTCAAAATCCGGGCAAAAAATCAGGCTCAAAGGGTACGGCGTGCAAAATAGAAAAAGCGGGATGTTTGGCGATCTATACTTGCGGGCGCGCGTGTCTTTGCCGGACGTAAATGCCCTAGACGGCGAGCTAGCCGAACTCATGAAGCAAAAACTCCCGGAGGCATAAGATGAAACAATACGAAGAACCAGTATATCTAATCAGCGTCGTAGCAAAGGTGCTCTCCATACATCCGCAGACGCTGCGCCAATACGAGCGCGAGGGGCTGCTAGAGCCATCAAGAACCGAGGGCAAGATGCGTCTTTACTCCGAAAAAGACATGGATCGTATCAAGATGATACTGAGTCTAACGCGCGATCTGGGTGTAAATTTAGCAGGCGTGGATATCATCTTGCAGTTAAAAGAGCAGATCGAGCAGTCTGAAGTCATAATAAAGCAGATGAAAGAGGAGCTGGCTAAAATGGAGCAGGGCGGCGTGCCGTCTAAAAAGGCTCTGGTAAAGCGCAAAAATAGCTTTGATCTCATCTTTTATGATGATAAAAATTAATCCTTTTTATCGTTAAAAAAGGTAAAATCGGGTAAAATTTACTTACAAAACGCGCCAAATTTGAGGCTTTAGTGGTACTAAATTTAGCCTTAAATTTGCCCCGCTTTGAACTCAAATGAGGGACAATGTTAGAAACTTTTTTACTATTTTTTTCTATTCTACTTATCGCTTGTATCGTCTCTAGCAAGGTTTCAGATAGATTCGGTATCCCGTCGTTAGTCGTATTTTTGGCGGTTGGGATGCTGGCTGGCTCGGACGGACTGCTAGGCATCGCCTTTGATAGCCAGCTCATCGCTCATGATGTGGGCATAATCGCACTTATTTTTATCCTCTACACTGGCGGGCTTGATACGAATTTAAAATCGATAAAGCCTATCATGATGAGTGGCATCATGCTCGCGACCGTTGGCGTCGTGCTGACGGCGGCTCTGGTCGCACTTTTGGTTAAATTTTTACTAGGGCTAACTTGGCTTGAAGCCTTGCTTTTTGGAGCGATCATCTCCTCGACCGACGCTGCGGCGGTGTTTGCGATCCTTGGAGCGAAGGAAATTTTGCTAAAAAATAACATCCGACCGCTTTTGGAGCTAGAATCTGGCTCAAACGATCCGATGGCGATTTTCCTCACTGTCACAATGATACAAATCATCGCCCTAAACACCGTCCCAGACGCCTCTGACATCACTGTCGCACTCATCAAGCAGTTTTTACTCGGCGGGCTGATGGGCTATGTATTTGGCGTCGCGCTACCTGGGCTTTTTAACCGTCTAAGGCTTGAGTACTGGGGACTATATCCTGTTTTTTCGATGGCTTGGGTGATGCTTTTGTACGTGCTAGCGGGCAAGGTCGGCGGCAACGGCTTTTTGGCTGTTTATATCGCGGGTATGTTTATAAATAAAAAAGAGTTCGCGCATAAGAAAAATTTGATCGGTTTTCACGACGGTATCGCGTGGGCGATGCAGATCGTCATCTTTTTGACGCTGGGACTTTTGGTAAATCCTTCTCAGCTGCCCGCCGTCGCGCTTGCGGGCACAGTGATCGCGTTTTGGATCATGTTTATCGCGCGTCCGGTGGGCGTTTTCGCGTCGTTACTTTTTTCGCGTTACAACGTGAAAGAAAAGATGTTTATCTCGTGGGTCGGGCTTCGCGGCGTCGTTCCTATCGTACTTGCGACCTATCCGTTCGGGGCAAATTTGCCAAACTCGGAGCTGATTTTTAACACGATATTTTTCGTCGTGTTCGTCTCGATCATCATCCAAGGCATGACGCTAGAAAAGGTCGCGCAAAAATGCGGCGTCAAAGAAGAAGTCGCGCCAAAAGAAGTCGAGATGTCAAATTTACCGATCTTTTACCACACTTTACGCCAGCACACCATACGCTTTGACGCCGAAGTCGTGGGTAAAAACCTAGTCGAGCTCGAGCTTCCTAGCGACTTTTTGGTGCTACTCATCAAGCGAAAGGGCGAATACATCAAACCTACCGGCTCATCGGTATTTGAGGATGGCGACTTGCTGCTCATTCAGTGCGAGGACGAAAACAAATACAACGAAACCTTAAAGACGTTTACGGCGTAAATTTGCCGCCGTTTGCGTAAAATTTAAAGAAAGGAAATAGAAATGAAATTTGAGGAAATGACCTTATCTACATTTTCAAGCGCATTTCGTAGGATAAGAAATAAAAGAGGACTTAATAAAAATAAAGATAAAAACGTTAAAGAGGAAAAATAAAAATGAAGTTTGTCAATTTATTTTTAATAACCGCTTTAGGTATTACATTTAGTTATGCAAAAGAAAAAGTCGATTGTAACGACCCGAAAAACACCCCTAGATATATTGGGGGGGGGTAATGATTGGCGGTAAAATGGAGTGCGACGTTAATCGCGGCACTGCGGAGCGCGCCAAACGCGAGCTTGATATGACTATCGGCAGAAACCCAGTAACTGGTAAGGTAACGTCAAAGGCGGAGCTGGCGGGCGGTAATAAGGCTACGAATAACCTAGAAGCGGCGCAGATGAATTTCGGCAAAGCGGAGCAGGCGCTAAAAGACGCAGAAGAGGCTTACGAGGGCGACCGCAGCACTAAAAACTCTCGCCGCGTCGATAAGGCGCGTAAAGCGTTTAAGCAGGCGCAGCTAGACTTAGAGGCGGCGGAAGAGATAAAAGAAAAAGCCGATAGGAAAAAGGACAAGTAGCCTGCTCAAATTTGAGTTTGGACGAGCCAAGGATCAAGAGGGAAGCCCTCTTGATCAAATTTAACAATCTAGCGCTTAACCCCAAGGCGGTGAAACCGCCGAAGGGGTATATTTGAATTTAGCTTAAATTTAGCCGAATTTATCTTTCAAATTTAACTCTCTTTTACTCCAAAGCTTGCGCGAGATCGGCGATGAGGTCGTCTGCGTTTTCTAGACCGACGCTTATTCTGATTAGTTCTTTTGTTATGCCGGCTTTTATTAGCTCCTCGCTCGAGAGCTGCTGATGTGTAGTGGAGGCTGGGTGCGTGATGAGCGACTTTGAGTCACCGATATTTACGACGATTTTAAAGAGCTTTACCTTGCCCAGCATCTTTACGGCGCGCTCATAGCTATCGGTTTCAAAGCACATTAGCCCGCTAGCCATACCGTCTTTAAAGTATTTTTGCGCTTTTTCGTGCTCGGGATCGCTTTTTAGCGCAGGGTAGGTCACGCGCTTGACGTGTTTATGCGAGTTTAAAAACTCGGCGATCTTGCGCGCATTTTGCGAGTGCCTCTCGATACGAACGCTCAAAGTCTCAAGCCCCTGGATGAGCTGCCAAGAGTTAAAAGGCGAGATCGTAGCGCCTATATCGCGCACCAAAGCCACCCTCATGCGTAGCGTGTAGATGTCGAATTTGTCAGCCATCTGAGCGTAAACTAGCCCATGATAGCTCTCGTCGGGCTCGTTAAAGTGCATGTATCTGGCGTTGCCGACTAGCTTGGCGTTTAAATTTTTACTAGCGACGACTGCGCCCGCTAGACTTAGGCCCTGGCCGCAGATATATTTGCTCGCGCTATGCACGACGACGTCGATGCCGTGATTTAGCGGCTGGAAAATGATCGGCGTAGGCACGGTGTTATCGGCTATCGTTACGACGCCGTGCTTGTCTGCTATCTCTACTATCTTTTTAAAATTCGGGATTGCGATTTGCGGATTTGATAGCGTTTCAAAAAATATCGCGCGCGTTTTGTCGTCTATCAAATTTTCAAGATCATCGGCGCTGTCGCTATCAAACACCCGCGCCTCGATGCCAAAACGCTTAAGCGTATGTATAAAAAGAACCATCGTTCCACCGTAAATTTTCTTTGCCACGACGATGTTGTCGCCGACTGCGGCTAAATTTGCGATCGAGTAGAAAATCGCCGACTGACCGCTGGCCGTCACGATAGAGGCCGAGCCCCCCTCGAGCGCGGCTATACGGCTCTCTAGTACGTCCGTCGTCGGGTTGCCCAGCCTCGTGTAGATGTGGCCCGGTTCTTCTAGCGCAAATCTCGCCGCAGCCATCTCGGCGCTACCAAAATCATAAGCCGTAGTCTGGTAAATCGGCACCGCCATGGCGCCCGGGCCCGTCTTGGTGTCGTAGCCGTAGTGCGTTGCAATCGTCTCTTTTTGCATTTTTTCTCCTTGTAAAATTTGCGCGCATTATAACCGCTAAAAGTTTAAATTGGTATAATTGGGCTTTTGAAAGGAAAAAATGGCTGAACAAAACGACAAATTTAAGCGCGTAAAATACCTACGCGGCCTGGAAAAATTCGCAAAAGCGGCGATTAGCGCGCTAAAAAGAGAGGATTTTAACGAGGATGAATTTCGCGCTAGGGTCGGCAAAAACGCTGAAATTTTACGTAAGATCGAGCCGGTTTTTTTAGATAACGCCTACTCGAAATCTCTTGAAAATTTCGTAAATTTGGTCGTAAAAGGCGGCGAGAGAGGCGAGCTAGTAGCCTGCGCTAACGCGCTAGAAAAGCTAAAAAACCAAAAAACCTATAAAAAAGAAAAACATCGAAAAAAATATAAGGACGAAGAGTGAAATGCGTGATATTTGACATGGACGGCACGCTCATAGATAGCGCAAGAGCGATCTGCGAGACGGTAAACGAGGTGCGGCGCGAGCTGGGGCTTGAGGGCGATCTCGCGGCCGAGTTTATCGTAAAGGCCATAAACGAGCCGGGGCGAAATTTGGGGCTTGACTTTTACGGTATCGATAAGCCTGATATGAAACTGCGGGATAACTTTGAAGCTAAATTTAAGAAAAACTACCGCGAATACGCCGCTGCTTATGATGGCGTCGAGGGACTGCTAGCAGGGCTAAAAGATGCCGGGCATTTCGTCGCTCTAGCTAGCAATGCGCCGCGATATACTTTGGATGAAATTTTACAAAGAAGCGGGATATTTAAATTTTTTGATCTCATCGTCGGAGCGGACGAAAACGTACCTCAAAAACCAGATCCCGCGATGCTAAATTTGATATTAAAATCAGGCGAATTCGATAAAGCGATTTTTGTCGGAGATAGTAAAAAAGATGAGCTTGCCGCACGCAATGCGGATATGAGATATCTAAACGTTTGCTGGGGATTTGGTAGCCAAAGTCCAAGCTGCGATAATGTTTTTACGGTGGCTGAGGCAGCCCTATATATCGAGAAGTTATAAAAATTTAGCGTATTATAGTGTGTATGATTTTAAATAAGATTTTACAAAAAATAATATGTATTTTAAGATTTGCGAAAGGTTTTAAAATTTATGGATTATGATATATTTTCTCAAAGTCCGAGAGAAAAATTCTTTGAAATTTTATTTAACGCGAACAAAAACTTAGTCGAAAACGAGCTTGAAAAAACCTTTGAAAAATTTATCGCGATGAGTGAATTTTGCGAAAAAAACGGCTTTGACGAAATGGCGCAAAATTCGTTTATTTCTCAAAATCAAACCCTGATAAATGAGCGTCTAAACGACATTTATATCGGGCTTAGTGGGGATATTTTAAGTCAAAATGAGTAAAATAGCCGTTATATTTTCGTTGTTTTTATCGCTGGCTTTTGGCGCGGTAAATTTCGAGGAAGAGCACCTTTTTGAGCTCAAAAAAGACGAGTGGGCGCGGGTTTTCGTCACTAAAAAAGGCACAGACGAGCGCGAGAGCTTCGACTTTCGCTGGACGCTTTTTGATAACACGAACATCATCGTGCATTCGCGCTACCGAAACTATCCTCGTCAGCTTGTTATGTCGCTAAGGCGCGGCCTTGAGACTTACAAGCAGACTTTGATACCTGACCTCAAGTATCCGCCTAGCGACCGCGTCGCGCTTTATCTCGTTTTTGAGGATTTTAAGCAAGGCGTAGCGAAATTTCGCGTGCTGATAAACGACGACGAACAGCGCGTAGACGTGGAGTTTTTGAACCCGCCAAGAAAGCAGAGCGGCGCTCAAAATAGCGCGCAAAACGCCAGATAAAAGCAAAATTAAGTGAGCCTAAATGGAAAAAATAGATCTGATAATGAAAAATTTTATCGCGGAGCTTGGCTACGAGCCTGCAAACGCGATGTTTGCACGGATAAATTCGGGCAAAAAGCTGCGCTCTAAGCTACTTTTAAAAATAGCGGGAGAAAGCGAGCAAAGCCTAAAAATTTGCGCGATTATAGAGCTTATTCACCTAGCTAGTTTGCTTCACGACGACGTGATAGATGATGCGGGCACCAGGCGCGGAAGCCCTAGTATAAACGCGAGTTTCGGCACCAAAAACGCCGTTATGCTGGGCGATATCCTCTACTCGAAGGGCTTTTACGAGCTGTCTAAATTTCCGCACGAGATCGCGGGCGAGATATCGTGCGCGGTTAGTAAGCTAAGCATAGGCGAGATGATGGACGTGGATATCTCGGCTAAATTTAACGAAGACAAGTCTGCATACGAAACGATGATCTACTACAAAACCGCCGTTTTGATTGAGGCTACTGCCGCGGTCGGTGCGATGCTGGCTGGGCTTGACTCGCGTAATTTTAAAATTTACGGCAAAAACCTAGGCCTAGCCTTTCAGATAATCGACGACATCCTAGACGTCACGCAAGACGCCGCGACGCTTGGGAAGCCGAATTTTAGCGACTTTAAAGAGGGTAAAACGACGCTACCTTACATTTATCTTTACGAAAGCTTAAACGAAGCGGACAAAGATAAGCTAAAAAGCCTATTTAAAAAGGATCTGAGTGAGGCCGAGCGAGGCTGGGTGAGGGCGAAGATGAACGAAACGGGCGCTATAAAAAAAAGCATAGAAGCGGCGAAAAATTTAGGCGAGCAGGCGATAAAATCGGTAGAGAAATTTAACGTAGACGGCCTAGAAAGTATCGTAAAATCAATGATAGATAGGGAATTTTAATGCATTATGCAAGCGTGAGCTTTACGCACAAAAACACCGATATATCCGTGCGCGAAAAGCTCTCTTTTTCTAACATCGAGCGCAAAAACGAAATTTTACGCCTCATTAGCTCCAGTCAAAACATCAACGAATGTATGGTGCTAAGTACTTGCAACCGCGTCGAGATCATCGCTAGCGTAAAGACGGTCGAAGGCGCTAGCAAGCACATCATCGCCTGCATGTCGCTCATCTGCGGCATCCCTTTTGAGGAGCTGCAAAGCAGAGCCGACATCTACGAGGATAACGGCGCCGTGCATCATCTCTTTGCCGTAGCTAGTTCGCTAGATAGCCTTGTTATCGGCGAAACGCAGATCGCGGGACAGCTAAAAGAGGCTTATAAATTTGCCCGCGCTAACGGCAAATGCGGCGCAAAGCTAGGTAGAGCGATGGAGTTTGCCTTTAAATGCGCGGCAGAGGTGCGAAATAAAACCGAAATCTCCAAAAATCCGATCTCGGTCTCAAGCGTCGCGGTGGCTAAGGCAAAGGAGATTTTCGGCACATTAAACGGCATGGTCGCCGTGATCGTGGGTGCGGGAGAGATGGCGGAGCTAGCCGCAAAGCACCTGATCGCAAGCGGTGCGCGAACGATAATCGTCAGCCGAAACAAAGAACGCGCTAAAAATTTGGCCCTGACGCTGGGGGATAATAACGAATACGACGCACTTTCAAACGTAGCGCAGTACATAAATAAATATCAAATCATATTTTCCGCGACCGCCGCGCCGCATCCCGTTTTGATCGACGCGATGGTAGAGCCAAAGGAGTTTAAGCGCTACTTTTTTGATATAGCCGTGCCGCGCGATATCGCGATCACGCAGAGCGAAAATATCAAAATTTACGCCGTGGACGACTTGCAAGAGATCGTAAATAAAAATCTAGCCCTGCGCGAGGAACAGGCGCAGATCGCGTACGGCATCGTCGGGCGAAATACGGCGGCGTTTTTCCAAATGCTGCGCGAACTAGCAGTCACGCCGCTAATAAAAGGCATAAGAGAGCAGGCTAAAGAGTGCGCCCAGAGAGAACTCGCAAAAGCCCTAAAAAAGGGCTATCTAAAACATAGCGACAAGGAGGAGGCGTACCGCCTCATACATCAGGTTTTTAAGGCGTTTTTGCACGCGCCGACGATAAATTTAAAAAACCTCGCGGGCGCTGCGGGAAGCGAAGCACAGCTAAGAGCTATCGGGGAAATTTTTAACGTCGCGGAGCAAACGCCGCAAGAAGAAAATAACGAATTTGAATGGGAGAACGAATGAAATTTAGCAAACTTTACGCGCCGACGGCAAAAGAAGCGCCAAAAGACGCGAGTCTGGCAAGTCATAAATTTTTGCTCCGAGCGGGCTACGCCGAGCAGGTAGGTAGCGGACTTTACAACTTTTTGCCGCTTGGCAAACGAGTTCTTGAAAATATAAAAAATATCGTCAAAGAGGAGCTTGACGAGGCGGGCGCGCAGGAGATATCGATGAGCTTCGTCACGTCTGCGGATCTTTGGCGCGAGAGCGGACGCTTTGACGTCTACGGCAAGGAGCTTTTGCGCTTTAAGGACCGCAAAGAAAACGACTTCGTATTGAGTCCAACCAACGAAGAGAGCGTCGTCGCGCTCGTTCGAGGTAAAGTGACATCCTATAAGCAACTGCCGCTAAATTTGTATCAGATAAATACCAAATTTAGAGACGAAGCAAGGCCGAGATTTGGACTGCTTAGAGGGCGTGAGTTTTTGATGAAGGACGGATATAGCTTTCACGCAAACGCCGAGGATCTGGACCGAGAATTTGACCTGATGGAGAAAACTTATAGCAAAATTTTTACTCGCCTTGGGTTAAATTTCCGCGCGGTTAGAGCCGATAGCGGCGCGATAGGCGGCAGCGGAAGTAAAGAGTTTATGGTGCTTGCAAATAGCGGCGAGGACGACATCATCGTCTGTGAAAACTGCGACTACGCCGCAAACATAGAGGCCGCAACCCGCGCAAAACGAACGACTAAGGCTGAGCAGCCAGAGGCCGACGCGGCTAAATTTTTAACTCCAAATGCCAAAACCATCAAAGATGTGGCGGAGTTTTTTAGAGTTGACGAGTTTTACTGCATAAAAGCGGTGATAAAAAAGGCGATTTTTATTGACGCCAAAGGCGAAAAGAGCGAGAAAATCGTAGTATTTTTCGTGCGCGGCGAGGATGAGCTACAAGAGGTCAAAGCCCAAAACGCATGCGGGGCGCTTGAGCTAGCGGACGCAACCGAGGCCGAGATCACGGCAGCCGGGCTTGTGGGCGGATTTTGCGGGCCGGTTGGGCTAAAGGGCGTGGAGTTTTATATCGACAAAGAGCTTGAAGGCGAATCGCAGATGATCTGCGGCGCAAACGAGCGAGATTATCACTTCGTTGGCGTTAGCGTTAGCAGTTTTAACGCTGAGCGTTTCAAAGATCTAACCGCGGTCAAAGCGGGCGATAAATGCCCTTGCTGCGGCGGAAATTTAAGCGTTAGTAAAGGTATCGAGGTTGGGCATATATTTAAGCTAGGCACCAAGTACTCTGAGCCGATGGGTGCGACGTTTTTGGACGAAAACGGCAAGGCAAAACCGTTTATCATGGGCTGCTACGGTATCGGCGTTAGCCGTCTGGTCGCCGTCGCCGTCGAGGCCAAGCACGACGAAAAAGGCATAATCTGGAACGAAACCCTAACTCCGTTTAAATTTGAAATCATCATCTCAAATTTAAAAGACGAAGAAGGCGTCAAATTTGCGCAGGAGCTTTACGAGAGCTTGCGCGCGGCTGGCGTTTCGGTGCTGCTTGACGATAGAAACGAGCGTTTTGGCGTCAAAATGAGCGAATTTGAGCTGATGGGTTTTCCTTATGCCGTGATCGTGGGCAAGGGGCTAGCAGAAGGCACGGTAGAGCTCGTCACGCGCGACGGGCTAACCAAAGAAACCGTCAAAGCGAGCGAAATTTTAGTGCGACTAAAGAGCTTATGATAAAGCATTTTTTTACGCCCTACGTCATTTTGGAGATCGTAGCGGCGTATTTTTTTATCCACGCGTACGGATTTTTAAATTTGGTCTTTGAAGTCATCGCATCGGCCGTTTTGGGACTATTTTTTATGTTTCGCGTCGGATTTTTTCAGCTCACGAGCAACATCGCATTTTTTAAGCCCGCAGACGTTTTTAGTAGCGTAGGTATGGCGATCGGGGGCTTTTTTATGTTTATCCCGGGGCTTATCACCGACGTTTTGGGCGCGGCGATCGTAGCGGTCGCATTTTTTGCAAATTTAAAAAACGGCGGCGAGCGCAAAAGCGGGAGCGAATACTATTACGAAAAATTTGAAAGCGGACAGAGCAAACCGCGCGACGAGGGCGAGATCATCGACGTCGAAGTCGTAGAAGAAAAGAGGCAAATATGGAAAAACTAAAAATCGCAACGAGAAAAAGCGTGCTGGCTATGTGGCAGAGCGAGCATATCAGGGATAAAATTTTAGCCCGCTATCCGCAAATCGCGGTCGAGCTAACGGGCATGAAAACCAAAGGCGACGTGATCCTAGACACGCCGCTAGCAAAGATCGGTGGCAAGGGGCTTTTTACGAAAGAGCTAGAAGACAGCATGCTAAGCGGAGAAACGCACATTGCCGTGCATAGTCTAAAAGACGTGCCCGTCGTTTTCCCAGAGGGGCTAGTGCTAGCCGCGATCTGCTCTCGCGAGGACGTGAGAGATGCGATGCTAAGCGAAAAATACGCTAAATTTGAGGATCTGCCGCAAGGTGCACGCGTGGGTACGACGAGCCTGCGCCGCAAGATGCAGCTTTTAGCGATGCGTCCCGATCTTGAGATAATATCGCTGCGAGGCAACGTCCAAACTCGTTTGCGCAAGCTAAAAGAGGGCGAATTTGACGCGATTATCCTAGCGATGGCGGGCGTGAACCGCTTAAATTTACGCTCCGAAGTCGCGCATATAGTGCCGTTTGAGCTAGATCAGATGGTGCCCGCGATGGGGCAGGGTGCGCTAGGTATCGAGGCTAGAGAGGACGCTGAAATTTTAAATTTGATAGAGTTTTTAAAGGATGAAAAAGCCGTGATAGAGACGACCGTGGAGCGTGATTTCGTCGCGATACTAGAGGGCGGCTGCCAGGTACCTATCGGCGTAAATGCGAATTTAAACGGCGATAAGATCGAGATACGCGCCGTTGTCGGACTGCCAGACGGCAGCGAGAGCATACGTGAAAACATCGTCGCGCAAAAAAGCGAGTGGAAGAGCGTGGGCGCCGAGCTTGGTCGGATATTTATCGGCAGGGGCGCAAAAGAGCTGCTAAAACGCGCCGAGGAGATGGCGTAGAGGCGTGTTTGAGCTAAATTTTAAAGCAAAAGCCGTAACCGCTACCAAAAACAGCAAAGACAACTACTATATGATCGGTCTTGCAGATGATAAATACGACTACAAAAACTATATAATTTTTCAAAGACCGATCAAGCTCAAAAAAGGTGACGACGAGAACGCCGATATAAACGGCCTATATGCGGAGTGTAACGGCGACGTTTGCTACAACGCTTGCAAATGCGTAACCATCACCGATAAAACCATAGTTTTTGAAGTGGAGGATAGCGTCATCAGCGCCAATATAGAAGGCGTGCGGCTAAATGAACGCTTTATGAAATACTGTAAAGAGATATTTGGCGAACTGTTAAAGTGTAGCGTGCAAAAATAGTTTGTTTAAATTTAATGAATATTTTTAAAAGAAAAAGAGATAAAAAACTAAATTTTCTAAAATTTGTCGCCGTTTCAGGAGGCGTGACACTACCTACCGTGCTAAATGCTGCAAGCCAAAACGCGGATAAGATATCGAGAAATAAAGCCACGATTTAAAAGCACCTTTTAAATTTGACCAAACGTTAAAACCGTAGTCGGACTAAAATTTGATATTAAAATCCTTTGCGATCTTTGTCTTTAAATCCTCGCCGATATTTTTAAACATAGCGTTCATTTCGGCATTTTTGTCCATAAATTTCTCTATTTGCAAATTTGCCTTGTCGCTATTTTCTTTTATCATCTCGCGAGCCTTTTTCTCTACCCTATCTTTGGTGTGCTGCGCAAGCGCGGTAAATGATTTTACGAGAGTTTCTTTGATCTCGTCCTTGGTCTGTGCGCCAAAAAGCTCACTTATGATCTGCCCTAAAAATGGCTCTATCTCGCTAAAAATCGCAGAATTTTGCTTCGCGTGTTGCACCTGCTGGCTTATGTGCTCGCCAAAGACGCACTCGTTGCAAAAATGCTCGCAGTTGTTGATAAGCAGGTTGTATTTTTGCTCGCCTATGCGGGCTTTGGCGCAAAGGGCTATATCTTGGCCGCTAAGCGGCGCATTTGCGTGCTCTTTTATCTGCCAAGTATCGCTGCTAGCAAACTCCTCAAGGCTAGTCATCTCCACCTTTGCGATATTGCGTTTATCTAGCGGCACGACGTTGCTCAAGATCTCCTCAAAGCAGCTCTTTTCAAAAACTATCCCACGTGCCAAGCCGTTATAATGCACGATCATATCGTCTCCGACGTAGATGCCGTGGTGTTCGTAAAGCTTTATGCCAAACACGCTTCTATCTACAAAGACGTGATCGCCTATTTTTGGTAAATTTTCCATATTTCTCTCTATCAAATTTTTTAAAATCGCAATAAAATGGCAAATTTAGCCCAAATTTGCTAAATTTCAAATATCATCTAAATTTGACAAACCGCAAGGAGAGAATATAAAAAGACGAAATTTCTTAAAATTTGCCGCCGTTTCAGGGGCTGCGGCGCTACCTAGCGCGCTAAACGCCGCAAGCCAAAAGGCTGATAAAATATCGCAAAATAAAGCCGCAATGAAGCGCTTTGAAAAAGCTATAAACAGCGCAGACATGGCGGCTCTAAAAGAGCTGGTGGATCCAAAAGCGCCATTTCTCACGCTTACTTCGCCAGAGCCGCTTTACGGCGGAGAGGTTTACTTCGCGGTGGTAAAGATGATGCGAGATTAGCTTCCCCGACGTGCAGTGGGCGATGCAAGATATGGTGGCGGACGAGCGCTGAGTGGCGGTGTATTGGCTTTGCACGGGTACGCATGAGCATGACTTTGCGGGTGTGGCGGCGACTGGGCGTAAATTTAGCGCTAGAGTGATGAATTTTTACTATTTTAACGACGCCGGCAAGATCACGAACGACGTGGTAGCCGAGGGGATGATCGCCATCTTGCGAGCTATCGGCGCATGCGATAAATAACCGCTCCATGCTCCGCTTCGCCTTTTTCAGCTATTTTTGGCTAAAATCGCCCAAAAATCAAAAAGGCGAAATATGGACTACATCAAGCTTCTAAAAGACAGCGGCCTGCTGCGCGTCATTGACGAGCCCGCGGATATCGATCTGGAGATCGCGCACGCGAGCTACATCGAGGTCAAGTGCGAAAACTCGCAGGCGCTGCTTTTTACAAATCCCGTCTGCAAAAAAACGGGGCGCAAATTTGCTCCAGTGCTAACAAACATCTACGGCTCAAAGCGCGCTTTAGAGCTTATTTTTGGACGCGATCCCGACGAGATCGCGGGCGAGATCGAGCGGCTTTTAAAGCCTAAAAAACCTAAAAGCTTTGGCGAAAAGCTAAATTTTGCCGCGTATTTGTTTGAGATGAGAAAAATTTTCACGAAAAGATTAAAAGGCGAGGGTGAGTGTCAGCAGGTCAAATTCATGGGCGACGAGGTCGATCTATTCTCGCTTCCCGCGCTAAAAACATGGCCGCTTGACGGAGGCGCTTTTATCACGATGGGACAGGTCTATACGCAAAGCCCTGACGGCGAACTGCAAAACGTCGGCATGTACCGACTGCAAATTTACGATAAAAATCGCCTCGGCATGCACTGGCAGATCCACAAAGACGGCGCGAATTTCTTTAACGAATACAAGCGCGCTGGCCGCAAGATGCCTGTATCCGTGGCAATAGGGGGCGATCCGCTCTACATCTGGTGCGCTCAAGCGCCGCTGCCAAAGGGCGTGTTTGAGCTGCTGCTTTACGGCTTCATCCGCAAAGAGCCGGCCAAACTCGTAAAGTCGCTAACGAACGAAATTTACGTCCCACACGACGCGGACTACGTGATCGAGGGTTTTGTCGATACGGATAAATTTGAGCTTGAAGGACCGTTTGGCGATCACACGGGCTTTTATACGCCGGTGGAGCCGTTTCCTGTTATGGAGGTCACGGCGATCACGAGCAAGCGTGAGCCCGTATTTCACGCGACCGTGGTCGGTAAGCCGCCGCTTGAGGATAAGTACATGGGCTGGGCGACCGAGCGCATTTTCTTGCCGCTTTTGCGCACGACGGTACCGGAGCTTCTAGACTACAACATGCCTGAAAACGGCGTCTTTCACAACCTAATCTTGGCTAAAATCAACGCCCTTTATCCAGCGCACGCCAAGCAGGCGATGCATGCATTTTGGGGCGTGGGGCAGATGAGCTTTGTAAAGCACGCGGTTTTTGTGGGCGAGGATGCGCCAAATTTGAGCGATTATGGCGCGCTTACGGAGCATATTTTAAACCGTTTCAGCGATAAAAGCCTGCTAATCAGCGAGGGCGTGTGCGATCAGCTCGATCACGCGAGCCCGAACTCGTGCTTTGGCGGTAAGCTGGGAATTGACGCTACGCAGGATTTTTCGGTGCCTGCGCCTATGCTTTTGGACGACGCTGCGCTGCTGGCTAAATTTAAAGAAATAGAGCCAAATTTAACGCAGCTCGTGCAGTTTAAAACAAATACCAAAACTCCGATTTGTGTCGTCAAATTTGACAAAAACCGTCTCGTAAAAGAGGTTTTTGAAGAGCTTTTGAAATTTAAAGAGTACTTTAAACTACTCGTTTTCGTCGGCTCCGAAAATCGCCTGGAAAACCCGTATATGCTGCTTTGGCGCGTGACTAATAACATCGACGCCTTGCGCGATATTTACGTGCGCGATGGCACGGTCTGCATCGACGCCACCGCAAAAGGCGAGGCCGAGGGCTATACTCGCGGCTGGCCGTTGCAAACCGACTGCGACCGCGACGTCGTGGAGAGTCTCGTTAAGCGCGGCATAGTAAAAGACGAACCCGAGCTGTTTAGCAAATTTGAGATTTTCGGATAAATTTTTAAACTCGGTAAATTTAAAAGCGGCTAAATTTGCCGAGCCGCTTAAATAAATTCGTTTTTCAAGCGCCTTTTTAGCCCGAATTTTATAAAATCGCAAAATGGATAAAGAACGCCTGATAATCGATAAATTTAGCAACTCTTTCATCGGCGACGACGGCGCTGTAGTGGCGCATGAGCGCGGCCGGTGGGTGTATAGCAAGGACCTTTTTTGCGAGGGGACGCACTTTCTAGCAGGCTGGCTTAGCATGGAGGAGATCGCGCGCAAGGCGATGCTCGTAAATCTCTCCGACGCCGTCGCGATGAACGCCGAGCCTAAATTTGCGCTTTTGGGACTTGGGTTACCCAAAAATACGAGCGCGGCGCAGATCTCGGCGCTACGCAAGGGATTTGCGGACGTTTGCGACGAGTACGGCGTCACTATCATCGGCGGCGACACGATCGGCAGCGATAAAATTTTGCTTAGCGTTACGATTATTTCACGCCTCCGAGGCAAGGCGGTTTTACGAAGCGGCGCGAAAAAAGGCGATCTAGTCGCTTTTACGGGCGAGCTGGGTCAGAGCCTCAAGGGGCTTAGGACGCTTTTAAACGGCGGGCGGGTCGCGTCAAATTCTCGCTTTAAAAAGCCTGTTTTAAAAGATAAATTTTTCTATGCCGCAGCAAATAAGATAAACGCCGCCATGGACGTCTCAGACGGGCTTTGCACCGATCTAGCCAAGCTTTGCGCGCAGAGTCGCTGCGGGGCAAAATTTATCAAACGGCTAAGCAAACACGAGCTAAATAGCGGCGAGGAGTACGAGATTTTATTTACGTTTAGTCAGAAAAATCGCGCTAAAATTCTAAGCCTCGCTCGCAAAACCCGCACTAAAATCACGATCTTTGCCAAAATCACGAAAGGAAAATTTAAAAGTAATGCAAGAAACCACCATTTTTAAGCCCCTTTACGCGCTCACTCACGCGCCCATTAACGCGTATTTTAGTAAAAATTCAGACGATTTTGTGGTGCGCGAGATCCCGCTTTACGCATTTAGCGGGCAGGGCGAGCACCTCATCGTTGAAATTTGCAAAAAAGATATGACGACACAGGAAGCTTTGCACGCTCTAAGCGAGGTTAGCGGCGTAAAGATGCGAGATTTTGGCTACGCGGGGCTAAAAGACAAACAGGGTATGACGACGCAGTTTATCTCGATGCCGCGTAAATTTGAGGCCGCGCTAGCAAATTTTAGCCACGAAAAGATGAAAATTTTAAGCCTCGCCGCGCATGACAATAAGCTTCGCATCGGGCACCTAAAAGGGAACAGTTTTTTTATCCGCCTAAAAAAAGTGATGCCAAGCGAGGCTGCCAAGCTTGAACAAGCCGTGCGAAACATCGACGAGACGGGCTATGCTAACTACTTTGGCTATCAGCGTTTCGGCAAATACGGCGACAATGCGCAAAGCGGGCTGGAGCTGCTAAAATCGGGCACCGTAAACGGTAAAAAGAGCAAAAATCCAAAGCTAAACGACTTTTTGATCTCGGCTTTTCAGAGCGATCTTTTTAACCGATGGCTTAGCAAGCGCGTTGAGATTTCGAGGTTTGCGAAGGATTTTAGCCTGGGCGAGCTAACTCAAATTTACCCTTATCTTGACGGAGTGATTTTGAAAAATTTGAAATCGCAAAAGAGATTTTTTAAGCTTATTGAGGGTGAAGTTTTGGGGCATTACCCGCACGGCAAGTGCTTTTTGTGCGAGGATTTGGACGCGGAGGGCGCGCGCTTTGACGCTAGAGATATCACTAGCTGTGGACTGATCGCAGGCGCGAAGGCGTATGAGGCGCAGGGCGCGGCTAGGGCAGTAGAGGATCAAATTTTCGCGCAGGCAAATGAATATAAAGCCAAAATGACCGGCTCGAGACGCTTTGCGTGGTGTTATCTGGAGGATGCGAGCTATAAATACAACGAGGAAAAGGCTCATTTTACGATAAATTTCACGCTACAAAAAGGAAGCTACGCGACGGTGGTGCTGGAGGAAATTTTACACAAAAATATTTTTGAATGATTTGGAATAAGCGGCTTGTTTCGCGAGCGCTTTTAAATTCTTTTTGCTCCGCTTTGCTCGCAAACTGCAAGCAGAACGTAAATTTCGCCCTGCGATAGGCTATATGCCTTAGCTTGGGACGAAATTTACTTATTCCATTTGGCTACGAGCCTAGCGATGTAGAAAACATAAATCATCTCGCGATATTTGCCTTGACTTTCTATGTTAAAATTTGGCGTTATATTGCGCTAAATTTGCAAATTTCTACTTTAAATTTACTAGTTAAGCCGCTTGCTTTATCGTCGTCAAATTTTAACCCTATCGCTGTTTTAAACAAATCGCTTCAAGCCTTGGGTTCGTATTGCTAAAGCTGCAAATTTGTGGTTATTTTTATTAAATTTGATTGTTTTGAAATCAAAGTATCTAAAAGTAACATTAACTAAAATAACTAAATATTATTCATTATCTTAATCTGCTTTTTACTCATTCCTAAGCTTCGCGACTGTATATTACCTATGTATTTACTTTATTTTTAAGGAGGCTTTATGCAAGAGGCAAACGACGGCAAAAAGCTAGCGATCGGCACCGTTGCCTTGATCCTAGCTATCGTCTTTTTCGGCGGTTTCTTAAAGGATGTCGCAGGCGGTATCTTTGATTTCAGTAAGTTAACCGGACAGTTTCCGGAGTGGTTTAAGACCGCAGGCGGAACTAGCGCAAAGGGCGGTTTTATATTTGCGCTTAGCCTAGTTCCGGCGATCATGCTCGCTCTTGGGTTCGTCGCGATATTTGAGAGATATTACGCACTTTACGCGGCTTCACGCTGGCTTACTCCCGTGCTAAAGCCTCTCATCGGTATCCCGGGCTGCTGCTCGATCTCGCTCATAGCTAGTACGCAAAGCACCGACGCGGGTAGCTCCACGGCAAAGTTTTTACGCCAAGACGGCAAGATCACGCACAAAGAGCTTTTGATATTTGCCGCATTTCAGTTTAGCGCGGGCGCGATGATCACAAATTTCCTAGCATCTTTCGCTCCGTTACTTTTGGTTGCGGACAAAAATGGAGCCCTAGCGCCTATATCTATCGCGGCGGGCTTGGGAATTATTTTGGTGTTTAAGGTATTTGGGGCAAATTTGATGAGACTTTACGTCAAAAAATTCGTAAAAGACGGGGAGACTGAAGTATGAGCGAGCAAGCTAATAATAAATTATTAACCGACGTTTTCGTAGAAGGCGCTAGAAAGGGCTGGGATATCGCCGTTCACAACACTATCCCAAACGTCCTTATGGCTTTTGTTATCATACACATCCTAAAGGTCTCTGGCGCACTTGATATCATAGGCAAGTATCTTGGCTTTGTTATGCTGCCGCTTGGGCTTCCGGGCGAGTCGATAGCGGTTATCATGGCGGCGTTTCTTAGCTGGGGAGGGTCTGCTGGCGTGCTAGTGGCGCTGGTTCAGGGCGGCACTCTAACGGCTCCCGATATCGCAGTACTGATCCCAGGCATGGCGCTAGTAGGCTCTACGGTGCAGTATATGGGTCGCGTGCTAGGCGTGCTGGGCATCCCGGGCAAGCACTACTTGGTGCTGTTTGGCATATGTATCCTAAACGCCTATCTGGCTATGTTTGTAATGAGTCTCATCGTATAAAAGGATAGTCCATGAAACAAGAGGAGCTGAAACAATATCTAGCCGAGCTAAAGGAGCTAACCGATATCGAGAGTCCGACGTCTAGCATAGAGGGTGTAAATAGCGTCGCAAAGTGGTTTATAAATAAAGCTGATAAGCTCGGCCTAAAGCACGAAAAGGTCGTGCTTGGCACCGATAAGGTCGCTGACTGCCTACTTATCTCAAATAATCCGAACGCTGCGAAATTCGACGTGCTTTTCGTTGCGCATATGGATACGGTTTTTCCCGTTGGTTCGGTGCAAAACACCCCTTTTACTCAGAACGAGGGCAGGGTAAATGCGCTAGGCGTCATCGACGATAAGGGCGGCGCGCTACTATCGCTCTACGTCATCAAGGAGCTTGATCTTAGTAAAATCAACGTCGCTTTGTTTCTAAACTCGCACGAGGAGACGGGGTCAAATTTCACCAAAGAAAAGATCCGCGAATACGCGAGAAAGTCCAAATTTTGCCTCGTGATGGAGCCTGCTCGCGAGGACGGCTCGATGGTGGCGACTAGAAAAGGCGTAATGACCTACGTGATAGATTTTCACGGCGTGGGCGCGCATGCGGGCAATCATCCCGAGCTCGGTCGCTCGGCGCTCGTCGAGGCGGCAAATTTTGTAGTCGAGCTATCAAAGCTGACTGATTTTGCGGCGGGACATACCTTTAACTCCATCATCACAAACGGCGGCACCGCGCACAACGTAGTGCCCGAGTTTGCCAGCGTGACCTGCGAGATGAGGTATAAATTTGCCTCCTCGGTCGAGTTTTTTAACAAAAAGTTGGATGAAATCCTAAGCAAACCGTTTATAAACGGCGTAACTCACAAAAAGACGCTAATCAACGAAGAAGCGCCGATGATAGACGAGCAAAATTTGCCGAGGATCAAAGCGGTCTTTGACGAGGTCGCCAAAGAAACGGGCGCAAAGGTGAGCTGGGTGGACGCCGGCGGTCTAAGCGACGGCAATATAACGGCCTCGGCTGGCTGCCCGACGATTGACGGACTAGGGCCTACGGGCAGAAATATGCACACCAAAAACGAGTATATGGACGCTAGCTCCGTCGTGCCAAAGTGCAATCTCGTGCTAGACGTCATCAAAAAGCTTGTTTAAATTTAACGGCAAAAGGGTCAAATCTGATTCCTTTTGCCTTAAATTTTAAAATTTTAAAGCCTTGTTTTGTAGCTAAATTTAGTCCAAATTTAGCTACAAATTTCACCATAAAATTTAAAATAAAAACTGCCAATTTTAACACTCCCATATCCTTTCGTACTATAATTTCATTATAAATCTATTTAAAGGAGGCGCTATGAAAAAGCTACTTTTGAGTGCTGCGACGATCGGCATTTTGGTTGCTTTTGCTCAGGCAAATCCGTCTGCTGACTACGGCGAAGCGTTAAAAGCTAAGGCGCAAGGCGATTACGCAAGCGCGACGGCGCTTTTTAAATCTGCTTGCTACGAGGGCGGCAACGACTAGGCAGGGAGGTAAAGCCTAGAAGGGTACTAAAAGCGCCTGAAAGACCAAAGGATAGCGAAGAGCTGGTAACTGCCGCAAAAGAGTGCCAATAGGGTAGCACCGAGCAGTGCAAAAAGGCTTTTGGTCTTTATCAAGAAAACCGCCACAGCGAGAAATTTAAAGCATCGTCAAAGGGCTGCGAACTAGGCAGTGCAGTGCTTTGCGAGGAGGCGGGTCTGGCATACGTGAGAGGTTACGGCGTCCAGCAGGATCAGGGTACTGCCGCTCAGTTTTTCTTAAAAGCTTGTAATGCCAATAACGCATCCGCGTGCGCACGAATAGGCGTCATGGCTAGAGATATGGGCAATGTCGATGCTGCGGCGGAGATACTGGAACAGGCATGTCAGTCGCTTCCGTGAGCTTGCAGGGACCTAGCGATGATATATCAAAACGACTCATATGACCGCAAAGACGAAGAAAAGGCGCGCGCTTTATATAAAAAGGCGTGCGACGGCGGAGATAATATCGGCTGCGCCGGACTTCAGCAGATGGGCCAGTAAGGTCATCTAAAGCAAAAGACTGCACAGAGGAATAAATTTGAAGCCGAATTTTATTGGCGCAGTCTTTGATTTCGTCGCGTTTACGGCGAATTTTGGCGGACTTGGTTTCGTCAAATTTGAGCTTATTTGACGGCGACAAATTTGACGCCTATAACTCGTTTTTTTAAATTTAGCGGCTTAGATTTTGATTTTTGCTTATTTTTTAGTAAAATGAGCGCTAAATTTAAAGGAGAAAATATGCCAAAAGACGCAAACGATACCGAACTAAACGCCGGAGATAACGTAACTTTGACCAAAGATCTAAAAGTAAAAGGCGCGGGCGCGACGCTAAAGCGCGGAACCATGGTGAAAAATATTAAAATCACGGACGACGACAAAGAAATCGAAGGCAAGATCGATAAAATGGGCGTTATAGTGCTAAAGACGGAGTTTTTAAAGAAGGCTTAATCTCGTCTATGAAAAACGTAAATTTGACGCAAGATCGTTAAATTTGCGTACCTACAAAACTTAGATATACGCGTATTTTTACGCATATTAAAAATCATAAGATCTAGCCCAAGCTATCCTTAAACACGAAAAAGCTATAATCGCGCCCAAGGTATGGCAAGTGATTGCTTTTGCGTAGACAAAAGAGGAAAGTCCGAGCTGCAATAAGACGGAGTTCCATCTAACGGATGGCTGGGGCGACCCAAGGGATAGTGTAACAGAAAGCAAACTGCCGCTTTGGCGGTAAAGGTGAAACGGCGGGGTAAGAGCCCACCAGCGCGGCGTGTAAGCGCGGCGGCTATATAAACCCAACTCGCAGCAAGAAGGGGTGGTTTTGAGTCTTATGTCAAACCCTTCGCTAGAGCCAAATTGTAAAATTTGGAGTAGATAAATAATCATTCACGACAGAACTCGGCTTATCGCCATGCCTTTTTACTACTTTTATTTCATCAAATTTAGCTAGCTTGGATTTTTTAAATTCGTGGGTTTGGTTGCGATAAACCGCTATCTGGACGGCGCGTTTTGCGAAGCTTGGCAAATTTAAGCTGAGGTTTGCGGCGAGCAGCAGAGTAAAATTTGATCAAATTTGGCGAGGCGGAATCGGGTTTAAATTTGACGGCTACGGACAGGGTTTAAGTTTGAAACGGCGCAAGGCGCGTTTTTGGAGCCTAAATACTCCAAATTTCTAAAATTTGCGGGCACATAGTATTAACGGCTAGCTTAAATTTAGATTTTTGTTCGTCGTTTGGCTCGTTTATGGTTTCAAATTTTCCAAACATCTCGGCGACTTCAAGCCAGCCTGCCATATCCAGATTAAATTTAACCAAATTTGACGCGCAAAGATATCCCGCGTCGTGGTCGTAAAAAGCAACCTTGCCGTCATCTAAGCAGGCTAGCCAAAGATCGCCCGTGCCAGTATCTGCAAAGATATAAAACTCGCGCACTATCTCGCTCTCGCCCTCAAAAACAAAATTCGCTTCATCGTTAAATTTGACTAGTTCGTGCTCCTTTAGCACTCTAAAGTCGCCCGCTATTTCCGCGCCGAGTCTATCTTTTAAAGCGTCCTTTATAGCGTTTTTCGTCATATCTTTGCCTTTGTGGGATAAAATTTAGAAGGAAATTTGAGATAAAAAGCGCCGTAAATTTGAGAAATTATTTACGACGCTATGTATTTTTTTACGTTTTTTAGTTTTTCTAGCTCTTTGCCGAGCTCGGCTCTGTTTTTTTGTATCAAATTTATCGCTGCACCCAGAAGTTCCTGAGCTTGCAGGGCATCCTCTAGGCTGTCAAATTTACTAGGAGTCTCGTCCGCTAGTGCCGCGATAGTCTCCGCGTCATTGCTAGCGACGGCTATTTTTAGCTCATCCAGCCACATCGGCTTGCCCCGCGCCAGTCGTCTCTTTCCATGCTTCAAGTAGCTGTTTGGTTACGCTCACGACCTCGTTTAGGCTCTGCTCGTCGTTGTTTATATTTGCCATCGACAGCAGTTGGATCTGTCTCGTATAAAGTCCGCTTAGATAGTGCGCGACGCTACCTTGGTTGTAGTCTAATGAGTTTAGAAGCTCGATAAAGATGGCGTTCGTGCGGTTTATAAAATATACTTTTTTCTCCACGTCGTTATCTTGCATCGCTTTTCTAGCTCTAAAAATAAATCTCAAAACGCCCTCGTAAAGCATCTCGATGAGCTTAGTAGGCGACTCGATGCCGCCTACCGCGTTTTGCGAATACGCCGCGTGTGCAGTGTTGTATTGCATAAATTTACCTTTTATTTCTTGTTATATTCGGCTTCGATCATCGATTTCAGCGACGAAAATTCGCTATTTAACTTGCTGATGATCTTGTCATATGCCAAAAATCGCTCTTCCATCGTGGCGTATTTTGCATCGAGCGACTTTTGCGTCTTTTCTTTTTCGGCATCGAGCGTTTTTTTCTCCTCGATCAGGCTTTGTCCGTATTTGGTTAAAGAGCCGTTTTTTGAGTTGATTAGCCCATCTATAGTCTTTTTCGCCGAGGAAAAGATGCCGTTTACGGTCGTATTTTTCGGTGTTACGGTTGATTCGCTAAAGCCCACGGCGTTTAGCGCCGCTCCAGAACCCTTTATGCTTATTGCCGTACCGTTTGTAGTTTTTAGCGATATGCCGTCTTCGTTTGCGGTTAGCGTCGCTTGTACGCCCGATATTCCGGCATCGTTTATAGCTTTTAGCAGCGCTAGAGCGTTTTCTTTTGCCGAATTTGACGCAGGCGTAGCGGCTAAATTTATCTTTTTGCCGTTTATCACTAGATCATCGCCGCCGATAGTGAGCGCGCCGCTATCTACCGGTTTTGAGCTAAGAATCTGAGCCGTGCCGTAGGTAGTGCCGCCGGCAAATATCTTTTGGACGCTTTGCAAATCCTCATCTAGTTTTTTGCTGAGTTTTGAGCTATCTAGCTCTAGCAAACCTTCTTTGTTTAGACTTAGACCGTAGTCGGCTAAATTTGCTGTCTTTGTTACGTTATCTTTCGTGTAGGTCTGATTGCCGAATAAAATTTTATTTAGCGTCGATTTTATCGTATTTATCTCACTCACGCCTTGGAAAGTGCCCGATTTTTTCGTGTCCGAATCATAATCGGTAGCGACTTTTAGGTTGTTTACGAGATTATTATACGCCGTCACCATGCTTTGCATGCTCTCTTTTATCGCGCTCGTGTCCTCTTTGACGCTAAAAGTCGTCTTGCCGGTATCTTTTAGTTTTATCGTCATTCCTAAATTTAGATCTTTTACCTCGTTGCCGCTTCGTTTTATCGTAATGCCGTTGTAGACGAACTCGGCGTCTTGTGCCGTTGAGATTTTGTTGTTTGCGATATTTGCGCTATCCCAGCCTAATTTTTGCAAAACGTCGTCTGCACCGGTTAGGGCTGTGCCATCACTATCGACATTTGTTATCTCGACTTTATTTTCTGCACCGGTTTCTTTGGACTGCAATATAAGCTGATACGGATCTTCGCCGCCAACCTTCATCGCTTTTGCCGAGACGGCGCCGTTTGTGACCTCGTTGATCTTATCGGCTAGCTCTTCTAGCGTAGTGGAGTTTTTAACCTCGATTTTATAGGTTTGGTCTCCGACTTTTATACCAAAGGTTCCGTTTTTGCCGATAAACGAGCTTGAGGTGCCAAATTTAGTACTTTGATAAACGTCTTTTTTGGCTAATTGCTTAACATCTATGTCGATATCTTGTACTGCGACGCCCGCACTCACGCTTATATCTGCGCTCTTTCCATCCGAACTAGTGGTTCTTTTTTGATATGAGCTATCGTCTGCTAGAGTTGAAACTGAGGAGCGAAAAGTGCCTATTAGCGTTTTTAGAGCGGTCAGATCTTTTTGCTTTGTCGCATTTGCCGTGATTTTAGCAGTTACGGGTTTTATCTGACCCGCTTCGTCGGCGGCTTTTAGCTTATCTATAACGTCTTGCGTTAAAACTTGGCTACCAAAGCCAAGCGAAGAAACTTTACCTAGTGCCATTTTTAGCTCTCCTTGTCAAATAAAACTCCGACCGCCTCTCTAAAATATTCGCTTAGCTTCATTGCCTGTTCGGTCGGGATTTTGCGGATTACTTCGCCGGTTTTCATCTCCATGACGTTTACGTACATCGCGCCTATTTTGTCGTTGTAACCAAAACGTATGCTAGTGCCTAGATCTTCCATTTGTTTATTTAGCTTTTCCGTGGCTTCTTTTACTTCTTTGCTTAGCGTTTCGTTGTTTTGCTCAGTTAGATTGCGCGTCGTATCTTGCTGGATCTGCGTCCTTTCGACCTCTCTGGTTTGCGTAGAGCTTTGTGCGTGCGAGCTTGTAGCTACGTTTGCCATCGGCTGGCTCGCTACTTTGAAAATTTCCATATTTTCTCCTTTAAATATTTGCTAGCTTCTATATCGTCAAATTTGTAAATTTTTTTAGCCCCGTTCGGGAAAATTTTTGCTTAATTTAAATTTTCGCATAAATTTGTTAAAATCCAGCCTAAATTAAGGCGAGAAAAAGGAGAATTTGTGAAAGTTTCGTTTGAATGCGACTGTATTTTGCTAGGAGAGTCGCTAAGGCTATTTTTGAGGGATTTTATCTCGCCTAGAAAAGATTGCGACTTTATCGTGGCGGACAAAAAGATAGAGACCAAAAAGCCCGTTTTCGTGATCGCCGAGCATTCGCCGCATCTAAAAATCCCTTTTAGCAAAGAGGCCCTTATTTCTGCGCTTGAGGAGTTTTACTCGGCGATCCAGTTTTCAGAGCCCATTGCGCTCTCTCGCGCGACCGCGACCGCAAAAGAAGAAGCCGCGCCGCAAAACGGTTCAAATTTGGAGACTGAGGTTTCAAATTTGATAGATAAATTTAAAGAAGAGCTACTTGCGATTCTAAGGAAAGCTCGTTGAAAAATCTCTACGCTACGATTTCAAGCGGCAAATTTAAAGGTAAAAAGCTGCTTTTGCCATCGCTTCAAACTACAAGAAGCACAAAAAGCATCGTCAAAGGCTCATTTTTTGATTCGTTTCGCTACGAGCTAGCGGGTAAGGTTTTTATCGAGGCTTTCGGTGGTAGCGCGCTGATGGCCGCAGAAGCGCTAAGTAACGGCGCGGCAAAGGCCTATGCGGTAGAAATCGACAAAAACGCCTACAAGATCGCGTTACGAAACGCCAAGCTTATCGGCAACGAGCTTGAGGTCATAAACGGCGATACTTTTGATACTACGCCGGCTATCGTCGCGAGGCAAAATTTGCCCGTTATCTTGTATCTCGATCCGCCTTTTGATATCAGAGACGGATTTGCGGACGTTTATGAAAAGTGCGTAAATTTGGTGCTAAATTTGCCTAAAGATAAAATTTATCTGATCGCTTTTGAGCATGCTAGCCATATAAATTTACCCGAAAATATCGGGGCTTTTACGCTTTTAAAATCTAAAAAATTCGGAAATACCTCGCTTAGCTACTATTCTTAAATTCTTGCATCAAATTTGGAATGCTAATTGCTTTTAGTCCTTGAAAATACAAATTTAAGGACGAAAATGAAACTAGCGGCATGCTTGCTGAGCCTTGCCATATCGACTTTTGCGGCGCAGATAAAAGACATCGCAAACGTCGTTGGCGTGAGGGAAAATCAGCTGATCGGATACGGTCTGGTCGTCGGTCTAAACGGCTCTGGCGACGGCAGTAGCTCTGAGTTTACGATCCAGTCTCTTTCAAATATGCTTCAAAGCGTGAACGTAAAAATCAAGCCAGACGACATCAAATCAAAAAATACCGCCGCGGTAATGGTTATCGCAAAGCTGCCGCCGTTTGCTAGGCAGGGCGATAAGCTCGACGTCGTGATATCATCTATCGGCGATGCAAAGAGCCTTCAGGGCGGAACGCTTTTGATGACTCCGCTTAAGGGCGTGGACGGCGACATTTACGCTCTAGCTCAGGGCTCGCTAACTATAGGCGGCAAAACCGCATCTCGCGGAGGCGGAAGTAAAGGCGGCAACCACGTAACCGCGGGCACGATCCCAAGCGGCGCAATCGTGGAGCGCGAGATCGCGTACGATATCTATAATCAAGAAGCGATATTTTTAAGCTTAAAAGAGTCGAATTTCGACACCGCTTCAAATATACAAAGAGTGGTAAATTTAAATATAGGCGGCGATAGCGCCGTAGCGGTTGACTCCAGAACGATCAGGATCGCTAAGCCAAACGGAGTAAATATGGTTGATTTCGTAGCTAGGGTGTTAAATTTGGACGTGGATTATAAAGCGCTAGATAAGATCGTAATCGACGAGCGCACCGGCACGATAGTAAGCGGCATAAATATCACCGTCGATCCCGTCGTCATCACGCACGGCGATATCACGATAAAGATAGAGCCTAGCTCATACGACGATATGGCGGCAAATCAGCAAACAATCGATCTACAAGACGGCGCAGCGGTAGATCCGCTAACTAATATGCTAAAAATCAGCGGCGAAAAAACAACCGTAGCTAGCGTCGCAAGGGCGCTAAGCAAGATGGGCGCGACACCTAGCGATATCATCGCGATAATGGAAAATCTAAAACGCGTAGGCGCTATACACGTAAATTTGGAGATAATATAATGTTAAACGTAGACAGTTCGGCGGCTTTAAGCTCGTATAATAAATTTGCCACTAGTTCAATCGAAAATAGGCGCGCAAATAAGCCTCAGAGCGAGCAAGATGCGCTTTTAAAAGAGCAAACCGACGCTTTTGAGGCGTTTTTAGTTAAAAGCGTGCTGGATATCGCGCTAAAAGACGAAAATCCGTTATTCGGTAAAGACGCCGGTGACGAGATCTATCACTCGATGTATAACGATACGATGAGCAAGGCTCTGAGCGGAAATTTAGGCTTTAGTGAACTTTTATTCAATTATTTGAAAGAAAGGGCTTAAGAAAAATCAAAATTTGCCGATTTAGTTTCTAACAAATCTAAAAAGGCTTTAAAATGATAGGAACTTTGGGAGCTAAACTGGGCATGAGCCCGCAGCAAATCACTCGCTCAAACGACGTAAAAAAGAGCGAAAACATGGAAAAAACACAAGGCAAAGAAGAAAGCAAGGTTGCAAAGATAGCCGAGCAGATCGCAAACGGAACATATAAACTAGATATGTCCAAGACTGCAAAAGCCATTGCCGATACGCTTTTATAAGATTTTTTGTCCTTGCGTAAAAAGAAAGGACAAAAATGCTTAAAAAATATTTAGATGAGGCGATGGGCGTGCTAGACGAGCTCATCGCCCAAACTACGGAAGATATAGAAAAGATAAAACTAGCCGATCACACTAAGGTCGATGATAGCGTCAAACGCAAAAACGAGCTGGTTAAAAAATTCGAATCTATAAAATCGCTGCTAGATAAAGAGCTTTTAAGAGTCTCAAAAGAAAACGGCGAGGCAAATTTAAGCTCTATCCTTGACGATGAGGTAAAATCATCTCTCGCGCTTATGCGCTCAAAGCTTGAAGAGCTCTACTCAAAAAACAAAGAATACGCAAAATACGTCGTCGGAGTAAAAGAATTTTTCGATAGCTTGCTAAAAAACATGTTTAAAAGCGAGTCTGGCAGCTACGATAAAGAAGGCTTGACGCCTGAAAGTTTATTTAAAACAAGGGTTTAAAAAATGGCTAATATATTTTCGTCTTTACATATCGGAGTTAGCGGCCTAGATGCCGCGCAGACGCAGATCACTACGACAGGACACAACATCACAAACGCCGACAGCGAGCACTACACTAGACAGCGCGTCGTGCAGTCTGCCAGAGAGCCTTTTCACGATATGCCGGGCGACATCGGTACTGGCACCAAGGTCGATACGGTCGTACGCGTGCATGACGAGTTTACGTTTGCTAGACTTCGAACTTCAAATATAAATTTAGAATCAAGCGAATATAAAAAGCAAATTTTAGAGGAGATTTCGCAGCGCTTCCCTGATCTACAAAGCGTAGGCATAGGCAGGGATTTGCAAAATTATTTTAATGCATGGAACAACCTCGCTTCTAACCCGACCGAGGGTTCTCAGAAGGTAAATCTACTAAATTCGGCCGCGACGCTATCAAATAGCATAAACAAAGCTCACGATATGCTAACTAAGATCCAAAAGGACGTGGACTCGCAGATAGAAGTTGCCGTAAATGAAATCAACAAATACGCCAAGCAAATCGCGCAGATAAATAAAGAGATTGTACGTGTCGAGTCAGTCGGCACTACTAGAGCAAACGACCTACGCGACAAACGCGATCAGCTCGAACTAGCGATGTCTAAATTTGCGGGTATAAGCGTATTTAAAGGGCAGCTACAAAGTAACAATATCGATCCGACCGTAACTGATATGGGTACGAAACATCAGATAAATATATCTGGTTTTAATATTGTAGACGGTACAACGTATCACCCGCTAACAGTCGATAGGATAAGCGACAAGAGCGATTTTAAAGGTGTATTTTTCGAAAGAGACGATAGCAAGAAAGTCGATCTAAACGGACGAATCTCGGGCGGTAAACTAGGCGCCGCACTAGATCTGCGCGGACGAAGAGTGGATGATAACGGCGAATTTCAAGACGGAACGATACAAAAATACATCGACAACCTAAATACGTTCGCCAAAGGCATCATAAACGAGACAAACAATATCTACGCGAGATCGGCCGTAGAAAACGCCGTGACCGATGAGCTGGACGGCCTAAGCGACTCTAGGACGCTGATGAATTTTAACGACGACATCAAGCACGGTAGCTTTGACGTCGTAGTTTATAACAACCAAGGCCAAGAGGTCGCTCGAAAAACGATAAACATAAACGCCTCTACTACTATAAACGACAATACTCGCGGCAACTCTATCGTGCGGGACTTTAACTCCGACACCGACGATAACGGCGACAATAACTCGCTAAACGACGTGGATGATTATTTTCAGGCAAACTACCAATACGACGCGGCGACGGGCAAAGGCACGTTTGGCGTAACAGCTAAAAGAAATGCCGGCGAATACAGCGTCGCTTTCGTGGATAAGGGTACGAATTTCCCAGGTATTATCGGTGTAAATAGAGTTTTTGAAGGCGGAAACGCGAAAAATATGAGTGTAAAAAGCGAGCTGATGGAAAATCCGCACAAGCTAAAAGCCTACTCAAACCCGACTCCTGGCAACAACGAAGTTGCAAATGATATGGTGCAAATGCAGTATAAAAAAATCATATTTTACTCCGACAAGCATGCGGACAAGGAGGAGAGCGTCGAGGGCTACTATCGCTATATAACCACCGATCTAGCTAGCCAAACTCAGGCAAATAACGATCTAAACGACGCAAATACAGCTATCCATAAAGTTGCTATGTCTGAGTACCAGTCGGTTAGCGGCGTAAATTTAAACGAGGAGCTGACAAACCTCATACGCTTTCAAAGCAGTTACGGTGCGGCGGCTAAAATAATCACGACCGTAGAAAAGATGCTCGATACCTTGCTCACGCTAAAACAGTAAATTTAAATTTATTTTAGCCTTTTTGGTTTAAAATCTCGGCCAAAAAGGCTAAAAATGGACTTAAAAACATTCCTAGATCAAAACGTAATCTCTAAAAATACTCATACAGACCTGTTTGCCGCCGCCGATCCGCTACAAGTTGCCAGCAAATTTAAAACGCCCGAGATCTCGCTCATCTGCGCGCTTTTTGCTTACGGCAATGCAAAACTAATCGTAAATTTTCTAAATTCGCTCGACTTCTCGCTGCTAGATAAAGGCGAGGAGCAAATCGCCTCAAATTTGACGCAGCACAAATACCGCTTTCAAAGCTGCGAGGACGTGAGGCAGATTTTTATCACCCTTTCACGCCTAAAAAAGCACGGTGATATCGAAGGTGCGGTGAGATCGGGCTTTGAAAAAAACGGCTCGATGGTGGACGGCGTAAACGAGCTTATTAAATTTATCTACTCGCTAAACCCTTACCGCTCGGAGGGGTATGAGTTTTTCTTTGGTAAGCCATACGAAAAAGCGCCGCAAAGCCCGTATAAACGCTACAATATGTTCCTGCGCTGGATGGTGCGAGATAGCGACATCGACCTTGGGCTATTTAAAAGCCTGCCAAAAAGCAAGCTCCTCATGCCTCTTGACGTGCATACACATCGAGTTTCGCTAAATTTGGGCTTGATCTCTCGCAAAAGCTATGATTTTAGGGCTGTGCGCGAGCTAACAGACAGGCTTTGCGAATTTGACCCCGCCGATCCGATCAAATATGACTTCGCGCTCTACCGCATCGGGCAAAGCGGCGAACTGGCGCAAATTCTAAGCGAGATAAAGTAAATTTGGCGGGTTTTTCTCTCGCGAAATAGCGGCAAATTTAAGCCCTTGCGGCGCATTAAATTTAAGAAAATTTAAAGCCTAAATTAATCAAATTTAGGCTATAGTTACCTTGCAATTACATTTTAAGGAGAAAAAATGAAAAAAATCGTTTTAGCTAGCGCGGCTCTAGGCTGTCTACTCGCTACTAGCGCCCTTGCGCACGAGGAAAAAGCCTTTGATCCAAAGGCTGGCAAGCACCTAGTCGTCACTATGGAACAACTAAGCGAAAAAGGCAACACTGTCGTAGGCGAGGTAGTAGCGATCGAGACTAACTACGGTGTGGCGCTATTCCCGAATCTTAAAGGCCTTGAGGGCGGCGCGCACGGATTTCACGTGCATCAAAACGCTGACTGCGGCGCAAATGAAAAAGGCCTAGGCATGAAAGCGGGCGGTCACTGGGATCCAAGCGACACCAAAAAACACTCGTTTGCATGGGACGACAGCGGCCACAAGGGCGATTTACCTGCGCTTTTCGTTGATGCTGAGGGTAACGCGGTTTATCCAGTCCTAGCTCCGAAAATCAAAACAATCGACGAGCTAAAAGGCCACTCGCTAATGATCCACGTCGGCGGCGATAACCACAGCGACCATCCAAAGCCTCTTGGCGGCGGCGGCGCTAGAATGGTTTGCGGCGTTATAAAATAATCCCGTATTCGCCGATTTGCCGCGCTCGGCAGTCGGCGAACTTCTTTTTCTTACTCAGTCAAATTTAACGCGGCTTTAAATTCGGTGTTTCGTATGTTTTTTAAACCCGCATCTCGAAAAAGCAAAATCTCAATAAATTTTCTAAAATATCCAAATTTCGTCCGCTCGGTTTTGCAAGCTAAATTTTAAAAACTATATCAAATTTACCGTCGTTAAATAGAGCTCAAATTTGCAAAATTTATCTAAAACTTCAAAAATCGCCGAACTTGCCCGCAAAATTTACAAAACGCGCCGCAACCTAAACCGCTAAATTTAACCCCGCTCGGTAAAATTTACCCGCCGTTTCGTTAAATTTTAACCGCAGTAAAACAAAAAGCCAAATTTTATAAATTTTTAAAATTTTCGTAGTATGATTTTGCTATTTAAAGGGGCGAAAATGGACTTTGACTTCGGCGTTACGGCATATTTGATATTTTTCGCGGCGGCCTTTGCGGCAGGTTTTGTAGATGCGATCGCGGGCGGGGGCGGACTGATCGCGCTACCCACGATAATGGCTATGGGCGTGCCGCCTCACATGGCGCTAGCGACGAACAAGCTTCAAGGCACTTTCGGCAGCTTCACGGCGGCGCTAAATTTCGCCCGAAAAGGCATGATAAATTTCCGCGAAGTTTTTATCGGCATCGTTTTTACTTTTATCGGCGCGTGCGTAGGTACGGTCCTTATCTTGTTTTTGAGCGCCGAATTTTTGCGCGTTATTATCCCATTTTGTTTGATAGCGATTTTCATCTATACGCTTTTGATGCCAAAGGTCGGCGACGAAGACAGAGTCGCCCGCATGAATGCACGAGCTTTTTACGTGATATTTGGCCTAATTTTAGGCTTTTACGACGGATTTTTCGGGCCTGGAGCGGGCAGTTTTTGGACGTTTGCGATGGTTGCGCTCATCGGGCTAAATATGAAAAAAGCCGTCGCGCATACGAAAATACTAAATTTTACCAGCAACATCGTCTCTCTTGTCGTTTTTATCGCGGGCGGACAGATACTTTGGACGGTCGGGCTTTTGATGGGCGTAGGGCAGGTTTTAGGCGCGTATTTTGGCTCAAACATGGTCATGAAAAAGGACGTTAAATTTGTTAGAGTCGTATTTTTGGCCGTCGTGGGCGCGACGATACTAAAGCTTGTTTACGATAGATTTTTCGCGTGAGTGCTGATTTTAAAAAACGACGTAGAAATTTGAGCTAAATTTGACAAAAAAGCTAAAATTTGGGCGAAATTTGAGGTAAGCTTAAAAAACTTTTAACGTTTATTTGGATAAAATTGCCGTTAAATTTCATAAATCTAAGGTTAATCCATGCAAGAAAATTTGTTTTTGTTTACAGGTTGGATCGCTTCTTTGTTTACCGACAACGAGCACGTTATCCACGCGGTAAATTACGCGGGACATCTCGTTTTAGTCGCGATTATCGTACTTATCGTGGCAAAATTTGCAACTAAAAATTTGCAGCTCGTGCCTCGCGGAACCCAAAACATCCTCGAAGCGTATTTAGAAGGCGTCGTATCCATGGGCAAGGACGTGCTAGGCAGCGAAGCGCTATCTAGAAAATACCTGCCGCTAGTCGCCACCATCGGTTTGATCGTATTTGTAAGTAACATAATAGGCATAATACCTGGATTTGAGGCTCCGACTTCGAGCTTAAATTTGACCCTTACTCTAGCGTTCGTGGTTTTCGTGTTTTACCACTACGAAGGTATCCGCGTAAACGGCGTAGTTAAGTATTTTGCTCACTTCATGGGACCAAACAAATGGCTAGCTCCGATAATGTTTATCGTCGAGATCGTTTCGCATCTATCTCGTGTCGTATCGCTTTCTTTCCGACTTTTCGGTAACATCAAGGGTGATGACTTGTTCCTTTTGGTCGTACTTGCTCTTGCGTCTTACGCTGCGCTTCCGGCGTTTGTCTTGCTTACGTTTATGGCGTGCTTGCAAACATTTATCTTTATGATTCTTACTTACGTGTATCTTGCCGGCGCGATTTTGATCAGTCACGACGAGCACTAAAATTTAAATTTACGCGTCCGCCAGCTAAAATACGCTAAAAATCGGCGGGCGCAACCCCTTCTTTTTATCTAACTTAAATAAAAATCCTGCTAAAATAAGCCCTAAATTTTAAATAAAAGGCAAATTATGTTTGAAGTCGTTATCGGGCTTGAGGTTCACACTCAGCTTAATACAAAAACTAAAATTTTCTGCTCTTGCTCCACGAGCTTTGGCGATGAGGCAAATACGCACGTTTGTCCGACCTGCCTGGCGTTACCCGGATCTTTGCCGGTGCTAAACAAAGAAGCCGTGAGAAAGGCGATAAGCTTCGGCGCGGCGGTAAATGCGACTATAAATAAACGCTCGGTTTTTAACCGTAAAAATTACTTTTACCCAGACCTTCCAAAAGCTTATCAAATTTCGCAGTTTGAGATACCGATAGTGGAAAAAGGCGAGCTTTTTATCGACGTAAACGGCGAGAAAAAACGCATCGGTATCACTCGCGCGCACCTTGAGGAGGACGCGGGCAAAAACATTCACGAGAGCGGACAGAGTCTAGTCGATCTAAACCGTGCTGGCACACCGCTGCTTGAGATCGTAAGCGAGCCTGATCTGCGCAGCTCCGACGAGGCGGTTGCATATCTAAAAAAACTGCACTCGATTTTGAGATTTTTAAACATCAGCGATGCTAATATGCAGGAAGGAAGCTTCCGCTGCGACGCTAACGTAAGCATCCGTCCAAAAGGCGACAGCAAGCTTTATACGCGCGTCGAGATTAAAAATTTAAACTCGTTTAGATTTATCCAAAAAGCGATCGACTATGAGGTCGAGCGTCAAAGCGCGGCGTGGGAAGACGGTAAATACGACGAGGAAGTTTATCAAGAAACGCGCCTTTTTGATACCGTAAATTTAGTTACGCGCTCTATGCGAGGCAAGGAAGATAGCGCCGAGTATAGATATTTCCCCGATCCTGATCTGTTGCCCGTCGAGATCCCGGAGGAGATGTATAACGAAGCAATCAAGATCCCCGAGCTTGCCGAACAAAAGGTTGCTAGATACGGACGCGAGCTTGGCGTCAAAGAGGACGACGCGCTGATTTTAACTAGCAGCGTGGAGACGGCGAAGTATTTCGAAGAGCTCGTGGAAGCAAAAATATCGCCGAAACTGGCTGTTACATGGCTCATCGTTGAGCTTTTGGGTCGTCTAAAAAACGGTGCTACGATCGAGACATCGCCAGTAAATTCAACTAAAATGATAGAGCTTTTACGCCGCATAGAAGACGGTACGATAAGCGCTAAGGCGGCAAAAGAGGTGCTTGACTATCTTATGGAAAACGAGGGTAGCGTAGACGCCGTCATCGAAAAATTGGGATTAAAACAAGTCAGCGACGACTCGGCTATCGTAGCAATAATAGATCAAATTTTAAGCGCGAACGCCGATAAGGTCGCCGAGTATAAAAGCGGCAAGGATAAGCTTTTTGGATTTTTCGTCGGTCAGACGATGAAAGAGGGTAAAGGCGCGTTTAACCCAGCAAAAGTAAATGAGCTTTTAAAAGAAAAATTAGGTTAAATTTTGCGTGCGCCGCTATTTTGACGTTATTTGGCGGTGTGGTCAAATTTAATCCGTTTAATTTTCACAAAAGTAAGTTTTGTCTTGCGAGCGGGCCGGTTAAATTTAGCTAAAATAAACGTAAATTACAAAAAAGAGAAAAAATGAAAATAGCCATCATCGGAGCGGGAAAGTGGGGCAGCGCGCTTTTTCATGCGCTTTCGCAAAAAAACGACTGCGTCATTAGCTCGCGTAGGCAGCTTGAAGGCGCGCATTTTGTAGGCCTAGAGGAGGCGCTAAAGTGCGATCTGCTCGTCGTTGCCATACCTTCGCAGTCCGTTAGCGGTTGGCTAAAAGAGCATTTTAAAAACTTTGGACAGAAAATTTTGGTCGCCTCAAAAGGTATTGAGACTTCGAGTTTACGATTTTTAGACGAGATTTACGAGCAGCATGTAGATGCGGCAAATTTAGCCTTTCTGTCGGGTCCGAGCTTTGCTAAAGAGATACAAAATGACCTTCCGTGCGCGCTCGTGATAAACTCCAAAAACGAAGCCATTGCCCGCGAGATTTCAGCGCTTTTCCCGCAAAATATCAAAGCCTACGCCAGTAGCGACGTTATCGGAGCTGAGATCGCAGGCGCATACAAAAACGTCATCGCCATCGCAGGCGGTATCTGCGACGGGCTCGGGCTTGGCAACAGCGCTCGCGCCAGCCTCATCTCGCGCGGACTTGTCGAGATGGCGAGGTTTGGCGAGTATTTCGGCGCGCAACAGCAGACCTTTTTGGGGCTTAGCGGCGCGGGCGATCTGTTTCTCACGGCTTCGTCCGTACTATCGCGCAACTACCGCGTGGGTCTGGGGCTTGCTAAAAATGAGAGCCTTAACAAAATCCTAAACGATCTAGGCGAAGTCGCCGAGGGTGTGGATACCTCGTACGCGATAGAAAAGATCGCCGCCGGTAAGGGCATCTATACGCCGATAGTAAACGAGGTTGCGGCGATGCTGCGCGGTAAAGATGTACAGGAAAGCTTGAGAGATTTGCTGAGCAAGAAATAAAATTTGACTAAAACTGAGTATTTTACGGCGTATTGCTGTGGATGTAAATTTGGCTTGCGAGGCTGTTATTTGTCTATTTCTGAACTAATTTTTCATATTTTTGTGTGCCGTAAAATTTGAAAACGTTAAATTTGACTAGATTATTTGCCTACTTGACTTTTGCCGTTTTTAGCTAGAAAAAATGAAAAACAATAAAATGTCCATACTGGCTATAAAAAACGTCAACTAAAGAAAATATTGTCAAATATCCTCAAGAGACAATTTGTGCAAAAAATTTTTCTTACTTACAACAAATTTATATATTTTCAATTTTGTTGTATTGTCGCATCAGCTTGCTCAAAACCTCACCCAAATTCCTTAAATTTATCTAAAATAGTGTAAAATCCACAAAAACAAAAAAAGGAAAAGTATGAAAAAATTTATAGCCGCACTTTTTTCGGCGCTATTTTTGGCGGGTTTACCGACTGCGCTAAATGCCGCGCCGCAAATGCAAGAAAAGCCGACACTTCGCAAAATGATAGCTCAAATGATAATGGTCGGCTTCAACGGCTCTGATCCTAAAACCGCCAAAGAAGCTGTTTCAGAGGCTAAATATCAGCGTTTTGGAGGCGTAATGCTGCTGGGTAAAAATATCTCGGACAAAAAGAACCTCACGGCGCTAACAAGCGCATTTAAAGAGGCGCAAGAGGGCATTTTTATCGCTATCGACGAGGAGGGCGGACGGGTCACGAGATTTAAGGATAAAGAAGATTTTGAGACCTTTATCTCGGCGCAAAAAGTGGCAAAAACGCTTGATCTGGGCGCTGCGGGCGAGCTTTACGGCAAGATGGCGCAGCAGCTAAAAGACGTCGGCGTAAACGTAAATTTCGCTCCCGTAGTCGATGTGCTAAATCCAAAATCCACCATCATCGGCTCGCGCGGCAGGGCGTTTAGCGCCGATATAGACGAGGTTTCGCTGTATGCGAGCGAGTTTATGAGAGCCTCGCAGTCCCGCGGCGTGATAGCTGCGATGAAGCACTTCCCGGGCCACGGCAACGTCGAGGCCGACAGCCACACGGCAAAGGTCGTGATCGAAAAATTCGACTATGCCGAGCTTAAGCCGTATTTTGACGCGGTTCGCAAAAACGAAGCCAAGATGATAATGGTCGGCCACAT
This sequence comes from uncultured Campylobacter sp., assembly GCF_938039205.1. Taxonomy (GTDB): domain Bacteria; phylum Campylobacterota; class Campylobacteria; order Campylobacterales; family Campylobacteraceae; genus Campylobacter_A. Next base: position 63,005 of record NZ_CALHVM010000056.1, read on the forward strand.
CTACCTCATGCAGCGCGACTCTGAGCTGCCGGCCTCGCTCTCGCCGGCGATCATCGACGGCTTGCTGCGCGGCGAGCTAAAATTTGACGGCGTAGTCATCAGCGACGACATGCTCATGGGCGGACTAAAGGACTTTACGCTGCAAGAAAAGGTGATAAACTTTATCAACGCAGGCGGCGACGTGATGCTCTTTAGCGACTACAAGATAGACGGGCGCAGGACTGCGGAGCTCGTCACGCAGCTGGTCGTGGATGCAGTGGGCGCCAAGCAGATACCAAAAGAGCGCATCGAGGAATCCTACGAGCGAATAATGAAGCTAAAAAATAGCTTAAAATAGGTTGCTTAAGGGGCAAATTTGAGTTTTTAGCACGGTGGCTGAAGTCAAATTTGCTTTTTTGTCTCGTTTTGTAAATTTGAGTTCAAATTTGACGACATTTTAAATTTGAACTCAAATTTTAACGCCCAAATTTTACTGCCTAGCTCGCCAAACACGTACCGCTTTGGCGCAAATTACAGTTTTAAAACCGACCGAAATATCCACGGCAAGAAAAAGTAAATTTAATCAAATTTACGCCAAACAAGCCGGCTTGCAAAAATCAGCATTAAAATTATCATTATTCGGCTCAAATTTAAGCTTTTAAAATTAATCTTGATGTATAATATATCTTTAAGAAAAATAATAAAAATTCTAAATTTAAGGAGCAAAAATGGACGCAATAGGAGCAAAAGTCGAAGCGCTAAAAGACGAAATGGTGAAAAATAGGCGGTTTTTTCACTCACATCCCGAGACTGGATTTTTCACGTTTTTTACGACGGCAAAGATCGCTAGCGAACTAAAAAAACTCGGCTATAGCCTAAAAATGGGACGCGAGATAATGAAGCCCGAAGCTAGAGCGGGTCTTGGTAGCGAAAAAGATAAAGAAAAATATCTAGAACGCGCAAAAAGCCTGCTAAGCGCCGACGAGCGCGAGTTTTTACCCGTGATGGAAGATGGGCTCACGGGCGTGGTGGCCGAGATTGATACGGGTAGGCCGGGCAAGACGCTTGCGTTTAGATTCGACATCGACGGCGTGGATGTGACCGAGAGTAAGGATGAGGCGCACAGACCGTTTAAAGAGGGCTTTAGAGCCGATATAGACGGCATCACGCACGCCTGCGGGCACGATGGACACATCACGATCGGCCTAGCGATGGCTAAACTCATCGCGCAAAATTTAGATGATTTTAAGGGTAAATTTAGATTTATATTTCAAACCGCCGAGGAGGGCACGAGAGGCGCCGTGCCGATGGAGCAAGCGGGCGTGCTAGAGGGCGTGGACTACCTACTAGGCGGTCATATCGGCTTTCAGGCAAAGACTAGCGGCGGCATCATCTGCGGTACGAACAAGCTTCTTGCGACGTCGAAATTTGACGTAAATTTCACTGGTAGATCGGCTCACGCGGCGGGCGCTCCGCAGGAGGGGGCAAACGCGCTGCTAGCGGCAGCTCAGGCGGCTCTAGCCATGCACGGCATCACGCGCCATGCCGACGGAGTTACGCGTATAAACGTGGGCGTTTTGCGAGCGGGCGAGGGACGAAACGTCATCGCGCCAAACGGCTACATAGCCTGCGAAACGCGCGGCGAAACGACCGAGCTAAATGAATTTATGTTTCAAAAATGCATGGACATCGTCGCAGGCGTCGCGCAGATGTACGGCGTGCAGTACGACGTGAAGCTAGCCGGTGGCACGAGCGGCGGCGACAGTAGCGAGGAGATCACGGACATCTACGAGCGCGCCGCGCGCCAGTCGCCTTTTATCAAAGATGAGCTCATCGTGCGGGATCTAAATTTCGGCGCTTGCGAGGACTTCGCACACTTTATGCACGCCGTGCAAAAAGCAGGCGGCAAGAGCGGCTACCTGATGATCGGCACCAAGCTCGCCGCTGGGCATCACAACGGCGCATTTGACTTTGACGAGAGCGCGCTGTTATCTGGCACGGACGTGTTTTTACGGTCGGCATACGCGATAAATGGCAAGGACGCGTGAGGGTTTGACTGGTAGTTGCGAGCTGTTTTGTTATATTGCAAAATAGCTCGCGATACTCTAATTATAAAAGCTTTTTAATTCATTATGTTTTTATTGATTTTCAAAAAATCATTTTTATTTTTATTTTGCCTTGAGTAGTATATTTTATTATTATTATCTACAATTAGTCTTATTTTACTTGATAATTTATTTAAATTTCTTAATGTAAATGGGTATTTTTGATCTTCTATTTTTTCTATTAATTTTTCCTCTTTGGCAAGGCTACAAAAGGTTCCTAAGATATAATCTGGTAGAGTTGATAGAATGTCTTCTTTAGATATTTTTTCTATTTGAAATTTTGTAGAATGTTTTTCGTTACGCAAGTAACTACTTAATTTGTTTGTTGATATTTTACTGTTCTCTTCATAGCATATATAATTATTTGCATCTCCAAAACGATTCAATAGTATTTTGTTAAAAACTTTACTAAATAGGTTATAGTACAACTCTTGGTATTCTTCTTTGGCTACTTTTTTATTAAATTTATCAAAAATGATAAAAGCTTCGTATTCTAGCCCTCTTAATAAATCTTGGACTTTGATTTTTATCTCTGTATTATCGCTTGTATAGTGGAAAAGACCTTCTTTCTCTATAAACTCATCTCTGGCATCTATCAGAAAGCTATTTTTTAGATCGTATAATTTTTGAATATTTTTTTTCTTATCTGAATCGCCAATTATGGAAACCACACATATTGCTAAATACTGTTTATCTGCGTTAATTATAATTTCGCTTTCATCTATATAATGAAAGATACGTTTGGCTGTAGTTACCTTGAAAGTTTTAGCCGATGCATTATCTATTGTACAATTATTATTTTTTAGAATTTCCAAAAAAGTTTTTTTATATTTTTCTCCTAAATCCTTTTCTATTCCAATTATATATGCAATTTCTCCATATAATCTTTTTAGTAATTCCTCTTCTGAATTACTCCCAAAAAATTTATTCATATAATATAATTTTTGTCTAACTTTTCTTTTTAGTCTTTTGGGCACTCTTGGATATTCTCTGTTTGAGATACTTAGTCCAGTAACATATTGTGGTTGCCCTTGTATTGCAAATAAAGTTTTTTGTTTGTTTAGCTTAAGATTATATTTGTTTAGTATTTTTTGCAAATCATCTGCTTTTATAAAATTATTTTCATCTGAAGAAAAAGTAATGTCGTCCCCGTATCTAGTATAAACAACATTTTTAGCTATCGAGGATATTATGTCTGCATCCAATTCATAGCAAAATAAATTTGCTAATAACGGACTTGTATTTAAGCCTTCTTTTAATGCATTATTATATGTGCATAGATTTGAAAATAGTTCGGCAGCTTGCTTTTCGTAGCCAATCTTAATAAAAATATTTTCAATACTTTCTTTTTTAATTGATATAAAAAAGTCTTCAATATCAAATTTATATAGGTAATATTTATTAAGATGCTCTTTTGAATTTGATACTGTATTTTTACCCCTTAAAAAACCATGTGCATATTGTGAAATATACTTGTCATAATCGCTGTATATAATTTTTTCTAACTCATTTAGCAATTCTTTATAAAAAACATTAAAAGGTTCATTAATTTTTAATACTTCTCTAAAGCTTGTTGAAAATTTTTTGTTCTTTTTCTTTAGCTTTAGTAGCTTAAAATAATCACTTTGAGTTTTTGTGTTGTCTGGCTCTTTCATAAATCCCAGAAAGCCAATATTGGTATTAAAACTTTTTGCTATAGCTTCTAGTGAATTTAGTTTTCTTATGTCCAAGTGTATACCTAAAAACGAAAAGGGGTATGGAATAAATAGGATTAGATTGTAATTGACTTACCACCGAATACGATTCGCATTCCAAATTATTTTTCCATACCCTTTTATAATTTTAGCATAATAAATCTAAATATTCTACGCCACTACGTTTGGAAACTCAAACACCGTTTTGCCGCTTTTTATCGTGATTACCGCCGCTCCTTTTAGCATTTTGCCTAGCAGCGGGGAGTTTTGGGATTTTGATTTATTTAGGTTTTTGTCGTATAGATACTTGAAATTTGGATCGATTATCGCGATGTCGGCGAGGTAGCCCTCCGCGATCACTCCCTTGTCCTTTAGTTTTAAAATTTTAGCCGCATTATAGGACGTCAGAGCCGCCATCTGCTCGATACTTATCACGCCGTCGTTTACCAAATCTAGCGTCATAGGCACGAGTGTTTGTAGGCCGAGTATTCCAAAAGGCGCCTTGTCAAATTCTAAAAATTTCTCGTCGTTGTGGTGCGGGGCGTGGTCGGTCACGATGACGTCGATGAGGCCACTTTTTAGGCCGTCTCTGATCGCCTCTACGTCTGATTTCGTGCGAAGCGGCGGCGACATTTTAAAATTCGTATCGTAGCCCAGCAGCTCGTCCTCGGTGTAGGTAAAATGGTGCGGCGTCGCCTCGCAGGTCACGTTTATGCCGGCTGCGCGAGCCTGTGCGATGAGCTTTAGCGACCACTCGGAGCTAACGTGCGCGATGTGGATGTGGCCGCCCGTTAGCTTGGCTAGCAGTAGATCGCGCGAGACCATGATCTCTTCTTGCTCGCGCGGCATGCCTTTGATGCCTAGTATCGCCGAGACACGGCCCTCGTTCATGTGGCCGCCGCGGCATAGCGAGCAGTCCTGGGAGTGGTTGATGACGAAGCTACCGAAGTGCTTTGAGTACTCAAGCGCGTATCTCATCACGTCGCTGCTGGCTACGGGCAAACCGTCGTCGCTAAACGCCACTGCGCCCGCCTGCGTCATATCGCCCATCTCCACGCACTTTTTGCCGTCCATCTTGCTCGTTATCGCACCGATTGGTAGCAGATCGATGAGGCCGCGGGCTCTAGCTTTAGCTACCATATCGCGCGTGACGACGGCGTTGTCGTTTACGGGATTTGTATTTGCCATCGGGCAGCAGGTGGTTACGCCGCCGGCGACTGCGGTCTCGGAGCCCGTGTTTATGTCGTCTTTGTACTCAAGGCCGGGATCGCGAAAATGCACGTGCATATCGATTAGACCCGGCATCACGAGCTTGTCGCTAGCGTCTATTACTTTATCGGCTGCCGGTTCGTCCGCGGTGATGAGAGCGATCTTGTCGCCCTCTATCAGGACGTTTGCTTTTTTCGAGCCGTTATGATTTACGATCGTGCCGTTTTTGATGAGAGTTTTCATTTTGCGCCTTTGTTTTTGATGAGAGTATCTAGGATCGCCATCCTGACGGCGACGCCGTTTTCGACCTGATTTAGCACATGCGAGTAGCGCGGATCATCGGCTACGTCGGAGTTTATCTCGACACCGCGGTTTATCGGGCCCGGGTGCAGGATCATGACGCCATCTTTGGCGTATTTCATTTTGGCTTGGGTTAGGCCGAAAAATTTGGAGTATTCGCGCACGGACGGAAACGCTATCTCGTCATCCTGACGCTCGAGCTGGATACGTAGCATAATGATGACGTCCGAGTCCTCGATCGCCACTTGCATATCGGTGCAAATTTGACAGCCGAAAGCCTCCATACCCGTTAAAAACATCGGCGGGCCAAAGAGCTTAACCTTGGCTCCGAGCGTTTTTAGGACGTAGATGTTTGAGCGAGCTACGCGGCTGTGAAAGATATCGCCGATGATGGCGACCGTGAGATTTTCTAGACTGCCACGATTTTCCAGTATAGTAAAGAGATCAAGCAGCGCTTGGCTAGGGTGTTCGTTGAGTCCGTCGCCGGCGTTTACGACGTGAGCGTCCGTGTTTTCGGCGATAAATTTAGCCGCGCCCGAGCTGTAGTGGCGCACGACTACGATATCCGTTTTCATCGCGACGATGTTGTGGACGGTATCGATGAGTGTTTCGCCCTTTTTGGTGCTGGAGCTTGAGGCGGTGAAATTTATAGCGTCGGCTCCGAGGCGCTTAGCCGCGATCTCAAAGCTCGTTCGCGTCCTAGTCGAGTTTTCGAAAAAGGCGTTTACGGTCGTTTTGCCGTAGAGCGACTTTGCTTTCTTGGTCTCGGAGTTATTTAACGCCTTAAACTCCTTGGCTAAATTTAGGAAATGGTAAATTTCGTCTTTGTTTAAATTTGCAGCGGTTACGAGGTCTTTTTTGGTATAGCTCATCCGTTTTTTCCTTAGAAAGATAGAGTTAAATCAAAAAAGCGATATTACCCCGTTTTTACTTAAGGTTTAATTTTGCAGCTTGCTAAACTCCGCGCCCAGACGCTCTCTAATCTCGTCGCCCGCGCGCTCGCCGTCTTTGAAATTTTCAGTAACGAGATCGTCTAGGCGGCTAAGCACCTCAAAGAGCTCACTTTCCCATTTGTCGGGGTTTCTAGCGGTGTTCATCGTTTCGATAAACGTTAGCTTCTTGCTCATCTCACTTAGACTTTCTAAAAATTTTTCTTTGAGATCCTCGTTTTTTAGGGCGTCGTCGTAGAGTGCTTTCATCTTTAGTTCTCTTAGCTCGCCGTTAATGATCTCGCAAAAATCCTTGTACTTTTGCACCGAAATTTGACGCGCGGCCTCGGGGGAGCTGTTTGCTAGAGTGCCGTTCTCGTCGATCTTTCTCGTTAGCTTTTGTATCTGCGCGTAGAGCACGAGCGCGGCTATGACGCAGATGATGGCGTAAAATGCGATAGATGACATTATTTTTTTCCTTTTTTGATTTAAATTTGCGGTTATACTGAAATTTTGCTTTTTTTACTATAAATCGCGCTAAAGCTAACCACCGCAAGCGCGCTCCAGATCAGCAAAAACGACAGCGCTTTGAGCGCGCTAACTTGCTCGCCGTAGTAAAAAACGGCAAGCAAAAGCTGCATCGAAGGCGAGATATACTGCAGGTAGCCGATCGTGCTCAAATTTAGCCTAGTAGCCGCCGAGTTAAAAAGCAAAAGCGGCACGACGGTCGCAGGTCCGCAAAGAGCTATCAAAAGCCCGAACCACGAAAAGCTAAAGTGGTTTTGCCCGCTAGCGGCTACAAAAAATAGCGCAACGAGCGCGATAGGAGCTATGAGTGCGGTTTCGACGAAAAGCCCTTCTAAAGAGGGCACGCTAAGGCGCTTTCTAATGAGCGAATAAAATCCAAACGTGATAGGCAAAATAATAGAGATGATAGGTAGGCCGCCCGCGTCGTAAATTTGCACTCCGATAGCGACAAAGACTATGCCGACAGCAAATTTGCCCGCGCGCGATAGCTTTTCTTTTAAAATCAGCACGCCAAGGAGCATATTTACGAGAGGATTTATGAAGTATCCTAGGCTGGTTTCTACGATCTTACCGATATTTACGGCGTAGACGTAGATCCACCAGTTTGCGGCGATGAGAAGCCCCGTGACAAATAGCCAAAACGTGGTTTTTTTGTCGCTTAAAATTTTCTCCGCAGCGCCTAGTTTGCGGCCAAATTTGAGTAGCAAAAACAAAAGCAGCACCGACCAAACGATACGGTGAGCGACGATCTCGGTGGCCGAAAGCGCGCTGAGTTGTTTAAAATAAATAGGAAAAACGCCCCAGATCATAAAGACCGACAGGCCGTAGATGAAGCCGATTTTGGTTTGATTTTTGTCTTGCATTTTTCCGCTTTTTTGGCGAAATTATATTTATTTGTCGTTAATCAAAGCTTATGTGACTCAAAAATGCGCAGCGAGGGCAAATTTGGGGCTAAAATTTAAAATTTTATCTGTAATAAAAGTTCTTTTAGCTAGAATCGGGGTTATTTTTAAAAAAGGTTTAAAGATGTGGAGTAGAGATTCGTGGAGAAAATTTAATATCTTGCAGCAGCCAAGCTACCCCGACGAGGTCTTGCTAAAAAAGGCCGAGGACAAGCTAAAGACGATGCCGCCGCTAGTTTTTGCCGGCGAGGCTAGAAACCTAAAGCAAGACCTTGCTAAAGTTTGTAGCGGCGAGGCATTTTTGCTACAAGGGGGCGACTGCGCGGAGAGTTTTTCAAATTTTAACGCCGTAAATATCCGCGATATGTTTAAAGTGATGCTGCAAATGGCGATCGTTTTGACGTTTGCCGGACGCTGCCCTGTCGTAAAAGTAGGGCGCGTGGCGGGTCAGTTTGCCAAGCCTAGAAGCTCGGACTACGAGGAACAAGGCGGCGTAAAGCTACCGAGCTACCGCGGCGACATCATAAACGGTTTTGAATTTAATGCCGAGGCTCGCGTGCCCGATCCAAACCGCATGATCGAGGCGTATTATCAAAGCGCATCCACGATGAACCTGCTTCGTGCCTTTTCTCGCGGCGGTCTAGCCGATCTGCACGAGGTAAATCGCTGGAACCTAGGCTTTATCAAAAAGCCCGAGCTTGACGCTAAATACGGCGAGCTAGCCAGACAGCTGAGCCAAACCCTAGCGTTTATGGGAGCTTGCGGCATAAACGCCTCAAATACTCCTGCGCTTAGCGAAACTAAGGTCTACACCTCACACGAGGCGCTTTTGCTGCCGTACGAGGAGGCGCTAACTAGAGAGGATAGCCTCACCGGCGACTGGTACGACTGCTCGGCGCATATGCTTTGGATCGGCGAGCGCACGCGCGGCGTAAACGACGCTCACGTGCATTTTCTAAGCGGCGTTCATAATCCTCTAGGCGTAAAGATCGGACCAAACGCAACCGCGCAGGACGTCATCGCGCTCGCAAATGCGCTAAATCCGCAAAACGAAGCGGGTAGACTAAATGTGATAATCAGAATGGGCGCGGATAAAATCGGCGAGCGGTTACCGAAAATCCTACGCGAAGTAAAACGCGAAGGGCTAAATATCGTTTACAGCATCGACCCGATGCATGGCAATACGATAAAGGCGGCAAACGGCTACAAGACGCGCGAATTTGATAAAATCCTAGCCGAAGTGCAAAGCTTTTTCGAGATACATCGAGCCGAGGGCACGCATGCTGGCGGCGTGCATCTAGAGATGACGGGTCAGGATGTGACTGAGTGCACGGGCGGGTCGTTTAAGCTAAACGAGGACGATCTAGCTCACAGATACGAGACGCAGTGCGATCCGCGCCTAAACGCCGATCAGTCGCTAGAACTTGCGTTTTTAATCGCCGAGTTTTTAAAGAAAATTTAGCTTTAGCGGGCGTAAATTTGATGAAATTTGCGCTCTTAAATTTAATGCGCTTCAAATTTGACTCTCAAATTTACCAAATTTATATGAGCTAAATTTGCTCCTGCTCGACTTTTTCCTTCCAAATTTGACTGTTTTTGTCTTTTTTAAATCAAATTTATCCCAAATTTCGCGAATTTCTTAAAATTTAATACAATTTTCGCTACATTAATGAAAAATTATCAAATCGGAGAGAATCAATGAGCGATGTTTACGACATTATCGTGATAGGCGGCGGCCCTTGCGGCATCGCGACCGTCGTAGAGGCGAGAGCCAATGGATTAAAAAAAGTTTTGCTTCTCGAAAAGGGCGACAACCACAGCCAAACTATAAGAAAATTTTACAAAGACAATAAGCGCGTGGATAAAGAGTATAAAGGTCAAGACAGCACCATCCACGGCATCGTATCCTTTGAGGACGGTACAAAGGAGAGCACGCTTGATTATTTTGATAAGCTGCTAGACGAGGAAAAGATCGAGGCCGTGTTTAACTCCGAGGTCGAAAGCGTAAAGAAAAAGGACGGTTTGTTTTTCGTGCACACCGCAAAGGGCGACTATCAAGCCAAAAACGTGATGATAAGTATCGGTAAAATGGGACGCCCGAATAAACCGGACTACAAGATCCCACCTTCGCTAAATAATGTTATAAATTTTAACCTAAACTCCTGTTCTAGCGGCGAAAAAGTCCTCGTAGTAGGCGGCGGTAACTCGGCCGTAGAGTACGCCATCGAGCTATGCCAATACAACAAAACTACGCTGGCGTACCGTAAGGATAAATTTAGCCGCGTAAACGACGTAAACGTAACGGCGCTGTGGGAACTAGAAAAAGCAAATAAGCTAAAAGTGCGATTAAATCACGATATCGCCGAGATCGAAAATGAATCAGGACGCGTTAGAGTGCACTTTTCAAACGGAAAAATCAGAGTCTACGACAGGGTCGTCTACGCTATCGGCGGCTCGACTCCGGTGGATTTTCTACAAAAATGCGGAGTTGAGCTCGACGCAGACAAAGATCCTGTCGTAAACGAGCACTATGAAAGCAGCGTGCCCGGCCTATATATCGGCGGCGACATCGTGCTAAAAAACGGCGGCTCGATCGTACTCGCGTTAAATCATGCGCATAAGGTAATCCAAGACATCAAGGAAAAATAGAGTTGAGAGCGTTAAATTTAGTTTTATTTTTTATCTGCGGTTGTTTGCTCACGCTGGGCGGGTACTATTTGTATTTCGAGTTTGCAAAACCGTCTGCAAAGTCTACGGAACTCGCCGTGCAAATAATGAACGTCGAAGAAGCGCCTAAAAATGAGGGCGCAAGTACTACGAATGAGACAAATTCGGCTATCCCAAGTCAAGCTTTGCCGCAGGAAAAGTATACTAAAAATTTGGACGCAAATTATACGGACGCGCCTATTTTAGGCGACGAGGACGAGCTAAAAGAGCAAATCCGCGTCCTGCGCGCTCAAAATAAGCTACTCTATGACGATAACGTCGATCTAGTGAGCAAAAATCTAGAAATCTCAAATATCTTAAGCGATCAAAAAGCCGAACTGGAAACCAGGCGAAAACAAGCCGCCAGCGCTAATGACAAACAGCGTATAAGCGCGATCGACGAGCTAAATAAAAAACTAGCCAAAGCGCAAGAAGAAAACGAAAAAAATAAAAATTTAGAGCAAAATTTGACTTCTCTTCGTAGCGAGATCAAAGCTCTAAAAACCGAGCTCGAGAAAAAGCAGAGTGAATTTGACAAATCAAGCGCCAAAACGCAAAGCGAAAGTCAAAATGCTCTAAAACGGCTCGAGGCCCAAAACGACGAGCTAAAAAGCGAAGCGCTATCTAGTAAGGCTAAATTTGAAAGCGAACTAAGAACGGCAAACGAAGAGACTGCAAAACTAAAGAGCGAAAATGCTAGGCTCGCAAACGAGCTGGGCCTAAAAGATAGCGAGATAAAAAGGATCGCTAGCGAGTATAACGCTCAGGCGCTAAATGCTCAAAATTTATCCAAAAGCAGGATAGAGGCTCTAGAAAAAGAGCAAAACGCGGACAGAAAAAAAATCAGCGAGCTTGAAGCAAGCCTGGAGAATGCAAATAAAAAAGCCGAGTCAAAAGCTAAGCTAAAAGCGATAAATGATGAGCTAAACGCGACTAATAAAGAGTTGGCCGCAAAGCTCGAGAAAGAAAAACAAGGATTTGAAAAAGAGATTGAACAAAACGAGGCTATATATAAAACCGAGCTTGAAAAGCTAAAAAATCAGCTCGAAAACGAGCGCCAAGAGACTGAGCGAAACGTATCCGAACTAAAGGCTAAAATCTACGAGTTGGAAGATCAAATTTCGCAAAAAGATAGTTCACTGCAAAATGCGGAAGCTAAGGTTGCAGAGCTAAACGAGTCGCTAAATATCCAAAAAGAACTGCTAGAGGACGAGATCGCCGCTGGTAAAAAAAATATCCAAAACTATAAAATTTTAAATAACAAAATCACGACTTTAGTTGAAAACGACATCAAAACAGCCAAGGAAAACAAAGAGCAACTAGATGCTCTAAATGAGCTTTTGACGCAAAAAGACGCAGAGCTCGCGACTCTAAGAAAACAGATACAAGACGGAGCTAAAGATTTAAGCGATACGAAGGAAAATTTAGCTAAAACAAGTACACAAAAAAACATCGCAAAGGGCGAAGTGGCGCAGATACTAACCAAAAACGAAGAGCTGATGAGCGAAAATGAAAATCTAAAAAAGATAATCCAGCTAAATTTTAGAGCCGAAGTGCCTAAAAAAGTTGTTTTCATCGCCTCGGTCGAGTGTTCTGATATGAGCGCGGGCTCAGACAGGCCGACGCAAGTTTGCAAAAACAAGGTAAGCGACTTTTTGCAGAGTTATAATTCAAATTATTATTTCGAGATCACGCCGATAGTGAGCCGAGGTAACTTTATCGCCACGTCAAAAGCGGCAAAAGTGATCCCGCAAGACGAGCTAGAAAAGATCAACTCATATGCAAATTTCGGTATCGGCAAAGAGCGCGCCAAGGTTGCCGGCGAGATGATAAAAGATGAATTTGGCGACTTTTCGCGTATATCGTACAGTAACGACATCATCACTTCTCAAGATAAGCAAGGATTTATCATCAAGGTATATAGATGATAATCACTCAGCCCAAAAACGGCTACCGCTACAACAGCGACACGATGTTTTTGTATGACTTTATCCGTGAGGGCGGAGTGTGCGGCGAGGTGCTAGAGGTTGGTTGCGGTAGCGGGGTTTTGGGGCTGCTTTTAAAGCGCGATTTTCCTAAAATTTCGCTTAGCTTACTTGATATTTTAGAAGCTAACGTAAATTTGGCCGCCGCAAACGCTAGCCAAAACGGGCTTGAAGCCGAGTTTATAACGTCTGATTTTGCTAAATTTAAGAGTGAAAAAAGATATAATCTCATCGTCTCAAACCCGCCCTTTTACCACGACGGCGCGAAAAAAAGCGAGAACGAGCACCTTCGCACCGCTAGATATAGTGAAAATTTGCCGCTTAGCGAGCTTGTGGGTAGCGCAAATTCGCTGCTAAAGCCGCGCGGAGTTTTTAGCTTTTGCTACGACGCTAAGCGTATATCTGAAATTTTGCTTTGTTTGAGCGAATTTAAATTTACGCTTACTAGGCTTTGCTTCGTGCATCCAAAAGCGGACGGCGCGGCAAATTTGGTGCTAATCGAGGCTAAAAAAAGCTCAAAATCTTTGACTCAAATTTTACCGCCGATTTTTGTTTTTGAAGGCGGCGTTTATAGTAAAAAGGCGGCTGAAATTTTTGCCGCGGCAAATACGCAAAGCAAGGATGCGGCGGAGTGAATTTGCTAAGACAAAGCGGCTTTGGTTATGAATTTGACGCTAGCAAGTGCGAGCTGTGCGGCGGCAAATGCTGCACTGGCGAGAGCGGCTATATATGGATAAGCTCCGCGGAAATCTCGTCATTGGCGCAGCATCTAAAAATGAGTGAGGATGAGTTTAGATCGCGATTTTTAGATAAATTCGGATATAAATTTAGCCTCAAAGAAAAGCCCTACGACGGCGGGTTTGCGTGCGTTTTTTTTGACGAAACGGCAAAAAACTGCTCGGTTTACGACTTTCGACCGAGCCAGTGCCGCACCTTTCCGTTTTGGGACTATTTTAAGGATAAAATCAATGAATTGGAGAAAGAATGCGCGGGAATAAGGCGATTTTAAAATTTATATTGGCGGCCTTGCTTGTTTGTTTTGCTACCGCCAAAGACGGCTTTGATGAGAATTTGTACGTTATCAAGGCGCTTTTGGCGGTGGAAAACGCTAGGCACGACGAGGCGACCGAGCTTTACGAGCAGCTTTACGAAAAAACTAAAAACACGGACTATCTAAAAGAGGCGCTCAGACTCGCGTTTTTTTCTAAAAACGTAAATTTTAAAAGCATTTTAGCGCTCAGCCAAAAGGTGTTAAAAGACGACGTGGACGTGCTTCGCATACAGGGCGCAAATTTGATGAGCGAAAACAAACTAGACGAAGCCGCAAAGATAATGAAAGAGCTCGTCAAAAAAGAGGACGTCTCTAAAAATCACGTCATGCTCTCTGCTGTTTACTCGATGCAAAACGATAACAAAGCCGCTCTAGGCGAGCTTGAGCGCGCATATGAGCTAGATAGGAGCGTTGAGAATCTGCTACGCATAGTCGATCTTTTATACAATAAAATGAACGACAAAAAAGAGGCGATCAGGCATCTGGAGAGCTCACGCCGAATCGACGGCTGCGAGGTAGAGACCTGCACGGCGCTAGTAGATATCTACGCGCAGGACGGCCGCTACTCTGATATGATCGATGTTTACGAGAGTCTTTTTGAAGCGACGAAAGAAAAGATATATCTAGAAAAAGCGCTTGGCGTCTACGTCTATCAAAAAAACTACGACGCTGCGATCAAATTTTTGCAAAAATACTCCTACAACGACGATGCGCTGATGGATCTTTACGCCGCGACCGGGGATTTTGGCAAAGCGTATAAAAAGGCGCAGGAAGCCTTTGATAAGAGCTTTAATCTCGAATATCAAGCCAAAATGGCGATATACCAATATGAAAGAGACACAAACAAACAAACCAAAAAGATAGATAAAGATAGTCTAAAGCAAGTCATAAATAACTTTGAAAAATCAGCCGTAAAGCTAAATAATGCGCTATATCTAAACTACTACGGCTACCTACTCATCGACCACGATATAGACGCGAAAAAAGGGGTAGAGCTGGTAAATAGAGCCCTCGAGCTAGAGCCGGGTTCGGTGTTTTATCTAGATTCGCTAGCGTGGGGATACTATAAGCTAGGCGAGTGCAAAAAGGCTGACGAGATAATGCAACAAATCCTGCACGACGAGGAATTTGTAAATTCGCCCGAGGGCAAAGAGCACATAAACTCTATCAAAGAGTGCCTAAAAAAGGGTAAAAAATGATATTGGATCAGATAATCGAACGAACGAAAGATGACTTGGCGCTGCGAAAGTCGCAAACGCCTTTTGAAAAGCTGCAAGAGCTCGCGGCGAAAAATCCGCGCGAGATAAAAGACGCGGTAAAATCGCTAAAAAGCAGCGCAGACGAGCCGTATCGCATCATCGCCGAGGTCAAAAAGGCAAGCCCTAGCAAGGGACTAATAAGGTCAAATTTTGCGCCCGTAGAGATAGCCAAAGAGTATGAAAAAGGCGGCGCAAACGCTATCTCGGTTCTAACCGAGCCGCATTTTTTTAAAGGAAATTTAGAGTATCTAGCTGCTATCAGACGCGAAAGCTCGCTGCCGCTACTTCGCAAGGATTTTATCGTAGACGAGTATCAAATTTTAGAAGCGCTCGTTTATGGAGCCGATTTTATCTTGCTTATCGCAAAGGCTCTTGGTGTGGGTGAGCTAAAGCGGCTGCTTGATTACGCGCGCTCTTTGGGACTTGAGGCCTTGGTCGAGACGCACGACGAGGAGGATGTAGAAAAGTCAAATTTCGCATGCGCAAAGATAGTCGGGGTAAATCACCGAAATTTAAGCACATTTGAGATGGATATGAGCCTTTGCGAGAAGCTGTTTTCTAAAATAAAAAATGCAAGTGTCATAGTCGCTGAAAGCGGTATCTATGAGCACTCGCAGCTAAAAGAGCTTCACGCTCAAGGAGCCGACGCGTTTTTGATAGGCGAGCATTTTATGAGGCAAGAGGGCTTGGCAAAAGCCGTAAAAACCGTAAAGGAGGGCTGAGATGGAGCACATTTGCGCACCGTGGAGGAGCGAATATTTTAGTAAAAAGGAGCAGGGCTGCGTCTTTTGCAACGTCGTAAATCATCCAGAAAAAGACGCGCAGACTGGTGTTTTGTTTCGCGCAAAGCGGTGTTTTGGGATTATGAATCTCTACCCGTATACGCCCGGGCACTTTATGGTGATACCCTACGTGCATACCGATAATATCGAAAGCCTAGATGAGCAGACCTGGATGGAGATGAGCGCCTACGTGCGCGAGGGCGTGAAAACTTTAAAACGCGAGTTAAATGCGGCTGGCGTAAATATCGGGATGAATCTGGGCAAAGCAGGGGGTGCGGGTATCGCAGAGCACGTGCACTATCACCTAGTGCCGCGCTGGAGCGGCGATACAAATTTCATCACCTCCATCGCCGAGGTGCGCGTAAACGGCGTTCCATTTACTCCGCTTTACGAGAAGCTAAAAGCCGCGTTTGCTGATGTTTGCTTTAACGAGCGGTAAATTTATTTTTACCAAATTATTTTTTGGTAGAATTATCAAAATAAAAAGATATTAAGGCATGCGATGAGATTTATTTTGCCGATATTTTTGTCATTTTCTTTTGTTTTTGCTAGCTTTAGCTGTGATGACGCTTTGGTTGATAAGCAGCGATTTTTCTCGCAAAATTTAACCTTTTCGGGAGGATTTGAGCCAAACTGCAACGACTCTATCTTGGGGCTAAAAGAGGTTCAAATTTTACTCTCGGTAGCGCAAAATATCCGCTCCGAAAGCCTTGCTTGCGTTGGAAATTTAGCGACTAAGAATTTAAACGAGTTTAAATTTAAGATTTTAAAAGCCTCCTATGCACCTGAAATTTACGCCAAAGAGCTAGAAAGTCCCGACGAATACGAAAAACTCGTAGCACAAAATAGAGCCAGGCTTCGCTACTGGGGACATCAAAGTTTAAGTAACTTCACGGTTTTTAAGGACTTTAACAAAGACTACAACGCCGCGCTTGAGCCGCTCGTAAACTACTACAAATCAAATTTTAAGATAGACGAAGGCAGCGCGATTTATTACGCTTCAAAGGTTGCAAACGAGTTTTTAAAATTTGCCGCCGCGACTCTGCAAAATGGCGATATGGACGAGTTTGCGAGAAAGGTTAGCGACCCGACCTTTACAAAATACGGCATCAATGAGGCGATATATTCGGGCGCCGTCTCGCAAAGCTCGCTGCAAAACGCCTTTAACGCCGCGCTTCTTTACGAAAAAAGCGAGGACGTGATAAAAGAGTTTTTGCGCGCGGGGGTAAATTTAAACTACGGCTTTGAGAGTTCGCTATTTTTCGCGCTTAAAAATTTAAATAACGTAAAGCTCCTGGTTTCTAGCGGTGCGGACGTAAACTATGCAAACCTGCTCGGCGTCACTCCGCTTTTTAAGGCCGTGCAGCTAAACGACATAAATTTGGTCAAATTTCTGCTTGAAAACGGAGCTTTGGTAAACAAAAGGCTGATAGACATGAGCACCAAGCTTGCATATAGCGCAAATTTAAGCGTCCAACTACCAAGCTTCGTGAAGCTCTGCGACTTTGATGAGGCGTCAAAAAGCGTGCTGATGAGCGCCGCGGGGGCGGCTGACGTGGAAATTTTGCAGCTTTTGATAGATAACGGCGCGGACGCGCAGGCAGTGGATGATAACGGACTAAACGCCCTAGACTACGCGATCATCGGTAAAAAAGAGATCAACGCACAGTATCTAAGGGCGATGGGGCTTGAGTCAAATTTGATCACCGAATAAGGAGAAAGATATGAAAGGAACGGCTTTTATTACTGGAGCTACTTCGGGTTTTGGCGAGGCGATAGCTAGGGTGCTCAGCCGTGAAGGCTACAAGATCGTAGCGCTCGCTCGCCGTAAGGAAAGGCTCGAAGCCTTGGCAAAAGAGCTTGGAAATACCCACATCATCGTCGCAGATATCCGCGATAAAAAGGCGGTTTTTGACGGTGTGGCAAATTTGCCGCAGGAGTTTCGCGATATCGAAGTGCTCGTAAATAACGCAGGCCTAGCGCTGGGACTTGAAGGCGTGGCAGAGACTAGCATCGAGGACTTTGAGACGATGGTCGATACTAATATCAAAGGCTTTTTATACTCGACCAAGGCCGTTTTGCCCCTCATGATCGCGCGAAAGAGCGGCTATATCTTTAATCTAGGCTCAACCGCGGGCGCATGGCCGTATCCGGGCAGTCACGTTTATGGCGCTAGCAAGGCGTTTGTGAAGCAGTTTAGTAGAAATCTGCGTAACGACATCCGCGGCACCGGCATACGCGTGACCGAGATAGCTCCAGGTATCTGCAAGACCGAGTTTAGCGAGGTTCGCTTCGGCGGAGATAAGGCTAAAGCCGACGCAGTTTACGAGGGCGTGGAGTACATAACTGCTGAGGATATCGCGCAGATAGTGCTAAACTGCCTAAATATGCCTCACCGCGTAAACATCAACGTCGTCGAGGCGATGGCGACGCAGCAGACTTGGGCCGGGCTTTTTATAGAGAAAAAGTAGGCTTTTGTTGTTAAATTTGTGGATTTTTGGGTTAAATTTGACTCTTTTATCAAATTTAACCCAAAATTGACGCCTAATATTAAATTTTGAGCGGCGAGCTTAATAATGCTTTGAATCCGTGCGGTTTTAAGCAGATATCGTAAATTTACCTTTTTATGCAAATAACACTCCGCGCATTAAATACAAAATTCGATCAACAAACCAGAGTTTCAAAATTCCCTGCAAAATTTAAATCATGACCAAATTTAAAATTTGCCACCGAGCGCAGTTTTAAACAAAATTTCCACAAAAGCTTCATTTTTAACATAAAATTTTAATAAAGAGCTAAATTTTTTAACCAATAAGCAAATTTAAAACAAAAATTTAAGCCGCTTTTAGCTAAATTTATGCCTTAAATACCGACCGACCGCACACGGGGCGGAAAATTTGATTAAACCGACGAAAAACAAAAAGGAGTTTTTGATGAAAAAGATTTTATTTTTGTCGCTTTTGCCGATCTTGGCGCTAGCCGTAGATCCCGAAGTAGCGAAAAAAAATGCCGAAATTTTCGGCTTTTGGACGCTCATACCGCCCGTGGTGGCGATAGTTTTGGCGTTTATCACCAAAGACGTCGTTTTGTCGCTTTTTATCGGCGTTTTTAGCGGAACGTTTCTCATAAACGTCATCGATTCAAGCATCCCGATGACCTTCGTAAAGGGCTTTACTGACATCGTAAAAAGGGTCGTGGGCTCGCTAGCCGATAGCTGGAACGCGGGCATCGTGCTTCAGGTGCTTTGTATCGGCGGCGTGGTCGCGCTCATCACCAAAATGGGCGGAACCAAGGCAGTGGCGATATGGCTGAGCAAAAAGGCTAAAACAGGCGTTTCGGCTCAAATTTCAACCTGGGTGATGGGACTTTTTGTCTTTTTCGACGACTACGCAAACTCCCTCATTGTGGGCCCTATCATGCGCCCGATAACGGACAAATTTAAAGTCTCTCGCGAAAAACTAGCCTTTATCATCGACGCAACCGCCGCTCCGATCGCTGGTCTAGCCGTCATCTCGACTTGGGTTGGACTTGAGATCTCGCTGATCAAACAAGGTTACGAGCTTATCGGCATAACAAACGTAAACGCTTTTAGTATATTCGTCGAGACGATGCCGTATAGATTTTACAACCTTTTCATGCTATTTTTCATCGTTTGCACCGCGTTTATGGGGCGCGAGTTTGCAGGTATGCTAAAAGCCGAGCGCAGAGCTAGAGCGGGCGAACTGCACCCTAGACGCGGCGGAGCCATGATCGAGGACGTAGAGGACAAGACGCTAGAGCCTAAAGAAAATATAAAACTACAAAGCTCAAACGCCGTTATTCCGCTTTTGGTGCTTATTTTGGGCGCGTTCGTTAGCTTTTACTTTAGCGGTCTGGGTGCGCTTGAGGGCGAGGCTCTTGAGAGCGCGAAGGCTCATCCGCTTACGTTCCATACATTTCAAGCTACGTTCGGCGCTGCCGATGCGTCCGTGGCGCTATTTCAGTCGGCTTTGCTAGCTACCGTGGTGGCGATATTTATGGCCGTTTATAGAAAAATTTTGACCATTCGCGAGGCGATAGAAACATGGGGTAAGGGCTGGAAAACCATGATAACTACGATTATCATCCTGCTTCTTGCGTGGTCGCTTAGCTCGGTTATCAAGGAGCTTGGCACATCTCGCTACCTAGTCGATCTACTTTCGCAGTCTACCCCAAAGATCGTCCTTCCGGCGGCGATTTTTATACTGGGTTCGTTTATCAGCTTTTCTACCGGCACCAGCTACGGCACGATGGGCATTTTGATGCCGCTTGCGATACCGCTAGCTAGCGCGGTGGGCATGCACAGCGGACTAGAGGGCGACGCCTTGCACGCTTATATGATAGTAAATATCTCAGCCGTTCTAACGGGCGCGATATTTGGCGACCACTGCTCTCCGATCTCGGATACTACGATACTTTCGTCTATGGGCGCAGGGTGTAACCACATCGACCACGTCCAGACGCAGATGCCTTATGCGCTTGCAGTTTGCGCGATCAGCATTTTTGCGGGATACTTCCCGACCGCGCTTGGCCTAAGCATCTGGATAGTGCTTCCTTTGGGGCTTTTAGTGACGGCTTTAGTTGTTAGATTCGTCGGGCAAAGGGTTTAAATTTGCCCGATAAATTTTGCAAATTTTTAGGAGAGTGCGGTAGTTGCACTCTTGATATGCCTTACGAGGAACAGGTTAAATTTAAAACCGAGTTTATAAGGCGTGAGTTTGAGCCGTTTTATAGCGGCGAATTTGAGTTTTTCGCCTCGCAGAGTGTTGCTTACCGCACCAGAGCGGAGTTTGGAGTCTGGCGTGACGGCGAGGAGCTTAGATTTACGATGTACGGCGCTAAAACCAGGCGCGTCATGATAGATGAGTGCCCGAAAGTAGCCGCTCCTATCGCAAATTTGATGCCGCGTTTGCTTGAGGCGCTTGCGAAAAATCAAATTTTAAAAGAGAGACTCTTTGGTGCCGAGTTTATTTCGTGCGCGAGCGGGATACTAGCGACGCTGCTCTATCATAAGCGCCTAGGCGAAACCGAACAGAGCGAGATAGAGAGCCTAGTGCGCAAATTTGCCGATCTGAGCGTAACGATAGCGGCGAGAGCAAAGGGGCAAAAGCTATTAAGCGGCGAGCTAAATTTAGAGGACCGCCTAAATATCGGCGGTAAAATTTACAAATTTACATTCGGCGACGGAGCTTTTATCCAGCCAAACACCGCCGTAAACGAAAAGATGATCGCATGGGTGAAGGGGTGTGTAGAGCACGGTGTGGATCTACTTGAACTTTACTGCGGACACGGCAACTTTACCGTCCCACTAGCTGAAAAATTCAAGCGTGTTTTGGCGACCGAAATATCCAAAAGCTCAATCGCAAATGCGCTCAAAAACTGCGAACTAAACGGCGTAGATAACATTAAATTTTTGCGAATGAGCGCCGAGGAGCTGATGAGCGCGTTTAGGCGCGAGCGTGAGTTTAACCGTCTAAGAGAGCTTGATATCTTTAGCTACGATTTCTCGCACGTTTTGGTTGATCCGCCGCGCGCGGGGCTTGATGAGAGCGTGATAAATTTCATTAAAAACTACGAAAATATCATCTATATCTCCTGTTCGCCGCAGAGCCTAAAGCGCGATCTAACGCAGCTTGCCGCGACGCACGAGGCGGTCAAATTTGCCGTGTTTGATCAGTTTGCAAATACTACTCATATCGAGTGCGGCGTGCTTTTAAAGGGTAAAAATGCCTAGCGATCTAGGGCAAATTTTATCCGACGCTAAAAATATCGCGGTCGTGGGCCTTAGTCCTGATGAGAGCAAGCCTAGCAACGAGGTTGCGAAATTTCTCATCAAGCGCGGATTTAACGTATTTCCTGTTTATCCAAAATTTGATGAAATTTTAGGACGCAAGGTCTATAGAAATTTGATGGAAATAGACCAAGATATAGACGTCGCAGTGATGTTTAGAAAAGGCGAATTTGCTAGCGAGCTAGTAAAGGACGCCGTCAAAAAATGCGTAAAAACGCTGTGGTTGCAGCTTGGTATAACAAACGATGCGGCGGGAGCGATCGCGCGCGAAAACGGGATAAATTTCGTGCAGGATAGGTGCATAAAAATCGAGCTAAAAAGGCTTGACTAGGCTAAATTTGACGTCTCTAAACGCCAAATAAAAAACGCAAATGCGGTAATGCGCGATAAAAAAATAAAGAAAACGTAAGCAAAAATACGGTAAATAAACGCGCAAGCAAAAGCGACGAAAAGTAAAATTTAAACAAAAACGAAAGGCTAAAATGATCTCTCTAAATAAAATAATCCAAGCCAAGCGCACGATAAGCGGCTTTGTGTACAAGACGCCGTTTGCCTACAGCGCAAAACTAAGCCTCGCCAGCGGCGCGCTCATCTACCTAAAAGAAGAAAACCTCCAGCGCACCGGCGCATACAAGATCCGCGGCGCGTATAATAAAATCGCAAATTTAAGCGCGCAGGAGCGTAAAAAAGGCGTCGTCGCGGCAAGTGCGGGCAATCACGCCCAGGGTGTGGCTATTTCAGCGCGCGAGTTTAAGACGCCGGCCACTATCGTGATGCCCGAGTCCACGCCGCTTTTAAAGGTGCTAGGCACCAAAGATCTAGGCGCCGAGGTTATCCTAAAGGGCGATAACTTCGACGAGGCCTACGCCTACGCCGTTGAGTACGCCAAGCAGCAGGGCATGAGCTTTATTCATCCATTTGACGACGAGTACGTGATGGCTGGGCAGGGCACGGTGGGGCTAGAGATGCTTGACGATCTGGCCGAGCTTGAGACTATCATCGTACCGGTTGGCGGTGGCGGGCTAATCAGCGGCATATCAAGCTGCGTAAAACAGGTAAACCCCGACATCCGCGTGGTCGCCGTGAGCGCAAAGGGTGCGCCTGCTATGTTTAACAGCTTTGGCGCTAAAAAGAGCATAAACTCAAAAACAGTTCGCACGATCGCCGACGGTATCGCGGTTCGCGACGCGAGCGAGACGACTCTGGCAAATATCCTAGAGTGCGTAGATGAGTTTGTACAGGTCGATGACGAAGAGATCGCAAATGCGATTTTGTTCCTGCTTGAGACGCAAAAGATCGTGGTCGAGGGCGCGGGTGCGGTCGGTGTCGCCAGTATCTTGCACAACAAGGTCAAATTTAAGGCCGGCGAGCGTATCGGCATCGTGCTAAGCGGCGGAAACATCGACGTGCAGATGCTAAACGTCATCATCGAAAAAGGTCTCATAAAGTCGCACCGCAAGATGGCGCTACAAATCACGCTGATAGATAAACCAGGCGCGCTCATGAGCCTAACCGATAGCCTAAAGATCGCAAATGCCAACATAGTAAAGATCGACTACGACCGCTTCTCCACGAGTCTGGAGTACGGCGACGCTAATATCACGATCACGCTGGAAACCAAGGGTGAAGACCATCAAGAACTCATCAAAAAAGTGCTTAGAGAGCATGATTTTAAATTTATTCAGGTGTTTTAAGCTATTTAAATTTGCCTCAAATTTGCGTAAAATTTAAAACCCGTATCTCAAAGGTGCGGGTTTTGCCAAACTGCACCGAATCTAAAAGCTCGCTAAATTTAAACTTACGATCCAAATTTATACCGATATAAAACAGCCAAAAACTCAAATTTAACGATTATTTTAACGAATTTCGCTAAAATCGCCTTTTAAAGGAGCAAAGATGATAGATGTTACAAGCCTTATTTTAGCGATTTTGCTGGCGATTTGCGTATTTACGATTTTTAGATTTAATAAAGCCTTAAAAACCGCGCAAAAGCCTGCGATGACGCAGATTAGCACCGAGATATCGCAGCTAAAATCCATCGGCGAGCTATCCGTTTTTCAGGTCTATAGCAAAGAGATCGTGACCAAAACCGACCACGCATTTGGCAGCTTTGGCAAGGAATATCTGCGCTGGCTGGTGAGCGAGAAAAAGCTCTCGATGATATTTGAGTTTGAGATAAACTTCATCTACGACCTAACGAGCCCGCGCCTAGAGATCGTAAATGTCGCGAGCGAGGAGTATCTCATCAAGATGCCGCCTTGCAAATACAAATTTTCGATCGCAAATATGAAATTTTACGACGAGAAAAACGGCAAATTTATCCCGTTTTTGCTACCTGATTCGCTAAATGGATTTTTCGGTAGCAGCTTTAGCGAGGAGGATAAAAATAGGCTCATCGAGGAGGCGCGCGCCGAGGTCGAAAAGATGTCTGTACGCCTGATAAATCAGCTCCAGTCCAAGATCCACAAGTCCGCACGCGACACGCTCGAGGCGATCGCAAAGAGCTTTGGGGCTAGGGCGGTGAGGTTTGAGTTTAACGACGAGGGCGAGCAAGTTCAGCTAAATCTGCAAAACGTAGCGTGAGGTCAAGATGGCATTTCTAAAAGCGCTTTTGATAGGTAAAGCAAGACTGTACGGTAGCGTGGCAGCCACGGACGAGCTAGGTAAGGCGTGGCGCTCAGCGATATTTAAGAGCGCGCAGACGGGCGAAATTTACGCAGGCGAGCTTGGCTTTGAGGGCGACGAGGTGGCTGATACGAAGCATCACGGCGGCGTAAATAAAGCCGTGTTTGCAAATTCGCTCGAAAACTATCCCGCGTGGGAAGCTTATCTTGGGCTTAAAAATTTGCCGTTAGGCGCGATGGGCGAAAATTTGACCATTAGCGGGCTGGATGAAAATAGCGTAAACGTGGGCGACGTGCATAAAATCGGCTCGCTAGTGCTACAAGTAACTCAGCCGCGAAAACCGTGTTTTAAGCTCGCAAAACGCTGGGGAAATGCAAATTTGGCTAAAGAAATTTTTGCCACGGGGCTAACCGGCTGGTACTATAAAGTATTAGAAAACGGCTCATGTAAGGCTGGCTGCGAGATAGAGATCCTGCAAAAAAACGAAAATGCTCTAAGCGTGATGCAAATAAATAAATTATTTTTTAATCCGAGCGAAAATTTGGATTTGTTGCCTAAATTTAGAGCCCTTGAAGTACTTCCTGTTAGCTGGCAGGATGATATAAATAGGCGTTTAAACGGCTCATACAGCACGGCTTTTATGGAAAAACTTTGAAAAAACGGCGAAAATTTGCCAAAAAGCTTGACAAATAAGGTAAAAATATATATAATCACCTTTCTTTTTACAGGCTGGGGTATCGCCAAGCGGTAAGGCAATTGGTTTTGGTCCAATCATCCAGAGGTTCGAATCCTCTTACCCCATCCACTCAAATTTCATCGCGGAGTAGAGCAGTGGTAGCTCGTCGGGCTCATAACCCGAAGGTCGGCAGTTCAAATCTGTCCTCCGCAACCAAACCCCCATTTTATCGGTATTTGAAGCCACTTTTAAAAACGCTTAATTTATTCTGAAATTGATTTAAGCAAATTTTCGATAGTTTCTTTAGATTTTCTTACGTTTGCAGTGATATATTTTTGAGTTGTAATAATATTTGTATGGCCAAGCGTAAACGATACTTGCTCAATCGGAATTTTAAGATAATTAATAGAATACGTGCCAATTAAGTGCCTTATATCATGCAGCCTAATTCTAGGCAGATTATTGCGCTTTAATAGTGAGTTCCAGCTCTTACGTAAATCCTGGTATTTGTCGTTTGTCATCGGATTTACGAATACATATCCGTTTAGCTTGTTTTGCTTCTTTGCTTCGATATATCGGCGGTAAAGGCGATCATAAAGCTCATCACTCATTTTATAAGACATATCGCGCTTAGCCTTGTTGATTTTAAACGGGATAGTGTAAGTCCTGGTCTTAAAATTTATATCGCTAAATTTAAGGCTTAACACCTCATTTTTTCGGCGACCGTGGAGCAGAAAAAAGAATATATCCGCGTTAGGCTCTTTGTTTTCTGAAATGGCTTTAATAAACTTCTTTTGGATCGATACACTGTAATCAAAATATCTTTTATTGTCAAATTTGGGCAACTCGATAAAGTCGCAAGGGTTTTTATTTATTATCTCGAGTTTTAGAGCGAGCTTAAAAATAACCTTAAGCTTTGCAAGGATATTTTTAACGGTCTTGATCTTATAATCTCGCTTGATAAGCTCGTTACAAAATCTTTGAATATCCAAGAAATTTATCTCATCGACATTTTTTAAACCTAGATCGTCTTTGAAATGCTTTTGATATGTAGATATATCGCTTCTAAGCGTAGAGGGGCTTAAAATTAGCTCATAGTATTCAAGATAATTTTTAAAAAGCTCGTTAAGGGTCATTAAAATTCATACTCCCTTAATCCGCGCTCGATAAAGTCCTCAAGGTCCGGATTATTTAGATCGTGCTTTGTATTTCTTTTCGTAAATGAATTCAAGCCGCGATCAAGCATTATATTTTCAACGTAGGCTAGGTGTTGAATATTACAGTTAGCTTTATCGAGTTTTGAATAATAATTATATAACTCGTAATTTTTCATCCATAGAGGCGGTTTTTTAAATTCTTTTCGGTTTCTCATAGCTTCAAATTTGATTTTTTGACCCTCCCGAACATACCAGGCATCTACCCAGGCGTCAAGATCGGGTTTAATGGTTTGGAAAGTTACGTTTTTAGGCGGTTTTTTACGATCATAGCTATTTATAAGCCTATCGCAAACATAATGCTCCAGCCTGCCGTTATCATAAATGATAACTTCCTTACGCTCGGGGATATTGATGTATATATAATCGCTTTGTTTATCCCACTCAAGTACGTTATTATCGTCGTTTTTAAAGTTATTTAAGTGATAGAAATCTTGCATTGTAGCTATAAAATTAATTTTCCTATAAACCCACAAAGGAACGTTATTTTGAGAGGTTAAAAAACGTCTTACTTTATGCTTTACATACCAAGCGGCAAGATCATCAAGCTCCTGGGTTTTGTCCAAATTTATAAAGGTTTTTTGAATATACTTCATTACGTAGCCAGCGGGATTATGTATAGAGGTTTGAAAGCCGTTTGTTTCGCCGTTTGCTATTTGCTCGCGTGAAATAGCGTCCACACGTAAATTTTGAGGTGCGTAAAATATATCCTTGTAAGAACGCCTAAGAAAATCTATAGTATAGCTAGGAACGAAAAGCAGGGCGTGGATATGCGGCACGCCGTCCTTTTTGTGAGGCTCAAAGCACCTTATATAAGAGTAATCGACCTTAAATTTAGCCGTAAAACGTCTAAAAAATATACGCCACTGATGATTTAAAGTAGCGCATAAATCGCTAATAGTAAGGGGCGCACCGTTTTTAACCTTGTATTTAACCTCGGTCGGTAAAAATTTCATATCTTTATCCTTAAATTTGGAGTAATCGCCGCTCAATGCGCCGCGAAAGCAGCCGTTAAGCGTGATCGTGAGAAATACCGGGCGCTGGGCGTAATCTATCGCAAAAGAACCGAACGTATTTACGCGGTTGGCAACCTCGGCGTAATACTTACGGCTAAAATTTGCGGCCATAGAGAAATCAAGCAAGCTTCTAACCTCTCCGAAGTCATTAACAAAGCTAAAGCTTTTCATATAGGCTTTTTGTTTTTCTAGCTTTTCTTGACATTGAATCCGGTCAAACTCACTGATTCCAAACACGCTCAACCTTAAAACTGGCACTTTTTTATTAGATTGACAAGGCGGCCTTCTTTGCTTGCTCCGCGCGCGGGGCGCGCGTCGCTCGCAAAATCGGCCTTTGCCGCCAAAGCCAACGCTTCGCTCATTTTGGCGGGGGAGCGAACCCGCAAGCGGCTCCCCCGCACCCTGGGTTATGTGCGGCGGCGTGGGAACCCTTGATCCCACGCTACGCGCCGCACGACACAAAATTTAGATTAGATAACTTGGATAGTCAAAGTAACTACGGAATTGATGTCCTGGTCTTGCTCGACGGAAAAGAGATATTTAAGAATATAAATGTCTTTTAAAATGGGGATGCCGTTACGCTGTTTTTGTGTAGTGGTTTTGTTAATGCCTGATAAAACTAAAATATCGCCGCGTTTGAGAGAATACGAGCTTTTAAGCTCCTTTTTGCTTGTAATAGGCGTCAATGTATTGCTAGATGAAAGTAAGTCCTCGAGGATAAGATGTAGGTCAAAATCAACGTGATCTTTTAAAATAACCGGTTTAAGAGTAATTTTTAATCCAACGTCTTTGTATTCATAACTGTTTTGGGTAGTGGTCTGGGTAGCCGAAGTCTGGCTATTTTGAACTAAATAAGGAATATTTTGAACGGCAGAGAAATTAACTTCAGTGTGATTTTTAGCAGTCAAAAAAGGGCTAGATATGATCTTGGTTAAGCCGTTGGTATCGAGGAAATTTAAGACGCCGAAAAAACCCTCGCTATCGTTTCTTACAACGTTTGAATTAGTAGTGTAAGGCGAAGTAATAAGATTAATGTAATAAGCCAAATCGCCGTAATTTAGCGGCTTAAGCAGGCTTTGAAGCTTTGCGCCGCGGTCTTTAATATCTTTTAGATTAGTTTCCGTGATAGTGAGCTTAAATTCAACCTGCTCGAGGGGTTTATCTATAGAAGCCACGGCTTGTTTTATTTGCTCGTATGCTACATCATCAGCGCGAAAGAATACAGAGTTTGAAGTCGTAGAATATGTCGCATTTAGCTCAAAATTTGCCATTATTCGGCGAACGTCCTCAACAACGTAATTACTAAGATCAATGCGCCTTAAATCGTAATCGGGTAGCTTTTTATCGGTTATATAGTAAAAATTGTCCTTTTTATAGAGAAATAACCCTTTAGACTCAAGCATTTTTCTAAACATAGAAAGGGTTAAATTTGTATCGTGCTGATAGATAAAGTAATAATAATTGCCGTCAATACTATCATCTGTTACAATAGCTATATTGTTGGATATACTTGCAAGCTGAGCGAAATTTACAAGATCGGTGTAAATCATTTCAGCTTTAGAAAAACTAATTACGCAAAGAGTTAGGATCAGAATTTTTTTGAAAGTTTTCATTTAGAGCACCTTTATTAGATTTTTGAAATGAAGCAAGCTTGATAGTTTCAAGCACCGGGGATTTAAAAACGAGGTAATATTCAACATAATGCTTATTTTTCGTAGTAGAGTAAAAATAAGCGGGTTTATGGCTTGAAATAACAAAAGAAACATAGGTATAAGGGAATGAACCCGAACCGCCTTTAAAACGGCAGCTATCAGCAACGCAAACGATTTCATAAATATAAGCAGCCTCGATAGGCTCGTCAGGTTTAGAAGCATTAGACGACAAAGAAGCCTTAGACGAAGCAGAAGAAGCCGCGGAGACTTGCGGGGTTAAATTTTCAGACGGAGTAGTCGCATATTCATCCGGAACGGCAAAAAAGGTATTAAATACATAAATGAAAGCGAACACGCTTAAAAGAGAGATAATAAGACCAGCGACCATAAAAAATTTAACTACCGATTTACTCTTACTATCCTGGCCTGAATGATAGAGATTAAAAACTTCCTGATTAAAAGGCAAATTTATATTAAAGTTATTGACCCGGTCGGTTTTAAACATCTTATAAGACATAAAATAAGCGTATTTAAAGCGTGTAGAGAATAGACGCTTGGAACTATCTATAGCAAGATAAAACTTCTCGGCTACACGCTTGTATTCGTTGTTTACCAGGCTTAAATCTTGGGTGATGAAATACAAATCCTGGTAAAGGTGTCTGTGGTAAGTGACCCACCAAACGAGAACTGGATCTTCTTTGGCCTTAAAGTAGTTATGGATCTCATCAACAACGAAAAGAACCTTATAAAGCCTCATTTCTTTAGCTAGCTCGATCAGCTCCTTATCGGTCTTTTTTTCTACCTTATAGGCATTGTAAAGCTTTGCAAGGTTGGCATATACTTCATCATAGTCAAATTTTAATAATCGCTCGTCAAGCTCAAATTTAAACTCATTGATATTAGTATAGGCATAGAGATATTCATTTTTAGGAAGTTTAGGCTTGAAAATTTTGCCTAAAATACCTTTAGCCGGCTTTGGCTTATAGATAAACATATACCAAAGCTTGTAAACCGCAAAATAGGATTTTCCAGAACCTGGATTACCAACTATATAGGTTATCATGGGTTAGAGCCTGGCGATGTTAAAAGTAGTCAGAGTAAGTTGCATAGAATGCAAGACCTTAAAGCCGATCTTATAGACATAAAGCAAAATAACGGAAACAATAGGAACAGAAAAAATATTATAGACATCAACAAAGGCATCCCAAACGCCAAGAGCGCGAATAATATCCATAGCCCAAGCTAAAATCTCATTAGAACCGCCTGAACTAATATCACTTAAAAAAGATATAAATTTATTAATAGAGTCATGAACAAACATAATAAGTTTAAAAACAGCCCAACCATAAGCTATAACAAGAGCAAACAACGCAGTATTAATAAAAACCATCTTACCGAATGTAATACCCTTAAGAACCCAACCAACAAATTTTTCAGCGAGAAAAGTCCTAAAAAACCAAACAATAGCAGAATATAAAGCAGGCATTATCTATCCTTTAAAATGAAAATATCAAAAATTTAATAATCAAGAAAAGAAAACAACCAAAGAAAAAAACGTAAAAAAGATAGTAAAAAGCACCGGACGCAGGCTCAACAATCTTACAAAAATCAAAATCTATTTCAATGTTATGGCCGAAAAAATCAATAGTTTCTTTATGAGAACAACTCTTCGGAACACTTTTTTTAGAAATATCGTTAAGGCCTTTACCTTTTAAATTATTAATAAATTGATCAATACCGTTTTTAAACGCATTAAAACCCTCAGAACCTTGAAATTCTTTTTCAATATTAGAAAAAGCACCTCTATAAGCTTTCTCAAAAGCCCCCATTTCCTTATTTAAACCATCAGCATTAAAATCACCTTCTTTAAATTTAACACCATCACCGCCGAAGCCGCCACCGCCACCACCGCCAGGTTTTGTATTGTTATTATCGGGTTTACATTTGGGATCGCTAGGATTTTTTTTGCAAAAATCATCAGGTTTACATTTTGGATCGTCTGGGTTTTTCTTACAAAATTCATCTTTGTCCTTGTCTTTGTCCTTGTCTTTATCTTTGTCTTTATCCTTATTGTCTGGATCAGGATTGTCGGGATCATCGGGTTTTGGATCGGGTTTTGTTTTATTGTCGTCAGGTTTTGGGTCGGGTTTATCGTCGGGTTTACATTTTGGATTAGTAAAAGAATGCTGAATAGAACCATCACCACAAGAGCCTTCAAGCTGACAACCATCAAGAGAACCGCCATTTTTACCCCAAAATGTTGGATCAATAGAACTATTGCCATAACCTCGACAAATACATTTTAAAACAGACAATGGATCTTTTTCACCACTACAATCAATGCAAGAGCCATCTGTAAAAGCAAATTTGTTAATCTTGCCGTCTTTACGGCAATCATTAAAACAAGTATTTGTTTCAGGATCCCAAGACTCGTTTTCTTTACATTTTTGACACTGTTTCGTTTGTGTGTTGAAGTGTTCATCAGATTGACAAGAGGAAACTAAAGAAATAGACATTTTTTTATAATAAGAAAATTCAACCTTTTTAAAACTAGGGTCTTTACCGAACTGATCATCGTAACCATGCTTTGAGCAACCGAGATAATCAGAATTATCCTTTTGACAAATTACGGTGCTTTTTGAAAAACTAGGATCATAATAATATAAATCACGAACAGAATTTTTAGGCTTATTTTCAAGCATATATCCAGAATCTTTTAAAAATTCCAAATTAAAAACACTATCATAAATAGGATTATAAGTATATATGTCATCAGCAATACGTAAATAAGAATTACTCAAAATTTCAACGTTAGAAGCTTGAGAAGCAGACACACCAACGGGAAGGAAACTATTTTTTACAGATGAAGTATAGGTCCAATCATCAACAGTTGAGAAATCAACGGAAAAAAGGTTTATACAAAAGGCGAAAGATAAGAGGATAAATTTTAATAAACCTCGCATGGGGAAGCCTATTTAATCAATTTCTTAGCTAAGATGCTTATACAAAGTGAAAATGGAAATGATATAAATAAGAAATAGATAAATATGCTAGCAAAGTAATCAAATGAAGCAACGCCAGTAATTGTAAACATTTTAAGCACCTTAGCTAAATTTATGAACGAACAAAATAAACAGCAAATTCACAAGAAAGCCGAATAAAATACCCGATAGAGCCATCATAAAGTTATATTGCTCTTGAGAAATACCAAGATCAATCATTAGCCGATCTCCTGAAAAAATCAATCGCAAGAGATACCACGAAATAAGCGACAAAGGCTCCAAACATAGGAACATATAAAGAAAACATAAACTTGTAAAATTTAGCCAACTCTATAAATTCAAACATACTAGAGCCTTTGGAATATTCAGATTAACCGACTTTGCGGATCATTCTGAACGCTATTGAAACAACAGCGATAGCAGCAAGCGCACCGAATACGGCAGCACCGACAGCGTAAACGTTGGCTAGATTGATAGTACCTGTAACAGTTCCATCAGTACCCATAGTTAGATCAGCAGCAGTAGCATTAACCGCACCTAACCCCAAACCAAGAGCTAAAAACGCAGATTTTAGCCCAGAGAAGAGTTTCTTAAACATCTTCTATCCTTTTAAGAAAATTTTAGTAGTGTGAGCTACTTATTTAAGAGCTAAAGAATTAACCCTTAAATAAGTAGCCGAAATAAATTCGGCTAAAAATCAAAAAACAAATCAAGAACCATCAGACAATAAACTATTGCAAGAAGTGGTAACAATGACAAAACCGTCTCTAGGAATAGTGCCGGAAAAAAAGACACTATTTCCATCATCAAATTTATTATTAATAAATTTGGCAACTTTAAGCGCAAAAGCATAACTACAACAAGGAATTTTAAAAGTCATATTTTGTTCAAACAAACTTCCATCTTTTAATTTTTCAAAAGAATTTGAACATTTTATAAGAACGGCAGGCTCGGAATCCTTGCCGCCGCCAACGGCTAAAACTTCACCGCGAAAAACCTCATAATTAAGAGAAAAGCTCATGTTAAGCCCCCTTAGAAGCTTTTTCGGTTGGCTTTGAGTCAAATAAGAAGTATTCGTAAGGCTCGGCTACGGTTATAATACGCTGATCGCCAGCAGGGAAACCGCCGTGTAAAACAATAGGGCCTTTTTTAAGCTTTTCACGAACAGCATTCCCAACGAGCCCGGCGGTAACGTCATCAGGGCAAACGATTTTAAAAACTACGGGTTGCTGAACGCTATCTATAATGCCGGTCTTTTTATTCTCAACATCATAAACGTTTACAGTAGAAATTCGGACAGACGAGGAATAATCAGTTCCCTCAAATTTACCAGAAGCGGAACTTCTAATAAGTCCCTTAACAAGTGTGTAGGTTAATTCATAACCTTTATCAACTAATTCCATAAAGCACCTCTTAAAAATGAATTTAGAGCATAAACACCGCCGCGGAGGTGCTCTATACCTAAACGCGGCGGAAACAGTTTAGCGCCGTATTCAGGGCGGAATTCCACATTTTTTTGATATAATCTAAAAATATGAAATACTTTCAACAAATTAGATTTCAACAATGAAATTATTTCATATATAAGCTTAATATAAAATAAAAAATGAAAGAATTTCTATAAATATGGAAAAAAAAGAAATAGCAAATTTGCTAGAAATAGAGCTTAGAACGCTTTATAATTGGGAAAAGAATAGACCAACTCTGTATAAATTTATAGTTGAAAATATTGATAAAACTATCGAAAAAGATTCTAAATTTAACGAACTTAAAGAATATTTTGAAAAACTTACAGAAAAAGAACAAGAATTTTACTTATCAAATATAAAAATAACTGTTTTAAAAAAAGAGCTAGGGCAATGAAAAAAATACTAATATTATTATTTGGAATAAATTTGCTAGCCTTAGATTTTGGTAAAGATGTAGATATTGTTGGAAAGTGGTATATAAGAAGTGTGGATGATTTATCGTTTGCGTTTGCATCAGGGGCTGGAAATAAATGGACGTTAAATTTTAGACCAGACGGAACAATTTACGACATACTAAAAGATAGAGAAGTTAAAAAACAACTTAATTGGCAATATTCAAAAGAACCGGGAATAGTAAGTATAAAATTTCAATTAGAAGTAGACAATAAACAATTTGTTGAAGCAATGATCGGGAATATAATGAACGACGATATAAAAATAAAAAGAAAATTAGATTTAGTAGAAAATAGAAATTGTTATTTAGTAAATATAATAAACAAAGAAAGAGATGTATATATGTGCGAAATCTTAGATAAAAAAGAAAGCCAACGAAGAGAAAGAGAAAGAGCAAAAAGAGTTATTAAAATAAATTAAAAAAAGGAAAAATATGGACGAATATTTTAAAAACATGAGCAAAATCATGGAGGAATCAGCAAAAGGTATGCAAGATTTTAATCAGGCAATGGCAAAAGGAGCAACACAAATGTATTATATGGGAACAGCAGAGGCAATAATAAGCATAATAATAACAATAGCAATGATATATTATATTTTCAGAAGCTATAGCTTAGCAAAAGAAGCAGAAAGAAAAATAAAAAATTTAGAACTAAGATTTTACGAACTAGAGGAACACATTGAAAAAACAACAGGAGAAAAAATAAAGCATAGGGCTTTTTTTGATTAAAATAACAAAAAACGCCCAAAAAATGGGCGTTTTAAAAGAGATTTTACAGCCCATAATCCTCATAACCCGAAGGTCGGCGGTTCAAATCCGTCCTCCGCAACCAAATCTAAAATTTATCCTTCACTTACTCCAAAAAATCAAATTTTGCACTAAAGAAAATTATTTATGAACTTTGACGTATCTCAAATTTTAATCGTTTTACTGCTGATCGTAATTGCTTTGCTAGCTTTAAAGCTATTTAAAAGGCAAAAAATCAAGCAAACTAGATACAAAAGCGATAGCGGCAATACGGTAAAAAGCCGCGCCGAGCTCATTGTGGCAAATTGGCTATTTTACCGCGGTATAGATTTTATCTACGAGAAAAAGGTGCCGACCAAAGAGCGTGTCATTAGTGATTTTTATTTGACGCAAAGCGAAATTTATATCGAATTTTGGGGACTTGAAACACCGCAGTATCTAAAAAGAAAAAGTAAAAAAATCAAAATTTACAAGAAAAACCGCCTAAAACTTATCCAAATGAACGACGACAGCTTGCGCGATCTAAACACGTTTTTTGCCAAAGAATTTGCAAGACTCGGCGCAAAATACCAAATCAGGCCAAAGCTCTAAAAATCGTCAAATTTCGTAAACGCTATCGCATATGTAGCAAATTTGCATGCAGATATGGCTACTAAATTTGACGGACACAAAATTTATTAAATCAGAAAAAACCAACTATTTAAAAGCATTTGCAGTCGTTTGAAAAATAGATATTAGTAAGGTGTAAGAGCTGAAGTCGCCGATCGCAGTGCGCGTGCGATAAAACCGTTTGAGCAAGAGCGCGGATATGGTCGTTAAAAAGATTTGCCACTCGCGTACGTCAAGCGAGCGTTTATGCTTTTAAGGTCGGCAAATTTGCTCCAAAACAGTTCCAATCAGCGGCGAGTTTGATCAAATTTAGTCGCCGCGATGAAAAACAACCCAAATCGTATCGCGCTCCATTTTAAGGTTTGACAAATTTAATCAAAATAACAATTCTTGTAAATTTGCCTCACGCATATTATTATCGCCAAATTTAACCTTTAACATTTTCAAGGTGCGGGTTATGCCCAAAATCGGTCAAATTTAATAAATCCGTAAAAATTAAACAAAAACTTACAAGCCTGGTCGCTTCGTTTAAATTTAACTAAAGCCCGTTCGCGCCGCGTTTGGCTACATCTAAAAGTCCGTAAAATCTCAAGCCAAGCCCGCGCAAAAGCCTAAATTCAAAGCTAAAAATGTATAATTACCCCAAATTTTTAAACAAGGAATAACAATGGATAGAGTAGAGCAGGCCATAAACGACATCAAAAACGGTAAAATGGTCGTAATGGTCGACGATGAGGATCGCGAAAACGAGGGTGATCTGGTATTTGCGGCGACCTTTAGCGACACGCAAAAGGTAAATTTCGCCATAACTCACGCAAAAGGCGTGCTGTGCCTCGCGCTAAACGAGGAGATCGCGCGTCGCCTCGATCTAAATTTGATGGTAGATAAAAACACATCCTGCCACGAGACGGCGTTTACAGTAACGATCGACGCTAGAAACACGACGACGGGCGTGAGCGCATACGAGCGCGACGTCACGATCCGCCTAGCCGCCGATCCGATGTCAAAGCCCGAGGATTTCGTGCGCCCGGGACATATCTTCCCGCTCATCGCTAAAAAAGGCGGCGTGCTAAGCCGCACCGGGCACACCGAAGGGTCGGTCGATCTATGTAAATACGCAGGCCTAACGCAAGCAGCCGCCATCTGCGAGATCGTAAAAGAGGACGGAAATATGGCTCGTAGACCCGATTTAGAGGCATTTTGCGAGAAATTTGGACTAAATATGGTCTCTGTCTCAGAGCTAGTGCAGTACCGTCTAAAACACGAAAGCCTAATCGAGATAAAAGAAAAAACCGCGGCTAAGATAGCAGGCTTTGACGCGCTAAAATGCGAGATCCTAGATCACAAGGGCGAGCGTCACTACGCCTTTGTTTTTGGCGAGATAAAAGACAAAACCGCAGTCAAATTTCATCAAATTTCAAGCGACGTGGAGCTGCTTTGCTCGGATAAATTTGACGACTTGCGCGGCTCGCTTGAGTATCTAGCTAAAAACGGCGGAGTCGCGGTGTTTTTACAAGGCGAAGAGAAGTGCGGCGGACAGGTCAAGGACTACGGCATCGGGGCGCAAATTTTACACAAACTAGGCGTCAGCCGTATCGAGCTTTTAAGCGCAAATAAAAACAAAGATTTCGTTGCATTAAAGGGCTTTGGGCTTGACATCGCGGGCTACAAAGAGTAACGCAAGCGGGCCTAGCGAGGTAGCGCGGGCATTTGCCAAGACGCTAAATTTGGGGCTTTTGTACGCGGATAAAAAGGGCGTCATAAAATTTATAAATAAAAAATTCGAGCGTATTTTTGCTCTAGCGCCAAAAATTTTTTACGGAGCGAAATTTGACGATATGATCGCTGCGGCGCAGGGACTTGACGAGCTAAAGAGCTTTAAAAATCTCAAAAATAGCCCGCTAAACTCGAGCGATTTTATCGTAAAAAAAGGCGAAAAAAGTTTCAGGCTAAACGTCTCGAACGTACTTGAGGGCGGGGTGAAATTTGACGGATTTATCCTCGCGGTCACCGACGTCACGCACGAAAAAGAGCTCGAAAAAAAGGAGCTTGAGCAAAGGCGCTCGGTGCTGGTGCACGCTAAAACCGCGCTGGTAGGCGAGATGATAAACTCCATCTCGCATCAGCAGCGCCAACCTCTAAGCGCGCTGGGGCTATATCTAGATAACATCGAGGAGTGCGCGAGCGAGGGCGAATTTGAGCGCATATCGGCTCAAATCGCAGCCTGCAAAAAGAGCCTAAGGCTCATGGATGAAACGATAAAGGCGTTTAGAAATTTTTACGCCAGCGGCGAAGGAGCGGCGAAATTTGATCTCG
Organism: uncultured Campylobacter sp.; assembly: GCF_938039205.1. GTDB lineage: Bacteria > Campylobacterota > Campylobacteria > Campylobacterales > Campylobacteraceae > Campylobacter_A. The sequence goes on from NZ_CALHVM010000056.1 coordinate 100,023, forward strand.
TTAATATCATAAACGAGCTTATTTTGATAGTGCGGCCCGAGCTAAACTCTCACGGTATCGAGCTAAAATTTGCTCACGAGAGCGGAAAATACGAGCTAAAAAGCGTCGCTAGCTACGTGAGGCAGATCTTGCTATCCTTACTCTCAAACGCCAAGGACGCGCTAGTTGAAAGCGGACGTGATACGCCGCAAATTTTAATCGAGCTAAAGAGAGAGGGCGGGCTATTTTGCGTGAGCGTGAGCGATAACGGCGGCGGGGTTAAGGCGGATAGAGATGAGATTTTCGAACCGTTTTTTACGACGAAAAATATAGGTACGGGCACGGGGCTAAACGTAGCTAGGGAACTCGCCGTAAAAAAGCTAGGCGGCTCGCTGGAGCTTGAAAGTGCCGTAAATCCGACTAAATTTACGCTATTTTTAGGCGAAATTTAGACGAGGCGGTAAATTTGAAAATTAGTTTTAGGAATTAAGAACCACAAACAAGAAACGAGGCTAGCGTGTATAGCAAAATAAAAAATATCTTAAACGGCGTAAATTTACTCATCGTCGAGGACGACGAGAGCCTACGCGAGAGTATCAAGATATCGGTCGAAAACTATGTGAGCGAGGTTTACGCCTGCGCAAACGCGAAAGAGGCGCTGGAGATTTTTGAGGCAAAAGGCGTAAATTTGGTGCTTTCGGATATCAACATGCCGCACATGAACGGGCTTGAGATGGCAGCTCGCATCAGGGGGCTTGATAAAGACGTGCCCATTATTTTTCTCACCGCATACGATAGCGACGAAAACGTGCTTAGCGCGATAGAGCTAGGTAGCTTTGGCGTACTAAAAAAGCCCTTTGAAAAGCGCGAACTCATCATGGAAATGAGCTTTGCGGCGAATAAATTTAAAAACGATTTTGCCCAGGTTGATCTAAAAAACGGCTTTAAATTTAACGCCTTTAGCAGGCAGCTGACAAAGCACGGCGAGCCGGTGGGGCTAACGAAAAAAGAGCAAAATTTGCTCCATCTTTTCCTAAAAAATCAGGGCCGCGTCGTGAGCTTTGAGATGATCGAGGCGTGCGTCTGGCAGGATGGTAGCTGCACCGCCGACGCGATACGAAGCTTTGTGTATAAACTACGCAAAAAACTCTATCCAGAACTCATCCAAAACGCGCAAGGCAGCGGCTATGCACTCATCCTAGATGAGCAAAATCAGCGCACCGTGAGCCAGGTCGGCTACGTTTGAGAATGTAAATTTATCTACGAAATTTAATGATTTTGCATTATATGACTCAAAAGTCAAATTTGCCGAAATATAGCGTTTATTTAATTTATGAATAAATTGATTTTTTCGCTTCCTTAAAGCTTAAATTTATAAAAAATTAAAATTTAAGTTGTAAAATCTAAAGAACTGATTTTAAAATATTAATTTAAGGAGAGAAAATGCAAATAAATTCTCAAGAGGTTACGCAAACGCCCGGAAATAACACCGTTTTTCAAACTTGGCTGTTAAGCGGCGACGAAAACGCCTGTAAAAAAGGTTTTGAGAGGCTTTGCGCTTTGGTTGTAAATTTAAATAAGACGGCCAAAGTAAGGTTTGGCGCGGAGGCGAACGTAAACTGCGTAATCGCCGTCGGACACGATGCGTGGCTAAAACTAGGACTCCCGCAACCGCTACCAAAAGAGCTTGTAAATTTTAAAGCGATAAAAGGCGATAAGCACGAAGCCGTGAGCACCGCGGGCGATATCCACGTGCATATTAGGGCGCTTGATGCGGCGGATTGCTTTGATATGGCGCAAAATATAAAGGCCGAGCTTTTTAAATTTGCCAAGCTCGCAGACGAAACTCAGGGTTTTAAATACCACGACGGCAGAGCGATCATTGGCTTTGTAGACGGTACGGAAAATCCAAACGGCGAAGACAGGGACTTTTTTGCCAAAGTCGGCGACGAGGACGCTAAATTTAAGGGCGGAAGCTATGTGTTCGTGCAAAAATATAAACACAAAATGAGAGAGTGGAATGCAACTAGCGTGAGCGAGCAAGAAAAGGTCATCGGCCGCACGAAAGCAGACGACATCGAGATGAGCGAGGATGAAAAGCCTAGCAACTCGCACTCCGCCGCGGCAAACGTAGGAGATGATAAAAAAGTCGTTCGCGGAAATATGCCTTTTGTCGAGGGAAGCGTGACGGGGACGTACTTTATCGCGTATGCTGGCATGTTTTCGACGGTTGAAGCGATGCTAAATAAGATGTTTATCGGCGAGCCGCGCGGCAACTCGGATAGATTGCTTGATTTTAGCACGCCGATCACCGGAGCGCTATTTTTTGCGCCTACTTTTGATATGCTCTCAAGCTATAGCGCAGAGTAGGATTTTTCGGCTCGCGAACCCTCCTAAATTGCGGACGTTTTGCGGGCTGCCGCTTTAAATTTTACTTTTAACAACCTTGCCTAATTCGCTTTTAAAATTTAAAACCGAGATTAGTATTTTTTCGTAAGCTTTTACCGCTAAATTTGCAAATTTTGCTTGCAAATTTACGGCATGAACCGCGCAAATATAAAATTATATTTTCATAAAATCATACTTTCATCATACTTTTCTTATATAATCCTTTTACATTTTAAATTTAAGGGAGCAAAATGAAAAAAATCCTACTATCAAGCTTGCTAGCCTGTTCGCTCTTTGCAGCGGGCGAGGTGTATAGCCCATCGGTAAAAGACGTTTACGCAGATGCGACGTCGCAAAAAAGCATAGGCAGGCTCTTGCCGACGAACGGGGTTAAAATTTTAGCCACGCAGGGCGACCGCGTGAAAATCTCCGTTAAAGGCTACCAAAATCCCGCCGTTAGCAACGTCGTTTACTTTAGCGACTCCGAGCGCGTCATCGCCGTTGCGTTTGCCAAAACTGCAACGCCTGATATAAAGGTCGTGAAAAAGGGCGCTAACGGCAAATGGGACGAGGTCGAGACCGTGGTCTATGCGCAAAAAGACGGCTTTACGAACGATCTAGGCGGACTTTTTGCTAAGGGCGGCGAGCTTTACAAAGAGAGCTGCGGCGTGTGCCATTCGCTGCATCAAACCACGCACTACAAGGCAAATCAGTGGCCTAACCTGCTAAAATCGATGATCGCGCGAACGGCGATCGGCAAAGACGACGAGTGGCTGGTGACACAGTACTTGCAAAAGCACTCTGCCGACGTGAACGTAGATAAAAAGTAAAAAGCGGCGCGTAAATTTGACGAGGATTTACGCCTGGCGCGCCCGCAGATGGACGAGATTTACGGGAGCTAGATTTTATAAAATTCGCGGCGAAGCGGCTGTTTTTAAAACGCCGAATTTGAAGGTTTGGCGGATGGTAAATTTAGCGTACAAAACGAGATATACGCTAAATTTGAGCGGCTGCTTTGCGAGCTAGGCTGCGCGAACGAGGCTTTTAGTTGTCAAATTTGACTCGCTGGACGAGAGAGCGGTCAAATTTGAGCGTAAAAGCTTAAATTTGAGTCCGTGCTAAGGCGCGGCTCGTTTGGCTGATAAAAAGCCGATTTAAAGCCGCTTTTAAAAGAAGCGATGTGTTTTAGCCTTGCTTGCGTCTGCGACTTCGCAACTGCAAGCAGAATGGTGCAGGGAGCGCTTGCGCTTCCGCTCGCAGGTCGGATTTTATTCGACCGAGAAATAAAAATAGGAGAGAAAAATGAACCTACAAAGACGAAATGTATTAAAAGGCGGAGCGGCACTTGCGGCAGCTCCTTTGTTTTCTAGCGTAACGGCGTCAAATTTACTCGGCGCCGAGCTAAATACGGCAAACGTACGTAACGGCGAGGTGCTAACGGCTGCTCACTGGGGCATGCTAAAGGTTAGCATCAAAGACGGCAAGATCGTAAAATCAGAGCCGTTTCAAAAAACGAGCGAAGTGTATAATCCGCTGCAACACTACACCGCCGATATGGTCTATAAATCACGCATAAAATACCCTATGGTGCGCAAAAGCTACCTAGAAAATCCGGACTCGCCAAAACCAGAGCTAAGAGGTAAAGACGGCTGGGTACGAGTACGCTACGAGGACGCGATAAAACTAGTAGCTAGAGAGCTAAAAAAGACTAGAAAGCAAAAGGGGCTAGAGGGTGTGTTTGCCGGTAGCTACGGCTGGAAATCAAGCGGCAACGTGCATAACTCGCGAATTTTACTTCATAGATTTATGAACCTTAGCGGCGGATTCGTGGGCTCGCTAGGCGACTACTCCACGGGTGCCAGCCAGATCATCATGCCTCACGTCGTGGGTAGCATCGAGGTATATGAGCAGCAAACCAGCTGGCCTGTGGTACTAGAAAACTCAAAAGTAGTCGTTATCTGGGGCGCAAACCCGGTGGCAACCCTTCGCATAGCGTGGACTAGCACCGACGAGCAGGGCTTTAAGTATTTTGAAGAGCTAAAAAACAAAAAAGATATCAAAGTGATCATCATCGACCCTATCAGAAGTGATACGGCGCAGTACTTCGACAAGGCTCAGTGGATCGCTCCGGTGCCAAACACCGACACTGCGATGATGCTAGGCATGATGCACTACCTATACGAGAGTGGCAAATACGATAAAAACTTCATCGAAACCTATACGAGCGGCTTTGATAAGTTCCTGCCGTATCTGCTCGGTAAAACCGACGGCACGCCTAAAAATTTGGAGTGGGCGAGCAAAATTTGCGGCCTAAAAGCAAGCCTCATAAAAGAGCTTGCAGATACCTTCGCCGCTAACCGCACGATGATAATGAGCGGATGGGGCATGCAACGCGCGCATCACGGCGAGCAGCCGCACTGGGCAATGGTGACTTTGGCGGCGATGTTAGGACAGATCGGGCTTCCTGGCGGAGGTTTTGGCCTTAGCTACCACTACTCAAACGGCGGCGCTCCGACTTGCAAAGGCGCAGTCATCGGCGGCGTAAATAGCGCAAGCGTGGGTAAATTTAACGACGAGGGCGAGTTTATCGGTACCGATAGCGGAGAATTTGACGCAAACGGCCGCTTCGTAGCTAAGGCTGCGGCGGTTGCTGGTACGGGTCAAAGCTGGCTGCAAAAGGCGACTCATTATGCATTCCCGGTCGCTCGTATAGCAGACGCTCTGCTAAATCCTGGCAAAGTGATCGATCACAACGGCAAGAAAATCACGTATCCTGATATCGACTTTATCTACTGGGTCGGCGGCAATCCTTTAGCCCACCATCAAGAAACCAACCGCCTACTAGAAGCGTGGCGCAAACCTCGCACGGTAGTCGTAAACGAGGCATACTGGACGCCGACTGCTAAGATGGCTGATATCGTATTTCCAACCACAACCGCATACGAGCGCAACGACGTCACGATGACGGGCGACTACTCGAATATGAACATCGTGCCGATGAAGCAAGTTGTGGAAAAATACGCCGAAGCTCGCGATGATTATCAAATTTTCACCGATCTTTGCAAGGCGTACGCTAAAAATTTAGTCGTAGCCTACACCGACAACGGCAAGGATGAATTTGACTGGATCAAAGAGTACTACGGCGCGGCGTACGAGCAGGTCAAGGCTATACCTGATTTTGAAACCGATATGAAGCCGTTTGAGGAGTTTTGGAATGAAAATAAGCCGGTAACTTTTGCCTCGACGCCTGAGAGCGATACGTGGGTGAGATTTGGCGAGTTTAGAGAGGATCCGGTGCTAAATCCTTTAGGAACGCCAAGCGGCCTAATCGAAATTTACTCCGAAACCATCGAGAAAATGGGCTATGATGACTGCAAAGCGCACCCGATGTGGTTTGAGCCGATCGAGTGGCTAGGCATGAAAGATAAACCTGCCGAGCTACACATGCTAAGCCCGCATCCGACCGATCGCCTCCACTCGCAGCTAAACCAAACCTCTCTACGCGAAAACTACGCGATAGCAAACCGCGAGCCGATCTGGATACACCCTAAAGACGCTGCGAAAAAAGGCATAAAAACCGGCGATTTGGTTAGGGTATTTAACGCGCGCGGCGAAGTGCTAGCGGGTGCCTTGGTGACGCAAGATATCAAAGAGGGCGTCGTTAAGCTTGCCGAAGGCGTATGGTATGACGGATTTGACGCGGGTCTTTGCAAAAATGGTTCGCCAAATGTGCTAACTATCGATATCCCGACTAGCAAGCTAGCTAACGGCAACATCAGCCACACCGCGCTTGTAAATATCGAGAAATTTATGGGCAAGGCGCCTGAGCTAACGGCGTTTAGCGATCCGAAATTTGCTTAAATTTGAGGCCGCGAACTAAATTTGCGGCTTAAATTCGATAAAACCTCGCCGGGTTAAATTTGACTCGGCGAGGCGTTTAAAATTCAGTCGTTAAATTTAACTCGGAGCGGTATAAATTTGGATTAAATTTATCATTTTTGCTACGCTGATTTTGCTTTCATTCCGCTTTATATTTTATTCTCATAAAAATTACTTCTTATTTTTAATAAATTTGGACTGGATTTTGCTTTTAAAACATAGTTAATGTAAAGTTTTAATTTTATTTAATTTTTAACGTAGTAAAATAGAAATTTTAATCAAAATCTAAGGAGAGAAAATGCGTTCTATCACGAACAAGATCGCTGTGATGCTTATCGTCGCGCTGATCGTTTCGTTTGCTGCTATTTCGGCGGTTAGTTATTATACGGCTGAGAATAAGGTCGTTCAGCTCGTTAGCCAAAATCAGGCTCAAATTTTAAAAGACGTCAATACTGTTGCTAATTCGTTTTTTGAAGATTATTTGGCTATGGTCAAAAAAATAGCTGCAAACATCGAGAAAATTTCAGACGACGGCGATGATATAATGCGTCACTTGGTGCTAGAAAAAGAGCTTGCAAATTCGTTGGTTACTTATGTTTACTATGGACGCGAGGATGGTTATTTTTTCCAATCAGACGGTAAAAGAACAACTTTGGCCGATAACTATGATCCGCGAACTAGGGGTTGGTATGGAGCGGCTAAAAATGAAAATAAAGCTATTTATATGCAGCCTCGCTTAACTTCGACTAACGATTTGGTCGTAACTTTCGTAGCACCTGCGGTAAAAAACGGTAAATTTGTCGGTATAGTAGGTATAGATATCGATATAAAAACTCTAAGCAAAAAAATCCTCGATATGGGCAAGACCGAATACGGCTACGTTTATCTAATGAATCAAGACGGCGTCATGCTAATGCACTCAAATCCTGAGAACGTCGGTAAATCAGTCGACTCTACTACATATCTCTCCAAGCAATATGCAGAAAAGAAATTTGATAAAAACGGACTTATTCCTTATACTAACTATAAGGGCGAGAACGTAACGGCTAAACTTTTGCCTATCAACGATAAAGGCTGGCTAGCTGTTGCAGCTATCGGAGCGGATACTTTTTCTAGCAATACCCTTCCTCTACTTAAGGCTCAGCTTGCGCTAGCGGCGTTATTTATAGTCGCTCTTTCGATTTTTGTCTACGTACTACTTAAAAAATCTCTCAGTCCGATAAAAACTATCCAAGAAAAGCTTGAGGATACATTTAAATTCGTCACACATGAGGTATCTAAGGCTCCTGAAAAGTTAGCAGTAAATACGCAGGATGAATTCGGCGTTATGAGTAGGGCTATCAACGAAAATATAGATAAAGTAGTCTACGGCATCAAAAAAGATAGCGCTCTGATCGAGGAGATGAACGGCATCGCAAATCTCATGATAAAAGGCCATATGGGCGCGACTATAAAGGCGGATCCGAACAATCCGGCTCTCGTGCAACTAAAAGATTTGCTAAATAAATTCTTTAGCTCAATATCTTCAAATTTAAAAGATATCGCGCGAGTGCTAAACTCATATAACAAAAACGATTACACTGCTAAAATCGAGCTCAAAGATGAGCTAGAAAGCGATCTAAAAGATATGATCATGGGCATAGAGAGCGCCGGTGTAGCTGTTAGCAATATGCTAAAAGAAAATCTAAACGAGGCCGAAAGCCTAGAAGCAAAAGCTAAAATCCTAGCCGAATCTATGAAAAATCTGACCGACGGCGCTCATAGACAAGCCGACTCCATCCAAGAAAGCGCTGCTGCAATCGAGCAGATGAGTAGCTCGATGAACGCTATCAGCCAAAAGGCGCAGGATGTAACTCGACAAAGCGAGGAGATCAAAAACATCATCGTGATCATCCGCGACATCGCCGATCAGACAAACTTGCTAGCGCTTAACGCTGCCATCGAAGCAGCGCGAGCAGGCGAACACGGGCGTGGTTTTGCCGTCGTGGCCGATGAGGTAAGAAAACTAGCCGAGCGAACGCAAAAATCCCTAAGCGAAATCGAAGCTAACGCAAACGTGCTAGCTCAAAGTATCAATGAGATGAGTGAAAGCATCAAGGAGCAAAGCGACGGCATAAATATGATAAATCAGTCGGTCACGCAAATCGACTCCATCACTCACCAAAATATCTCGATCGTAAATACCACAAACGAGGTTACGGCCGAGATAGACGATATGGCTAAAAATATCGTCGCGGATGTTAGAAAAAATAAATTTTAAATCAAACTTTAAAGGCGAATGTCAAAAATCAGGCATTCGCTTTTTTAAATTTAAACGCTACTTAATCCATTTACGACGCTGCCAAATTTAATCGCTTTGCAGCTTTCTCTTATTTTTTTATTTTAAATTTGCACCCTTTTGAGCTAAATTTGCCGTAAAATTTGACTATAATTTTGCAAAGGATCAATCATGCAAGAGTGGGCTTTGTGGGCGCTAGCTTCGGCGGTTTTTGCCGCACTTACGGCGATTTTCGCCAAGGTTGGGCTTGAGGGTATAGACTCAAATTTCGCGACTTTTATCAGGACGCTCGTTATCGCTGCGGCGCTGGTTTTGTTTCTCACATATGCTAAAAAGTGGCAGCCGCTTGGCGAGCTAAGCGCGCGAAACTGGCTGTTTTTGACGCTTAGCGGACTGGCCACCGGCGCATCGTGGCTGGCGTATTTTAAGGCGCTTCAGATAGGCTCCGCGTCGCAGGTAGCGCCGATAGATAAGCTTAGCGTCGTTTTGGTCGTTGTTTTTGCGGTTATGTTTTTGGGCGAGCGCCCGAGCGTCAGAGAGTGGATCGGTATCGCGCTGATTGCTAGCGGCGTGTTTACGCTGGTATTTGCGGATAAATAGTATCAAGTAGCGGGAGTTAAATTTGGAGAAATTTAAAGAAAAAATCAAAAACTCGTATTTGTATGTAGTTTTTATAAAAAGAGGATTTTACGGTAACGGCTCTGCCTTAAGAAGTATTTTTTCGGCATTTTTGATGGCTATGGTCGGTTTGTGTTTTACTTTGATCCTGTTTATTATCAAGGATATGATTTTTTATAGCGATTTTAAACCGCTAAACGAACTAACGAAAAACGTAGGGACGGTGGAGTCTGCAAACTACGGTCTAAAAGGCGACGGAAAGCTAAAACTGAGGCTAGACGACGGCTCGGCGGTGTCATACTACATAGATAGCAGAGATGACGAGTCGTATAGACCGCTCATAAAAAAGAGGGCGGTTATATATAGCAAGGTAGTGCCGCTAGGAAATAGAATTTTGCAGCTAGAAGACGATGCGGGTAAGGTTTACGTCAAATATAGCTACGAAGATGAACTGCAAACGCCACAGAGACGCATGGATTCGATCTACGCATGCTTAAAAATAGCCGCCTTTTTTCTATTTATAGTATGGTTTTTAAATCGTAGAGATCTCGCGAAAGCCAAGGGTAAAAATAATAAATTTTAGCGGTATTCGCTACCTTAAGAGATGTTTTTGGCTGTTGTTTTTTGAGCGGGGGTTTGGGTGATAAATTTTGCTATCCGGCAAGGCGGAACAAGCGGCTAAAGCGGCGCGGTTTTTGGTCAAATTTGCATTTTTGTTTGCGGTTTAAATTTATTTTTACCTTTTTGCGGATAGATTTTTGCCTCAAATTTACCGACAACTTTGTATTTAAATTTGAGTTTTTGAAACGGGCTGAGTTTGTTTGCTTGCTAGATTTAGATTTTGGTAAATTTGCTCGGATTAGTTGGCAAATTTACCTCGCGTTTTGCCGACTAAAAACGGTGCCGCACTTCGTGTAGCCAGGCTTGAGCTTAACTAAAACTAAGCGATCAAATTTGTGCTTGTTTGGACGAATTTACACCGTCAAATTTTAAAGACGTTAAGCTTTGTCTTTAAATTTCGCTTCATGCTCCAAAAGCCAAATTTTAGTCGCTAGCCCTTCGCCGCCGCTGTATCCGCCAAGGCCGTTTGAGGCGACGACTCTGTGGCAAGGCACGATGATCGGGATTTTGTTTTTTGCGTTTGCCGAGCCTGCTGCGCGAAACGCCCTCGGTCGCCCAGCCATCGCTGCTAGCTGGGCATACGTAACTCGCTGCCCGTAAGCGATCTTTTGCAGATTTTCGTAAACGCACCTTTGAAACGCCGTGCCGCCGATATTTAGCCGCGTTTTAAAGGTTTTTAGCTCGCCTTTAAAATAACCCTCAAGCTCGCTTAAGCAGAGCTTTAAATTTGCGTCCGTTACGTCCGCACAGACAAACTCGCGCACGAAATTTATCTCACAAACTCCGCTCTCGTCGCCGCAAATCTCCAAAACGCCCACAGGCGAGTCAAAATACGCTTTTTGCATCGTAATTCCTTAAAATCAAGTGCTTAAATTTAGCCAAATTTCGCTTTGTTTTGCTAAAATTACGTAAATTTTAATAAGGATAAAAGATGGACTTTTTCACGCAATACGAAAAACACGTAAAAGAGCGCGAGGCCCTAGGCGTACCGCCGCTACCGCTAAACGAGGAGCAGACCAGAAAAGTCTGCGAGCTTTTAAGGCTTGAAAGCGCGCACGAGAGGGAGTATCTGGGCTTGCTCTCAGGACGCGTGCCAGCGATGGAGCCGGGCGGTGAAGGCGAAGCAATTATCGCCGCAAAGCTAGATGAAAATCAAAAGAGGGTAAAGCGGCTCGTAAATTTACTCGCAAATCGCGTAAATCCTGGCGTAGACGACGCGGCGAAGGTAAAGGCGGAGTTTTTAAACGAGATTATAAATCATGGGCTGGTTATAAGCGAAATCGATAAAATCACCGCCGTAAATTTGCTGCGACCGATGCTGGGCGGATACAGCGTCATCGTGTTGCTTGAGAGCTTAAAAAACGCCGACAAGGCCGTAGCGCAAGCTGCCTGTAACGTGCTAAAAGAGACGATTTTCGTGCATGATTATTTTAACGATGTGGCGGAGCTTGCTAAAAGCAATAAATTTGCGCTAGAAGTGCTGCGCTCGTGGGCCGAGGCGGAGTGGTTTAAGGCGCGCGAGAGCCTGCCGAGACGCATCAGAGCGGTCATATTTAAGGTCGCCGGCGAAACCAACACCGACGATCTAAGCCCTGCTAGCGAGGCCTATACACGCTCGGATATCCCGCTGCACGCAAATGCTATGCTAGTTAAGCGTCAGCCGGGTAGCCTAGAGATGATCGGCGAGCTCAAAAAAAGCGGGCTCGAGGTCGTCTACGCGGGCGACGTCGTGGGTACTGGCAGTAGCCGAAAAAGTGGCATAAACTCCATCCAGTGGCACCTTGGACGCGAGATAGAGGGCGTGCCGAACAAAAAAACGGGCAGCATCGTGATAGGTACGGCGATCGCGCCGATATTTTTTAATACCGCCGAGGATAGCGGCGCGCTGCCCATAGTAGCCGACGCGAGCGCGCTAGAGACGGGCGACGTCGTCGATATCTATCCATACGCGGGCGAGATGTTCCGCGTCGGGCGCGTAAATTTGAGCGCCGAGGGTAAATTTGACGCGGTTTCAATTTACGGTGAAACTAAATTTGAAAATTTAAATGAAAACGAAAAACCCCAAGGCGAGCCGGTCGCTCGTTTTACGCTTGCGCCAAACACGATATTTGACGAGATCAGAGCGGGCGGGCGCATACCGCTCATCATCGGCCGCTCGCTTTGCGGTAAGGCTAGGGCGGCGCTAAATTTAGGCGCGGAGGATATATTCGCAAAGCCCGCGCAGCCGCAAACGGATGAGAGCGAGGGATATACGCTAGCTCAAAAGATCGTGGGCAAGGCCTGCGGCGTGCGGGGGGTCAGGGCAGGACAGTACTGCGAACCAGCAACTCTCACCGTAGGCTCGCAGGATACCACTGGGCCGATGACGCGCGACGAGATCAAGGAGCTGGCAAGCCTTGGGTTTTCGGCAGATTTCGTGCTGCAGAGCTTTTGTCACACGGCGGCCTATCCAAAGCCTAGCGACCTTGAAACGCAAAGGACGCTGCCTAAATTTATGAGCTCGCGCGGCGGAGTGAGCCTGAGGCCCGGCGACGGGGTCATACACTCGTGGCTAAACCGCATGGTGCTGCCAGATACCGTAGGCACTGGCGGCGACTCTCATACGCGCTTTCCTATCGGCGTGAGCTTCCCTGCGGGTAGCGGGCTGGTGGCGTTTGCGGCGGTATCGGGAGCCATGCCGCTAAATATGCCAGGCTCCGTGCTCGTGCGATTTAGCGGGCGACTGCAAAGGGGCGTGACGCTGCGCGATCTGGTAAATGCGATCCCGTACTACGCGATCAAGCGCGGGCTGCTCACGGTTGAAAAGAAAGGCAAGAAAAACGTATTTGCGGGTAAAATTTTAGAGATAGAAGGGCTGGAAAATCTAAAAGTCGAGCAGGCCTTTGAGCTAAGCGACGCCTCGGCCGAGCGCTCTGCGGCGGCCTGCGCGGTAAATTTGAGTCAGCAGAGCGTCTGCGAATACGTCCGCTCAAACGTCGCTCTCATCGAGGCGATGATAGAGGCCGGGTATGAGAGCAGGGCGAGCCTGGAGCGGCGCGCGGCAAAAATGCGCGAGTGGCTAGCGGCGCCTAGCTTGCTGCGAGCCGACAAGAACGCGCGCTACGCCGAGGTGATCGAGATAAATTTGGACGAAATCACTGAGCCCATCCTGGCCTGCCCGAACGACCCCGACGACGTCACGACTCTGAGCGAAATTTTGGCTAGTAGCTCGCGCCCGCATAAGATCGACGAGGTATTTGTGGGTAGCTGTATGACCAATATCGGCCACTACCGCGCGCTAGGCGAGGCTCTGCGGGGGCTTGGGACGCTGCCCACTCGCCTTTGGATCGCGCCGCCTACCAAGATGGATCAGGCACTGCTAGAAAAGGAAGGCTATTACGATATCTTCCGCAAGGTAGGCGCTCGCACGGAGGTGCCGGGCTGCTCGCTTTGTATGGGTAACCAAGCCCGCGTAAACGACGGCGCGACGGTGTTTTCGACTTCGACGAGAAATTTCGATAACCGAATGGGCATGGGCGCGCGCGTGTATCTAGGCAGCGCCGAGCTAGCGGCCGTTTGCGCCGTGCTAGGCAGGCTGCCTAGCGTCTCAGAATACATAAGTATAGTGCCCCAAAAGCTTGCGGGCAAAGAGGCGCAAATTTATAGGTATCTAAATTTTAACGAGATAGAAAATTTTAAAATTTAGTTTTTCGGCGCGGCGGCGTATTTTTTATGGACGGATACGCCGCTATAGATAGTTTAGCGACGGATGTGTCATATTTTGATGTTTACGCGTCTAAGTTCTCTTTGCGGCGATGATTTTACTCACGGCGACCATGCTGAGTTCGTCTGTATGGCCAAATTTTGCTTCGCTCTAAATAAATACGTAAGTCTCTAGACAGGGTAAAAGCGGTAAAATTCGTACTTGCCTATCTCGTAAAATGCACTTAAATTTTACTCTTTTTTCGCATATTTTGCCCTCTCTTTTGCGCGCTAAATTTCATTTAAATTCAACTACTTTTTTATTTTAAAAATGTAAAATCTCGTTTAAAAACTTAAGGTTAAAAATGACTGCGCTCCTCGTCGCCGAATACATCGGCATAGCCTCCGCAGCCACGAGCGGATTTATCTTCGCGGTTAAGCGCGACTGCGACTGGCTGGGTATCTTTATCGCCGCGCTTCTAACCGCGCTTGGAGGCGGATTTATGCGCGACGCTATCGTCTCGCGCCCGCCGTATTCGTTTACGCACTATGCTCCGTGCATCATCGTGATGGCGATGCTCTTTCTCTCGGCGTTTTTGCGCCTGCACAAGCGAAGCGACATCGAGAAAAAATTCCTTTTCGTCACCACCGACGCCGTAGACCTGGTGAGCTTTTCTATCGTCGGAGCGATCGTGGCGCTGCAGTTTGGCTACAACGTCTTTGGCGTCGTGCTACTCGCGCTTTGTAACGGCGTGGGCGGCGGCATGATACGCGATGTGCTTTTTAACGAGATCCCTTGGTGCCTAAAAACCGGGCTTTACGCGACGGTTAGCATCGTCGTGGGGCTGATTTATTTCGCGATGGATTATGCGGGATTTACGAGCGTATTTTGGGTGATGGGGCTTTTTGCGTTTGGCGTCGTGTTTAGGCTTGCGGCGTATTATCTCGGCTGGCATCTGCCGACTTTGCAGAAGTGAAATTTATCTAACTTTTTACCGCAATGCGTTAAATTTGAAAATTTGCAAAATTTACGCGCAAGATATGAAAAATACGGATCTGAGCGTATAATTGAAGAGATAAAAAGCTATGCTAAAAATGCGGTGGAAATTTCGCTAAAAGTAAGCGACGATCAGCAAATACCGATAGGCGCGTCAAAATTTGGGGGACCACTAGATTTACCGCGAAACGAGCCGTGGCCCGTAAATGAGCAAACCGGCGAGCCGCTTCATTTTATAGCGCAGATAAATTTTAGCGAAGTTTCAGAGTTTGATACCCAGAGCGAGTTGCCGAGTCGCGGCATGCTCTATCTATTTTATGATTGCGCCGGGATGCCGTGGGGATAGGGTCCAAAAGACGGCGCTTTCAAAAAGGTGATTTATGCGGAGGATACGAGCTAGCTGGAACGCAAAGTCGCGCCGTTTGAAAACAACGAAGCGTTTGCGGCGACTTCTTTAAAATTTGCAAATACGACCGAGTTGCCGGATTTGGAGAGCGATTTGGTCGGCGACACCTAGATGAGCGATGACGAAATCGACGCGTATTGGTAGATGGCGGATGATTTTTGTGAGCAGCGCAGTGAAAATAAAATTTTAGGACATTCAGGCAATATCCAAGGCGGCATGGAGCTAGAGTGCGAGCTTGTGACAAACGGCTTTTATTGCGGCGGCGATGAGGATTATAGCGGGCCGGAGTTTAAAAAATTGCGGCAAAATATCGGCGAGTGGACGCTACTACTACAAATCGGAAGTAACGACGAAAACGAGATGATGTGGTGTGATTGCGGTAAAATTTATCTGTGGATCAGAAAAAGCGATCTACGCGAGAGGAAATTTGATAAAAGCTGGCTAGTGCTTCAGTGTGATTAAATTTGCGGCTATGGCGGGTTCTCGGGATCAAATTTGACGATTGCTGTGCTAAATCTTCGCGGGTTAAAAAACACACAAATTTGGCTTGTGTTTGTCGGGCAAAAGACGTGGTAGGCGGAATTTAGTAAATTAGATCCAAATTTGAAAGCCTAATCCGCTTTTTGCAGTATCGCTGCAGCTATCGCAAAGCCGCCGTCGTGACTGATGGTGATTTGTGCGTCTTTTAGATTAAAATTTTTAATGATTTTTTCTGAGAGCTTTACTTTTGGAGCGTTTTTCTCGTCTTTGTAAATTTGAGCGTCAAAGAACGAAAACTCAGCCGAGATCCCGCAGCCAAGAGCCTTGCTGATAGCTTCTTTAGCTGCGAAAAATCCCGCTATCGTAGCGTCCGTTTTTGCGATATTTATCTCGTCGTCGCTCAAAAAATATCTCAAAAAATCCTCGCCTCGCCGCTCTTTAAGCCTTGAGATACGCGAGATCGCTACGATATCTATGCCGATCATTGCACCACAAAGTCGGTAAAGTAGATGTTTTTTATATGACCGTCGGCCAAAACCTCGTTTAGGCGGTCGACTATCTCGTCCTTTAGACGGTTTTTGCCTTTTTGAGTGCTTACCTCTTCGTACGTTTTAGACGAGAGTGTAGATACGACGATATCCCTTATTAGCGGCTTTTTCTTATCGATTTCAGGCGTTAATGTATCGGCGCTAAGCTCTAGATCAACCTTCGTTTTTAGGTATCTCGAGCCGCTTTCGCTAAGCAAATTTACGATAAACTGATCTAGCGGATAAACCGGGCCCATATTTACATAATCGTTTGATCGCTTGCCCGCCGTATTTTTAGGTGCTGCGGCTTGGACTTGCTCGGTTTGAACCTGTGCCGTTTGCGCTTGCGCGTTCTCTTCATTGCCGCCCATTAGCAAGAACGCCAAAAGTCCGCCAACTACCAAAAGAAGCAGTAAAATAACAATGATGATGATAAGAACCAGCCCGTTTCCCTTTTTGCCTTGATTTTCTAAAATTTCTTCAGCCATCTATTCTCCTTAAAATTTTAGCTATAATTATATCTTAAATTTTTGAAAAATGAGAAGGCAATGGTACATAAAACAAATGCCGCGAGGTTTTTAGACAGTAAACATATCCCTTATGAGCTAGTTGAATACGAAGTGGATGAGAGCGATCTGAGCGCCGTTCACGTAGCTGCCGTTTGCGGCAAGCAAATAGAAAAAATATATAAAACCATCGTCTGCGAATGCGAGCCTAAAGGCTACGTCGTGGCGTGCATACAGGGCGATTTGAGCTTAAATTTAAAGGCTCTGGCTAGACTTAGCGGGCATAAAAAATGCGAACTTTTAAACTTAAGAGAACTTGAAAAAGTGACGGGCTATATCAGGGGCGGCTGCTCGCCTATAGCGATGAAAAAGGCGTTCGAGACGTTTTTTGACGAGAGGATTTTAAAGCAAGATTACGTCTACGTGAGTGCCGGGGTGCGCGGAAAACAGATCAAAATTGCGCCTCAAAGCTTGATAGAAGCTGTCAACGCAAAGCTTGGAGACGTCGCCGTTTAGTAAAATTTAACCCAAAAATGCTAAAATACGCCGTCTTAAAATAAAATAAATTTATAAAGGTAAAATTTTGATAGACGAAATTTTTAGAGAATACGATATACGCGGTATTTACGAGCGCGATCTAAATGAAATCAGCGTCAAAGCGATCGGGTTAAATTTGGGTCGAGAGATGCTACGCCGAGGCGCAAAAAACGTTAGCGTAGGATATGACGCTAGACTAAGCGCGAATGAGATTTTCGGCTGGCTAGTTAGCGGGCTAAATTTGGCCGGTATGAAAGTCTACGATATTGGCTTGCTACCGACTCCGGTTGGGTATTTTAGCGTGTTTTCAGACAAATTTGACGCAAATATAATGATAACCGGTTCTCATAATCCAAAAGAGTACAATGGCTTTAAAATCACGATTTTTAAAGATAGCTATTTTGGTGAGGATTTGCAAAAGTTAAAAATCGCCGTACTGGCTGATATCACGGCAAAAACGAAAATACCGGATGATCCGAGGGCTGAAAAATTCGATATCGCGACGCCTTATAAAAATTTTCTTATAGAGCAGTTTGGGCATCTAAAAGCCTTACCGCTTAAAATCGTCATCGACTGTGCAAACGGCGCAGTTGGAGCAGTGCTACCCGAAATTTGTGAGGCGTTAAATTTGGATGCGAAAATTTTATACCCCGAGCCCGACGGAAACTTCCCAAACCATCATCCAGACCCTAGCGAGGAGAAAAACTTAATCGATCTAAAAGCTGCGCTAAAGGGCGAATTTGACATAGGATTTGGCTTTGACGGCGACGGCGACCGTATCGCGGTTCTGACCAAAAAACGCAACATAAAAGGCGATGAGCTAGCATATCTATATAGCCTCGCGATGAAAAATCCGCGCGTGCTGGGCGAGGTCAAATGCTCGCAAAATATGTACGACGAGATCGACGCGCACGGCGGCAAAAGCTTCATGGGCAAGACCGGCCACAGCAACATCAAAAAGGCGATGAAAGAGCTAAATATCGACATGGCGGCCGAGGTGAGCGGGCATATTTTCTTTAAGGAGCGGTATTTTGGCTTTGACGACGCGACGTATGCGATGTTTCGCGCGCTAGAGCTGGTTGCAAAGGGCTTTAACCTAGATGGCGAGCTAGATAAACTGCCAAAAGTTTTCAGTACCGACGAGATAAAGATAAAAACGACCGACGCACAGAAATTTAAACTAGTTACAAAGCTAAAAGAGGTTTTGGTTGAAATTTACGAAAATGGCGACGCGCAAAATTTGCTAGCAGGCCTAGGTAAAATAGCCGAAATCATCGACATAGACGGAGTTAGAGTGAGATTTGAGGACGGTAGCTGGGCGCTAGTGCGAGCCTCAAATACGACGCCTGTTATCGTTACGAGATTTGAGACCAAGGATCAAAATTTACTGGTGCAGCTTCAAGAAACATTTTTAAATTTGGTCGAAAATTTAAAGCAAAAGGCATAAAAATGACAAACGTTATACTTTGCGGAGGTTCGGGCACGAGACTTTGGCCGTTGTCGCGAACGCTAATGCCAAAGCAATTTATTAGGCTTTTTAACGGCAAATCGCTCTTTGACCTTACGCTTAGACGCAATGTGCATGCACAAAAAACGATCATCGTTTGCAACGAGGCGCACTATTTTTTGGCGCTTGACGAATGCGGTAGTAAAAAAATAGATAAATTTATTCTTGAGCCATTTGGTAAAAACACCGCCGCGGCGATTACTTTTGCGGCGCTTTGCTGCGATGGGGACGAAATTTTGCTCGTTACACCGAGCGATCATTTAATTGAGGATGAGACTGAATACAAAAAGGCTCTTTTGATCGCGCAAAGCTATGCAAACCAGGGCTTTTTGGTGACGTTTGGCATAAAACCTAACGAACCAAACACGGGCTACGGCTACATCAAGGCCGATAAAAACGGCGACGTAGAGCGATTTATCGAAAAGCCAAATTTTGAAACCGCGACGAAATTTATAAAAGAGGGCGGGTATTATTTTAACAGCGGTATGTTTTGCTTTAAGGCGGGCGTGTTTTTGGGCGAGATGAAAAAATATGCGCCAAGTATCGTAAAGGACGTTGCGGCGGCGATAGAGGGCTCGGCAAACGAGCCTTGCCTGCTAAAAATAAGTCCGAATTTTATGGATAAGATCGAGGATATCAGTATCGACTACGCCCTAATGCAAAAAAGCTTAAATATCAAAATGGTACCTCTTGATGCTGGTTGGAGCGATATGGGTAGCTTTGACGAGCTGAGTAAAAAGATAAAAAACGAGGGCGAGTCGTTGCAAATCGGCGCGAGCGAAAATTTCATCCTAACTAAAAAACCGACCGCACTAGTAGACGTGCAAAATTTGCTCGTAGTAGACACCAAAGACGCGCTTTTGATCGCCAAAAAAGGTAGCTCGCAAAAGGTAAAAGAGGTTTATAAGCACTTTTCAAATTCATTGCCTGAAATTTGCGAAACGCACACGAGCGTGTATCGTCCGTGGGGCAGCTATGAGGTGCTGGGTGAGGGTAGCGGCTACAAGATGAAAAAGATCGTGGTTAAGCCCGGCAAAAGGCTGAGTCTGCAAAAGCACTTTAAGCGAAACGAGCACTGGGTCGTCGTCGAGGGCGAGGCGCTAGTAACGATAGACGGCAACGAAGCACCACTAAAACAAAACGAGTCGATATATATAAAAAGCGGGCAGATTCACCGACTGGAAAATACGGCAAACTCCGATCTCATCGTCATAGAAGTGCAAACGGGCGAGTATCTGGGTGAGGACGATATAGTTCGTATCAGCGACGACTACGATAGAAAGTAGCAGCGGAGCGGATGAAAAAAGCTCTGGTTTGCGACTGGCTGGAAAACTATGCCGGAGCTGAGCGTTGCGTGCAGAGTTTTACGGATATTTGGGATGATTTTGAGGTTTTTAGCCTTGTTGATTACCTTAAATTTGACGATAGACAAAAGATTTTAAATGGCAAATTTGCTCGAACCAGTTTTATTCAAAATTTACCGTTTGCAAAGAGCAAATTTAGGAGCTATCTGCCGCTTTTTCCGCTAGCGATAGAGCAGTTTGATCTGAGCGAATTTGACGTCGTGCTGTCTAGTTCGCACGCCGTAGCAAAGGGCGCTTTGACGCATTCAAACCAGCTTCATATAAGTTATATCCACACTCCGATGCGCTATGCTTGGGATATGTATTTTGACTATTTGCGCCAAAACGGACTAGAGCGCGGACTAAAAGCGGCGCTAGCTAGATATTTTTTACATAAAATTCGCCTGTGGGATATCGCCGCGGCAAACAGAGCCGACGTTTACGTCGCAAATTCAAATTTTATCGCTCGCCGTATACGTAAAATTTACAGCAAAGACGCCGCCGTGATCTACCCGCCTGTCGATACTGCAAATTTTAAATTAAACGAAAATAAAGAGGACTTTTACGTCACGGTTTCAAGGATGGTGCCTTATAAAAAGATCAATTTAATCGTGCGCGCCTTTAACGAAAGCGGCAAAAAGCTAGTCGTAGTGGGTGACGGCGAGCAGATGAATGAAATCAAAAATATCGCTAAAAGCAATGTTGAAATTTTAGGTTTTCGAAGTGCGCGTGAAACGGCGGAGCTGATGGGTAAAGCAAAAGCTTTCGTTTTTGCGGCGGTGGAGGATTTTGGTATAGCGCCCGTGGAAGCTCAGGCCTGCGGGACTCCAGTCATCTGCCTGGGTAAGGGCGGTGCGAAAGAGAGCGTGATAGACGGCGTCACGGGCGTTTATTTTAGCGAGCAAAGCAAAACTAGCCTAAACGAAGCGGTGGTAAAATTTGAAAAAATAAGAGACAAATTTGATCCGCAAGCGATCAGGCAAAATGCGCTAAAATTTTCAAAAGAGCGCTTTGAGCGAGAGATAAAGGAGCTCGTGGAGAGTAGTTACGAGAGATTTTTAGAGGGCGAGCTATGAGTCTGCGCTCTAAAATTTTGCTAAAAGCCGTGATCGATTACGTCATCGTTGTCGCTACTGCGCCGATTTGGCTTACGGTCGTCGCCGTTATAGCAGCAGTCATAAAGATAAATGAGCCTGGCGAGAGCATCTTTTTTAAACAAAAGCGAATAGGGCGTTTTGGCAAGCCGTTTAGCTGCTATAAATTTAGATCGATGCATAAAAATTGGCGTAAAATTTTAGACGATTATCTCGAGCAAAATCCCGCAGAGGTCGAGCATTTTGCCAAATTTCACAAATACGAATTTGATCCGCGCATAACAAAAGTCGGCGGATTTATCAGGCGTACTTCGCTTGATGAGTTACCTCAGCTTTTTAACGTCCTTAAGCTTGAGATGAGTTTGGTCGGACCGCGTCCGTATATGTTTTACGAAAAAAGGCAAATCGGCAAAAACTTAGGCAAGATAACAAGGGTCAGGCCGGGGCTTACGGGGCTTTGGCAGGTGAGCGGCAGGAATGAAATTTCATTTGACGAGCGTGTGAAAATGGAGTGTGCATACGTTGATAATCTTTCGATTTTTAGGGATTTTTTGATACTTTTTCGTACGATTTTCGTGGTTTTAAAATAAATTTTACTCGCAGTATTTTTCATACCTTTTTTGGTTGACTTTAAGCTTGCTTTCTAAATCTTATTTTGTTTATCTTTTGTTCAATAAGATAGAAATTTACGAATCCAAACACGACCGAACCGGCCGTCACGAAGGCTAAATTTACGCCCCTCAGCCAAAATTCGCTGAGCCAAATAAAAAGAAAATGGCTGATAAAAATCGCGTATGAAAGCGAGCCTGCGATATCGTTAAATTTGAGCTTAAATTTAAACTTCTCATGCGCTAGAACGATGGCTGCGCCGATCAAGTATCCAAGCATCGTCTCTGCGCCAAAAGCGCTAAATTCGTGCGAGTAAAAAAGATAGCCCGCCAGCGCCGCTACCGCCGCGTAAAAAACGGCGAGCTTGCCAAGCTCTTTTTGATAGATCAAAAATCCCGTGTAAAACATAAAAAATACGCCGCAAACAAGCCTGTATCCGTAAATGTCGGCGTTTATAAAGCCTAAATTTGCCGCTGCATAAACGCCTAGCGAGCCGGTAGCTAGCGCGTAGCCTAGCCGTCTAAATTTGATCGCGAGTACGAGCAGGGCGTACGCCTGAAGCTCGGCTCCTAGCGACCAAGCCGGCGGTATGAGGAAATTTAGCCCAACGGGCGCGTCTATGACGGAAACGTCGAGCCAAAAAAAGTAGTTTAACGGCGCGATGAGAGCATTTAGAAGCAAATTTTTCACGCTAAAATTTGGATATAAATAAGACGTCACGTAAAAAAATAGTACCGTCAGCGCAAATGCAAAGAAAAATGCGGGATAAATGCGCAAAAATCTATCTTTTATAAAGTAGCTTATTTGCGCGTTTTGCGGTGCGATTTTGATAAAAACCTTTGATGTAACCAGCCCTGCTAGGATATAAAAAATCACGACGGCAAAAACGCCGATGTTTTTGCCCGCTAGCCCGATGCCAACGTGCGAAAGCAATACGAAATACGCTAAAATAAATCTAATATAACCAAACATTTTGTTCCTAATTTTTGCTTTTTACGGCATTTTTTGGCTGCAACTAACCTGATTTTGAGGCGCGATTTATTTTTTCGTAAATTTCGCCGCCTTGCTCTTTTGGAGCTCGACCGTTGCAACCTACCAAAAATGACGCCTTTTGCCGAGCTTTTTTATGCAAAGGCGATTGTTGCCTTTTTTGGCCGGATAGCTATGTAAAATTCGCCGTCCGTATTTGCATTTTGCCCAAGTATGCATAAAATTTAAACGTCTCAAGTTTTGCCGTTTTTGCGTTTATTTTGGTTTTGATTTTACCGTAAAATTGTACATTTTGGTTTTTATAGTAGCTTAAAATTTTGGGGAAAATTTATAAAAACCGCGGCAAAACAGCGTAAATTTAAAAATCTCCACTTTCGCCGAATTTAACGCTAGAGCCTAAAATTTTGCAAACCAAGTCTAAAATTTCTAAATTTACCTCGCTCGCGTATTCGTCGATAACCTTAAAAACTTCTTGCCTTACGTCCAAATCGCCGTCCGCATGAGCCGCTGCATAGGTCTCCTTGGCGATTTTAGCCAGCGTAAAAGTATCGATATCTCTTTGTCTCATCGCTGTTTTTAGCGTTTTTGAGAGCTTCCATTTTAGATTTTCCATGTTTTTTCCTTTTGCGTTTTTGCGGAGCGGGTTTTGGCGGCAAAATTTTACATCCACTCCAAAACCTGTGTGATGTCGGCTGCGACGAAACATTTTAGCCCCTGAGCGTCAAGCGGCTTAGACGGCACGATCGCGTTTTTAAATTTCTGCGTTTTGGCCTCTTTTAGGCGCTGATCGAGGTTAAATATCTCGCGAATCTCGCCGTTTAGGCTAAGCTCGCCCATAAATACGCTCTCTTTGCTGATCGGACGGTTTTTAAAGCTGGAGATGATCGCTGCTACTACGGCTAGATCGGCCGCAGTTTCGCTAATCTTGACGCCGCCGCTCACGTTTATAAAAACATCGTAGTGGCCCAGCGGGATCTCTAATTTTCGCTCAAGTAGCGCTAGCAGCATATCCAGGCGGTTTTTATCAAAGCCTGTGGAGCTGCGTTTAGGATACGCGCTCTCGCACACGAGCGCCTGGATCTCGACGCTAAGCGCGCGAGAGCCCTCCATTGTGATAGTTATTGCCGAGCCGCTAGTAGCCTTGCCTCGCGTGAAAAATTTGCCCGCAACGTCATTGGCGCTGATGAGTCCGTTTTCGCTCATCTCGAAAATCCCCACTTCGCTAGTCGAGCCGAAGCGGTTTTTAAAACCCCGCAGCATACGCAGCTCGCGGCTGGAGTCCCCCTCAAAATATAGCACTACGTCCACCATATGCTCCAAAATTCGAGGCCCCGCGATCGAGCCGTCTTTCGTGATATGTCCGATGATAAAGACGCAGATATTTTCATTTTTGGCTAGGCGCATAAGCTCAAATGTGATCTCGCGCACCTGCGATACGGAGCCCGGTGCGGAGGCAATTTTTTCGCTATAAAGGGTTTGTATGGAGTCGATGACTAGGATTTTATACTCGTTTTTGCGCACTTCGGCGAGGATGTTTTCGAGTAAAATTTCCGTAAGCAGAAATAGCCCGTCTTTGACCGCGTCTAGGCGCTGGGCGCGCATTTTGATCTGGCTCGCGCTCTCTTCGCCGCTCACGTAGAGCGTCTTTTTGCCTTGGACGGCGAAATTTGACGCGATTTTTAGCAGCAAGGTGCTCTTGCCGATGCCGGGGCTTCCGCCGATTAGCACCAGCGAGCCCTCCACGACGCCGCCACCAAGGACTAAGTCTAATTCGCTATTTTGCGTGCTGATGCGCGTGACTTTTTCGATCTCGACCTCGCTGATTTGCTTTGCGAGGCTAGGTTTTGCGGTGCTTTTAGAGATCTCTTTTAGTGTTTCGATCTGCTGCGCGTTTAGTTCTAAAAAGCTATCCCAAGCCCCGCACTGAGGGCATTTGCCGACCCATTTGCTCTGCTGATTGCCGCAGGCTTGACACTCAAATACGGTTTTAGTTTTTGCCATTTTTTTCCTTTGCGCGATTATACTTTAAAATGTTTAAATTTTACTCCAGCTGCGCGACTAAATTTCAAATCGAAACACGCGCGCGCGAAAAATGAGCAAATTTAACTCAAATCAACGAAAATTCAACTTTATCTAAATACAATTTGTCAAATTTAAAACTAAAATGGAGCGAAAATGAAACAAAAGCTTAGCAAAAATCAGTTTTTAGTCATCTCGCTCACGCTTTTTGCCATGTTTTTCGGCGCGGGGAACTTCATCTTTCCGCCGAATTTGGGGCGAGAGGCTGGGCAGAATTTTTACGTTGCAATCATGTTTTTTTGCGCCACGGCGGTGCTTTTGCCGGTGCTTGGCGTAGCAGCCATCGCTAGAGCAAAGGGGCTTCAAAGCCTAGTGCGCCGTATAGACCCCGTGTTTGCGGTA
This sequence comes from uncultured Campylobacter sp., assembly GCF_938039205.1. Classification (GTDB taxonomy): domain Bacteria; phylum Campylobacterota; class Campylobacteria; order Campylobacterales; family Campylobacteraceae; genus Campylobacter_A. The sequence goes on from NZ_CALHVM010000056.1 coordinate 124,884, forward strand.
CTTTTTACCGCGCTTTTATACCTTACGATCGGGCCGCTTTTTGCGATACCTCGTGCGGCAAATATGCCCTTTGATATCGCCGTTAAGCCGTTTATCGCAGCTGAAAATTTGCAAATTTGGCTGTTTTTCTACTCAGCGGCGTATTTTGCATTAAATTATTACGTCTGTATGAATCCGTCAAAACTAGTCGATCTACTCGGCAAATACCTAACTCCGCTGCTTTTGGCGCTTATTTTGCTACTTTTTGGAGCGGGATTTTTGTTCCCGATCGGCGAGTTCGTCGCTCCTAGCGGAGATTATGCGCAGCGCGCAGCGGCTAAGGGCTTTGTAGAAGGCTATCAGACGATGGACGCGCTAGCGTCGCTGGCGTTTGGTATCATCGTGATAAACGCTATCAGAACCGTGGGCGTAAAAGACGAGCGCCACCTGGTTTCATCGACGATAAAGGCAGGCATGACGGCGGGCGTGATTTTGATGGTGATTTACTTGATGCTGGGCTACTTGGGTGCGACATCGGCGGAGCTGTTTAAAGACGCGCCGGAGATAAACGGAGCTGAGTTGCTATCTCGCATTAGCGGTCATTATTTCGGCAAGGCGGGCGTTTTGGTGCTGGGTTCGGCGTTTTTCCTAGCTTGTATCACGACGACGCTTGGACTCATCAGCTCTGCTAGCGAATACTTCGAGGAGCTAACGGGCGGACGAGTCAAATACAAAATTTGGGTCGCGGCGTGGTGCTTGATCGGCTTTGGCGTGGCGAATTTCGGCCTCACGACCATCATCAAGGGTTCCATACCGGTGCTCATCGCCATCTATCCGATCGCCATCATGCTCATCATCCTTTCGCTCATCAACCCGCTGATTGACTCGAGCAAGCTCGTCTACCGCACCTGCGTCTACGTCTGCGTGGTCGTCGGCACGATAAACGGCCTTGATATCGCGGGCGTCTCCGTACCACTAGTGACCGATCTCGTCAAAAAGCTGCCGTTTTACGACTCGATGCTGGGCTGGATCGTGCCTAGCGCAGTCGCGTTTGCGGTGACTTATATACTGCATCTCGTGCTAGAAAAAAGAGAAAATACTTTTTAACCGCTTGCGACAAAGCGCCGAGCTTGTAAGAGTTCGGCGCTTTGTCAAATTCCCCGTGCGTCTAAATTTACCCAGCCGTCAAATTGTTGATTTAACTAGTAAAAACCTGACTACTCTATTATATTTACTGAATTTAATTTGCGGAATACATAAATAAAAAATAGCTTGCTAAATTTTATAAAATTTAGTTGCAAGAGCCTTTATTTGATTGTTTGAGTTTGTTGTAAAAAATAGTTGGTAAGGCAGACATTATCGTTATAGACATCAAATTTAAGCAGTCAGCCCAAAGGCTTAGAATTATATAAAACCATAGTTTAAATAATACCTGAACAAAACTAGCTCAAATTTGCCGAGCACTGCTGTGACTTTATGGTAAAAACCAAGACTAACTTTATAAGTTTTGGCAAAACAAATCGGCCAGTTACGGCTCGCGAATAGTCGAATTTACAAGCCTAACATAGTCTTTAGAAGCATGTAAATAAGTGCCGCCGAGCCGCCCGCGATCGGTAGAGTGATAACCCATGCAAGCACGATAGGTTTGACCATTTTCCAGTTGGCATCGCGGTTTAATATACCGATACCAAGCACCGCACCGATGAGGATGTGCGTCGAGGAGACGGGGATACCTAGCTTAGTAGCTAGCAGGATAACGGTACTAGCGGCTAGCTCGGCACTAAAGCCCGTCGTAGGTAGGATCTCGGCTAGCTTGCTGCCTATTGTAGTGATGACCTCTTTGCCTAGAAACCAAAGCCCTACCACGAGCGAGATGCCAAACGTCACCATCGCGATGCCCGGTACCGGCGCGGTGGCGTTTATGGAGCCTGTTTTTAGTACGTCTAGGATAGCGGCAAATGGGCCCACGGCGTTTGCTATGTCGTTGGCTCCGTGAGAGAATGCGAACGAGGAGGCCGTAAATATCTGAAACCACGAGAAAATGCGATTCGTGCTCTTTTCTGCGTTATCTTTTTTCATCACGTTTATCATCGCAAGCGTGGCGAGATATGTGACTATACCGATGACGCAGATGATCCAGATCGTGCCGATGAAGCCGATGTCGAGATTTAGGTGTGCTAGGCCTTTAAACAGCATCATCGAGGAGATGATGATCGCGCCGATGCCGGCCACCATCGGGATGTGCTTACGCATGGCTTTTGACGTGTCGATCTCTTTTTCGCGCTCTTTCATGGCTTTGATCGCGAGCTTGTATTCGCTGCGTTCGCCGCTTTCGACGTCATCCTCGTCAAGGACCGCGATCTTGCTTAGTATCCTTATCTGCTCGCTTTCGGGTTTTATTTTTAGCTCTTGCAAATAGCGCTCTTTGTAGGCTTTACGCTCGCGTTTTAGTACCTTTAGCTCTAGGGTAAATTTGCGAGTTGGGATCAAAATTTTAGATTTTATGTAGCCGTAAATGAAGTAAGAAAGGATGCCACCTAGAAGCGGCGAGATGACCCAGCTAACTGCAATCCTGCCTATCTCGCCCCAGGAAACCATAGCCAGAGCCTTATCCCCGCCCATAGTCGTAAAGCCCATCGTAAGCCCGGCGCCGACGATACCGCCTACGATCGAGTGCGTCGTAGAGATAGGTAGACCCTTTTTAGACGCGATAAAAAGCCAGATACCAGAGCTCAAAAGCGCTGACATCATAATCAGCACGAAAAGCATCGGCTCGGTGCCCTCCTGCGGGAAGCTCACGATGCCCTCGCGGATGGTTTTGGTTACCTCTCCGCCGGCGAATATCGCGCCGCTAAGCTCGAAAATAGCGGCAATAACTAAGGCTTGCTTTATCGTGACGGTCTTGGCGCCTACGCTCGTTCCAAAGGAGTTTGCGACGTCGTTGCCGCCGATGTTAAACGCCATAAAGATACCGAAAATACTAGCGATACTGAAAAGCAAAAAGTGATGAGTCGGGATGTACTGATAGCCCCAAACGAAAAATCCAAACGCGGTAATAGCGAAGATCGCAAAGGCAAAAAGATTGTCGCTTCTCAAGCAAGTCCTTTTAAAAATGAATGGTTAATTATAGCTATATTTTTCTTAAGCAAGCCAAATTTAGGCGGTTTTATTAGCTTTAAATTTTAGCTTCGTTATAATTTGCCCACTTAAATTTAAAGGAGAAAAAGTGACTATCAGAGAGAAAATTTTAGACGATATCAAGACTGCGATGAAAGAAAAAGATAACTTTCGCCGCGACACGCTAAGGCTCATAAACTCAGTCATCAAACAAGTCGAAGTTGATGAGCGTATCGAGATGACCGACGAAAAGGTGCTACCGATCCTACAAACCCAGATCAAACGCCGCATGGACTCTATCGAGCAGTACAAAAACGGCGGCAGGGACGATCTGGCGCAAAACGAGCAAAAAGAGATCGATATTATAAGCGGCTATCTGCCAAAGCAACTAAGCGCAGACGAGCTGGAGGCTGAGATAAAAGCGATCATCGTCGGGCTAGGCGAGGGTGCAAATATCGGCACCGTGATGAAAGCTGCGAAAGAAAAAATAGGCGCTAGAAGCGACGGCAAGAGTATAAGCGAGTGCGCAAAGAGGCTACTGGGCTAAATTTGCATTTAAATTTGACCGAATTTGCTTTGGGGTTTGGTCAAATTTTATAGAAGGGCAAGCTTGCTTTTAGGTAGGTTTGCCTTTATGAGATTTGACGCAACACGGCAAATGATTGCTGTTTTTGGTCAAATTTGGAGAGCTTATAGCGTGCGGCTTGTGATTGGCGCGAAGTAAATTTGCTAAGTTTGCGATATCTAGTATAAATTTTGCTGAAGCCAATTGTGTTTATAGAGGGCGTAAATTTGCTCTATAGTTTTTGATGATGTAAAGCTTTCAAAAATAGGTTTTTGCAAAATTTTATAGAATGGATTTTTGGTTTAAAGTAATGCTAAAGAGCAAAATTTGAGCCAAATGTTTTTGGCTCAAATTTTGTATAACGTTACTTTACGCTTTCTTCGATCGTTACGTCTATTATCTTAAATATCTCACCGCTTGCTTGTTTGACCTTGGCGAATCTATCGACAAATTTTTGGATATCGTTCATATTGTAACCATTTTTTGAGTCGTCTAGGTTAGCTTTTACTAGATCGCTTATTTGTTTTGCGGGAGCGCTTGCCTTCTCGAAGCTTTTTGAATTTGCAAAATACGCCGCCGCACTCTCGTACCATGCGTTTAAATTTTGCGTTTGTTTTTGCATATTTTCGTCATCGCCTCTTTCGTTGATGACGTTTCCGTATGCGGTCTGCAGATACGTTACTCGGTTGATCTTGCCGATGATACCGATTGTTTTGTTTTCGACGTATTTTGAGATTTTTGCGCTTTGTGTAGCACCCTGGCTAAATACGTTCACGGCATCTCTAAATTTAGACACGCTTACGTTTGCGACTTGCGCTATTTGCGTGATTTTGTTGGAGTTGTCGTTTAGATCGTTTGTTTGTTGTTGTAAGGTTTGGATATTTATGCCGATTTCGCTTGTAGCTTTTTGTGTATTTTCGGCTAGTTTTCGCACTTCGTCCGCGACTACGGCAAAGCCTCGTCCGTGCTCGCCGGCGCGTGCCGCTTCTATAGCTGCGTTAAGGGCGAGTAGGTTTGTTTGCTCGGCAATGTCTTTGATTAAATTTACGACCGATGAGATTTCCTCGGTTCTGTGAGTTAAATTTTTAATAGCTTCGGTAGACTCTGTGATGAGATGCTCTAGGTTGCCCATATTTTGGCTAAGTTCACTTACGGCCGACATGCTTTCGTTGGCCTTTACCGAAGTATCTTGCGCCATGGTTGAAATTTGGGTTAAATTTTTAATGCTCTGATTTAGATCGTTTTGTACTTCTAAAATACCGTCGTTTCCGTTGCCGAGCTCGCTAAATTTTTCGGAGAGTATGCCTCTGGTTTTACCTTTTTGCCCGGCTTTTATACCCTCGACGCCCTCGCTCATGGATATGGCGTTGGTTCTAAAAAGACCGCGAAAACCCTCTGTGAAGATATTTCTATAAGTTATCCCGCTTTCGGCCGATTTGACGCAAGTACCCATCTCTCTTTGCAGAGCTTCGATTTGATCGAGTAAGTCATTTATCCCAAGCGCTATTTTGCCGATTTGAGAGTTTGGATCTATCTGTAAAATTCTAGGTTCCAAAAAGCCGTTTCTAGCCTGTTCGACCACATTTAAAATTTCATCGTAATTTACTTTTTCTTTTTTAAAAAACATGATTTTCCTTTTATAATCTTTGTAAGTCGTTCATTAGCTCGTCATAGCTCTTGTTTTTTTCTTTTAAAATATTATCAAGAAGCTTAGATGAGGCTTCCATGCCACCGCTCTTTTCAGCTTCCAAGAGCTGCCTGTAAAGCGGGATAATGATTTCTAAGGCTTTTGGATTCGGCTTTCGTCTAACCGAATAATAACCGATAATGTTGCCATTTTGATCAAGAGAAGCGGTAACGTTTGCAAATACCCAGTAAAATGAACCGTCAAAGCTCTTGTTTTTAACATAGGCAAAAACCTCTTTTTTATTTTTTACATACTCCCATAAAATTTTAAAAACAACGCGCGGCATATCTGGATGCCTCACGATATTATGCGGTTTCCCGATCAGCTCATTACCTTTTGCACCGACTATTTGAGCAAAAGGGATATTGCAATAAGTTATTTTTCCCTTCGTATCGGTTTTTGAAACCAAAAACGCATCTGCACTAACTTGACGTTCATGTAAATTATTTTGCATTTCTTTCCTTAATTGTTGTTTTAATTATCGTCCTTGAACTGCATTTCCAAGATCCCACATAGGCATAAAAATACCAAGCGCTAGAAGTATAACCATGCCCGCCATAAATAAAAGCATAATCGGTTCCACATAGCTTGAAATATTATCAACCAGGTCGCTAAATTTAGCTTTGTAATAATCGGTTACTTTCTCAAGCATAGCATCTATTGCACCGCCTTTTTCGCCTGCGCTTAGCATCTGAATAAGCATACTCTCATAAAGCTGAGTATCCCGAAAAGCTTCCGTCAATGATACGCCTCTTTGAACAGCAATTTTGATTGTGGCAAGCTTATCGTGTATGTCTTGGTTTTCTACTGTTAAAGTTGCCGTCTCAAGGGCATCAGCAATTGGAATACCTGCTCTTACAAGCTCTGTAAAAATAAGATTAAATCTGTTCATTGTTGAGTAGAATATAATTTTATTGATTAGATAAACTTTTAGCATAAATTTGTCAAATTTATATTTAAAATCATCATTGCTTTTGTATAAATATCTGATAGCATATATTATGGTTATAAAACCGACTAATATATATAAACCGTAATTACTTAATGCACTCTCGATAGAAAGAAGAATAATTGTAGGAAGAGGCAGTTTAGCTCCGAGTTGTTCAAATATCTCCCTAAACTGAGGAACAACGTATATCATCAGTATAATAAAAGCTATCGCCATAGCAGACATTACTATAATCGGATATCTGAGAGCTTTTTTAAATTTTCTCTGATTTTCCCAAACTTCCTGTAGAATATCTGATAGTTTATGGAGCGACTCAGACATATTACCTGTGCTTTCGCCAAGCTTTACCATAGCAATAACTACGTCACCAAGCTCGCCTTTAAATTTGGTTATGGCATCTGTTAGACTTTGACCTTGGTTGAGATCATCGTTTAGGGTTGCAAATATGGCCTTAAGCCTTTTGTCTTCTGTTGATTTAGATACTTCCTTGATGCTGTCGTGGATTGAAATTCCTGCATTTGTCATAACGCTTAATTGCCTAAAAGCTGCAATTAAATTATTTATTTTTATTTTTGAACCGCCTAAAAGGACCGATGCCTTGCTTATCATGTCAGCAAATTGTTCTTCTAGCGGGACGCTTTTTGTTTCTCCTACTTTTACTATTACGCCGGCTTTTTTTGTTTTTGCTAAGGCTTGCGCCTCGCTTCTATTGTTTGCCTTTAAAGTCATCTTCTGGCGACGACCGTTGGCCATATACTCAACTTCAAAAAATTTCATACCTTAGCTACCCTAAATACTTCATCTATCGTTGTTACGCCCCTTGCGGCTCTAATAATACCATCTTTAAACATATCTATAAAATGCTCTTCGTATGCTACTTTTTTTATTTCCTCTTTTGTAGTGCCGTTTGCTATCATCGCTGAAATTCTATCGCTTATCGGTAAAACTTCACTTATCATCTCTCGCCCTACATAGCCTGTTTGAGAACATTGATCGCAACCAACGTGTTTATAAAACTGATAATCTTGCGGCAAGAAGTCTTGAAATTGTTCATGTAAATTTGGCGGCAAAACGGTTTTTTGTTTGCAGTTTGGGCATAGTTTTCTAACAAGCCTTTGGGCCTCTATCGCCACCAATGCGCCGCTAATTAAATACGGCTCTATTCCCATATCGGCGATTCTGGTGACGGCGCTTATTGCATCGTTTGTGTGAAGCGTCGAAAATACCAAGTGACCGGTAAGTGCAGCTTGGATAGCTATACGAAGAGTCTCTTGATCTCTGATCTCGCCTATCATTATAATGTCTGGGTCTTGCCTTAAAATGGATCGAAGAGCTGAAGCAAAGGTAAGTCCGACTTTTTCATTTACGTGGACTTGCTGGATCATATTTAGCTGATACTCTACTGGATCTTCGACGGTTATTATTTTTGTCTCTACACTTTTTATATCATTTAATGCAGCATAAAGAGTTGTTGTTTTACCAGACCCAGTTGGCCCTGTCACTAATATAATGCCGTAAGGTGCTTTCATTGCTTTATTAAATTTATCAAAAGTACTTGGATGCATACCTAAATTTTCAAGACTAATTAGAACTTTTGATTTATCCAAAATACGCAAAACTATGCTTTCGCCGTGTAGTATCGGCAAGGTTGAAATACGAAAATCATACTCTTTGCCGGCTACTTGAGCCGAAAAACGACCGTCTTGCGGCTTTCTTCGCTCTGCTATATCCATATTTGAAAGTAGCTTCATACGCGATACCAGAGGAGGAAAAAGATCCTTATCGAAAATAAAAAGTTCGGCTAGCATACCGTCAATCCTGCCTCGTACGACGCAGTTTGTGGTGGTGGCTTCAATATGTATATCGCTTGCGCGACTTACTATCGAGGTTCGTAAAATAACTTCGATCAATTTTAATATGCCGGAGCTATTTTCATTTGTATTTCCACCTACTACCGCAGTAGAGGATAGCTCCTTTCTTATCTCGGTAACTATGCCTTTTACGCTATCATTTAGCTCTATTTTACTTAAATATTTATCTATTTTGGATGGATCGGTTATTACTATTTTTAAGAGTTTTCTATTAAAAATAGATTGCAGTCTATCTTGCGCAGACATATCAAATGGATTTTTAAAAGCAACATAAACGGCAATTTCATCTTCCTTAATAGGTAGAGCACTATAGGTTTTTAAATGATTTAAAGGAGCTTTTTCACAAAGTTTATAGTCTATATCAATATCATCTAAATCAATATATTCAAGCTTAAATTTATTTGCAACGTACTCTAAAAAATTTTTTAAATTTATTACAAAATTTTCAGTTATTTCATTAATTGTAATACGCTGTCTTCTGTATAGTTCACCAAGAACATCATATATATATTTTGTTGAAAAATTTGGTACTTCCTGTTGTAGCGCATGTTCAAAATCCGTGTTTGTCTTTAATAAAGACAATATATTTTGATGTTGGATATCAGTTATTAAATTATTTTTTAAGATGGTCGCCATAAAAAGTTCATAAAATTTATTCATTAAATACCTTTACTCTTTATTAAATAATAATGCTTTTATTCTATAAAGCTGTATCGTCTTCTATTTGTCTCATTAGATCCTCGATATTTGCAGAATTTGCCTTATCGTTATATATCTTAAGAACACTTATAGCATCATCTTTTTGCTTTAGGTTATATTTTGACTTTGCAAATATTATCCAGCTCTCTTCATTATTGCTATCAAGCTCATTTGCTATCAACGCCCATTTTTCACTATTTTTATAGTCCTTAACATCATAGTATCTTCTTGCAATAAGTAGTGCAATGTCAGAGCTATTTGATTTTTCAAATTTTGCTGTTAATTCATCTACCGAAACTTCAGAACCAGAAGATTGTATTTGGAATTTGTTTATATTTTGCAAGCCACCAATACTCTTTGCGGGTATGTGTTTTTCAGAATCAAAATTTAGTTTTTCTTCTGTTGGAGTGGCTACTGCCACTTGTTTTCCGCCAATATTTTTTTGAGTATTGCTAGCTCTCTGTGTATCTTGTTGTATATCGCTTGCATTTACCCAGCCGTGTTGCTGAATTTCTGTATTTATATTATCTGAAGTATCTTCGTTTGCAATGCTACTATTTTGCGTGTTTGGCGTGCTTTCGGTTCCGCCAAAATTATCAGAATTTAGCAATGTATTATTACTTGGATCGATTTTCTGCTCAGGCTCAATATTTTCAGAATGTTTTATAATCTTTTGACTATTTTCCCTGGTATCATTACTAATTGTTGTGTTATTTGTATTATTTATTAGTGAATCTTTTAATAAATAAAAAGTAAGCGATGACACAGAAACAGATATAGCTAAAACAGCTGAAATAGCATATATATAGTTTTTTTTATCCGAAAACTTAAACTCTTTTCTCTTTTTGTCGTAGGCTCTCCATCGCCTTTCTAGCTCCAATATTTCATATGTTTCAAGCATCTATAAGCTCCGATTTGATGGCTGCCATCTCTAAAATTTTTGTTACCATTTTGTCACCGCCTATTATAGTTGGTTGATTTGCATCAAAATATTCGTAAAGTTCAAAAATATTAAACATTAATTTATTTAGCATTCTTAAATTTCCCTGGCTTAATTCATTTAGAAGACGAAATTGTTCTTCGGTAAATTTTAAAAAAATATAAAAAAACTGACTATTTTGTAACTTATTTTCCAAATAAACTTTCATCTCCTCTGTATCGATAGAGCCCATCTCTATACTTTCCCAAACTCTTGACTTAAAGTAATCTCTCGATAGTACATCTTTATCAATCGTTTCGTGCGTGGCGAAAACAAATTTAAATAGACCGCTATCTGACATTATACGAATTTTTTCTAGTAAAATCTCAGGATAAAGCTGTGACTCGTCAAGAATAACTATTACTGGTTTTTTATCTTGACTATCTTCGATTTTAGCTTCGTATATTTTAATAAACTGCTCATAGCTTTCAATTTTTTCCTGAGATTCTTTTCTAAAAATACCTTCATACAATGATTTTACAAATTCTGATTCATTGAAAAAGGGATATGGAAAAAAAATAATGTCACTACGATCTTTAAGATCGCTGACAATTTTTTTTAGCAAGAATGTTTTTCCGCACCCAGGCTTGCCGTAAAATAAAATTAACTTGACAGGCTTTTGTAACAAATCTAAAATTTTTTTATATGCAATAATAGACTTATCTAAATTTATGTAGTTATTTTCTTGTGCTACATCAATAAATATATTTTTTAGAGTAGTATATTTATTGCTCATACGTTGACCTCGAAAAACCTAAATCTTTAAGAGACTGATTGATTGGTGTAGTATTTGATGTGTCAACTATTCTTGGGGTTATAATAAATACAAGTTCTGTTGTCCTAAGATTATCTTTTGTGCTTTTAAATGCATGTCCAAGCACAGGGATGTCTCCCAAGAATGGTACCTTTGTATTTTCCTTGCCTTTAGACTGAGCTATAAGCCCACCTAAAACGATTGTATCACCGCTATTTACCTGCACAACAGTAGAAAGCTTTTTTTGTATAGTATCTGGTGCGATTTCTCTTATGGTTGTACTTTGCCTAACATCATCTTCATTGTATTTGAAGCTGCTAAGAGATGGATTAATACGGAGCATAATCTTATTATCGTCTGAAACCTCTGGTAAAATGTTAAGCAAAATTCCTATAAAAACAGAATATTGCTTATAGGTTATAGTGGTTTTACCATTTAAAGCGTTATTGTTTTGACTTTCTTCCTGAACTCTATAGTTTACATTATCTCCCACGGAAATTAGGGCCTGTTGATTATTTAAAGTTGTAATTTTCGGGCTTGAAACAACTTTTGTTCTTCCATTTGTTTCTAGAAAATTTAAAACGCCGTCTAAATTAAAATTAAAACCTGCAATCAAATTCATGCTTTGAGAAAAACCACCGCCAAGACCGTTTCCTCTATTTGACCAAAATAGGTCATTTGCCGGAATCATTCCATATGTTCTGCTTAAAGTGGTCGTAGGATTACCAGCGGCGTCTTGTCCTACTGTTTCAGTTACGCCAGTTACAACCGTACGATTGTATAATCCGGTTTTAAAACCTATATTAAATTTACTCCAGTCAACACCTTTTGTGTAGCTATTGGCAAGCTCTACAGATATTATAGATACATCTATGACTACTTGTTTTTTAAGTCTTTCTTGAATATCTTTAATGTATTCAGAAACTCTCCTAAGCTGTGCTGCTGTGCCGGTTACAGTGACTAATCCTGCATTGGCATTGATGATAGGATCTGGCGCAACGATACTTTCTGTCGTATTGTTTAGTATCGCTTTAATTTCAGTATCTAATTTTTCCCAAAAATCAAACTTTTCAACTGTTCTTATTATATTATCAAGCTTGCCACCGCCCTTAGTAATATCTGTAGATCCACTATCTTCTTCTCTCTCTCCTACTTCTATTGGGGCAGAATCAACAGAGGCTTTTGTTATAGCGGTTCCTTCTCTTACGGATGTTATATAATCAATTTTAAAAGTTTTTGTCTGAAGGGATGAAATTTTTAATATATCTTGAGAAAAGGTATAGCTCATATCTTTTTCAGATAGTAAAAGGCTAAAAATTTCATTCAATGTTTTATCTTTTATATTGATTCCAAAAAGAGGTTCGCTTATGGCGTCTTTAGCAAATTGATCTTTTGTAACAACACTAAAATGACACATATCGGATAGTTGCGTCAACACCTCTTGAACTGAAACTTGTTCATTAATTTTAAGATTAAAAACCCTTTTTTCACAACCATTGCCATATGCTGATGTTAACGATATTGCGGCTATAATAGATATTTTAAATAATTTATTTAATTTTGATAATGACATTTTTATTTGCCCCTTTTGTTAAATTTAAGTCAATTTTTTCATCTTTATTTGCTAAAGTAATACTTTTGGATCCAATGTTTACCAGTTCATATTCACCTATTTTATCTTTTACCCGATACCAATGTCCGCTAATTTTAGCTTTGTTGCTAAATATTGCTTGTAAATCAAAAGTTTGATTATCCGAAACATTATTGTTATTTTCAATGCTAATGGCTTTTGTTTTTAAAAAAGGATCAGATATGGTTTTTAGTTCGGATTCATTTAAGCCTTTACGTTGCTCATTTATCGCGCCGAATAACTGATTATAATGCTCTATCTCTTCTTGAGAATTATCCGCCATGGATATAGAGCAAAATATCGCTAAAAAAAACAAAGCACAAGTTTTCATTGATATTTCATCCCCCATATATAAATTCCCATATTTCCTCTTAGTTTGCCATTTGTAGAATTTATATCTATATTATTCACATCTACTACCAATTTTGATTCTTCAATAGCATTTATATAGCTTACGATATCCCTATAATCACCGTCGACAGATATATTTACATCAAGTACTTGCTCTATTTTCTGAGCATTAGGTTCTTTAAATGTATTTATTATTTTTGTTATTTTTACATTATTCTTATTTGCTAAAAATGCTAAATTATCTAAAAAATCAGCCCAACTCTGTTCATTAAAAATTAGATATGATAGCTCTTTTAACTTATTATCAAAATATTGATTCATGTTTTGGGCATCAGCGAGCTTATTTTGCTGTTGTAATAACTCGTTTTGTTTTTTATTTATCATAAAATTTCTATCGTTACCTTGGCTAACGGTGCTCAAATAAGAGTTTACCTTGTTTAGATCCTGGGTTATTCGATCATTTTCCCTTATTGAGTCATCATAATAATTTTGCGCATATGGTATTACCGCATAGTATGCTATTGCAACAGATAAGAAAAAAGCAACAATTAACATCATTGTTACTTCGCTAGGTTTTTTTTCATCAAAATAGTTATCGATTTTTGTAAGTGTATTATCTTTTTTCATCATTTAATCTTTATAGTAACATTTGTTTCATATGAGGGTACCCCATATTTTTTATCTAATAAAATTTCTTTTGTTAATATAGAGTATTTATCGGAGGTATTTATATTTTGCATCAACTCCGTTAACTTTTTTTCATCTTTGCTTACTAATGTAACTTTCATGTCTCTATTTGAGTTATTTATTCTTGCGGTTTGTATATCTTTGTTGTTTATTAGATTGCTGAGCTCAAATAACACAACGCCCTTCATCGGATAACTAACTTTTTTATCATAAATTTCTTTAATAGTATTTTTTCTAAAATCAATTACAACTTGTTCTTCCTCGATAGATTTTGATACGCCTGAAATTTGTTGTTCAAGGGCTGCTATTGCCCCTTCTATCCTTATTTTATCTGCATTATTGATTTCATATTCGCTTTTTTTATCGGCAGTGTCTACGTCGGTAATAATTCCTGATACATAAAGATACAATGGATATAGTAATCCAATTAGTAGCCCAAGCAGTGTATATAGTATTAATTTACCGCTATTGCGTTGAAATAGCGGTAGTGGTCGTAGAAAATTGGAAAAGTTAAAATCGTTTTCTTGCGTTTCTTTGTAATATTGTGAATTGATTGCCATAATATTGTGAATATTATCAACTTCAACCTCTTTTGAATTTATGGCAATATTTAGATCAAGGTAATTAGTAGGTATACTTACTTTCTCTTGTATAAATTCTGCAAAATTACCCATTTTTACGTCAGTTACTAAATTTATATTTGAAACATTTGATCCTAGAAAGCGACTTAAACTATTTATTAAGTCTCCTATATAATAGGAAATTTCATCAAATATTTCAACTATAAAATCCCTACTTCTATCATCTTGAGTATTTGTTCCATTTTTTATAATATTTAAAAAAACATTATCGTTTAGCTTATTGCCGCTTAAAGTAGCAAATTTTTCGCTAATATTTTTTATTGAATACCTAAGTGGTCTTGATTGAACATACTCTCCGTTTTGATAAATAGCTATAAAAGCATCATCATCCTGCAACACCACGAAAGCATCGGTATTTTGGGCTGAAAGCATATTTTTTTTATAAAGCGCATGAAACATTAGCGGGGCAGCCACCACATAGTCTATATACGGAATTTTTTTAAGAGCCAAAGAGAATAATTGATCGGTTGATAAAATGTCAGATATAAATACGTTAAAAATTTTAGTTTCAGACGATATGCCTAAAGTTTCGTTATACACAATTTTATACTCAGAAGACGGATCTAGACCAAACTGCTCATAAGCCTTGATTGTTATTAAATTTGATATATCATCCTCGTCCGTTGATAGCGGTATTTCTACACTACCCGACATGATATCTTTATATTTGATATACGACATAAAAAAACTATTTTTATTTGCTTTGCTTAGGTCTATTTGGGAAATTTTATTACCCGAAAAGGCATATGAAGTTTGCAAATACGGATCATGCGTTACTATGTTTGCCACTTCATTTTTATTTTTTGCCATTTTTAAGCATCCTTCAATATAAACTTCAAATTCTAAGTTAGTTTTGCCCTATACTAGGCAACTTGCCACATTCATTATACCATAAAAATATATGACTTAATAATTATTTATAAAATATTCAAGCTTTTTATAGTTTTTTCGTCTTTGCGCCAGTCTTTTTTAACGACTACAACGAGCTTTACGAGGATTTTTTGTCCCGTAAAATTTGATATTAACTTTCTTGAATTTATCCCGATTCTTTTGATAGTTTGACCATTTTTTCCTATAATTATAGACTTATGTGTCTCGCGTTCGGTGATTATGGTGGCATAAATTTCAGTTATATCTGGTTTTTCTTTGACTTTGTCTATGAGCACGTCGGTAGAGTAGGGGATCTCGTCGCTTAGATTATCATAGAGTGCCTCTAGGATAAATTCACGAAAAATTTCTTTTTCGTTTGTCGGCGTTAAAAATTCCGGATCGTAAAAATACTCATGTTCTGGCAAAAGCTTGCAAATTTCATCTAAAAGCGGCTTTTTGTATGTTTGCTTTTTGACGCTAAAAGGCAAAAGTGCGGTAAATTTGTCTTGAAATTTTTGATACTGTGTGATTTTTTCCAACACCTTGGCGTTTGAGACTTCGTCAACCTTGGTGAGCACCAAGATATGTGGTTTTTGTGGATTTAAATTTAAAAATTTAACGTAATCGTCTATGCTGTCGTGAATAGGCGCCAAAAACACGATCGCTTCGCAGTCGCCCATCGATTTTATCGCTTCGTTTATCATTAGTTTATTTAGCGTCTTGTTGCTCTCGTGAAGTCCAGGCGTATCGGTAAAAACGATCTGATCTTCGCCGTTCATCACGATACCGCTGATCTTGCGCCTCGTGGCGTTTTGCTTGTGCGAGACGATGGTGATTTTCGCATCAAGCAAAAAATTTAAAAGCGAGCTTTTGCCTGCATTCGTACGGCCTATGATGCTTACAAAGCCTGATTTCATAAGATATATCTCGCCAGGTCTTGATCCTCGACGACGTCTGAGAGACGCTTTTCTACGAGAGCCTTATCTATCTCTACTGTTTCGCCGCCGTGCTCGTTAGCCTCAAAGCTAATATCTTCGATCACGCGCTCGATCACGGTATGTAGGCGTCTAGCTCCGATATCTTCCATTTTTTCGTTGGCGTTTTGAGCGATTTTTGCGATAGCTTTTATGGCATCATCCGTAAATTTAAGCTCCACGTTTTCGGTTTTTAAAAGCGCTTGGTACTGCTTCAGCAGCGAATTTTTAGGCTGAGTTAAAATTTGATACAGCGCGTTTTCATCTAGGCTATCAAGCTCAACTCGCAGCGGGAAACGCCCCTGAAGCTCGGGGATTAGATCGCTTGGCTTGCTGATATGAAAGGCGCCTGCAGCAATAAAAAGGATATGGTCGGTCTTTATGGCGCCGAATTTGGTCGTCACCGTCGAACCCTCCACGATAGGTAGTAAGTCGCGTTGCACGCCTTCTTTGCTCGGATCTTGCCTGCCCGAGTTTCCGGAGCTCACCGCGACTTTATCGATCTCGTCGATAAAGATTATGCCCTCGTTTTCGGCTCTTCGCACGGCTTCGGTTTTGATGCTCTCCATATCTAAAATTTTATCGCTAGCTTCGTTTTTGAGCGCCTCTTTTGCGTCTTTTACCTTCATCTCTTTTTTGACGGTTTTGTTGCTTAGGCCGATGATTTTGACGAAGCTCTCTTGCATTTGCGCCATATCGGGCGGTACGTTCGCACCCGCGTCAAAGCTATTTTGCACGATCTCTATCTCGATGCTTAGATCATCTAGATCGCTGTTTTCGAGCCTACTCATCATCTTTTCGTAGCTTTTTTCGTAGTCTGCTTTTTTCTCTTCGCTTGCGCCTGTAGGTAGAGGCGGCAGGAGTTTTTTTATTATCTTATCTTTTACATATTCGTCGATTTTCTCGCGATTTTTCTCGCGCTGTTCGGCTTTGACCAAATTTACCGACGCAGCCGCCAGGTCGCGCACCATACTTTCTACGTCGCGTCCGACGAAGCCCACTTCGGTGTATTTGCTGGCTTCTACTTTGATAAACGGCAAGCCCATCATCTTTGACAGACGCCTTGCGATCTCGGTTTTGCCCACGCCCGTCGAGCCTATCATCAGGATGTTTTTTGGCATGATATCGTCTTGCATCGTTTTATCTAGCTTCATCCTGCGGTAGCGGTTTCGTAGCGCGATGGCGATGATCTTTTTGGCGTCCTTTTGCCCGATGACGTAATCGTCTAAAAATTTCACTATCTCTTTTGGGGTTAAATTCATCTTTTCTCTATTCTAAAACGTAGGTTTTTATGTTCGTGTTCGTATAAATGCAAATTTCGCCAGCGATCTTTAGGCTCTCTTTTACGAGCTCTTCTTCGTCGATCTGGGCAAATTTATCCAGCGCTCTTGCGGCGGAGAGAGCATAGTTTCCGCCGCTTCCTATAGCGGCTATTTTGCCGTCTTCGGGCTCTACAACGTCGCCTGTTCCGCTCAAAAGAAAAATTTTCTCTCTATCAAGCACCAGCATCATGGCTTCTAGTTTGCGCAGGTATTTATCCTTGCGCCACTCTTTGCTAAACTCGATCACCGCCTTTAGCAGGTCGCCTTTGGCGTGCTCGAGGTTGTTTTCAAACATATCAAAGAGATTAAACGCATCTGCGGTACTGCCGGCAAAGCCCGCTAGGACCTTGCCGCCGTGGATTTTGCGTATTTTTACCGCATTGCCTTTTAGCACCGTGTTGCCAAAGCTCACTTGTCCGTCGCCGCCGATGACCGATTTATTCTTGCCTTTGTAGGCTAAAATGGTAGTCGCGTGAAACACTTATTCGCCCTCGACGTCTAGTTTTAGCGTAGCTCGTACGGCGTGGCCGAGCTTGACGTCCACTTCGTAGATACCGGTCGCTTTTATAGTGTGCGCAAAATCAAACGCCTTTTTATCTACGACTAGATGATGATTTTTTTCTAGCGCTTCTGAAATTTCATCCTTCGTTACCGCGCCAAATAGCGCGCCGTTTGCTCCGAGCGGCTTTTTAACTTTGAGCGTGATTTTTTCGATCTCGGATTTTAGTTTTTCTATATTTGCGATCTCGTATTTTAGCTCCTCGGCCTTGCGTTTTTGTTCGGCTTCGTACTGGCGCAAAACATCGGGAGTCGCGGCTTTAGCAAAGCCTTTGCCGATTAGGAAGTTATTTCCGTAGCCTTCCTTTACCTCTTTGATTTCGCCGGCTTTTCCGAGCGATTTTACGTCTTTTATTAGTAGTACTTTCATTTTTATCCTTTATTTAGTTAAATTTGCGTCCGTTTTTGCGTCCGATGATAAATCTAAGCGCGTTTAGTTTGATAAATCCGTTCGCGTCTTTTTGGTCAAATACGCTGTCTTCTTCAAACGTACAAAACGCCTCGCTAAAGAGATTGTCCGTTTTGCTGTCGCGTCCTAGAACGATGACGTTGCCTTTGTAGAGCTCGACTTTGACCGTGCCGTTTACGTTTTCTTGGCTTTTGTCGATGAGCGCTTGCAGCATGATACGCTCAGGCGACCACCAGTAGCCGTTATAGATGAGCTCTGCGTAGCGAGGCATTAGCTCGTCTTTTAGGTGTGCCGCGCCGCGGTCTAGCGTGATGCTCTCGATCGCGCGGTGAGCTTTTAGCATTATCGTGCCGCCCGGAGTTTCGTAGCAACCGCGGCTTTTCATGCCGACCGAGCGGTTTTCGACGAGGTCGAGTCTGCCGATACCGTGTTTTGCGCCTAGGCGGTTTAGCTCGGCTAGAAGCGCCGCAGGGCTCATTTTTTTACCGTTTATGCTAACGGGGTCGCCTTTTTCGTAGCCGATTTCTATTATCTCGCTTTCGTTTGGAGCGTCTTTGGGGCTTACAGTCCAGCGCCACATATCGGCTTCCGGAGCGTGAGCCGGGTTTTCAAGCACCAAGCCCTCGTAGCTGATGTGGAGCAAATTTGCGTCCATAGAGTAGGGGCTTTTGCCCGGTTTCTTTTCTATTTTGATACCGTTTTTTTCGGCGTATTTTAGTAGTTTTTCACGGCTGTTTAGATCCCACTCGCGCCAAGGGGCGATGATGGTTAGGTTATCTCCCAGCGCGTAGTAGCCTAGCTCAAAGCGCACTTGGTCGTTGCCTTTGCCGGTCGCTCCGTGGCTCACGCCGTCGGCGCCTACTTTGGCGGCGATTTCGGCTTGTTTTTTAGCTATCAGCGGGCGAGCTATCGAGGTGCCTAGTAGGTATTCGCCCTCGTAAACGGCGTTTGCTCTAAACATCGGAAATACGAAATCTCGCGCAAATTCCTCTTTTAAATCCTCTATAAATATATTTTCGGGTTTTATGCCAAGCTCCAGCGCTTTTTGGCGTGCGGGTTCTAGCTCCTCGCCCTGACCGATATCGGCGGTAAAGGTTACTACTTCGCATTTATACTCGTCTTGTAGCCATTTTAAAATAATGCTCGTATCAAGTCCGCCCGAATAGGCGAGAACGACTTTTTTCACGTCTTTTTTCATTCTCTATCCTTTATATTGAGATGACGCGTATTTTAGCCAAATTTGATTAATTTGTTATAAATATCTCCGCTAAAATCGCGTACGCTAAACGTCAAATTTACATTAAATTTAATATGTAGCGGCGAGGAATTAAAAATTTAAGCCAAATTTGGCTAAAATCGCCGCCATGAGAGTAGATAAGTTTTTAAATACCGTAAATATAACGAAAAGGCGCGCGGTCAGCGAAGATATGTGTAAAAGCGGCGTCGTGAGTGTAAACGGCGTTGTCGCCAAGCCGGCCAAAGAGGTCAAGATCGGCGACGTGATTACGATCAAATTTTTAACGAGAGAGGCGCGCTACGAGGTGCTGGCGATCCCGGAGACCAAAAGCATCCCAAAATCAGCCCAAGCGCTATACGTAAAAGAGCTATGATAGAGCTAAATTTAGGACTTGACGAGCTTAGCGAGGTGGTAAAAATTTTACCCCAAAGCGGCATCGTTATATTGCAAGGAAATTTGGCTAGCGGCAAAACGACGTTAGTAAAAGCTATCGTAAAGGCTCGCGGCATCGATGCGGAGGTTACTTCGCCTACGTTTTCGGTTATGCAAAATTACGGGGATAAAATTTATCACTACGACATCTATCAAAACGGACTTGACGCGATTTTACAAAACGGACTTTTTGAAAATTTGTTAGAGGAGGGGCTTCACCTGGTAGAGTGGGGCGACGAGCGACTGGAAAAGGCGCTGGCAAATTTGGGCGAAAAATGCGTCAAGATAGTCATCTCGCCTAGCCAAAAAGGGCGAAAATACGAGGTTTACGGTGCATAAATTAGAAGTTAAAGATTTACAAAAAACGATCAAAAAAACAAATATCATAAAAGGTATCTCGCTGGAGGTCAAAAGCGGCGAGGTAGTGGGTCTGCTGGGCCCAAACGGCGCGGGCAAAACGACGACGTTTTATATGATATGCGGGCTCATCTCGCCCTCTAGCGGTAGCGTGTTTTTAGATGGCGCAGACGTGACGAAGGTGCCGCTGCATAAGCGCGCGCATATGGGTATCGGCTATCTGCCGCAAGAATCAAGTATATTTAAAGACCTCTCCGTCGAGGAAAATTTACTGCTCGGCGCCGAGATCCTATATAAAGACGAGGCCGTCCGCGAGAAAAAAGTAAATGAAATGCTAAATTTGCTAAATATCGAGCCCATACGCCTGCGAAAGGGCGTGAGTCTAAGCGGCGGCGAGCGCAGACGCTGCGAGATCGCTAGAAGCCTAATCATTACGCCTAAATTTTTGCTCCTGGATGAGCCTTTTGCCGGCGTCGATCCGATCGCCGTTAGCGACATACAAAGTATCGTTCGAGATCTAAAGAAGCTTGGCATCGGCGTGCTCATCACCGACCACAACGTCCGCGAGACGCTAGCCATCTGCGACCGAGCCTACGTGATCAAGGACGGTAGCCTGCTAGCTAGCGGCAGCGCGAACGAAGTCGCGAACAACAAACTCGTGCGCACCCACTATCTGGGCGAAGAGTTTAAATTTGTAGAATAATGCTAAAGCAAACTCAAGCTCCCAAAAATAAGCTCTCGCACACGTTGCGATCGTGGCTGCCGATACTAAGCAGCAGCGTCGAGGAGCTAAAGGAGACGCTTGAGCCGTTTTTAGCGGATAATCCGTTTGCTAGCGTGCAGCAGCGAAATTTGAGCGAGCTACCCAGCGCCGCGCCATCCAAAAAAGATAAAAATTTCTTCAAAGAAATATCAAAAAACAGCGTAACCGATAGTATCGAAAGCTTTAGCGTGGCTAAAACGGGGCTTTACGACAAGCTAATCGAGCAGATAGATAAGCCTCTGTTTCCGACCGAAAAATCCCAAAAAATCGCGATGAAAATAATCGAGTGTATAAACGAGGAGGGCTACTACGAGCCTGAAATATTTGACGAATTTAGCGAGGCGGAGATCGAGTCGGTGCGCAAGCGCTTTGCCTACCTCGAGCCCGCGGGCATCGGCGCAAAGGACTACAAAGAGAGCTTTTTGTTTCAGCTTGAGGAGCTAAATTTGGACGAAAAGCTTTTTGAAAGCGCAAAAAAGCTTGCGCTAAATTTCGAAAATCTCTCTCAAATGCGCAAAATCCCGCTCTATAATGAAGCACTCGCCGTCATCAAGAGGCTAAAAAATCCGCCCGCTATCGAGTATATGAGCGAGGCTGCTGCGATCATTCCCGACATCGTCATCGACACGAGTTCGGGTGGTATCGAGGTGAGGATCAACGACGACTTTTACCCCGAGATCGTCATCGACGTCGAGGGGCTGGACGAAAAAGAGAGCTTCGTAGCCTCCCGCGTAAAAGAAGCAAAAGACCTCATAGACGCGCTTGATATGCGAAAAGCCACGCTGCGAAAGATCGCCCTTATGCTAGTGGAGTATCAGTACGATTACTTTTTTGGCGGCGACATCAAGCCCATGCGCCTAAAGGACATCGCCGAGGATCTGGGGCGAAACCCATCGACCATTTCGCGCGGCATCTCAAATAAATACCTCGAGTGTTCGCGCGGACTCGTGCCTATAAAGAGCTTTTTCTCCGCTGCGATCGACGAGGATGTCTCAAACAAGGCTATCAAGGACTTCGTGGCAAATCTCGTCCGAAACGAAAACCCCGCCAAGCCGCTTAGCGATCTAAAAATTTTGGAGTTTATAAAGAAGGAATTTAACGTCGAGGTCGTCCGCCGCACGATAACCAAATACCGCCTCGCGCTAAATATCGGCAGCTCCAGCGAACGTAAAAAGACCTATCTGCTGCAATCGGGGAAGTAAATTTAACCAAATGAGCGCAAATTTGCGATTAGTGTCAAATTTGAGCGGGTTTTAGATACGGCTTATGCTTTTAAATTTTGCAATAATAATGTATAGATTAGCGATGTCGTCAAAAATATTCTCAAAAGCGATAGCGGCTAAAACGCAAATTTGATTTAGCGTAAAATTTACTCAAATTTGAAAAATCAAATTTTCTCCGTCCCCGCTTCCAGCTCCTTAAAATAAGGCTTCAAGCTCTCGTAGGCATTTTGGATACGCTGAAACTGCGTTTTGCACTCGTCCAAAAGCTCGGGGCTAAGCGCGGCGTGAAAGTCGGGGTGGCAGGCCTTGACGAGCTCCAGATAGCGGTTTCGCACCTCCTCAAAGCTATCGTTTTTATCACACCCAAGCACCGTAAAATGGTCCTCGAAAAGGCTAGCCAGCGCGGCAAATTTGGCCTTGTTTTTCTTGGCGCAGATTTTGATCTGTTTTTTAAATTTTTCAAATTCCTCTTCGTTATAGTTAAAGATGATCGAAAATTTCATATACTCGCTCTTGTTAAACAGCTCCTCGAGGCGCGCGCACTCATCCAAATTTGCGATATTTAGGGCGATTTGACCCTCGGCGGATAAAATTTGCTTTGATTCAAACCCCTTGATGATGTGCGAGATAAAGTACTCGTTTGAGCGATCAAAGCTAAATATCGCTCCGCCACGTACGAAGGCGACGTCGACGAAAACCATGGCTTTTAGCGAGTTTGGTTGGATGTAGTGGAGTTTGATCGTTTTATACTCGGCGAAGTTTAAATTTACGTTTTTTAGCTCGTACCTCTGGCAGAGTTTTTTTAGAAATTTGACGAAATATTTGCGCTGAACCTTCTCGTTTTCGTCGTAAAACGACATCACTTTGCCTTTTTGCCCCAGCGTCTTGGCGAAGTTTCGCTTTATGAGCGCTTGCAGCTCGAAAAATAGATCGGCGTCTGATGTTTCTATGCTTAGAGATTCTAGATTTTGACTTACTTTTATCAAATTTTGCCTTTATAAAACGCATTTGAAAGCATTTTTTATTCCGTTTTTTCCCACACGGGCGTTTCGTCTAGCGGGACGTATTCGCGCAGGCGCTCGTAGGGCTTGTAGTCGGCCTTGTAGGCTAGGCTAGGGCAGTCTTTGACGTAGTAGCCTAGATATATCCAGCGTAAATTTAGCTGCCTTGCTAGTAAAATTTGCTGATAGAGCGAGTATCTGCCGATGCTAAGATCTGCAAAATCAGGATCGTAATAGCAATAAACCGCCGAGATACCGTCGCTAAGGATATCGACGAGATCGACGCCGATGAGCCGGCCGCCGGCAAAATACGCTATCTCCTTGCCAAACTCTGCGTGCCCCGCGACGTAGAGCTCGTAGTAGCGGCGAAAGTCCAGCTCGTAGTACTTCCACTCGCGCTTTTCTTGCATAAATTTATGGTATTTTTTGTATAGCGCCACGTGCGCGTCGTCTATGAGCGGCTTTGTTAGGATGATTTTGGTATTTTCGTTTTTACGCATCGTGCGGCGGGCTGATTTGCTAAATTTAAAATTTAGCGCATCAACCCTGATATTTACGCACTCGTGGCAACCCGCGCAGTTTGGCTTGGAAAAATACTTGCCAAAACGCCTAAAGCCGCGCCTGGCAAGAGCGTCGTTTACGGCAAAGTCGCAGCCGTCCACGTAGCGATACTCCATGCGCGAGTCCCTGTCCTTTAGGTAGGGGCAGGGGCTGGGCAGGGTGGAAAACGGCACGACTAGCACTTTTTGATATCCGCGTCCTTGACGTAGGCTAGAAACTCGTCGCGCAAAATTTGCTCTTTGTGCGCGATGGCTTCTTCTTTGCTGAAGGTTTTTGGTTCAGGCTTTAAATTTTGCTTCGCGGCGTTTTTGGCGGCTGAATTTGAGCTCAAATTTGCATTTTGCTCTTTTTGAAGCTCTTTTTTTATATCCTTTAAACTATCGAAAAAATCATTCATCCGCGTGCTCCTCTTTAAATTTTCTAGCGTCTTTTACCCTTTGTATCGCGGCAGCGATTGCAGCGATCACCTCTTCATTATCCTCGTTGTCTTTGGTTTTCATCTTTTCTAGCAGGGTAGGCATCTTGTTTTCGACGTATGACGTATCGAAAAATCCTCGCCTAAAGTCGCGCTCCTTGCTAATGCTGAGCAAAAACGGGATCGTGGTTTTGACACTGCCTTCGATCGTAAACTCATCTAGAGCGCGTTTTAGTTTATTTACGGCTAGATCGTAGCTAGGGGCTCGGACTATGAGCTTAGCTAGCAAGCTATCGTAAAACGGCGGTATCTGATAGTCTTTATATAGATGGCTATCGACGCGCACGGAAGGGCCCAGAGCAGGGTAGTAGCCGGTGATCTCGCCAGGGCTTGGGATGAAGTTTTGCCACGCGTCCTCTGCAGTTATACGCGCCTCTATAGCAAAGCCTTGCGTGATGACGTCGCTTTGCTCCATGTCGAGGATCTCGCCCGCCGCGATACGGATCTGGCGCACTATGAGATCCACGCCCGTGATCTCCTCGGTCACGCCGTGCTCGACCTGGATACGAGTGTTCATCTCCATAAAATAAAAGTTGTTGTAATCATCTAACAAAAACTCGATCGTACCGGCGTTGGTGTAGTTTACTGCCTTTGCTGCGGCGACTGCGGTCACGCCCATGCTCTTTCGCAGACTTTCGCTCATAGTTGGGCTGGGCGCGATCTCGAGGATCTTTTGGTGGCGGCGCTGGATCGAGCAGTCTCGCTCTGCTAAGTGGATGATGTTGCCGTATTTGTCGCCTAAAATCTGAAACTCGATGTGGCGCGGATTTACGACGTATTTTTCCATGAAAACTTCGTCGTTATTAAAAAATGCCTTAGCCTCGCGCGTGCAGCTTTCAAAGCTAGACTCTAGCTCCTCCTCTTTCCACACGACGCGGATGCCGCGGCCGCCGCCGCCGCCGCTAGCTTTTAGGATGACGGGATAGCCGATGCGTTCGGCGTAGAGCTTGATATTTTCTATCGTTTCGTTGTTTAGCTTTTCGGTGCCGGGCACGATAGGGATGCCGTTTTTATTCATCAGATAGCGAGCGATGTTTTTGTTGCCCATTTTGCGGATGACGTCGGCGGTAGGCCCGATGAAAACTAGACCCGCATCCTCGACCTCTTTGGCAAATTCGTAGTTTTCGCTCAAAAATCCGTAGCCCGGGTGTATGGCGTCTGCGCCGCAAGCTTTTGCTACCTCAACGATGCGCTTGGCGTCTAGGTAGCCCTTGATCGGATCGATACCGATCTGGTAGGCTTCGTCGGCTATCTTGACATGCAGGCAGTCTTGGTCGGGCTTGGTGTAAATGGCGACGTTTTTGATGTGTAAGTCTTTGCAGGCACGGATAACGCGAACGGCTATCTCTCCGCGGTTTGCGATCAAAATTTTATGTATCACTTGGCTTTCCTTTCTTATCGTTTTTTGAATTTTACTCTTTTTTGCTTGCTGATGCTTGAAATTTGCTTTTTTAGAACATGATCTTTGCATGCAGTCTTTAAATTCGCTATTTTTGCTATTAAATTTTTAGCTTGTACTGCCTTTATCTATATATTTTAATGCTCGGTAGCCAGGCGCGCTTGTTTTTAATTAAATTTGCTACATAAGATAACATAAAGATTTTTATAGATGGTTAAATGTGGCAAATTTAGTACATAAATTTGAAATTTGATGGCCTTACGGCAAATTTTGATGTAGTAGGGTGGGTAAAAAACGAAATTTTTGCAAATATATCAAAAATTAGAAAGATTTAAGAAACCTTTGGCTATACTTCACATTTCTTTTAAAGTGCGCTCGTAGCTCAGCTGGATAGAGCATTTGATTGCGGTTCAAAAGGTCAGGGATTCGAATTCCTTCGAGCGCACCATTTATTCATTTCTTAAGTTTTCTTTTTAATTCTTTTCTTTTCACGAAGCTCGTTTTTATCGGGTTTTATCCTGATTTTTGCTTTTCTTTTGTTTTCTTTGCTTTTCTTTTCATTTCTTTTCTTTTAAGGATTTTTAACGGATAATTTTACAGATAAATCTCTATCCGTTAACTTTTGTCCGTAAAAAATCTTTGCTTGATTTTTAGGGGCTTGCGGATATACAAAAGGATAAAAATGCCAAAGATCAATCCCCCGCTAACCGACACGGCCATAAAAAATTTAAAGCCTAAGGACAAAATTTATAAAAAATCCGACGGACAAAATTTGTTTATATTTATTGAGCCGGGCGGGCGTAAATTTTTTGCGCTTGAATATAAAAGCCCTCTCACGCTTAAGATGCGGCGCATGGCTTTGGGTAACTATCCGCTTTTGACTTTGGCCAAGGCTAGAGAGCTAAGGATGGAGCTTTTGCGCCAAATAAACGACGGAGTCGATCCTCTCAACGCAAAAAGTAGCGATACGAGTAGAAATTTTGAGCGTTTGGCCATGGAGTGGATAGATAAAAAAAGCGAAATAATCAAAGAGTGGACGGCACAAAATCAAACTAGAAACGCGCAAAAATATCTATTCCCGTATCTCGGTAAAAGAGATATATCGGGCATTACGGCCGCCGAAATAATCGAAGTCCTGCGAAAAGTCGAGAGCAGCGGCAGCCTAAGCGTGTTAAAAAAGCTATTTCAATTTTGCGGGCAACTATGGCGATACGCCGTAGTTAGCGGCAAAGCGTCTCACAACATCATCGCGGATATAGATTTTAAATACACGTTTAAGACTAAAAAGCAGCAAAACTACCCGGCGCTAACGGACGATAACGATCTACGCGCGCTGGTGCTGGCTATCGACGAATACGGCGGCGAGTATAAAACAAAGGTCGCGCTAAAACTCGGGCTTTATACGGCGGCTCGGTCGTTTAACATACGCGCGGCGCAGTGGAGCGAGTTTGATTTCGACAAAGAAATTTGGAGTATAGAAGCGGGGAAGATGAAGCAGGATGAAGTTTTTAAACTCCCGATATCTAGGCAGGTTAAGGTGTTGCTGCTTGAATACCGCAAATTTGCCGGGCGCAGCGATTATCTATTTTTTAACCACTTTAGCAAAACGAAGTATATGAGCGAAAATACGCTAAACGTAGCGCTTAGGCGCATGGGCTATACCAAAGACGAGATAGTATATCACGGGTTTCGCTCAAGCTTTAGCACCGTTTGCAACGAAAACACGCACGTTCACGGCTACTCCGAAGCGATCATCGAAAAATGTCTAGCGCACAAAGACGCAAACTCGGTAAGGGCGGCGTATAATAGGGCGGCAAATTTGTCGCATATGAAAGGTTTGATGCAGTGGTGGGCGGATTATTTAGACGGCTTAATCGCTTAAGCCGTCTGCATAGGGGCGGTTTTGACCGCGCTTTTTATAAAATTCTCGATGCTAGCCCTAGGATAAACTACCGTTTTCTTTCCTAACTTGAGCTTCTCGATATATCCTTCTTTGACGTAGCGCCAAAGCGTAGCGTCGCAAACTCCGCCTAGCATCTCTTTTGCTTCTTTGGTGGTGATGTATTCTTGTCCTATCATTTCGTGTCCTTCGCTCTAAACCCAAGCACATAAAGCGGGGCGATTTCTACGCTCTGGCCGACAAATGCCTGCGCCTGCGCTCTCGTCATCCTTGTTTGGCTGATATGCCAGCCGTCGGACATCTTGAATTCCCAATACCAAAGCACGTCGTCAAAATAAACATAGTTATTTACATCTTTATCGCCTCTTTCTTTTATGTATGAGCTCTGATAAAAATCGTTTTTCGGGTGCAGTGGTTCAGCTTCGCTTGTCTTCCAAATCATTAAATCAAAATCAGTATCCTTGAATTTCGGCTTTTTAGGCTTCACTCGGTAGCTATTTAAATCCCACGCCCATTGCGGGGTATCGGTTACATCAAACCAAATATCGGGGCGATCAAGATCGCAAAACTCTATCGCTTCGCCCCTTGTGTGGGCTTGCATTACTTCGATCATTTCGTCTGTATTCATCGTCTTATCCTTTCAATTATTTCTTTTATTTCTTTTACGTCCTCTATCCAGGACTTGTACGGCTCTCTGTTTGCCCCGTGCGCCAAATCTATCTTTAGCTTTAGCGCGTCGAGCCGCTTTTCAAGAGTAGCTAATTCCTCGATTATTGCTCGCAAATCTTGCACTATTTTGTTCATTGCAAAAGCTCGGTATTTTCGTAGATATTGCCTATAACTTCTACTGTATTGTTTTTAAGTTTGTTATACACGCCTACATAGCAGACATATTTCTCACCAGGTGCACGTTCTGAGTCTTTGCCATACCCAATTCCGAGAAATCTTGCATCTTCATCTTCCCAATTCACTCTAAAAGAATGTTCGTTGTAACCTGGCCCTGGCCTAAAAAGGTCCCCCTCGTAAATCTCAACGCCGTTTTTATCTTTCAAGCCGGTGTATTGCATAAGCTCGACATCTTCAAAAGAGCACTCGAAATCAATCTCCGTCTCCTCATCCCATAGCCCTAATTCATTGTTTGCAAAGTCAAGATATAAAACTTCGTATATCCTTTTATCTGCTTTATAATAAGCTTTAAATTTAATCTCTCTCATTGTTTTTGCCTTTTAATTTTTTGTATGCCTCAAGTAGCCTTTCTCGCTCTTCTTGTTTGAGGTAAAAGCAATTATAAAGCGAAAAATTTATCCAAGTTGGCTGGGTGTCAAATCTTAAAAGCAACGTGTTTAAATCTTGTAGTTTTCTATAATCACTTTTTAGAAATTTCCAATCGTGGCCTAAAAACCACTCCAAAAGCTCTACTAGCTTCTCTTTATCAGTTTTTCGCCAAAACATATTTGCGCCCTTTAAATATTCTCAATGTAAAAATACGCCAGGCGTTGGCTATCCTCCGCCTCTTTGCGATACTTCGTGTCGTAGCTTTTGTTTGCTATGTATGCTATTTTGTCCTTATTGAGCGCGTAAAACTCGGCTAGTATCGGAGCTAGCTTTTGCCCTTTGCGCTCGTTCGGCGCGAAACGCAGATAAAGCAGATCGCAGGCTAGCTGTGGGGCTGTCGTGCCGAAGTTTTCTTTTCTAACGGCGGCTTTGTTGCTAAGCGCATCAGTTTGTATGTCGATACGTTTCTTGTATTCGTAGTAGTACTCAACGATAGGAAACATCGCCGCTAAAAGCTCGTCGATAAATTTACTCGCCTTTTTGTTTATGAATAGCCCTAATTCCTGCGAGCTATCCCTTTTTAGATAGCTGTATGCCATAACAAAAATAGCCGCGTCTTTTAGTTCCGCCGTGGTCATCACTTCATCCTATATCTCAATCGCCCCAAATAGCGCGCCAGGGTCGTAAATCACATAGCCGTTTAGCAAAGCGTGATTCATCTCCATCAAAATACCTTTTGAATCTTGTATGATGTCGGGGTCGCAGGTTTTCTGGCTAGGCACAAATATCGCGCCGCAAGAATCAAGCTGCTTTAGGCAAATTTTCATAACTTCGTCATAGTCTAGGTTTCTATATCGCGCATTGTTTAGTACCGGGCTAAATAGCTCGTATTTCTCGTCACCGTTAAAAAACTCGTTGGCTTCGGCTAGAGCTTTGATCGCTACTTCGCGCGCTGTTTTTTTATCGTCGCCGAATACCGAATATGGGCTACAAATGTAAATTTTAATAACGCCTCTCATGCAAAATCCCTATGATAAATTGTAATGGCGTTGATAAGAGTTGCTGCCGTTTCGTCGCTAAGTTGGCAAGCTATCATTTTAAGAGCGTCTTCACTAAAGTTGTTTATCTTATCGCCGATACTCTCTGCAAAATCATCCATATCCTGGTCAGCAATAAAATTTATAATATCGTCCACATCCACCTTTTTTAATACTTCTTGTGCACCACAGTCGTCTATAATATCGTCTATATCGACTTCTACGCCTATCTCTTTGATTACAGTCATCTTCTTACTCCTCAAATAAGCTTCGTTCTTTTGGCGCCGCGGCATCCATGAATATCTCGTCGCCGTCCTCGATGGCGCGCTCCATAGACATCTCTTTTTTTGGATCCAGCATAAATTTAACCCTCTTTGCCGCTAAGTCCAGCATCAAAACATCGTAAACGAGTTTTTGGCCGCTAGGGCGTATCTTTAAAATAGGTAAAACCATCTTTTTCTCCTTTTTAGCCAATAAAATATATTCCAAAAAGGCACAATAGCACTAATGCCCAATCCCTTGCAAAGGTTAGTTTTAGTCCTGCAAGCCTAATTATCTCTGAATTTCTGAATTGCCCAATTATTCTTAGGACAAAAAATACGACTGTGACCCATAAAAGCACTTTTAAAACAATGCTCATATCTTCTCCTTTATAAATTTGCTAAATTTTGACATATCGCTAAAACTAAAACCAACCCCAAGGCCGCTAAAAACCTTTTAGCCCCACGGATAAACAAAACGCGCCCCAAAGACGGAGGGCTGCCCAGAGCGCGGCGCGGCACGCCAGCGGCGTCGTAAATTCTAATCGCTACTTTTTTCATCTTGCACCTCTGCGTCAATGACATCATCCTCGAACTCAACCTTAATCCCATTTAAACGAGATAAAATTTGCTGAGCTGATACGGCCTCTGGTGGCATGATGGCCATGCGGTCTAGCATCTTGTCGCTTCTGCCCGCTGAAAGCGTAGAGATAAATTTTGCCCTCTCAAAGTCATCGGCGCTAACCATGCCCGTCTCTCGCTGCCTAGCTACGATACGGCGCGCCTCGCCCTCCATGATCTCGTAGCTAGCTGCTAGCAAGACGTTATTTCGCTCGATATCTACCTTGGTGTTTTTAACCACGGTTTCTAAGCTTGACTTTTGCAATAAATTTCTAGTTTGCTTGTCCTCGCTCATAGCTAGAGTAACTTTGTTTTGCAGGGCCTGCGCCCAGTTAAAATCCTTTTTCCAGCGATTTATCGAACTGCTAGAGCCTTTTAGCCCTAGCGCGTCTAACTTTGAGGCTAGCTGCTCCTCGCTGATGGGTTTATAGTCCGTTTCAAACGTCGCGCTATCAAGATATATCTCGAAGGCTTTTTGTTGCGTTTCGTTCATCTGTTTCATGATTTTCCTTTTTGTCTCGCGTGGCTCATAATCCTCAAAAAACCGTGAGCCGCCCCAAGCCCCTAAAATACGCAATCTTATAAACTCTTTGGCTCATAAGTTTAAACAACTTGAGCCAGCAGTTAAACCCGATTTTATCGATGTTTAATAGTTTAAGAATTCTCTTTGGCTCACCATTTTTTTTATATATAGGTTCTAAAAAAAATTTTTGAAAAACAAAAACGATTTCAAACCGATATAGGGGCAAAAATGGCGAGATTGTGAGCCAACAGCACGCCAAGCCCCAAAAATACAGCTTTTCGTTGGCTCAAGAAAAATAAAAATCGTGAGCCAGAAGTGAGCCACCCAGATGTAAAACATCTATCAAACGCCCTAAAATAGGACGCTTTGTAGATATTTTTAGTTAAAATCATCGTGAGCCACAAAGAAATATTAGTTTTCATCGGATTTAGCTCCGCCTGCTTGATAATAGCTCATTTGATTTATTATGATTTCGCCGCCGTTTTCTATCTTTACGCTGTCAAAGTCGAGATTGTCGCTGCTAACCCTAAAACCGAAAAAGCACCTAGGCCTTTCTCCTACGCCTGCATAATTTACCGGCATTCGTTTTTGGCCGTAAGAGCAGCCGATACCCGCAAGCGTAAGCTCGTCGCGTAGAGCCTGGGCAAAGTTTTTTTGCGCTATAGGCTTGCCGCCTTTATCATTCATATACGCTAGATAGATTTTATAAAGCGCTACCGACGGCACGAAGTAGTTTGCGTCCGCAATGATCGCGTCTTTAACGAATGTGCGAAGCGGATTTACGCTATCTTTGTACTCTTCGAGTTCTGTTTGCATACGTTTAGAGCGGGTAAATTTGTTTTGTTTAATGAGGCGTTTTAGCCCCTCGAGTGCCATGTTGAAAATGCCGGCCAACTCATCGCTGAAGCGATCGCTAAGGCCGCGTATCTTTTGATTATCTTTTACCTCTTTATCAAATACTATAAGCAGCATGCGCCTAAATACGCCGTTATCGATGCCGCTTTTTGGCTTTTCGTTACCGGCAAACGCAAGCTTAGGCTTTTCGCTAGGAAGTAGTGAATAAGGCTCTTCGTTTTTTGGGTTTATGGTAATCGCGTCTTTGGTGCTAACGATAGCTTTAAGATTTGCTAATTGTCCCTTGTCGGTGCCGTTTTTGTCGATCTCTGAGCCGATATTTAATAGTTTATTTGTAAGCGCGCAAAGCTGGTGCCCTTCAAACTGTTGAAGCTGCAGGGATGAGACGTTGTCCTCGCCAAAAAAGTTTCTGATGGTATCAAGTATAACGCTCTTGCCGTTTGCGCCGCTTTTGCCGTAGAGGAACAAAAAGCTTTCAAATTCGTGGCTAGGCATAAAGCAGTAGCCGATAAACTCCATAAGCGTTTTTATGTCATCCTCGTCGCTCATTATATCGCGCAAAAATTTAGTCCACTTCGGGCATTTGGCCGAGGTATCGTAGTTAAATTTTAAGATATTCGTCGCGGCGTCTTTATAGTCGTGCTTTTCTTTAAAGGTGATGACGCCGTTTTTGCTGATAAAGATCGTACCGTTTAGCAAATTTATGACGCGGCGCGGTTCGTGTGCTTTGATCTCGTCTAAATTTAGCGACAGGCTTGTTAGATCCTCTACGATTTTATTTACGTTCTCGCGGCTTTGCTTTTTCTTATCTACGTATGCCGCAACCATCCAGTGCGTGTGGATAAATTTGGCTAGCGCATTGGTATCTATCTGCATGAAGTGGTTGCTAGCCCAGACGTGCAAATTCTTTTTATACTCGCCAAGGCGATAGCCTAGTTTTAAAAACGTTTGATTTAAACTTGCCGTCATATCTGTGATGTGCGTTTGGTGATAGTTCGTGCGCATAGTTTTGTTTATGCGGAAGGCATCGCTAAAAGCCTTTGAAAAACGCTCGAAATTTTGCTCCTCTTGCTCAGTCAAAAGGAAACTTTGGATATAGGCTTTTTTAAATTCCTCGTATCGATCGCCCATTTTTCTTTCCAGCTCTTTTGCTGCGTTTAGCACCTCGTCGACGTATTTGTCATCGAGCTCGCCCTTGACCGGGAAAATGTTTATGAAGTTGCCTTCGATATCTTGCGCCATTATCTCGGCTTTGATTTGGCGAAATTCTTTGACAGGCAGGTTTTGTTTAAATTTATCTAGCTTTGCCGAAAGATTCGGGAAGTATTCACATATCTCGTCAATGACGACGTTGGTCGGTTCAAAACAGCTAAAGGCAACGACGTCGAGTGGGCTAGCGTCCTGAAATTTAAAAGCGTGTTCGTAAAGATAGTCGCTAATATCGTAACCCTTTGAAAAGTTCTTGCCTATCATATAAAAGAGTACGATGCGGATACTTTTGGCCACGTCTTTTAGCTCGTAAAATTTCTTGATAGCGTTTTCGTAGCCCGCCTCATCGTGGTCAAACCAGATAAAAACGTGCTTGTCTAGCAAAAGCTCTTTGTGTTCTTCCCAGCTTGCCGTTACGCCGCCAAGAGTCAAAGCGCATATACCAAAACACATCAAATTTAATGCGTCTTTTTCTCCTTCGCAAATAACTACTTTATCGCCTTTGTAGTCGGTGTAAAAATTTAGCGGGAACGGGCTAGCATGTGCGCCGCTCTCGCCGATCCATTTGCCGGGCATTCGCTCGCTAGTTAGCTCGCCTTTTCCCGCATCGTAAGTAAATTTCTCTCTATATTTTACGTTCACGGGCGCGCCGTCCGCGTCTCTGATGATGATAACCAGGCTTTTGTGCTCGAAGCTATAACCGATAAGTTCGCGGCTATATGCATCAAAGATATCGCTAGGCGTCGGAAATAGAGCCAAAATTTGATCTTTGATCAAATCATAATTTTTTAGCTTATTTTCTACAAGCTGCGGAGCGGTTTTGGACAACCTAAATTTAAGCTTGGCTTCCTTGTTCGCGCGCTCGGCGGCTTCTTTTTTCATGCGAGCTTCATTTTCAGCTTTTAGCAGGGCTTGGTGCGCTTCGTAGGCCTTCTTTTCTTCTTCGGTCATCTCTTTTGCGTTTATCGCATTTGGAATGCCGAAGTGATCGCAAACCCTTTTGGCTGCTTGAAGCGGCGAAATTTGCTCTTTTAGCTCGACGAATCTCACGATATCGCCGCTAGTATTGCAAGCAAAGCACTTGAAATACGCGCCGCTAGCGTCGGAGTTAATGCCTAGGCTAGGCGTGGCATGGCCGTGATCGTGAAACGGACAAAACGCATTGCCGCCTTTAAACTCGATGTTATAAACGCTCTGGATAAAATCTTTAAAATCGTGTTTCGATACCGTTTGCTTTATTGTTTGAAAAATGCTATCGCCGCTCATTATTCCACATCCGCAAAAAGGTTATTTTCTCTAATAAATTTCTTTAAAATTTCCACGACTTCGCGTGCGAAATCGGGGTTTTTGAAACGAAAACGCCTAAAATAGAAATAGATCGTAAGCTTGCTTTTGCCGGTATGTTTGGCTACGTAGGCCGCTAGCTCGCTTTCGCTGGCGGCGCATTCAAGAGCCTTGTAATACCAATCAGCTACCTCGTCAAAGTGCGGACAAAGGTAGTTTTGCTTGACGAAGAGGGCATGCTCCAAAATCAAAAAACGATCGTGACGGTCGTTTTTGCGGTCTAGGTAGCTTAAATTTTGTAGGTTTTTCTTGCAAGTTTCAAGAATGCTAGCGTGGTCTACGCGGACATAATCCCTCGTCGCAGTCATAGTCTAGTCCTCTTTGGGCATAAACAGCCCCGTTGCGGCCAAAGCCAAAATAGCCCCTCCAGTGAAGGAGCAAACCGCGATAGCGACAATGCTAAGTGTAAGTTGCATAGTCATAATCTATCCTTTTTTGTAAAAATTTCGCCTTCGCCGAATAACAACCACTTGATCGAAAAGCCATATTGATCCGCAAGCAGTATTATCCACGATAAAGGCGGTCTGTTTTCTTTGATAATGCTCCAGTAAGAAACTCTGGTGGTGTTAAGCACTCGCTTTGCGAAGTCGTTTTTGCCGTAGTCAAGCAGCCTCCTGGCTGTATCAATACGCTGCGTAACCGCTACGATATCGCACGCCGTGTTTTGTTTTTTATCCATTTAAAAACCCTTTTTACGCTATAATGTTAAAGCATTTTAACGTTTTGGTTAAATAATGTTGTGATTATACCAACAATTGTTTGTAATGTCAATGGTTATACTAACAAATTTTACCTTAAAAGGATAAAAAATGGAAAATTTGGAGGCTGTTTTGGCGAGAATGCGTGCCGTGCTCGGGGTAAAAACGGATAAACAAATGTGCGAAATTCTTGATATTCCTTATGGCACATTGGATATGTGGAAGGTTAGAAAAAAAATTCCAAAAGGAAGGTTTTTGGAAATCGCCACCAAACTAAACGTAACGACCGAGTATTTAGAAAGCGGAGTAAACATATCAAACAATACAAACTCCGTAGTCGTAAACGGCAGCAATAACGGAAGTATAGTAAATGGGCATCAGGTAAAAGTAAGCGACGAATTTATGGAATTTGCGGAGCTGTTTAAAAAATACGGCAATAGCGAATTGCTAAAACAATGGACGGAGAGTTTATTAAAAATTAAAGAAATAATAGAGAAATAAATGTATGTGGACAACAGCAACGCCATACCTATAGTCATACTTTGTGTTGTTATTTTTGTGCTGGTTGTTGCATTGGTTTGGCTAGTTATAGAATACGTAACCGGCGATAGTGTAGCAAGTTTTTTGAAAAAACGCCCTGATATAATATGTGGATTTATATTTGTGTTGCTGGTATTTTTTTTTAAATCATGGGTGTTTATAATTTTTATAGGATGCATAGCTATTTTACTAGGGTTTGTTTTTTTTCGAGGTTTATTTGAAAATTTTAGCGAACAAGAGCCGATTAATAAAATAATGAACGTATTGGGGCTAGCGATAACGCTTTTTGTAATATTTATGGCTGTTAAAGAAATGGTAGAAGAAAAACCTTCAAAGATTATTGATGGCAGGAGAATAGAATGCAGTGGTTGCAAATATTGCAGTGAAATAAAAAGTTGTGCGGAGGCGTATTTTTTACTAAACCAATGCGGATGTTCTAGCCTTGACAGAGATAAAGATGGAATACCTTGTGAAAATTTATGTAGGTAATAATAGGGTGAGAGTGTGAAATTTTTGGCCATTTTTTTAGTGCCTCTTTTTTTGTTTGCGCTCGAGGGCAAAGTGATAAGTGTAACGGACGGCGATACGGTCAAAATTTTAACATTCGAGCGGCAGCAAATCAAAGTGAGGCTATATGGCATAGATGCGCCGGAGAAAAAGCAACCTTACGGCACAGCCGCAAAACGATATTTGTCGGATCTGATCGTCGGTAAAACCGTGCAAATAGAGGAGCTTGGTAAGGATAGGTATAAGCGTGTTTTGGGGATCGTGTATCTGAACGGTAAAGACGTAAACGAAATTTTGGTATTAAACGGTTACGCATGGGCTTTTACGAAATACTCCAAAATTTATGAATCGCAAGAGTGGAAAGCGCGAAGCAAAGGGCTTGGATTGTGGCGTGATAAAAATCCGATAAAGCCTGAAATTTGGCGAAAAACTATATAAAAATAAAATTTCAAAGGAGAAAAAATGGAAGAAGAAAAAATAGTTTTAGATAGGATTTCGGAGATACTTAAAGATGAAAATAAGGCAAAGGCACTAGAGGCTGTTTTGAATGTTGCAAATATAGAAGATGTGATGACCTTAAAAGAAGTATTGGACGACTACAGGGTAATCAACAAAGAAGTAAATGGAGTATCTTTGCAGGATAAGGTTAATGACGTTATTAGATCGCATGAGTTTATACAGTTTTATGAGTTGTTGCAAAGTGAAGATAAGCGCAATGCACTGCAATTGATTTTAAATGATTTGATGGACGCTCAAATAATACAAAAAATACAAAAAATTGAAGAATACCATAATGTTTTATATGGAACCAGTGGTGGTAAGGATTGCGTTGAAAAAATGCACGAAACCATACAAGATATGGAGAACAATAAGTCCAAGGCTGAAGAATTGGCTGAAGGCGTTCGAAATATTGGTAAAAATTTGCAAGAAGAATGTAATAAAGTATTCGAGGATGCAAAAAAGATATTGCCTGGAATAGCGGCGGCAGAATTAGGAAAATCTTTTAGAGAACAGAGAGAAGATACTGAAAAACTTTTAGAAACATGGAATAAAATTTTTACAACTTCCAATATAGTGTTTGTTGTGATATGCTTTTTATATTTTATAATGACATTCAATAAGGATTTTAACTTTAGTAGCTTTTTAAGAGTGTTGCCGCTTTGGGTTTTTAGCGGATTTTTTATTTATTATTCTACAAAGCAAATATCTGAATACAAAAGAATAGCAACCGAATATAGATATAAAGAGTCTCTAAGCACGGCATATATAGGCTGGAGAAAAGAAGTGTACAGGCAAGATGGAGAAGAAGATGAAGAAAGAAAGCAAAAACTACTAGATATGACCTTTGATGCTATAAAAATAAATCCTAGCGATAAAATAGGCTCATCTGGAGGCAATATACCAACTTTGACTTTTTTGGAAGGAATTGTCGACGTGCTACCTCTTGAGTTGCTAAAAAAGCTTCATGACAAGATAAGTGATATTCTTAATATCGCAAAAAATTAGCGATTTATACGTTTTTTAGGAAACTCATAATCTAAACTATCCGCAAAAAAAGCGGAGAGTTTAGATGGATAACGACTTAAATTTAATCGAAAAAGCATTTAGAGATCTTGAAACCCACAAAGATAGATTTTTAAAATGCGAAGCGGCGTTTCTCGCCACATACAAAGACGACAAACGAACGAGCAAGCTCAAAAACTCCGAGCGCAGCCGTTCTAAACTCTACGTACCGCTAATCAAAACTACCGTTTTTATCATACATGCGATATTTAAAACAAGCTTTATGAGTGATCGCTGCCCGATCGAGATCACTCGCGTCGGACGCAGAAGCGACGACGATCTAGTCCTGCAAAACGCACTCACGGCGGTACTAAAAAACCGTTGGAAGAAAAAAGAGCACCGCGTAGGGCTCAGTAAGGCAGTCCTAAGCGCGCTATATCTGCCTCTGGGCATAGTAAATCTTTTCTACGACAAAGAGCAGGGCGACATCGCTACACGCTTCATCCCTATCACTGATCTAGCCTTTGACAAATACGCAAGCGACATCAACGACATAGAATACGTCTGCTACAAATGGCGTCAATCCGTGCGCCAGGTCGAAGAAAAAATCAAAACGAAATTTTATAAAGGCAAAGACAAAGATCTCATCCTGGGCTCAAAGGTAGAGTGGAGCCAGCGAGTGCAGATGAAAGATATCTACAAAAAGGTCTATGTAAACGGCCGTCAGATGTGGGAGCTAAAGAGCTTCGCTAATGACTTCTTGGTAAGAGAGACGAAATTTTCGACTCTGCCGTTTCACTTCGGCTACTGCATAGACGCGATGCCTAGCGTCGAGGAGAGCATGCGTGAAAAAGAAAACGCCGTATACGGCTCGTGCGTGCCGGAAATCGTCAAAGAGATCCAAGAAGAATACAACATCAAGCGTAATCAAAAAATCGACATCACCGAAAATCAGATAGACCCGTCGTTTGTGGTAGATAAAACCAGGGGGGCGGTGGCAGTAAGCGACGTGATGGCAAAGAAAAAGGTCATCAGGGTAGAAACGGACATGGGCGCTAGAGTGAGCGACGTGATAATGCCGTTTCCTGTGCCGCCTACGTATCAGCTAAGCGAAGAGATAAATATGCTCGGCAAAGAGTACGAGATAGCAACCGGCGTAAATAGCGTAATGACTGGGCAAACCAGCCCGAGCGATCGCCGCGCTATGGGCGCGCTACAAACGGTAAACGCCGCGAGCTCGATGAGAATAGAAAGCATGATGCAAACCCTGCTAGAAACTATGCTTTCAAGCTATGCGCAGCATTTCGTAGAGCTGCTGTATCGCTTCGTAAGCGACGACGAATTCGTAAAAATCACCGAAGACGAGAACGTGATAGACGTGATCGGCACGCTTGCGCAAAGAAAGGCGAACCGCCTGGATTTTGACGTTTCGGTAAATTTCGGCACGACGATAGCAAACGAAGTAAAGATCAATCAACTAAACGGGCTACTGGGTGTGCTGGCCCAAAATCAAATAAGCTCACCGCAAATAACGGGCGAAATAATCAAAGAGGTGCTAACTCTGATCCTGGGCGAAAACGCGCCGATAGAGCAGGTGGACGAGGCTATGGCTCAGATGTCGGCGATGCAAGCTCAGGCTATAGAGCGGGCGCAAATGGCGCAGGAACAAGCGGGGCAAGAAGAACAGGCGCAAAGCGAAGTTAGCGAGGAGGAGATGGAGATGGCGGCTTTGGCAAACGGCGGGATTTAGGGCAGGCCTTGCCCTAAGTGCGAAACATATTCGCGCGAGGAGTTTTTGTATGTTTTTTAGGATGGCGATAAATAAAATAATAAAAATTTTAAAGGAGAAGACATGGCGTATAGGGACAAATACGAGGTTTTGGGCGTTATCGTCGCTTTGGCCACGAACGGGCTTAGCGTCTACAAAAAAGGCGATGACGAAGGGCAAATCAGCGGCGGAAGCATCGGCGATATCGTGGTTAGGACTAAGGGCGAGGATGGCTTTGCCTCCGTGAGCATCATAGGCGAGCAGGAGTGGGAAGCTATGCCGCAAAACGAGGCCGCCGAGGCCGAGATGAAGCAAGCCGCATCCGGTGCGAAAAATCTCGCTCCCGAGCTAGCTAAAGCCAAAAACGAGATCGAACGCTTGAAGGCTGAAATTTTAGAGGCCAAAGGCGAGGCGGAGCGTTTCAAAGAGGAGTGCGCAAATTTGCAAGACCGCATAAGCGAAGCTGCAGGCGAAAATATGGTGCTGTCGCAAAAAGTCTCGCAGCTTGAGGCCGAGAATAAAAAGCTAAAAGAGGCGGCCAAGAAGGCAGAGAAGAGCAAAGATAATGCGCCTAAGGCAAATGAGCCGCAAGGTCTAAATTTAGGAGGTAACGAATAATGCCGGACGTATATGATCAGGATTTGGAGGGGCTAGCGGCCGCAGAGGAGACGCAAGCGCAAGAAGCCCAGGCAGCCGTAAAAGCCGCGGACAAACCACAGGTACAGGCGGAAAACAAAACGTCCGCCCAGGCCCAGTCGCGAGCCGAGGCGAGCACGGACGACTCCGTAAAGCTCAATAAAGAAGAGTACGCGGACTTTCAAAGAATGCGTCAAGCTGCGCAACTTTCGCAGATGGAGACGGATTTTAGGAAGAGCTATCCCGATTTTGATATGCAAAAAATCACGGATAAGATTTTAGAGATCGACGAGAAAAACCCCGGCGCAGGCGACGCGCTACTTACTCCTGTCGGGCTTGAAAACGTCTATCTAAAATTTTTCCACGGTAAGGCGCAGGAGCAGACGGAGGATGAATTCGACATAGCGCGAGGAACGGGCGGCGGCGTCGACAGATCGGAGATGATGAGACGCATAAACAAAGGCGAAATAAGCCAGAGCGAAAAATACGCGTATTTAAGCAAAATTTTTAACTAAAAAAGGAGATAAAAGATGCCTATTGTTAGACAAGGAATAATGACCAGCGACGAGGCTTTCGGAAGAAGAGGCACCGAGTTTTGGAACACGATAAAAGAGATGGGGTGGAAGCAGACGCCGTTTTTGACGTCTATCCAAAATGGCGCTCCGGTAGATAGGAGCACGAACGCGGCGGCCGGGCACACGTGGTTTTACGATGAAACGCCCGACGGCGAAGCCGATAACGCGCACTTAGAGGGCGGCGCTCCGGCCGCTTTGAAATACGCTACCGGCGGACAGCTAAAAAACCAATACCAAATCGTAAAAAATACTTACGGCGTTTCGGGTACGGAAGAGGATAGCAAAAGGGTGGACGGAAATTTGATCCTAACCAAAAACGGCGAGATGGAGGCGATCAGGCATAAAAAAACGCTAGAAAAGATACTGCTTTCCGATCAAACTGCTGTTCAAAGGGTCAATACCGGCGTTAAAAAAGAAGGAAAGCTCGGCGGACTAAAAAGCTTTACTACCGCGACCAATACCTTTGACGCCACAGGGGCGGATATGTCTATGCAGTTTATTAGAGATCTGCTTAAGATCGGACATTTAAGGGGTCTGCCTTACGATTTTATACTTTTGCCCGATAAACAAATGGATAGAGTGATGGATCTGCTCGATAAATACAAGCAAGCCAACTACACCGTAGAATATCTGCACGACAAGATTACGGCGATAAACTCCCAATACGGCGAGAATGTAAAGCTACTTTTGTCGCCGGAGCTCGCGAACAACGAGATAATAGCCTATAGATCCGAGGATATTTACGCAGTTTACTGGAGAATGACGAAGAAAAAAGACTTGCCTACCGAGAACGACGAGATCAAAAAAGAAATACTAACCGAGCTTACGCTTCGCGTGTGCACGCCGGTAGCGTTTGCTTGGCTTAAAAATCTGAAAGTTTAAGCGGAGGCCGACGGTCTTGGCTTGGCTGAGGAGTAAAGATGACTTTTTCGGAGTTCAAAAATATATACGAAATCAATACTCGTCGCGGCGTAAAAATATGCGGCGACGATGAATTTCGTCTACTAATGGCCCGGACGGCCGCAAAAATACACCGCGCCATAACCGTCCTGGAAAAAATAGAAACGGACGATAGAAACATAGGCGTAGACTACTATCTCTCAAAAAAATACTTCGTAGCTAAATTTCGTCCTCCTCGCGCAGGGACGGACGAGATGGACTACGAAGACGAGAGCCTGCTGGCGGCTCTAGGCTACGGCATCGCCGCGGCAAGAGCCGGAGACGACAAGGATCGTCTCAGATTTAACAAACTATATCTCGAATCTCTTTGCGAATACGAAACAAGCAACTTTGACGACCTAAGTTGCGACCTGGAAAGCGCGCTCGGAGCCAAAGGGTATGCTAAGCCGTACGAGATAGGTTCCGAAGTCGGGACGTATTTTCTTTGGGATGAGGAGTTTTTAAATAATTTAGACTTTTATATGGCCGACCGCGTGAAATGTAAAGGCCTAAGTTGTAGAAAGTTCATATACAAATTTATGGATTTTCAAAACGGCAAATATCAAGACAGGGCCGATCTAGCAGATCTGGACAGAGTAATGAGGGCAAGGATAAGACCGTAGCCGCCCAAAAAACACAAGGAGAAAAAATGCAAAACGAAAAAGAATTTACGCAAATTTGTAAGGAAATTTTGGCTCTTAGCGAGAAGGTTAAAGAGCTAAATTTGAGCCGCTTGGAAACGATCTCGGTGGAGATAAAGCTGGCTAAAAACAGCTTTGACGACAAAAGCGGCGAGATGGACGCAAAGATAGCCGAATTTAACGCCGTAGCCCAAAGGCTGGAGCCGCTAAAGCAGTCTTTGGCCAAGGCTGAAGAGATCCTCGCTAAAATCAAAGAAAACGGCGGCGCCGGCGTAAGCGAGGAAAAGGCAAAACAACTAATAAACGAGGCCGTGAGCGAGCTCGCGAGTGCGGTAGAAGAGCTAAAGCAAAAAACGCCTATCGACGACGCGGCTGCGGCGGTAGATAAAACGTATTCAAGCAAAAAGATAGAGGATACCTTTCTCAAAAAAGGCGAATCTGTAAGTAGCGGGGTGGACGAGGCTAAAGTAAACGAGCTAATCGACGCAAAAGCTGCAAATTTGGCAAACAAAGATGAGCTGGCGGACAAACTATCGACAACTATATACGAGGAAGATAAAAAAACACTAGCAACCAAGCTTGATGTAACTAATGCTGTAAGCAATAAAATAGATACAACTACATTAAACTCTGCCATTGGGGGGCTTGCAACGGCATTTGAGAACAAAATATCTACGCTCGCCGCCGCAGCCGTCACGCAGACTGCGCTAAATAAATACACCAAAGCGCAAAACATCGCGAGTAATACGATAGATTTTATGCAAGGCGTAAATTTCACGGGTAGCGTAAGCGGGCAAATAACGGCAGGGTCTAGAGAGGCGGGTCAAAGCGGGCTAGTGTATATTAGCGGCAACGGCGTATCCGGCTTTTCAAGCGACTTTGTAATCCTAAACCCAAGCGAAGCGACATATGGGCAAGGATATGTATTTTTTAGCTACTTTGTGCGCCCAGGCGACAACAAAGTGCTAATTTCTTTCATAAAGGCCGCATAATGTTAAAAGGCGCATTTTTTTTCGGGGGCGGGGGCGAGGCATCCTACCCCGAAGTAACAAAGATAGTCAAAGAAGGCGGGCTAGACTATGTTTTGTGGGGGAAGGAGGTTCCGAATAGTTTTACGCGGACGTATCAAAACATTTGCGAGGCTCCTAACTACCACAAAAACAAACTAGACTTTAGCAAATTTACGAAAATCGGGGCAAACAATTTTAATAATTTTTCTCTAATTTTGGTCGCTCCTGGTATGACGGAGCTAAATTTAAAAGCGTTACAGACGCTTGGGGCTAGCTGCTTTAACAATCTAAGCGGGGATATAAGAACCTTGAAAGTCCCCTTGCTAAGAGAAGCGAATGACAGTTTTTCCACAACTGCGCTAACAAAGATAGACGCGCCTTTGCTAGAAACCGTTAAGAATACCTGCTTTTCAAACAACTCTATGACGGTCAATGATTTTACGTTTCCAAGCTTGCATACTATAACCGGGGCAGGTAATTTTTGCAACCTATCTAACGTATTTTATTTGACGATGAGGAAATT
Source organism: uncultured Campylobacter sp. (assembly GCF_938039205.1). GTDB lineage: Bacteria > Campylobacterota > Campylobacteria > Campylobacterales > Campylobacteraceae > Campylobacter_A. Next base: position 168,738 of record NZ_CALHVM010000056.1, read on the forward strand.
AGTAAAAATTAGTGGGGCGAATAATTTTAAAGGCTTAACATCCTTAAGTCAAATAGTAGTAAGCGCGGGGATGGATTCTAGCAGCGAACATCTTCTCAGACTCGGCGTAGGCGCAAGAATCAGAAAGGTATGACGATGAAACTCACGGCGAAACAAAAACTTCAAATTTTGAAAAACGTAGCGGTAGAGATACCGCTTGAGATTTTGCAGTTTCTCGTCGTGCCGATCGCTTTGCTTTTTTGCGGTAAAGAGAGCGAAAAACTGCCGAGATGGGCGGCGTGGTTTGATGACCCGGACTACGGCATCAACGGCGACGACGGGTGGAGAGGCGAACACTATCCAAACGGCAAGAACCGCACCTACTGGGCTAGGCTTTGCTGGCTATACCGCAACCGCATAGGCGTATTTAGCGCGAAATACTTGGGCGTGCGAGTAGAGGACATCGACGCAAATACGGTGCGCGCTCAAGGCGACGTATTTGCGACCTACAACAAAGGGCAAAAGAACACAGAGTGCCTGGTGGTTTGCAAAATGAAAGACGGACGCGAGCGTTTCGGCTACTACCGCGAGATCCGATATGGCAAATCAAAATGGTACTGCCGTGTCTATCTGGGGTGGAAGCTGATGGACGTAGTCGGTATGCGCGAGGACAACAAGCATACGTATATGGACGAGAACGACAAGAAAATCCTGCAAACCGTTTGGGCTATCAATCCGTTTAAAAGGATAAAACAATGAGCTCGGCGGTCAAATTTGCAGTTATCGCGGCGGTAATTTTGGCCGTCCTGCTTACCATAAATTTGCTAAAGGGGGCGTGATGAATTTTCTAATCGCAAACAAACTTTGGCTAATCGTAATCGGCGCTCTTGCGGGCGTAATGCTAGGGCTTGGGATTGAAATCTGGAAGTTAAGAGACGACATCAAAGAAGCAAAAGCGGGGCTAGCTCAGGCGCAAAAAGAGCTAGCGATAAAAGAGGCGGCTATCCAAGTATCGGCGGCAAATCTAAGCGAGTGTAATACGCGCATAGATTTTCAAAACGAGAAAATCAAGGCGCTAACCATAAAGTCGCCCGATGTCGTAAAGATGCAGGAGCGCGTAGTGACGAAATTTAAAAAGATAGAAATACCCGTCAAAGACGCGCAGTGCGAAAAGAAACTTAAATTTTACGAGGAGCTGATAAATGAAGCAGGCAAATAAGGCAACTGTCAAATTTTGTTTGACAGTTGCAGCGGTTTTATCTTTAGCTGGTTGCGCCAAAGAGCCGCAAATCATCACAAAAACCGTATATCAAGAAGTGAGAACGCCCGTTGCGTGCCTTGCGAAAATGCCCCAAAAGCCGAAATTCGAGGCAAACGATCCGCAAAGCGCACGCGAGCTAATGGAGTATTTCAAAACCTGCGAGGAACTCTTAAAGGGGTGCGTAGATGAGCGAGATTAAACTACTACCAAAGCCTAAAAACAAATTAAAGCGGTGGCTAGTGTTGGCGCTAGGCGGCTTGTTTATGATAGCGTTTAGTGCAACACTGTACTGTTTTTATGGGGATATTTTTCATAGCGAGGAGGTTAAGCTAACAGCGTGGGCTGTTACGCAGGGCGTAGTAAACGTTCTACTAAGCCCCGCAAGGATGTTAATCATCTTTAAGGCGTAGCTGTGGAATTACACTATTTATTTTACGTGTTAGTCATAGGCTGCGCGGGGTCTATCACAGCCTTTATCAAGAATGGCGGCGGCGGGGGTATAAAGAATTTGCTCAGGCGGACGTGGGACGGGTGCTTTAGCGCGTATGTGGTCTACGAGATAGCCTACTTTTTCGCAAAAGACGAACACGTGAGCTTTGCCATTTGCGGGATAGGTGCTTGGATGGGCAGCGAGGCACTGATATTCGTGAGAGATTTTGTATCAAACAAAGCTGGAGGCAGAAGATATGATAGTTACGACGACTACGGCGGGAGTTTTAGACACGAGGAGCGGGAAGATGACAAATAGTGAGATATTAGAGAACTTGCAAGAAAAGCGCACAAAATGCACCGTATGGAGCAGAGTGATGGGGGAGCGAGCGCCTTTAGAGGACGACGACTGCTCGTCGTCCGTGCGTGAGCGAGTGAGCGGAGCATATCGCGCAAGCGATGCGAGCGATGGGGTAAAAAATACCACCGCCCCGTCGAGGGCTTTAACATCGGCAAAAAAGGCGAGCATAAAGAGCGCGTATTTTTTGAGAAAAATAAACTAAAAAGGACAGCAAATGGCAAATTTTAACGAAGCATTCCAAATTTTGATGAGGCTAGAATTTTCTAAGCCAGGGGACGCGCTTGATAAAAACCCAACAGAAAGAGGGTGGACGTTTATGGGAATATACCAAGACGCCCATCCTCATTGGAAAGGCTGGGATGAGATATTAGGCGCGGTAGCTCTTGGCGGCGACATCGAGAAAATATCCCGTGCGCTATACGCTAGCGAGAATTTGCGCGCGCAAGTGCGAGCATTTTACAAAGAGGCATATTGGGATCGCATGAGGCTTGATGAAGTCACTAGCCAACTCAAGGCTAACGAGATGTTTATCTTTGGCGTCAATGTCGGAGTTAAACCTGCCGTGAGAGTTGCACAGCAGTTGGTAGGCGTAGTGAATGACGGCATAGTTGGCGATCAAACGATAGCGGCGATAAACCGATATGACGAGGAGCGATTTGACAAGCAGTTCGACCGCGCCGAGCTTGAATACTACAACAAGCTGATCGAGAAAAATCCGCGGTTAAAAATTTACGCCAATGGCTGGAGAAATAGAGCTTTTGCGGTGTGACGCGCCGGACGGGGAAGTTTGGAGGCAAGCCCCGATGAGGAGTAAAACGGGTCCCCGCCGTAAGGCAGGGCTTCAGTGCGGGTGCAGGGCGCCAAGCCTTGCCCGTAAGGACGGGCTTGGCTCGTCCGCGGAGTAAAAAGTGAATGCATACTATGAAAAGACCTTTGTCGTGGGTAGCGCGTTTGGGCTAGATATCGCGTATTTTGATCGTTTTAACAAGCCGCTAGTTTTTGACTCCAAATTTCGCATCGTAGACCTCGTGTTTGAAAACATCAAAAGCGGCGCGAAGCTAGAGCTAAAAAATATCGGCATGGTAAAACAAAATCACGTCGTGATATTTGCCGAGGCTAGCGCTTGGGATAACGCGCAGGAAGGGTTTTATAAAAACGACATCAGCGATAGTTTTGGCTACGGCGGAGCGTGGCATGCGTATGCGGTATGGCTACGCCCGCCGTTAGGGAACGATGCGATGTGCGTAATGCGCGGCAAGGCAAAACTAGTGCAGGCCGCATGGTAAATTTAAGGAGCGAATATGTCAGATACTAATAAAACCATAGCATATATAACGCCCGATTATCTCGAGGTTAGGCCTCTTGGATTTAACCCGGAAGCCGGCACTGGAAGCGGCGAGGGCGACGAGGGCGGCGGCACAAACGCACCCGTGCCGTTTAATCCGTTTGATCATATCAGCGAGCTTGAACGTATCATCGAGGATTATCTAGCAAAAGAGAGAACCTTCGATAATCAAAATTTGCGAGATAAGCTGCGCGGCACGATCAAGGCCCTTGAAGAGCTAAAAACCGAAGTCAAGGCGATCAACGGACAGATTTCGGCGATGGTCAAAAATAAGGATGTCGCCGTAACTACGGACAACGAAGCTCTGGCACAGGCGATACAACAAATCAATGCAAAATTCGGCGAGATCAATGCTAGCATAGATCTGCTTAAACAAGCCTACGCAAGCGAAAATAGCGCGATAGCTCAAAAATTCGAGCAACTCAAGGCGAGTTTGCCCGGCGAGCTAACAAACCAAATCACAAAAAACGTCGAAACCAAGGTAGAAAAAGGACTGGACGGCAAAATCAGGTCTATGACGGCAGACATGACAAGTCTCATCTCCAGAGCCGAAACCGAGCTTGTGAAGGTCACGAATGCCGCGGCTATCGCGACGGCGGCAAAAGAGTATCTAGCCAAAGTCAAATCCCTGATCACGGACAAGCAAGGCAGAATCACGGGCTGGCAGTTTAGCGATGGGAGTGGGCAACAGAGCAAATTTGAAGTCATGGCGGATAATTTTCGTATCGCAAACTCGAGCGGAACGTATACGCCGTTTCAAATCATCGGTAGTAAAATATATTTTAGCGGCGACGTGGCATTTGATCAATTCAAGCAAACCAACACGATCATAAAAATCGAGCGTTTTGAAAACAACTCTGCGGCCAACAAAATAATCCAAGCAAATTTTAACTCCAAGACAAACGCCTGCATAGTGCTCTATAACGTATCTGATTTTTCTAAGTCTCACGTAGCGTTGCTCGGAAGGGCAAGCAATGGGACGTTTAACGATCAATTTTTGATGGGGCCAAACAGTGCGGCCGTGATGCTATATCTAAATCAGCAAGATCTAGTAGAGAGGTAGCTTGTATTGCTTTGCTATGCTTTCCTGCGGGGTAAAAACAAACGGGTCCCCGCCGCGAGGTAGGGCTTTAGGGGTTTGCAAAGGGCGTAGCTCTTTGCCCGTAAGGACGGGCCTCGCTCGTCCGCGGAGTAAAAATAAAAGGTGAAACATGTATTATTTTTTAGACGAAGACGGAGTAATCATAGGTAGCGGCACCGAAAAACACGCCGCGTATAAAAACGTCGAAGCGGCCAAAGTGGATATCCCAAACGGACAAAGCCCATACGGCTACGCTCTTAAAAACGGTAAATTTGAGCCGAGCGAAGGGATGAAGGCGGCTGCAGCAGCTGAGCAAAAGGCACAGATAAAAGCGCTCAAAGAAGAAGAGATTGCTCGCATCGTCGTAAGGACGAAAAGCGGGCGTAAATTCAAAGGCGACGAGAAGTCTCAAAGCAGAATGAGCCTAGCCCTAGAGCGCGCTCGTAGGCTTGGGCTTGAGGCTTTAGAGTGGAAACTAGCAGGCGGCGAGATCGAGCTAATAGCACATGAAGAGCTTGAAGAGGCGCTAAATTTGGCCGTGGACAAAACCAGCGAGATAGAACTATGCCGGTAAGCGACGAAGACTTTAACGCGCTCAAAAATAGCGTGCGTGCGCTGGAAAACCAAATAGATACGCTTCGAACGAGTATCGGCGGGATAGAAAGTAGAATCGATGCCCTGCAAAACTCTATGGACGCGAAATTTGGCGCCGTTTCAAAAAAGCTGGACGGCGCAGACAAAGAGATAGACGAGCTAGAAACGCAGGCTAGCCTTGCAAGATCAAACCTAAACAAACTCAAGCGGCAGATGAAGGGACTGTAATGGCGCAAAAAATCAAAATAAAATACGATGAAAAATACATAGAAAATTTTAAGAAAATTTTGGTGGCGGCGACTTGCGTAGATTCGCCGTTTGTAAAAACCACGCAGTATATCGATGAACAATTCGACAACTACAACATCGACGACGAAGTTAGGGCTAGAACCATCTCTGGGCTGCTCGCGGATCTATCCATAAATTTCACTCAAAACGCTATGCAAAACGCGATGGAGCTAGCGCAAAAAGAGCTGACCTTCGATCAGGAGCTGCGCGCGCTAGAACTGCGTAACCAAGGGCTAGAAAAAGAACTCGAAGCGCTCGAGTTAAAAAATAAATACATGAAAGAAAAACACCCGCTAGAGATGGACCAGCTAAGGGCGCAAAACGATCTCACGGCTGCACAGATAGAAAAAATCAAAGCCGAGCAAAAGCTGGCCGAAGAGCAACACAAGGCCATCGAGCGGCAGGTGAAAGACAATCGTATCATCAAAGCTACGTCCATCCTAGGCGACTTTTTGCAAAACCTCGCCCAGCGCGATCTGATTCCTCCGGCATCGATGAACGAACATTTTTTCAATCTGCTCGCAGCTATCACCAAAGGCGACGACATCGCCGCAAAAGCGATAGCGGACTACGAAATCAAAAAAGGCAAATAGTTTGCCACCAAAAGGCTAAATTTGCAAACATACATAGCGTTTAACGACATTTTAAACGTCACTAATCCCGAAGATAGCGACGTATTTTCTTTTATGGCAGGCTCTGCGGCGTTTGATTATCTTCTTGCCGGCGGCTCAGCGTATAGCCCGAGCTTCGAGCCTATGCCAAATCTCGCATCTGTTTTTATCTCTCAAAGCTATTCTCTTACGCTTTCAATACTTGATCTGAATGAAGACTACGCCGAGCTAGCGCTGCTCCCTATGCAAATTTTGATATTTCGCGAGTGGAACAAAAGAGCTAGAGACGAGGCGGCCGAGGCTGCAGGCGAAGAGATAGAAAACGCGGTAAGCAAGGCGGTAGAAAAAGCTAGAGACATATTGCGCGAGAGAGACAAAGACTTTGCCGGCCCAGAGGGTAGGACGATGGGGCGAAGCGGAGCGGTGAGCGGCGAGTTCTTAAGAGAGCTAGCCGAAGAGAGAAAAAAGGGCGCGCTAAGAGCGGCGCTGCAGGGATACGCTATGAACAAGTGGGGGCCGCTGGGAGCGATCGCGGCGGGCTGGGCGTACGACGGACAAATCAGCGCAGCCACGATCCACGACGTGGTAACCGCAAGCCTAAAAAAAGAGATAGTTAGCCTCGGCGTGCAGACGCTATCAAAGGCGCTGGGCATAACTTCGGCTTTTGGCACGCTGGCTATAGGCTTAGCGCTGGATAGCCTTTTTACGGAGACGTTTGAGGTGATGAGCGGGCTTGATAATCATTTCGGCTTCGGCGGCGATTTGGCGGGATTTACGAGTAAAGGAGAACCGATATATGAGCAAAAGATAGATTTTTTGGACGGGGTAAAAAGGTCGCTAGGGTTTGATATAGGTAGGATCGAGCTAGAAAATCAATACGGCCAAACGGTGGGCTACGAGTGGAGAGGTAAGAAATTTGAATATGCTCACCCGATAGAGAAATTTAGCGACTACCTAAACACGCCAGCAAGAGATATGGGACTAACTCGAGCAAATAGATTTATGGACGCGGGCAGCATAATGTCGAGAATGAATCAAAACTACAGCCGCTCTCAGATAGAAACTGCGCTAGAAAAGAGCACGTTTGGCTCCGTAGCGGGTTTTAAGCCCGACGGCTTTTCGCCGTTTGGAAGGCAGCTATACTCCGCGGCGTTTGACGACATTGCGGACGCAGTCGCTCCGGCGATAGCCAAAATGCAACAAGGCGGCGGCATGCAACTCGGAACGAACAAGAATACGTTTGAAGGGTTTGCGGGATCTAGATTTGGACAAACCGCGTATAACTATCACGGCTATTCGAGATGGGGCAAGACGCTAGGAATGCAAAAATTTAAAGAGGATTACGAGCGCGGATTTTTTGGGAATCGCGAAGTGGGTAGCCGAGGCGGGATCAACGGTACCGGAGCGCACAGCAGAGGCGGAGCGATGGCGGCTGAAGCGGCCGATAAAGCCGGCAAAAGCGGCAGCGTGAGCGGCGCCATAAACTCCGGTGGACGCGCAAATAGCTCAGGCAACCGTAGGGGCGGTAATATCAGCGGCACGACTGGGAGCGGAAAGACAAGCCGCGGCGAGAAATCAAGACAAAGACAAGCCGAGAGAAACTCCGGCGGCAACAAGAGCGGTAAAAAATAATATACGAAATTTAGGAAAAAACACAGTAAGTTTCTTATCGAAACTTGGGTTTTGTGTTTGCCGGTAAAACGGCGGACTTCCGCCCGGTTTTGCGAAAGCGGCATGGCGGTAAAAATAAAACGACGAGAGCAAAAAATAACGGCAAAGCGATTACACCGCCGCCCAGAGCGGCGGTGTGCTTTAGGTGGGTGCAGGGAGCGCTTGCGCTTCCGCCCACAAGCGCGTATTTTATTCGCGCGAGGAGTAAAAATTTTAAGGAGAGAAATATGTGGGATTGGTGGAAAAATCTTTCAAGCGGGATTAAAAATAATGCCGATAGCTTGCAGGCTGCAGGCGCGCTAGTCGGCGGCTTAGGCAGCGCATTTAGCGCCTACAAACAAGGCAAGGCCGCGGATAAAACTTATAAACTAAACCTCGATCTACTCAAAGAAGAGAAGCGCCGCCGCAATCAGGCGCAGCAAAATTTAGAGCAAGGATGGCTAAGTGCGATGAGTAAGAGAAAGGACGAGGAAAATGCGATTTAACATTGAGTATTTAAAAGCGCCTGAATATAGCAAGGGTGCCGGAATCGGAGCGGGCTTTGCGGCTCTTGGCGATAGTCTCATGAAAATAGGGCAGATCGGCAAAGAGCGTCAAAAAATAGACGATGAGAATCAAAGATATCAAGAGGAAAAGCTTTTTAAAAACGATGAACTAAATTTTAGGAAAAATTCGCACGCCGAAGAGATGAAGTCTAAGGCCGATGAGCTAGCGTGGAATAAGGATAAATTCGGCAAAGAGCAGGAGTGGGATAAATACAAACTAAGTATGGATACTCTAAGGGCCGATAAGGATAGAGCCGTAGACTGGGCTAGAGCCAACGCGCAAGCGGGCTACTACGGCTCGCTAGCGCAGGAGCGCGTCGATAAGCTAAACCGCCAAAAACAAGAAGACGCGGCTAACGTAGCGGCGTATAGGCAGTTTTTCCCGAATGAAACAAAAGGCAAGAGCGACGCAGAAGTCTTGGCCATAGGAAACATCATGCAGCGTTTTAGCTCAAACAAGGCCGCTCCCGGCGATGAAAGCTGGGTGAAAGTCGATGCAGCCACATATAACGAGTATGCGCATCTTGGCGTAACAAAAAACTCCAAAGACGGCTATTATCTTAATAAAAATTTCGTAGACGAGCTAGCAAAAGAGTCCGATGCTAGGCGCGAAGCCAAAGGCGATCAATCCGGATATAAAGAGAGGAAAAGCGATCTAGAGAGGAAAAAGCCGTTTATTTTCGGTGATGACGGAGCAATGTGATGCCTGTTACTATACGCGAATATCTAGGCGACGAAAAAATAGCGCAGCTAGAGGGTATGGGGTTTTTGCCGAATTTGATCGCCGATATGGCTAAGCGTCAATATATGCAAGATAGGCAAGTCAAAAGAAACGAGCTAGCGGACTCTGGGCTAGACGGGAAGCTAGTTCAAGGCATAATGCGCGGCGACGTGAGCGAAGAAGAGGCGAGAAACGCGCAGAAATTTGAAGGCTTTGGAGCAAAAAAACACGGCTGGGGGCTTGGCGCGGCCAAAACAGTAGCCGGTATCGCAAACGCCGCCGAGCGCGTGAGCGATTTTGTAAATCCGTTTTACGAAGGGCAGCGCGACGAAAAAGGGAACTACGTCTATCAAAACGCCATAGAAAAAGGCTTGCGTCCTAAAATCAAAAACGCGGAGAAGCTACGAGACGACTACGAAAAGGCTACCGGCGAGACGTCGTGGGGTAGCCGTGTGGCTGAAATAGGCACGGAGATGGTCGCCGACCCGATAAATTTCATCGGAGGTATGGGGCTGCTTAGCAAAGGAAGCAAGCTGGCGCAGTTTGGCAAAAAGTCTCTATTTTTTGCGGGGACCGGCGCGGCAAGCGGCGGCGTGATGGCTCTAGGCGAGGGCAAAAACGACGAAGAGACGCTAAAAAACATGGGCTACGGAGCGGCAGGCGGTTTTGTTTTGGGGCATGCGATAGATCAAGGCATCCAAGGTATCGGCAAACTCATAGCAAAGCGTCGCGCGAGCAAGGCGGCAAACGAAGCGGACGCCATAGAGAGCGCCGAAAATAGCGAGTTTATAGGCGGCGGCAACGAAGGCGGAGGCGGTACGGGCGCCGCGGCCGGCGAACTAAAAACAGCTCAGACGATGACCGCGCGAGAGTTTGCGACCGGCGAAGTGGGGCTGGACGAAGCTACGGCGGCAAAGGTCGTAAAAGAGGCTGCGCAAGGCAAAGAAAAAAGCGACTTTGTAGATGCTGATACTTATGCGGATATAGTTAAATTTAAGGACTTTGAGAACCAAAGAGACTATGCTAAAGCATACGGCGAGCAAATAGAAGCGGCAAAGCAAAGCCTAGAGAGCGCGCGCGAACAATCGGCCGTAAGATACGCGGACACTCAAAGAGCTATCAACGAATATCAAAAACAAGGTATGTCTGCAAGCGCGACGAGGGAGTTAATCAACGCTAAATTTAAACCCAGCGCGGACGAGATAAACTACACTAGAGCTTATAATGGCGGAGCGGACGTAGATCCTAGACTTGCGGGGCAAGGGATATTTTACGCGATTGAAAAAGATATCGCGGCGCAGGCCTATACTCCAGAAATTTACGCCGCAAGGCTAAAACAAAGAGGTTTTTCGGACGAGAGCGCGCAAGCTTTTACGCAAGCCTACACAAAAAAAGATATAAATATCGCCAAAGACTGGGCAAACGGCAAAGCGGCCGAAGTATATGAAAACAACATCCGCGCGCAAGTCGCAAGCGAAATCAAGGCCAAAAACGAGGCGGAAGGCGAGGGCTGGACGATGAGGGATGGCGGAGCGGCTAAGACGGACTATACAGTAAAAACAGATTTAGCCCCTAATGTTAGGGATCTATCAAAAATAACGACCGATGAAATAAGCGCCGATTTGGAATACTTAGCCGGCAAACACCCTGAAATTTTCGATAAACCTTCCGATGTTTTTAGGCTAGTTAAGGATATAAAAGAAAATCCTACACATTTTTTTACAAACAATAGGCTTGATTATGCGTTGATAGTAAAAAGGCTTAAAAACAATAAAATCGGCAAACTTGCTATAGATAAACAAAGCGGCGAAGTAAAACACGCTACCAAAGTAAAGGATAAGGATTTAAAAAGACTTGCAAAAGTGAGCGAAGAAAAATCTGGGAATGCCGGTATTATCCAAACTTTCACCCGGCCAGGTAGCAAACTCGAAAATCAAGGTTTGGGCTACCAAGATAAATCCATTATATCCCAAAAAGGAAATTTAGTCAATGAAAAAGAAGCTAACGGACTACGAGATAGCGTTTCTAGTGTCGGCGATAATGCAAGCCGAGCAGGCGGACGACAAGCAGGCGATGAGCAAATACTACGCCAAGGCCGACGGGATACTACAAATGCTAGCCAGACAAAGCGGCCAGCCCAGAGCGATGAGCAAATGGAGCAACAATGGGCCGCTAAAGCAGATGGCGAGGCTGATGCCGCAGCTGCAACAAAGCAAATGGTGGAAAAACAAGGAAGCAGCGCTAGTGTCGGCGGCAGGTTAGCGGCAAACTCAAATGCTCATCTAGGTAGTGGCATAGTGGGTGGTGTGCTAAATTCAACCGATGAAGAGGGGAATTTTAGCCCTGAAAACTTCGCAAAGGGTTTTCTTTACGGAATGCTTGGCTCAAAGGGTGCAAGTATAGCATTTAGGAAGATGACACCAAAGCTATATAATAAAATTTTAGGCGCAGCAGATAAGCTTCCAAATATGGCAAATCATAATCCTCAGCTTCTTGGCAAGCTATATAAAGACGGTAAAGACGTGAGCCTAAACTCCTTTGCCGGAGAGAAGGCAATCACCGCAAACGTCGGCAAACTAGATCAGGCTAAAGCGATGCTAGAAAAGGGCGCGGACGAGGTAGAAATTTGGCAAAAGACGGGGTGGTTTAAGGACAAAGACGGGGCGTGGAAATTTGAGATAGGAGACGGCAATGCAAAGCTAAATCCGGGGTTTCAAAGCGGAGGAAGGCTAGGCGAGCTACTAGATCACGAGGAGCTGTTTAAGGCATATCCCGAACTAAAGGACGTTAGGGTCGTAAAAATAGGGGACGAAACGCCGGGCGGCGCGGCTCTTAGCGTAAAAGACGCGGCGCAAAGAGAAAAGCGCGGGATATATAACGTAACTTACAACAACAAGACGGCCACTTTAGTCAGACAAGACTTGCAAAAGATAGATGATGCCCTGATTCTTGGAAAAGGCTCAAATAAAAAAGGCGGCGCCGTCCATATCAAAAGGCATTTAGACCCTGGTGCCCAAGGTGCGATAACGCAAGACGAGTTTTTAAGCGTCGGTAAAAACATAAGAGAGTATTTGCAAAAATATAAAGAACCTTTTATTGACGAAAGCGGCGGAAGAATTTATGAATGGGCCGACGGAAACGGGGTAAAATTTAGAGTAGTGGTATACGAAAAAGCGGACGGGATCTCCGCATCCCATCCAAATTCCATTATATCCTTCTACTCTAATAGAAACCTTAAAAAGCCTATGGAGTTTCGCAACCCGCAAGTCAAATATGACGTAAATTTGAAAGAGTGGCACAAAGGCAGCTCTGCTATCACTAAAAACGCCGACGGAAGCCCGAAAGTGTTTTATCACGGAAGCAACGAGGGTGGGCTCAATATTTTCAAAAGGCAGCCTGAAGGCAGCGGCTACGGTTTTTGGTTTACCGCAAGTCAAAAGCAGGCGAACGAATATGCAAGCGCCGAGCTGATACCCGGGTATTTAAAAATCACAAAACCTTTTGAAATAGAAAAAATAAATGATTACGATACGTTAAAAAATATTTTCGGGCTAAGCGAAAAGGGTTTTAAGGAGTTCCAAACCGAACGTCAAATTTGGCGAAAGGCTATGGAAAAACTAAAAGTGCGCGGGTTTAGGATAGCCGATAAAGATCATTTGGGATTTATGCTTTACGATAAAAACGGCGAGTATGTTCAAACACCTAATCAAATGTTAGTTCACGACGTGCATACGCTAAGGGACGCTGGCAATGACGAGTTGGCACATTTTATTTACGATAAATATTACGACAGGTATGTTACGGGCGAAGTAGACGTTTTAGCCGCCGTACTAAACAAAAACGACTACGACGTAGGCAAGAATTTTTTACGAAATAAGCTAAAAAAGGCAGGCTACGACGGTATAAAAATCGACGATAACGTAATCGTCGTCTTTGATAGCGCTCAAATCAAGCACGTAAAAAACGACGGGAACTTTAGCGATAGCCCGAATATTTACAAATCAGGAGCGGAAGGGTATTATGATCCGGCGCGTAACGAAATAGGGCTAAGCGATCTTGGCGACAAATCAACGCTCATACACGAAGTGCAACACGCTATACAAGAGATAGAAGACTTTGCCAGGGGCGGAGATTTTAATACCGTATGGAATGTCGCGGCCAAAAATATCGAGAAAAGATATGAAAGCGAGATAGCCAGGCTAGAAAAAATAAGCAATGACGCATGGGAAAAATACGCTCCGCTACAAAAAGAATACATAAAGCTTTTTGACGGCGGACTAAAAGATACCCCTGAAGCGCAAAGATTGCTAAAACAAATGCGCGCGTTTAGCGATGAAGGATATAGGGCAGACCACGAAATAAGAGAGTTAAGGGAAGCCGCAAACGCAGAGCAAAACGCAATAACCGAAGAGACTTTGCAAGAAAATTATCGAAAAATACACGGAGAAGCAGAAGCTAGAAACGTGCAAAATAGGCTAAATTTAGACGGCAAAGCCCATCCGCACGAAACTTTTGACGTGAACCCAAACGAAACGATCGTGAGCAAAGAGGACGGTATAAATTTAAGTAAAGAACTCGAGAAAAAGTATATCCTAAAAGACGGAAGTATCAATGAGACGGCCATAAGAAAAGAAGCCGAGCCGTTCATAGAAAAAGAGTATAGCCTAGAAAATTTTAAGGCCGAGTTTCCAAACGGCAAGGTAGATACGCCGATAGGGGAAGTTAGTATTGAAAGTCGCCAATTTAATAAACTTAAATTTAAAGGGCGAGAGAATTTCTTGGGGCTAATAAAACCAACTCTTGAAAGACCCGCGTTTGTGGTGGATTTTGAAGATACTACGTTTTTCTTTAAGCCTTTTAGAGATAAAGACGGCGTCGTTAAATTTGCTTCCGTGATCAAGGAAAGAGACGGGGGATTAGACGTAGTTTCTAACTATCCGATGAAAAATAGAAAATTTGAGCTGATAACGAGAGAAGGTAAAGTAAGATACGTCCAAGGCTCTGCGGCTAAAAGCCCAATAGAACACTCCTTGGACGGTAAGGGTATTATACAGCAAAACGAAGAAAAAGTCTATCATGGCCGCAAGATAGAAGAGATAAAGCGAGAGCATCCAAACGTAGAGCGTGAGCTGGACGAGAGTATAGCGGCAATGAGAAGAGAGAGCTTTAACGACTCAAATTTTAAAGCCGGGTTGATAAGTAAATTTGATACGAAAGAGATAACAACCCAAGAGCTCGGCAAAAGCGTAAATCTAAGCGATAAACAGCTAGCCGTCTTAAAAAACGATATCAAAAACGCAGACTTTAAAGTAATTAGCGATAGTAAAATTTACTTTGACAAGACCAGCAAAGACGGGGATAAAAAGAGATTTTTCGTCGATATCGCGCAGGATGGAAGCCTAAGAATAGACGCATACGCAAAATCGCAGATAGATAACATCCCCGTAAAGCAAAGCGCGCTGGAGGAGCTAGCAGGCACGGGCGACGCGGCAAGGCTTAAAAATATGAGTTTTGAGGTAAAAGCGGCGTATCGCAACGAGCTAGACCCTATCAAAAAAGAGGCGATACTAAAGACTGCGGAGCTAAATAAGTTAAAAAAGGCGGCTCAGAGCGGAGACAAAGCGGCCGTGGCTAAATTTGAAGAGTTTAAGGCTAAAAATTTAGACGAGGACGGAAATATCAAAGACGGGCTAAGCCTGTGCTAAGCTCGTCTGCAAAGTAAAAGGGTCCCCGCCGTAAGGCGTCTCAAGCGTAGCGACGGTAGCGACCAAAGGTAAGCTAAGGCTTCAGTGCGGGTGCAGGGCGCCAAGCCTTGCCCGCAAAGACGGGCTTTGCTCGTCTGCAAAGTAAAAGGGTCCCCGCCGTAAGGTAGGGCTTCAGTGCGGGTGCAGGGCGCCAAGCCTTGCCCGCAAAGACGGGCTTTGCTCGTCTGCGGAGTAAAAAATGAGTAATGAAAAATGTCCATTAAAACAAATCCAAGAAAGATCGGGAAAGCTACTTGATCGCTGGGCGCTGAAAGTCGATAGCGCATTTGAAAAGGCGAGCGAGGGATTAGACAAGGCCGCAAAGTGGGCTGATGAAAATATCCCGTTTGCCGGCAAGCTGCTAGACGTGCGCGATCACGCCAAAGAGATCGACGAGCTACTAGGCGAGTATCACAGAACGACCGCGGCGATATATACGCAAGCAGGGCAGTTTAAAGAGTATCTAGGCAAGCTAAGCCTAGGCAACAGAAAAGCGATGTTTAAGGCGCTAGACGGCGAGATGGATCCTGGCGAGCTACCGGAGTACGTCAGGCCGCTATACGAAAAAGTGCGTAAGACTATAGACGACGGAGCGCAGGCCCTGGTGGATGCTGGTGCGCTAGAGTCAAAAAACGTCATCAAAGACTACGTCAAACACTACTACAAAAAACACCTAGACGAAGCCAAAGAAAATAGCCGTATCGCAAAGGCGCTCAGGCAGAGCAAGTTTTTTGCTAGAAAGCAGATGAGCTGGGAGCAAAAGCAACTGCGCGAGATAGAGGACGATGCAGCCTTTGCGGTCACAAATACGATCCTAGAGCAAAAAAAGCAGCTGCTTAAAGCCCAAACCCTAAAGCTTTTTGCGGATAAATTTGCCAAAGACGCGCCGCCTGAGGGGGCCGAGGGGCTAAAATGGGTAAGGATAAGCGACGAAAGCGCGGGCGGCGGGATAAAGAAATACGGCGCGCTAGCGGGCAAATACGTCCCCGAGGACGTCGCAAACGCTCTAGCGGAAGCTGAGATGCTAGGGCGCGAGATGGCGAAATTTAACGGATCATACTACAAGCTAATCGATCATATCAAAGTAAACGTGACGGTTAAAAATCCTTTTACGCACCTTTATAACTTCGGCTCAAATATGGCGCTGGCGTTTTTGCACGGGGACTTTAACGAGGCGGTAAAGACTACGGCCGCATGGGTAAGCGGGAGTCGGCAGTTTAAAAAATGGGAAAATTTAGCCAACTCGCTAGGGCTTGATAGCCACCTAAGCGACCTCGAGGGGCTGGTGCGGCCGCTACAAAGGGGCACCGGCGGCAATATCCTAACAAAGGCGCTAAAAAACGCATATATGGCCGAGGGTAGCTATCTGGGCGACAAGGCTAGATATCTATACTCGATGGAGGATAAGGTATTTAAGATCGCGAGGTTTAAGAAGAATTTAGAGCTGATCGCTAAAGACAAGGGTTTTGACGTAAACGACTTTAGCAAATTTAGCGCGGACGAGCTAAAGGCGGCGATGAAGGACGCGCAATACTCGTACGTGGACTACTCAACTCACTTTAACGGCACGCTAAAACTGCTGGATAAAAGCGGAGTGCAGCCGTTTCTCCACTATGCCGTAAAATCGACTCCGATGGTCGTAAAGGCTGCGCTAAAGCGTCCGGATAGATTTTTGATGATGCAAGCCGTGCTAGCCTACGGCGGAGGCAGCGCATGGCTGGGGGCGGATAATGAAAACGACAATCTAGCAAAGCCTGAGTGGGCCGAAAGCGGCGCGCTACCAAACCTGGTGGGCGTAAAAAGTTGGATGAGGGTGGGGAATACGGACTGGTATTTCAACTCCGGGCGCTTGGTGCCGGGCTTTAGGTTTGACGGATTTGACAAGCTAGAGTTTAACGGAGGCTTCGTCGGCGGCGCCATAAACATAGCAAGCGGCAAAAGTACGCTAGGATATAAGATAGAGGGCGAAGAGGACTCGGCCACCGAGAAACTAACCAAAAGAATGCTCGAGCTAACCAAAAGCTATTTCCCGCCGATCTCTCCGCTAGGCCGCTACGGGCAGCAGCTGGGCGCGCAAGCTACGGCTGACGTCACGGGGCTAGACGTAGCGCCTAAAGACTACAACAAAGACGATCTAGGATACGGCGGTATAATGGCAAGGGGCGTGGGCGTGAGGCGTTTCGACAAGAAAAAAGAGTATGGCAAGGAGCTAAAAAAGGCTCGCAAGGAGTACGAGCAGTTCGTGCCGGTCAAAGTGCCCGACTCCAAAGATAAGGAAAAGGTAGAAAAAGCCAAAGCCCATAACGAAAAGATCGCAAAGCTAAGCGTGCAAGATCTGCGCGAGGCTAAGGCTAGGGCGGAAGCTAAATTTAAGCGTATAAAAGACGCCGCGACCGCAGACGGCGTGAAGCTAGATATCGAGCTGCTAAAGCAAGGCAAGCAGGGCGGCGGGGCTTTTGGAGGCTTTAAATTTAAGTTTGGGGAGTGATCGATTTTCTTTACTTTTTTAGAAATTTGAGCTATAATTAGTCCGAAGTTAAAGGCGAGAGCTTCTCTTTCTCGCCGTTCTCGTTTAAATATCCTATTAAATCCTCATGAAAACATCCCATAATATCGTCTAAAAAGATACTCAAATTTTGCGGCATTATGCCTGTCACTTCCCCGTTTCTTAACGTGCTCACGCGAGGTTTGCCGTCGTTGGTTTTATATAAATTTTCAAAGTGAAAAGCGCGGTTTCTAATCGAAACCAAAAGATCGAGGCATATCCTGACTTTGTAAAAATTTCTTAGCTTGGTTTTTCTATTTGTCTTTGAGTATTTGCGAAAATCTACGCCTCTAAGATCTAAAATCAGGTTATGAATGCTGCGGCGGTTGATGAGCTGCGCCCAGTAACCGAAGGTCTGATGAGAGATAAACGCGCCATCGTTGATGTCCAAAATCTGCGCGACCCTGTTTCTAGTCGCGATCTCGATGATACCCAGCTTTGGCGCCAGCTCACGGATAAGCAAAAAATTTGCCCTGTGCTCGTCAGCACTGGAGTATCCGGCTAGCCTGTCTTTAGAAAATATCGCCTCGAGTTCATCTTGGTTCATCTACGGCCCTTTATGCAATTTGCGCGATTTTAGCCAAAATTTGCTTAAGCTTGGTCGTGCATGCGGGGTATTAAATGGGCCAAGCGTCGGCGATCGCGCGAGTTTGAAACGACACAAGCGGCAAGCGATGCGGACGCGGGGGGGGGGCGGCTTGGCATTTTCTCTTACGGCGCAAACGCAAACGCGAACGCACAAAACAGCCGGGGCAAATAATGAGGTAATCCCTCGGGGCGGGGCGAGTGCGCGGGTTTTGGAAGCTAAACCCAGCCCGTTTTTGATATTTTTGCGGCGGTTTGCGAAAAAATAGGCGGACATGGCGGCTTGCTCGGGTAGCTTTGCTCGAAAACGGCTTAAGCTTCGCGAGCCGAAAACCTGCGAAAAACGGTTTGGAAATTTGGTTACGAAAAGAATACTTTTCAATACTACTTTTTAAAGAGTGCCTAAAATAGGGCATTTTCGCACGGTAAAGAAAAGCGGCTTAAGGTTGGGGCGGGCAAATTTAGCTAAATTTGGGCGAAAAACGGCGATTTGGTTTAAGGTTAGGGCGGCTTTTGCTCGGGTAGGTTAGTTTTATTTTTTAAGCTTTGCGGCGGCGTGGTTGGTAGGCTGGCGGCAGTCGATCGGAGCGAGCGGGTAAATTTAGATGTTATAGGGGGGGGCTATGAACCCACTCGCCCTGCGCACTACAATACTACCGTCACCCTTAAAATTTCAAAATTTTCAAACTTTTTTATTATAAAATTTACTTATAATTTCACTTGCAAAGCCCTAAAATAGCGCTTTTTTATCTAATTTGGTCGATACTTTTATGAAACTTTACCTTTTTGTGAGACTTCCTCTTGGGCGCGCCAGCGTTGGGGCTTGCGGCCACTGCTCCCCGCCGTGCTCGGTTTAGCCTTACACCCAGCTTTCCTCCTCTACGTAATCATCGTAAATTTCATCATAGCTCTCGTCAAAAAATCGCCCTGCAATGTATTGCAAGATATATGCTGCCGCGTCCATGATATCGTCGCTCTTACTCTCCGTCTCTGGGTCAAATCCAAGCAGCTGTGCCTCTAGTTCGTCGGTAGCGTTTAAATTTGCATTATGATAAATTTGCCTTGTGCGGTAGTAGGGTTCTAGATTTGAGATGCGTTTGTTTTTAGAGTTGCCGCCGTGGCTAAGCGGGTCTATCGGCAAATTTACGCCAGTTAGTTTTTGGATAGTGTCGATCGTGTAGAAAAAGTCGTTTTGCATGCCGGCCTTTTCTATGCCGATGCGCGCGGGATTAAAGGTGAGATAAATTTCGATTATCCGTAGGCTTCGCTCAAATGGCGTAAAGTACCCACTCGTGATGTCGATGATAAAAAGCCT
Organism: uncultured Campylobacter sp.; assembly: GCF_938039205.1. Classification (GTDB taxonomy): domain Bacteria; phylum Campylobacterota; class Campylobacteria; order Campylobacterales; family Campylobacteraceae; genus Campylobacter_A. The sequence continues at coordinate 187,813 of NZ_CALHVM010000056.1, forward strand.
ATTTTGCCTATCGATCGCAAAGGTAACATAGGCTGTCTGGTCTCTGCCTTTCCCGCTTGATATGTCGGCTACGGTATAAATTTGACACTCTTTTAGCCAAATTTTCTCTCCGCTTTCTAGCTCTATTTTGTTGGCTCGTCTGATTTTTAGCTCTTGTTTGTTTACCCCGTCTGTTACCGTAACGGTGGTAAACGGTTCGTTAGCCCTGTATTCCACCCCTTTAAAGTACCTAAAATATTCGCGCTTAAAGATAGCCTTTTGCGGGTCGATAGCCGCACACATATACTCTTGGTAAAATTCATTAGCTAGCCCTTTTGAAACTAGGGTGCTTTGTATCTTTTTGATTTTTTCTACCGGGAAACGAGACGGCCATGAGCTCGTGCCGTTTCTGATGATTGGAATTTTTATGTAGATCCAGTCTTGTTTGGCGTCCATCTCTTCCGTGTTGTTTACGATGTTGTTTAGGATGCTGTCTTCGTGCAGTATAGTACCCAGTATCACGGCCTTGCCGCGCGTAGGGTGCAGAGTAGGGAGCAAGTCGGCATAAAACCAGCTGCGAAGCTTTTGGCGGTTGGCGTTTGAGTCGATAGGGTATCTGCCGACTTTACTCTCCAGGTCGTCTATGATTAGTAGCGTAGGGCGCATGTTGTCGATATTTATACCGCGAGGATCTTGCCCGGCCGAGAGAGAGACGACGTAGCATTTTTTCTCTATACTTTTGCCGCCTTCATCCTTTATCCCTTGATTTATAATAACCTCGATAAACCCTTTATTCCAAGCCTTACCGCGGGCTATGGCGTAACCTTTAGCAGCCGCTTTGTCGATACTGCCTTTGATGGCTTCTAAAAACGCCGTAGCCTTGTCTTCGTTGGCCGAAACGATCATGATAAAAGGCTCGGCGGCGAAATAAAGGCGGCTTAATACATAAATTTTATTTAGTAGGGTAGTTTTGCCGGCGCCGCGAAAAACTGCCACGGCCTTGTATTGTCCGTCGCCGTCGATAAAGCGGATAATCTCAAGGTGAAATTTAGGCGTCTTGTTTTCAAAAATTTCAGGTTCAACGTCTTTAGCAAATTTGAGATATAGCTCAGGAGATAGGTTCATTTGGCATCCTTTTTTGTTTAAAAAGGTAACATAGATTGTCCTAAATTTTATAAAAAATACATAATAAAAAAACAAACGGATATTTTTGCGGATATTTTAAAATCTTAATATAAAAAATATACTGTATTTAATGGTGCTATCTTAACAATATGAATTCCTTCGAGCGCACCATTTATTCATTTATAATTAACCCTTTTTCACAAATCTTTTTTATTTATCCTTGCTTTTCTTTTGGTTATATTTTCTTGCTTTAAGTGGTTTTGCATATAAATTATATGAGCAAAAACTTTTAGAGATAAAATTTAAATCGTTAGATCTTGAGTAAATTATTGCTTTGTCTTTTAAATTTTCTTGCGGCTTACTAAAAACAATCATTTAATTCTTATCTTGGATAAAAAATATAAAAACTACTCAATTTTTATGATACATAGTTTAATGCTTATAATAATAGGTCAAAAAGTAAAATGCAGACTATTTTTGCTATTTTGTATTGAAAACTATAATTTTCAAATAAATATTTATATCTCTTTTGTATTACCTCAATATCTTCAGCAAATGCCGAAAATATGGTTTTTCTTAACGTTTTACCTTTTGAATTAAAACAATTTATCCATCAAATTTCATGCTAAATTTAACTGATAATTTTTATGCTTATTTTACTAAATATTTTGCACTCTATTGTGTGTTTTTTTGAGGCAAATTTTATGAAGTAAATTGGATTAACAAAATGAAGGAGAAAATAGAGCTTTTAATAGCCCTATTTTTTATGTTTTTTTGGGTAGTCAAAAAACAGAGCCTTTGCGCCGTGCTCTTTTAGATCCTTGAAGCTACCGTCAAATTCGACGCAAAAAATGCCGCATGTAGGTATATTTCCGATCGCAGCATCACTTAAAAGCTCACAAATTTCCGTTATCGCGTCGTTGTGTCCGATGATAAAAACGCTTTGAAATTTGTCGTCAAACTCTCTTATAAAGGCTAAAAGCTCGTGCGTCTGTGCACCGTATAACTCGTCTTTAAATTTGATTTTCTTCTTAAATTTGACTGCTTCGGCTAGCTTTTGAGCTGTTTTAGCGCAGCGTTTGGCGGGGCTTGAAAATATTGCATCTGCCCTAACCTCATGCTTTTTTAGTCGTTCGTACATCAGCGCCAGATCCTTTTTGCCCCGATCGCTTAGATCGCGCTCAAAGTCGCTACCCTCACCCTCATCTACGGCTTTTGCGTGCCTGATAAAGTAGATTTTTTTCATTTTATTCCGCCTTTCCGGCTTTTGCTATATTTTTTATGTGCTCGATTTCCACCTCGCTAAAGCCTGATTTTAGGCGCGCGCTCACGTTTAGCTCGCGAGACTGCAAAAAGGCTTTAGGGTAGATTTTTTGCACGATTTGCGCGTAGATTTCGGGGCTTACACCCTCGTTTTCGCAGGCAAATTTAAACCACAGATCGCCCTTTGAGACGTGCGAGATCTCCTCGTCTAAGATAACTTGCAAAATTTCGCAAAGCTGCGCCTTGTTTTCGTCTTTTTCGCACTCGGTTTCTAGTTTTTTTAGCATAAACGCATTTGCATCAAGGCCGTTTGCCTCCATATATCTAGGCAGCACTGCCATACGTTCAAGTAGCGACGAGGAGGTGTTTTGCAGAGCGATAAAAAGCCCGTCGTGTACGGTAAAATCGCCGTATTTCACGTCAAATTTAGCCATATGCTCCTCGATCATCTTAAAGTGCCTGATCTCATCCTCTGCAACCTCTAGCCAGTCGTCATAGTAGGCTTTTGGTAGCGCGCGGAAGCGATATGCCGCATCTAGCGCGATATCTACGGCGCTGTATTCGATGTGTGCGATCGAATGAAGGAAGGCTTTTTGTTTGTCGGCTTGCTTTTTACTGCCGATTTCTCTCATCGCTACGACCTCGCAAAATGCCGCGTAGCTTGGGCGCTCGAGCTGTTTTATCTTGTCAAATTTGCCGCCCTCTTCTATCTGTGCGTCAAATTTACCTGCCTTATACTCGGCATAAAATCGTCTAAATTTATCAAATTTAAGCTCCTTGTCGCCGCATTCTAAAATTTCCCAAATTTGATCGAAAAATCTCATTTTATCACCTTAAATTTTACTCCGAAATATCCTAGCGCAAAGCCGATAATATGCGCGTACCAGGCGACGTTTACGCCCATAGCTACGGGCGCGAAGCTCATTAGCAAGATAGCGATTATTAGCCCCTTTCGGCTGTTTGCGTCTAAAAACGCCAAAACGCCTAGCAGCAGGCTGATCGCGCCGCTAGCTCCGACTAAATTTATAAAAGTTCCGTTGGTTTTAAACATAACATAAATATAAATAAAACTAAGTAGCGAGGTTAAAACGCCTCCGATGCAGTAAATGACGGCAAATTTTTCGCTGCCGTAGTACCGCTCAAGAAGCGATCCAAACTGATACAAAACCGCCATATTCATCAGCAGATGGACCAAATTTGCGTGCATAAACATCGAGGTAGCGGGCTGCCAAACGAAAAGTCCGTCTATAAAAAACATATTTAGCCCAAGCGTCGCGTTGTTTCCGCAGATGCCGCAGTAAACGGCAAAAAATATTAGACAATTTAGCGCGATGAGCGATATTGTGGCTTTCAAAAACGGCTCCTTTTTAAAGGCCTTATCATATAAAATTTAGACATAAATTTAGCTAAAAACTAACCTTGCCAAAGCCGGCGAATCTGTTTGACGTTAGGCAGGTAGCGTCGCCGCCCTTGCACGCCACGATGTATGAGTTCACCTCTTTGCCGCCTATTTTGTGGCTATTTTTTTGAAATAGATTTATAAATCCACTTTTGTTTTTGCCTCTGGTATTATGCATAAATCTTATAGTTCCATCGTCTTCTATGCGGTCTATGATGCCAAGGTGCGTTATGATTTGTTTATTTTTGCCTTTGGTTTGGCTTGTGGTGTTGTTAAAAAACACCAAATCTCCGAGCTTCGGGCTTGTTTGCGAGATCAAATTTCGCTTTTTATAAAAATTATAAATAGCTTGCGATTTCGATCCTTGTTCGCCGTAAAATTTGAGCAAATTCGTCTCGGAAAAGTAAACGTTGTTTATGTTTTTATTTACTAGCGAGACGAAGCCTGAGCAGTCTCCGCCATCTTTTTTGCCTAAAAATCCTTGCATAAAATTTGAAAGTGCGATACCGCCCAGATCGTTAAACACGTCTTGTTGTGAGTTTAAAAATCTCGCGTTTAAGATCTGTCCGCTTTGATCGGTCGGGTAAATTTTGGGCGCATTGTTCGCGCATCCGCTAAAAATCAAAGCGGCAATCGACGCAAGCGGTAAAAAAATCGTAAATTTCATTTTGTTATCCTATTTTTTATCTAAGGCGACGTTTTGCGGTAAATTTGAGCGCTGGAAACTAGCCGCCTAAAAGCAAGATTATATAAATAAATCGGTAAATATCGGCATAAATTTAAATTTATAAGCTAAATTTTACTATACTTTGGATTTTATTTAAGGATTTAAGATGATGCATTATTTGGAAATCGAAGGAAACGCGAAACTAGGCGGCGAAGTCGCCATAAGCGGTGCGAAAAACGCCGCCCTGCCCCTCATAGCCGCGGCTCTAATCATAAAAAACGACGTTACGCTAAAAAATATGCCAAACGTTGCGGATATAAAAACATTGGCTACTCTGCTTGTAAATTTGGGTGCAAAGTGCGAATTTGCAGACGATCACACTCTAAAAATCAACTCAAACTACGTTAGCTCCACAAAGGCAAACTACGACATCGTGCGTAAAATGCGTGCCTCCATCCTGGTTCTTGGCCCGCTGCTAGCCAGGTTTGGCCACTGCGAGGTGAGTCTGCCCGGCGGCTGCGCGATCGGACAAAGACCGATCGATCTACACCTAAGCGCGCTTGAAAAAATGGGCGCAAATATCGAGATAAAACAAGGCTATGTCGTCGCTACCGCACCTGACGGATTAAAAGGCGCGCAGATCGTGTTTGACAAGATCACGGTAACGGGCAGCGAAAACATCATAATGGCTGCCGCGCTCGCTCACGGCACGACGCATCTAATCAACGTCGCTAAAGAGCCCGAGGTGGTGCAGCTTTGTGAGGTTTTGGCAGCTGGAGGCGTGAAGATCGAGGGTATCGGCACGGACGAGCTCGTGATCGAGGGTACGGATAGGCGCTTGCTGGATGTGGGCGAGATAACGGTCATCCCCGATAGGATCGAGGCTGGCACGTATCTTTGCGCCGGGGCGATCACGAACTCGCAGGTTACTATCATAAACGCCAACGCCGCGCATCTACGAGCCGTGCTTACTAAAATTAACCAAATGGGCTTTGAAACCGTCGTGGATGGCGATAAAATCACGATAATGCCGGCTAAAAACGTAAATCCGGTCGAGATCGTGACGACTGAGTTTCCGGGCTTTCCGACCGATATGCAGGCGCAGTTTATGGCGCTCTCGCTCGTGGCAAATGGCGTCAGCACGATCGACGAGAGGCTTTTTGAGAACCGTTTTATGCACGTTAGCGAGCTCACGCGTATGGGTGCGGACATCCGCCTAAACGGCCACATCGCGACGATCTACGGCGGAGGCGAGATAAATGCCGCAGACGTGATGGCTACCGATCTGCGCGCAAGCTCTGCCCTAGTGCTAGCCGCTCTTGCTGCAAACGGAACTAGCCGCGTGCACAGAATTTATCACCTAGATAGAGGCTACGAGGGGCTAGAGCGCAAGCTAGCGGCTCTGGGCGCAAAAATACGCAGGTTGGAGGAGTAAAATGACGCTAGAGCTTGCTCAAAATTTGATCCTAGAAAAAGCTAAATTTGACGGCTACGGCGAGTTTGTAAGCCTTGAGCGTGCGACGGGCAAAATTTTAGCACAGGACGTAGTTGCCGTTAAAAATTTGCCCTCTTTTGACAATGCCGCGATGGACGGGTACGCGCTTAAATTTGACGATTTTAATGGGCCGTTAAGCGTCGCGTCAACCGTGCTGGCGGGCGATGAGGCTGAAATCGCGCTAAAAAAAGGCGAATGCGTAAAGATAATGACCGGCGCAAAAATGCCGACAAATGCCGACACGGTCGTGCCTTTTGAAGATGCGGTTTTACAGGACGGCAAGCTCTCGCCGCAAAGTAAAGTCAAAAAATTTAACGCCCTAAGATATAAGGGCGAAGAGGTCAAGGCGGGTGAAATTTTGCTAAAAAAAGGCGAAAATTTAACGTCTGCAAGGGTCATGATGCTCGCCGCTCAGGGCATCTACTGCATCTGCGTGGAGCTCGAGCTAAAGATCGGTATATTTTCAAGCGGCGATGAAGTGGTCGAGCCGTGGCAAAACGCGAGCGAGGAGCAAATTTATAACGCAAACGGCGCGGGCATCGCGTCTTTGCTTAAAAGCTTCGGCTTTGCTAGCTCGTACGCGGGCATCATAAAAGACGACCTAGAAAGCACTACTCACGCGCTTGAAACGGCTGAATTTGATGTCATCATAACAAGCGGCGGAGCAAGCAAGGGCGAGGCTGATTTTATGAAAACGGCGCTTTTAAATTTGGGTTTTAGCGAGCTTTTTGACGGCGTAAATATCCGCCCTGGGCGACCGAGCAAAGCCTTTATAAAAGATAAAAAGATCGTCTTTATCCTGCCGGGAAACCCGATGGCTGCGTTTTTGATGTGTTTTTTGCTAGTCGTTCCTTTTTTGAATGGCGCGCAGCTTGAAAAATTTGACGCTGTTTTAAATCAAGACGTAAAAATAAAATCGGGACGCCAAAATATCGTGCTGGGCAGCTTTTGCGAGGGTAAATTTAGCGTGACGGATAATAATAAATTTGGCTCGGGTATGATAACTCCGCTCATTAAAAGTAACGCCGTTTTGGTAACAAACGAAAGTCTCGGCGAGCTAAAAATGGGCGAAATCGTAAAAATTTTGAAATTTTCTTGACAAATGAAAACGTTTTTGCTAAAATTGCGACTTCTCAAACGGTGCGGGAATAGCTCAGGGGTAGAGCACAACCTTGCCAAGGTTGGGGTCGCGAGTTCGAATCTCGTTTCCCGCTCCATTTTTTTCTTACTATTTTTTCCCATTTTTTTATTTTCGTCAGATTTAGCACTTTGGCCGATGTATTGCGTTTCAAATGGCAAAATAACGCTTGCGGACTTGGGTTTTGCGGGTAAAAACGACGAGATTTTAAATTTGGGCGAAAACAAAGCTGCAAAAATAAATTCGCGAGACTTAGCTGAAATTTTAAAAAAACACGGGCTAGAGCTTGAGGATAAAAGCGGCGGAGAGACGATATTCGTCAAAAACTGCGATGCATTGGCTCTCGTGCAGCGCGCCTTTTTACAAGAGGTTACGAGCGAGTTTAAGGGACTACAATTCGTCAAATTTCCGCTTATCGAGCCTCAAAATGAACTTCCTAAAAACTTCCACGAATACAAATTTGACAAAATTTACGTAAATAAAATTAATCCAAAAGGCAGCTTCAGGGCTAGTTTTATCACGCCAAACGGCTCGCAGCCAAGCGTATTTTTTAGATACGAAGTTAGCGCAAAAATGCCTGTTTTGCGGGCTACTAAGCCACTCACCACGCGCCAGATGCTAGGTATAGACGACTTTGCGAAAGACTGGGTCGAGCTTGGCGAGTTTAGTCCCGACATGATGAGCGAGGCGCCAAACGCGAGGCTAGCGACGAAGCAAAACATAAAAAGCGGCGAAGTGCTACGGCTGCGGCAGTTTACGCCATTGCCGCTCATTAAAAAAGGCGAGCGCGTAAATGCGGTGCTTAGCGACGGTGCGCTCAGCATCATCGTCGAGGTTACGGCGCTAGAAAACGGCAATCTAGGTGAGACCATTAAGGTCAAAAACAACGATAAAAAGGTATTCAGCGCTCAAATCGTCTCAAAAAAACAGGTGATGATAAGATGAAAATTTTTCTAGGCATTAGCGGTGCAAGCGGCGTAAATCTTGGGCTAAAGCTCGCCTGCGAGATAGCAAAAAGAAGTGAGCTACATTTGTGCGTGAGCAAAGACGCGATGAACGTACTGGAAAAAGAGCTAAATTTTACGGATATTTTTTATAAAAATGGTGCGACGGGTTTAAAATTTAACGCAAACCAAAGTAGCGCCAAATTTGACAAAGATCACGAAGACGCAAAATTTGCAAATTTTAGCTCCGCTCAAGGCGAGCTAGATTTTGGAGGCGGAGACGAAAGATCGCAAAACCAAAGCGGGAAATTTACAGATAATGCGCAAGGTTTGGACGACAACGGTTTAAAATTAGTAGGTTTGGATAACTACGCTCTTGATGCAAACGGGCAAAATTGTAAATTTGACCGCGGTAAATTTCAAAAGCAATGCGATCTTGATAAAAACCGCATTCAAAAAGACGCAAAACAAGACGAAATTTATCAAATTTGGCAAGATTTGCAAAATCACACCGTTATCCACGATGACTCCGATCTGGCCGCAGCGCCAAGTTCGGGATCGTTTGGTATAGACGCTACTATCGTCGTGCCCTGCTCTATCAACACCCTTGCTAAAATCCACGCGGGCTTTGCCGACACGCTGATAACTCGCGCCGCCGCAGTCGCACTAAAGGAGCGAAAGAGGCTGATTTTGGGCGTTAGAGAGATGCCGTTTTCTACGCTAGCGCTCGAGCACGCGGCCAAGCTTTCCGCGCTCGGCGCCGTTATCGCGCCGCCAGTTTTGGGTTATTATTCTGGTCAAAATAGCCTTGAAGATATGGAAAATTTCATCATCGGCAAGTGGCTTGATCTGCTTGGGCTCGAGCATCAAATTTACAAAAGATGGGGCTAAAAACAGCTACGCCAGTCGCAAGATAAAGTCCTGTTTTAGGCATAAAATAGTAAAATCATCCTTTAAAATTTAAAGGCGAAAAATGAAAGCTTGTATCTATCCCGGCACCTTTGATCCCGTCACGAACGGCCATCTGGACGTCATCAAGCGCGCGGCCAAAATTTTCGATAAAGTCATCGTCGCGGTTGCGGCTAGCGAGAGTAAGCAGCCTTATTTTAGCTTGGCTAGACGGGTAGAAATGGTAAAAATCTCAACGACGGATCTAAAAAACGTCGAGGTCGTGGGCTTTGATAACTTGCTTGTAGATTTTGCTAAAAATTGCGGCGTAAACGTCGTGATCCGCGGACTTCGCGCGGTTAGTGACTTTGAGTACGAGCTACAAATCGGCTACGCAAACGCCACGCTTTGGGATGAGCTGGAGACCGTCTATCTGATGCCGAGCCTCAAAAACGCCTTTATCTCAAGCTCGATCGTGCGCTCCGTTCTTAGCCATAACGGTGACGTCAGCAAGCTGGTTCCGAGCGAAATTTTAGAAACTTTGAAAGGCTAAATTTGTATATTTTATTTGAAGGTATCGACGGCGCGGGTAAAAGCACGCAGATAGCGCGGCTGGCGGCGGCTTACCCGCAAGCAATCGTAACCAAAGAGCCAGGCGGCACGAAGCTTGGCGAAAATTTGCGCGAAATTTTACTAAAGGAAAACGACCTGGATAAAAGGGCCGAAATTTTGCTATTTTTGGCCGATAGAGCCGAGCATTTCGGTAAAATAATAAAACCAAACTCGAACAAGATGATTTTAAGCGACAGAGGCTTTGTCTCCGGTATGGCCTATGCTCTTGCGGGCGGAAATTTTAGCTTTGAGGAGCTTTTAAATTTAAACAAATTCGCCCTGCAAGGAAATTTTCCGCAAAAAATAGTATTTTTTAAAGCGGACGAAAACACGCTAAGATCGCGCCTAGGCTCGCGCGCGCAGATGGACGGTATAGAGGCTCGCGGATTTGGTTATCTGCTAAGAGTGCAGGACGCGATGGAGGGAATTTTGCAAAAACTAGGCGTACGCTACGTCACGATCGATGCCGCCTGGGACGAAGAAAAAATAACGAATTTGATAAAGGAGTTTATAAATGATTAGCGCATTAAGGGGGATGAAGGACGTTTTGCCGCCACAGTCGGGACTTTACGAGAGGATAATCAAAATCTGCGAAGAGGTCGCGAAAAACTACGGATACGAGTTCGTGCTAGCTCCGCACTTGGAGCAGACAGCGCTTTTTCGCCGCAGCGTCGGTGAAAGCAGCGACATCGTGGGCAAGGAGATGTATCAGTTTGAGGACAAGGGCGGAAACGACGTTTGTCTGCGTCCGGAGGGAACGGCCGGCGTCGTGCGCGCCTTTATCGAGGCTAAATTTGACCGCGCGGGCGGCGTGAGACGGTACTTTTATCACGGTTCGATGTTTCGCTATGAGCGTCCGCAAAAAGGACGTTTGCGCGAGTTTCATCAGTTTGGCTGCGAGTGCTTTGGAGAGCCTAGCGTTTATGAGGACGCGAGCGTTATCTTGATGATAAACGAAATTTTCTCGCGCCTGGGTATCAAAACTAAGCTACTTATAAATTCGCTCGGAGACGCCGCTAGTATGGGTGCATACCGCGAAAAGCTGGTTAAATTTTTAGATGCGCACGAAGGTCAAATTTGCGAGGACTGTAAGCGCAGAAAGCTCACAAACCCTATCCGCGTGCTAGATTGCAAGGTAGAAAGCTGCCAAAAAATCTACGCAAACGCACCGCTGATAATCGGTAGCCTAAACGACGAATGTGCAGCCGAGTTTAAAAAGTTACAAGAAATTTTAAGCGGCAACGGCGTGGAGTTTGAGATAGATCCAAAGCTTGTGCGCGGGCTTGATTACTACTGCAAAACGGCGTTTGAGTTCGTTTCAAACGAGATCGGCGCAAAGAGCGCGGTCGCAGGCGGCGGACGCTACGACAGATTGGTCGAGTACCTAGGCGGCAAGGCTAGCTACGGAGTGGGCTTTGCGATGGGTATCGAGCGCATAATGGAAATCCTAGGCGGCCGCGAGAACCAAAGCGCAAGAAACGGCTTATATATCGGCGCGATGGATGCCGATGGGCTAGACGCGGTCTATAAAATAGCGATAAATTTAAGAAAAAGCACCCCCGTCCTAGTAAGCTACGAACCTAAAAAACTACAAAAGCACCTAAATGCGGCCGATAACGCAAATGCTAGGATTTGCCTTTGCGTCGGCGAGGACGAGCTAAAATCCGGCAAAATTTGGCTAAAAGATCTGAGCGAAAAAGCCGAAAAAACGCTTGATTTGGTTGATTTGGAGACGGAGCTTAAAAGGATTTTAAATGTATGATTACGGTTTAAATTTGTGGGGAAACAATAACTTTATCGTCGAAAACGGTAAAATTTGCGTCAATACCGGCTCAAAGCCCGCCATCATCGACATCGTAAAAAGCATCAGGAGCGAAGGCTACCGAGGCCCGCTATTGCTGCGCTTCCCCCACCTCATACACAAGCAAATTTCGCAAATTTACAAAAGCTTTGAGAGCGCGAAAAACGAATTCGGCTACAAAGGCAGCTTTAACGCCGTTTATCCGCTAAAAGTAAATCAATATCCGGGTTTTGTAAAAAATCTAGTCCGTCACGGCCAAAAATACGGCTACGGGCTGGAGGCAGGCTCAAAGGCCGAGCTGCTGCTGGTGATGGCGTATAATAACGAAGGTGCGCCGATAACCGTAAACGGCTTTAAAGATAAAGAGATGATAAATATCGGCTTTATCGCGGCCGAGATGGGGCACAACATCACTCTTACGATCGAGGGGCTAAACGAGCTTGAGGCCATCATCGCCATCGCAAAAGAGCGTTTCGCGCCCAAGCCAAACATCGGTCTGCGTATCAGGCTGCATAGCAGCGGATCCGGCGTTTGGGCTAAAAGCGGCGGCATAAACTCCAAATTTGGCCTAACGGCGACCGAGCTAATCGAAGCGGTGAATTTGCTAAAAGAGGCAAATTTGCTCGATCGATTTAATATGATCCACTTTCACATCGGTTCGCAAATCACTGAAATCCACCCGCTAAAAAAAGCTCTAATCGAAGCCGGAAATATCTACGCCGAGCTGCGAAAAATGGGCGCAAAAAACCTAAAAGCCATAAATTTGGGCGGCGGCCTAGCCATAGAGTACTCGCAGTTTAAGGAAAACTCGAGCCGAAACTATACGCTTAGCGAATACGCCAACGACGTGGTCTATCTTCTAAAGACGATGGCGACGCAGCGAAACGAGGTGGAGCCAGATATCTTTATCGAGAGCGGCCGCTTCGTCTCGGCTTCTCATGCTGTGCTAGTAGCGCCCGTTTTGGAGCTCTTTAGCCAGGACTACACCGAGGAAAAGCTCGTGCTAAAAAAGAAAAATCCTCAGCTAATCACCGAGCTAAACGACCTGCTAAGCACGATAAAGCCGTCAAATGCGATAGAGTATCTGCACGATAGCATCGATCATATGGAGAGTATACTCACGCTGTTTGACCTAGGCTACGTAGATCTGCAAGACCGCTCGAACGCTGAAATTTTAACCCACCTAATCATCAAAAAAGCAGCTAAGATCCTAGGCACTAAGCAGCACAACGCCGAGCTTTTAAAGCTGCAAGAGGAGGCACAGGAGCGCTATCTCGTAAACTTCTCGCTATTTCAGTCGTTGCCTGATTTTTGGGGCTTAAAGCAAAATTTCCCTATCATGCCGCTTGACCGTCTAGACGTGCGCCCTACCCGCTCGGCGTCGCTGTGGGACATCACGTGCGATAGTGACGGCGAGATAGGCTTTGACGACGAGGAAAATCCTCTGTTTTTGCACGACGTAGACGTGGAAAAGGAAGAGTACTTTTTAGGATTTTTCCTAGTCGGAGCGTATCAGGAGGTGCTGGGTATGAAGCACAATCTCTTTACCCACCCGACCGAAGCGACCATCGAGATAGACGAGAATGGATTTGAAATCTCGCACCTGTTAGAGAGCCAATCTATCCTTGATATCATGGAGGATCTAGACTACGACATCTACGAGATTCAGGACATCCTAAACGAGCGTATCGAAAAGTCAAAGCTCGTAACCGACTCGCAGCGCAAGCAAATTTTAGGCGAAATGTATCTGTTTTTAAACGATAACGGCTATCTAAAAACTATATCTTAAATTTACAAAAAGGAGTAAAAATGCTATCAAAAAGAGTTCAGGTACTAGGTGAGAGCCTAACCATCGAAATCAGCACCAAGGCAAAAGAGATGAAAGCCCGCGGCGAGGACGTGATCAGCTTCGGTGCGGGCGAACCGGACTTTGACACGCCCGAGATCATCAAAAACGAGGTAAAAGCCGCCCTGGATAAAGGCTGCGGCAAATACACCGCCGTCGCCGGCACGCCCGAAGTAAGAGAAGCGATCGCCGCAAAGCTAAAGCGCGATAACGGCCTAAACTATGCGCCAAATCAAATCATCACCAACGTCGGCGCGAAGCACTCGCTTTTTAACGTATTTCAGGCGCTAATCGACGAGGGCGACGAGGTTATCGTGCCAAGCCCGTACTGGGTGAGCTACCCGGAGATGGTCAAATTTAGCGGCGGCAATCCCGTTTTTATCGAAACTAGCGAAAAAACGGGCTTTAAAATCACTCCCGAACAGCTAAAGGCGGCGATCACTCCTAGAACTAAAATTTTAGTATTAAACAGCCCTTGCAACCCGACTGGCGCGATATATAGCCGCAAAGAACTAGAGGCACTGGGCGAAGTACTAAAAGGCACGAAAATCATAGTAGCTAGCGACGAAATGTACGAAAAGCTAAACTACGAGGGAGAATTCGTCGCGACCGCGGCCGTGAGCGAGGATATGTTTAATCGCACGATCACGATAAACGGCCTAAGCAAGTGCGGCGCGATGCCTGGCTGGAGATTTGGCTACATGGCTAGCCCGTTTAAGGAGCTAAACGCTGCCGTAAACAAGCTGCAAAGCCAAAGCACGAGCAACATAAACTCCCTAACGCAAGCGGGTGCCATCCCTGCGCTGCTGGGCAAAGCCGACGAAGATATCGCGTATATGAAGGGCGAGTTTAAAAAGCGCCGCGACCTGGTCGTAGAGATGATAAACGCTATACCGAGACTTAGCGTACTTAAGCCTGACGGTGCGTTTTATCTTTTTATAAACTGCTCCGCGGTCGAGCCTGATAGCATGAAATTTTGCAAAGAGCTGCTAGAAAAAGCGAAAGTTGCCGTGGTGCCCGGCGTTGGTTTTGGTATGGACGGATACTTTAGGCTTTCTTTTGCGACTGATTTAGAGAGTATCAAAAAAGGTATCGAGAGGATCGGTGAATTTGTAAAAAGCTATAAAAAATAGCATAAATTTGACTCAAATTTGACGCGGCGAGTAAATTTGCGGCGTCAAATTTGGATTATTTGTTACATCATTATTCTTAATTTATGCTTCATTTTTTATAAATGAAATATGGGCAATATAGGTTATGAACTAAAATTCAGATTTTTAATATATTGATTTTCTCCAAAAATTTCCCCATGCCCATCTCTTATGTATTGAACTACTACTTTTAATAAAAAATCTTCAGAATTCATTGTAATAAAAGGATTCATCTTTGTGGATACTATTAAAGGCATATGCTCTAGTAATGTGTATTTTTTCATTAAATCTCTAAATTTATATATACCATAAATATTATCGCTGTAACAATTTATCAATAGCAACTGTAGAATATCGGCATCCAGACAAGATCTTAGTATATTGCTATAGATATTATTTTGATTTTTGTTGCAATCGTCAATTAATCTTAATGTCTGGTATATTAATATTGCAACACTGGAAAATTCTTTAACGCATCTAAGATCATTAGAATCAGGAATATTAAAATTTTTAGGTTCAAGATACCATTTACTATTTTGTTTAAAATCTTTTATACTCGAGTTTATTGTTTCCAATAATTTCAAATCTTTGCTGTTCAAAAATTTGAGATGATTTTTCTTGTGCTTCAGCACTTTTTGCCAATTCTTCTCTGGTTAGCTTTAATTCCTCTCTTGAATTTTTTAATTCTTCGGATTGAAAAACTATAGTAATCAAAAGGGCTATAAAGGATAAAAGAGCAAATAGCGGGTTTAAAAAACCTCCTAAAAAATCTCCAACCTGACCCAAAAATTCGCTATTTATGTCGTCTTTTAAAAAATAGGCTGCCAATGTGCCTATGTAAAAACCTATTCCAAAAATACCAAAAATGATCAGATATTTTTTCATCTAGTTTTTCTTAAAAAATCTCGCGATCTTAGCTTGCAGTTTGAAAAAATCGGCCAGCTCCATTATCGGATATGCGCCAGCGTATTTTTTACCGCCGGCGATATCTTTTGACACGCCGCCACGCGCTGCTATCTGGGCAAAGTCGCCGACTCTCAAATGCCCCGCCGAGCCGCTTTGTCCGCCCATCACGACGTTGCGTCCCAGCTTGGTCGATCCTGCGAGCCCTACCTGCGAAACGAGTATCGAGCCGTAGCCTATCTCGCAGTTGTGGCCGATTTGCACGAGGTTGTCGATCTTGGCGTATGCTTTTACGACCGTGCTTTCAAACACGCCGCGGTCTATCGTCGTGCATGCGCCGATCTCGACGAAATCCTCTAAAACGACGTTGCCGTTGTGGTAAATTTTTACGTGCTCGCCCGTTTTCGTGTGCGCGTAGCCAAAGCCGTCGCTACCGATGACGGCGTTTGCGTTGATGCGGCAGCCGTTGCCGATCACGGTATCGTTATAGATGACGACGTTTGGGTGGATGACGCAGTTTGCGCCGATTTTTACGTTGTCGCCGACGTAGGCGCCCGCCATCACGAGCGTGTTGTCGCCAATAACTGCGCCAGAGCCCACGTAGACGTTTGGCATTATCTTTGCGCTTGGCGAAATTTGAGCGGGTTGCGGCTGGGAGGCTAGAAGCTCTTTTGCAAAATACTCGCTCAAAATAGCAAAGGCAAGGTGCGGGTTTTCTACCACTACTGCTCTGCTTTGCGCACCGACAAGATCTCTTAAATTTGACGCGACCAAAATCGCGCCCGCCTTTGAGCCCTCGATAAATTTAGCATTTTTCTCGCTGTCGCAGTAGCCTAGCTCGCTAGCCCCGGCGTTTGAGAGCGAATTTAGAGCCGTGATCTCTAGCTCCTCGCCGCTAAATTCCAGTCCTAAAATTTTATAAATTTCGCTTAGTTTCATCATAGATCCATTAGCACCGAGCCGCCTCGAACGACATCTGTTGGGTTAAATTTTTTGATAGCTTTGAGGAAATTTTCTATCCTGCTCGCGTCGTCGCTGACCATGACGACGATGTAGTTTTCGTTGGTGTTGGCTACGATGCCGTTGTAGGCCTTTAGTATCGCGTCCAGTCCACCGAAATTTTCGCTTAGCGGGATTTTAACGAGCGCCATTTCCTTTTCGACAAATTCGCCGCTTTCGATGACTTTGTAGGTCGGTATTAGCTTGTGTAGTTGCTTTACGATCTGCTCTAGTACGCGTTCGTCGCCGCTAGTGACGATACTGATACGAGAAAGCTCGGTGCCCGGGATGGGTGCTACTGTGAGCGTGTCGATGTTGTATCCGCGCCCCGCAAAAAGCCCGGAAATGCGCGATAAAACGCCGTGCTCGTTTAGCACGATGACTGAAATCACTCTTCTTATGCTCATTTTTATTCCTTGCTTTTTAAGATCATGTTGTATATCGCCGCGCCCGCAGGAACCATCGGTAGTACGTCCTCAAATCTATCCACGCGTACGTCTAGCACCGCCGTTTTACCGCAGGCCATCGCCTCTTTTAGTGCGGAGCGAAACTCGTCCTTCGTGCGGCACACGAAGCCCGCTCCGCCAAAGCCCTCTGCGATCTTCACAAAATCAGGTTGCAGGCTAAGGTCGGTCGAGGAGTAGCGCTCGCCGTAGAAAAAGGTCTGCCACTGGCGCACCATGCCTAGGAAATTGTTGTTTAAGATGATGTTGATGACGGGCTTATCTATCTCGGTGGCAGTCATCAACTCTTGAATGTTCATTAGGATCGAGCCATCGCCGGTGAAATTTACGACGATATCTTCAGGCTTTGCTATCTTTGCTCCGACGGCTGCGGGCAAACCAAAGCCCATAGTCCCCTGGCCTCCGCTAGTTATCAGCTGGCGCGGCCTATCAAACGGATAAAACTGCGCAACCCACATCTGATGCTGGCCGACGTCGGTGGCGATCACTGCGTCTTTGCCTGATTGCTTTAAAATTTTAGCCGTTTCGCGCACGACCCACTGCGGTTTTATGATCTCGTCGCTATCTTTGTAATCCAGCGGATTTAGCGCGTCGTACCTGGCTAAGATCTCGCGCCACGAGGTCAAATTTTGCTCGTTTACGGTTACTTTTTCCAGCATCTCCTCTAGGACGCAGTTTAGATCGCCTACGATCGGAAAGTGCGCGTTTACGATCTTTGAGATCGAGCTAGGGTCGATATCGACGTGGATGATTTTGGCGTGTTTGGCAAATTCGCTTAGCTTGCCCGTCACGCGGTCGTCAAACCGCACGCCAAGCGCGATGATGAGATCGGTCTCGCTCATCGCCATATTTGCTGCGTAGCTGCCGTGCATGCCGACCATCGAGAGTAGATTTTTATCCTCGTGCGCTAGGACGCCAAGCCCCATCAGCGTTTCGACCGCTGGGATGCCCGTCTTTGCGCTAAATTTACGCACGAGCTCGCTAGCGTTTGCCGCTACGACGCCGCCTCCTAGATATAGCAGCGGACGTTTGGCTTCGGCGATGACTTCGAGCGCCTTTTTGATCTGCTTTGCGTTGCCTTTGTAGGTCGGTTTATACGTCGGCATCTTTATCTCTGTCGGGTAATCAAAATCCCCAACGGCTGCTGTTATGTCCTTTGGGATATCGACGTGAACGGGCCCCGGGCGTCCCGAGCGAGCGATATAAAAGGCCTCTTTTAGGATGCGCGGCAGCTCCTCGATACTGCGCACTAGGTAGTTGTGCTTCACGCACGGGCGCGAGATACCTACGGCGTCGATCTCCTGAAAGGCGTCCGTGCCGATAAGCGAGGTTGGAACCTGGCCGCTGATTAATATAAGCGGAATGCTATCTGAGTATGCGGTAGCTAGGCCGGTGACCGCGTTTGTAAAGCCGGGGCCGCTGGTTACAAACGCCACTCCGACCTTGCCACTAGCACGTGCGTAGCCGTCTGCTGCGTGCACGGCGGCTTGCTCGTGACGCGTCAAAACGTGCCTGAAATAACTCTGCTTGTACGTCTCGTCGTAGATGTTTAGCGCTGCGCCGCCCGGATAACCGAAAACCGTGTCTACGCCCTCCTCGCGCAGGGCTTCCATCACCATGCGCGAGCCAGAAATGCCTTTTATCATCTGTATCGCCTTTTGATAAATTTGACCCCGATTATACAGCTTTAAGGTTTAAAAACGCGTAAAATCGGGCTTGGAATTTGGATTCTGTTTTGAAAGGGGTTAAATTTGAGTAAATTTGCGAGCGAATTTTAGAAAGGGGCAAATTTGGATATGTTTTTAAATTTGACGCGCCGAGACCCGCACCTCTAAGATGCTAAATTTAGTTTTCAAATTTAATGATACACATTCTTTAGTTTTCTAAAATTTAAGCTTTTTCTTTTTCTTGGGTGGCGGAAGGGGTTTCTACTTACGAAGCGTCGCCCCTTCCGCCCCCAAACCCC